>NZ_JBLTWO010000005.1:0-298377 GCF_049889055.1 Rhizorhabdus antheiae | reverse complement strand
GAGTTAGCGGCGGCGCGCTTCGGCGCGCGCCGCCTTTACTCGCTGTCGCCCTCTTCGACGTTCAGCGCGGCGATCTGCGGCATCGGGCGCAGGCTCCGGTTGAGCGCGAAGCCTGAACTGGCGAGCAGCGCGGTCATATCCCCATTGCCGCCGTTGCGACGGATTTCGAGCGCGGTGAAGCCCGCATTGAGCAGCGACGTGATGTCGCGGTCGCGCTGCCAGCCCGAGGGCGAGCCCAGCACGACGGCGATCAGGCGGCGCCCATTGCGAACGGCCGAGGCGGTGAGCGTGAAGCCGCTGTCGTTGGTGAAGCCGGTCTTGATCCCGTCGACCCCCGGCACCACGCCGAGCAGCTTGTTGTGGTTCGCCATCCGCAGCCGGCCATAGCTGACACTCTGTTCGGCGAAGCATCCATAATAGTTGGGGTGGTTGCGGATCATCGCGGCCGAGAGGATCGCAATGTCCTGCGCCGAGCTGAAATGCGCCGGATCGGGCAAGCCGCTGGCATTGGCATACATGGTCTGCCGCATGCCCAACTGGCGCGCCTTGGCGGTCATCAGCCGGGCGAAATTCTGTTCGGTTCCACCGATCCTCTCGGCCAGCGCAACGGCGATATCGTTCGCGGACTTCACTGCCACGACCTTGATCGCGTCCTCTACCGAGAGCGACTGGCCGGGCGCCAAGCCCAGCTTCGACGGACGTTGGCTGGCGGCATGAGAGGAAATCACCACCCGGTCGTCAGGACGAAGCCGTCCGGCTTCGAGCGCATCGAAAACCAGATAGAGGGTCATCACCTTGGTAATCGAGGCGGGATGGCGGATCGCCGTCGCCTGCTCGGCATAGAGGATCTCGTTGGTGCCGGCATCCATGAGAACGGTTGCGAAGCGCGGCAGGCCCAGTGGGCTCGCAGCAGTGACCGGCGTGACGGACAAAGCGATGGACGTGCAACTGAGGGCGATCGCCGCAGCGGCTTGTCCGAAGATCGTCTTGAGCATCATCCAGCCCCCTCCGTTACCGACCAGACAAGGCTGAATCTAAACGATAAGTGAAAGCCGAGACAGGCAGGCGGCGGCCATTGGCGTCGCCATTCGACTCGTTTTGAGCACGGGCTGACTCGATTTCAGGCAAGGTCGATCTTGTCCGCATAGATCAGACGACCCGGCCCGAGCCGTTCCATCACCAGGGCGAGATCGGACTCACCAAAGGCAAAGCAGCCTTCCGAGCGGCCGAGCTTGCCATGCTGGGCGATCATCGTCTTCTCGGCATACCAGGCGCCGTGAATCACGACGGCGCGTGCGCGGGCATTGCTGTTGGTCGGATCGAGGCCATCCACACGGCGCGACCGCCCGTGATTGCCGACATATTCCTCGGCAGTGACGAAGGCGCCGCTCGACGAGGCGGCGGAGCCGGGCTGATTGGAAAAACGCTGCAGCCAGCCGGTGTGGTTCGGATCGGACCCGCGGCCATGGGCGACGAGCAGGCTCGTCACCTTGCCCGAGGCTACGTCCAGCATATGAAAGCGCGGAGAGGACGACGCGGCATCGAAATCGCAAATGCCGATGACGTCGCGATAGCGGATACGTCCGATATGCCGGCTCATTGCCGCCAATGCCCGCTGGCGCACATCGCTGCGAAGAGCCGGCCCCGACGAAATGGGCGCAGCGAGAAGGCCATTGCCTCCACTCATCCCCAGACCAGCGATCAAACCAGCACCCAGCAGTGCACGCCGGCTGACCGGCGTAATCGAAAGATTTTGCAAGTGCCCAACCCGCTATGACAACCGTAATGATCCATACATAGCGGACAAGGTTAATTTTTACATTGGCATAAACCGCACTTGTTCCGTCACGGTCCGGTGCCGGTCCCTTTCCTTGCACGATTCATCGCTGCGCTGCGGTAAGGATGGGTATCGACTTGCTTCTGTCGTTCATCGCGCCGCCATCACCGCCGCGCGTCCGGGCGCATCGCCCAATTGCGCGATCGTGGCACTATCGCGCTTGTACGGGTCGCCGATCCGCGTCACGCGTCCGTCAGGCGTAGCCTCCAGCGTGAAATAGGTCAGATAGACGGGGATGCTCCGCTGAAGCTGGAACACCCTGGTCGTCGACTGATCGGCCAGTGCATCGTTTAGCTGCATCTCGTCATGCAAAAGAGCGGCGAGGCCCTCGATATTCTCGACGCGGACGCAGCCATGGCTCAACGCCCGGTGCTCGCGGCGGAACACGCTGTGGTTAGGCGTGTCGTGCAGATAGATGGCATCGGGATTGGGCATGTCGATCTTTATCCGGCCGAGCGCATTCGTCGGCCCGGGCGCCTGCCACAGCATGCGGTTTCCGCCATAGCTCTTCCATTCGAACCCGCGGCCCTTCGGCATGCCCTTGCTCGATATGCTCCTGGGTACGCTCCAGCCGGGGTTGGCGACGATCGACTGGGCATGAAGTGCAAGTTGCGGCGTCGGCGTGCGGGGCGAGCCGACCACCACGTTATAGCTGGCCCGCTCGACACCATCGGCTATGACGCTGAGCCGATAGGAGGGGATATTCACATAAAGATAGTCCTGGCCGAGATCGCGCGGCATCCAGCGCCATCGCTCCAGATTGGCCCTGATCTCGGCACGTTCGCCGGGCTCGACCGCCTTGGCATAAGCCACCTTCAGCGCCGCATAGCGTTCGTCCTTCGGCAGCAGGCTGGTCAGCCATTTGTCTACCCGGTGCGCTGCCAGCGCACTGTCGAGACCCGTCGATATGTCCGCCGCACTCATCGGCGCCGGCATTTTCCAGTCGAAGCGCGCCTTGTCGTCTATCGCCCCGTTGGCAAAGTCGTTGGCCAGCGCAAGCGCGACACCGTGGGCCAGAGCATCGATGCCGGGGCCGCTCCCGCCATCTTCGGCCGCCTGACGAAGCGGCGCGACGGCATAGGCGGTCGGGTCGAGCCCCTCTTTCGCGCTGGCGTCGATGATTTTGAGCAGCTCCTTAAGGTCGCTCTGCGACCACCGTGCATCTGAAGCCGCTTCGCTCGCAACCGCAGGCAAGGCTGCCTCCGTTGTGGTGCCGGCAGGGGCCACGCCGTCGAAGCACAAAGCTGTCACCGCAACCAGCGGAAGCGCTGCAAGAAGGCGAAGCGGCTGGAAGCGGTGGTGCGGGCGGGGCAGAAGGGCTGTCGAAGCCGCAGCGGCAATCTTGGGTTTCGTGGTGTCGATGATCGACATGGCGGACCTCCCGGGCTGTATGACGAAGAAAACGTCACCCAGTGCCATTTGATCCCTTGACAAGCGCAAAACGACCCTTGCCGAAGGGTGAGGCCGGAGCGCCGCCAGTGCGTGCAACTCGCTGGCGGGCTTAGAGTGGAGGCCTTTATGATCCTGGCGATGACGAGCTGTTCGACACTCGAAGAAGCCGATCGGATTGCCAGCGCGCTGGTCGAGGAGCGGCTCGCCGCCTGCGTCCAGATCCATGCCGCGCACAGCGTCTATCGCTGGGCGGGCCGCATCGAGCGCGCCGAGGAGTGGACCCTGCAGATCAAGACGCGCGAAGCATTGGCCGATGCCGTGCGAGACAGGATCGCCGCGCTCCACAGCTATGACCTTCCCGAGTTTGTTGTCCTCCGGGTCGAGGCAGCGTCTGCGGGCTATGCCGCCTGGGTTGACGCCGAGACGGCGGGCGCCGATCTTTAAGACGTCTGGCGCGGAGTGAGCTCTCTGCCCTTGCATTCTGACTGCTCGAGCGAGGCCGGTGCAGGCCCCGGTTGCGGCGGTTGACCCGATCCGACTCCTTCTCTATAGGCGCGCCCTTGCTCGGAGACGGTCCGCCGACTCCGGGTGAGCTGAACATTGCCGTTGCGTGTGATGGCCCGGGGGGTCTGGTTTGACCGCCGGGGTCTTCGTGCATTTCCGCGTTACCGCTCACGGGCGGTGCGGGAAAGGCTATTCGGGCAGCGGTAAAGTAACTCTTAGAGGTGAAGGGCTTCATGCCAACGATCAATCAGCTGATCCGCAAGGGTCGGGAACCGCAGAAGGCCAAGTCCAAGGTCCCTGCGATGGAAAAGAACCCGCAGAAGCGCGGCGTTTGCACGCGCGTCTACACGACGACCCCGAAGAAGCCGAACTCGGCGCTGCGCAAGGTGGCCAAGGTCCGCCTGACCAACAGCCGCGAAGTGATCAGCTACATTCCGGGCGAAGGCCACAACCTCCAGGAGCACTCGGTGGTCCTGATCCGCGGTGGCCGTGTGCGCGACCTTCCGGGTGTGCGCTATCACGTTCTCCGCGGCGTGCTCGACACGCAGGGTGTCAAGGATCGCAAGCAGAGCCGTTCGAAGTACGGCGCCAAGCGTCCTAAGTAAGAGGTAGATCGAAATGGCTCGTCGTCGCCGCCCAGAAAAGCGCGAAATCCTTCCCGATCCGAAGTTCGGGGATGTCGTGCTCAGCAAGTTCATGAACAGCGTCATGCTCGACGGCAAGAAGTCCGTCGCAGAAGGCATCGTCTATGGTGCCCTGGAAACCATCGAGACCCGCGCCAAGCGCGAGCCGCTCGGCGTGTTTCATGACGCCCTCAACAATGTGAAGCCGGGCATCGAGGTGCGCAGCCGCCGCGTCGGTGGTGCGACCTATCAGGTTCCCGTCGAAGTCCGTCCGGAGCGTTCGCAGGCTCTGGCCATCCGTTGGCTGATCAACGCGGCTCGCTCGCGTTCGGAGCACACCATGGCCGGCCGTCTGTCGGGCGAGCTGATGGATGCGGCGAACAACCGTGGCAATGCGGTCAAGAAGCGTGAGGACACGCACCGCATGGCCGAGGCGAACCGCGCCTTCAGCCACTACCGCTGGTAACAATCCTGTCCATATCGTCGGGGTAGGGGAGACCGCTCCCCACCCCGACATCGGAGTTTTCAGATCATGGCCCGCAGCCACCCGCTCGCCAAATATCGTAACATCGGCATCATGGCGCACATCGATGCCGGCAAGACGACCACGACCGAGCGTATCCTTTATTACACCGGCAAGTCGTACAAGATCGGCGAAGTCCATGAAGGCACCGCCACCATGGACTGGATGGAGCAGGAGCAGGAGCGCGGGATCACGATCACGTCCGCCGCGACGACCTGCTTCTGGAACGATCACCGGATCAACATCATCGATACGCCTGGCCACGTCGACTTCACCATCGAAGTAGAGCGTTCGCTGCGTGTGCTCGACGGTGCGGTCGCCTGCTTCGACGGCGTTGCCGGCGTCGAGCCGCAGTCCGAGACTGTCTGGCGTCAGGCCGAGAAGTACAAGGTCCCCCGGATGTGCTTCGTCAACAAGCTCGACCGCACCGGCGCCAATTTCAACATGTGCGTCGACATGATCAAGGATCGTCTCGGTGCGCGCGTGGCCGTCCTGTATCTGCCGATCGGGCTGGAAAGCCAGTTCAAGGGTCTGGTCGACCTGGTCAACAACAACGCCATCATCTGGCTCGAAGAGAGCCTGGGTGCGAAGTTCGAGGTCGTCGACATCCCCGAGGACATGAAGGACGCCGCTGCCGTCGCCCGCGCCGAGCTGATCGAGATTGCGGTCGAGCAGGACGACGAGGCGATGGAGGCCTATCTCGAGGGCACCGAGCCGGATGCGGCCAAGCTCAAGAGCCTGATCCGCAAGGGCACGCTGAATTTCTCGTTCGTCCCGGTCCTCTGCGGCTCTGCATTCAAGAACAAGGGCGTTCAGCCGCTCCTCGATGCGGTTGTCGACTATCTGCCGAGCCCGCTCGACATTCCCGACGTGCAGGGCGTCAAGCTCGACGGCGAGACCCCGGACTCGCGTCCGGCGGACGACAGCGCACCGATGTCGGCGCTGGCCTTCAAGATCATGAACGACCCGTTCGTCGGCTCGCTCACCTTCGCGCGCATCTATTCGGGCAAGCTCGAAAAGGGCACCTTCCTGAACAGCGTGAAGGACAAGAAGGAAAAGATCGGCCGCATGCTGCTGATGCATGCGAACAGCCGCGAGGACATCGATGAGGCCTATGCAGGCGACATCGTCGCTCTGGCGGGCCTCAAGGAGACCACGACCGGCGACACGCTGTGTTCGCCGAGCGCGCCGATCATCCTCGAGCGCATGGAGTTCCCGGACCCCGTCATCGAGCTGTCGGTCGAGCCGAAGACCAAGGCCGACCAGGAAAAGATGGGCATCGCCCTGAATCGCCTGGCAGCCGAGGATCCCTCGTTCCGCGTTTCGACCGACCATGAGTCGGGCCAGACGATCATCAAGGGCATGGGCGAGCTTCACCTCGAGATCCTCGTCGACCGCATGCGTCGCGAGTTCAAGGTCGAAGCGAATGTCGGTGCTCCGCAGGTCGCTTATCGCGAATATCTGAAGAAGCCTGTCGAACTGATCTACACCCACAAGAAGCAGTCGGGTGGTTCGGGCCAGTTCGGCGAGGTCAAGGTTCAGGTCAAGCCGGGCGAGCGCGGCACCGGTTTCGTCTTCAAGGACGAGATCAAGGGCGGCAATATCCCGCGCGAATATATCCCAGCCGTCGAGAAGGGCATGCGCGAGACGTCCGAGGGCGGTTCGCTGATCGGCTTCCCGATCGTCGACGTCGAGGTTCACCTGGTCGACGGTAAGTATCACGACGTCGACTCGTCGGCTCTGGCCTTCGAAATCGCGGGTCGTGGTGCGATGCGTGAGGCGGCCCAGAAGGCCGGCATCACCATCCTCGAGCCGATCATGAAGGTCGAAGTCGTGACCCCGGAAGATTATCTGGGCGACGTCATCGGCGACATGAACAGCCGTCGCGGCCAGATCCAGGGCACCGACAGCCGCGGTAACGCACAGGTCGTCGAGGCGATGGTGCCGCTCGCGAATATGTTCGGCTATGTGAACCAGCTGCGCTCGTTCACCCAGGGCCGCGCGCAGTACACGATGCAGTTCTCGCATTATGACGAAGTGCCCGCCAACGTTGCCGAGGAAGTCAAGGCAAAGCTGGCATAATCCGAAATTTGTGGTTATGGGCGCGTCCGCATCGGGCGGCGCGTCCAGCAATTGATTCGAAGAGAAGAGGCAAAAAATGGCTAAGGCTAAGTTTGAGCGGAACAAGCCGCACTGCAATATCGGCACCATCGGCCACGTCGACCACGGCAAGACGTCGCTCACGGCAGCCATCACCAAGGTCCTCGCCGAGACCGGCGGCGCGACCTTCGTCGACTACGCCAACATCGACAAGGCTCCGGAAGAGCGCGAGCGTGGCATCACCATCTCGACCGCGCACGTCGAGTATGAGACCGCCGCGCGCCACTATGCGCACGTCGATTGCCCGGGCCACGCCGACTATGTGAAGAACATGATCACCGGCGCCGCTCAGATGGACGGCGGCATCCTCGTCGTCTCGGCCACCGACGGTCCGATGCCGCAGACCCGCGAGCACATCCTGCTCGCCCGTCAGGTCGGCGTTCCTGCGCTCGTCGTGTTCATGAACAAGGTCGACATGGTCGACGACGAAGAGATCCTGGAGCTCGTCGAGCTCGAGGTTCGCGAGCTGCTCTCGTCCTACGAGTTCCCGGGCGACGACATCCCCGTCATCAAGGGTTCGGCTCTCTGCGCTCTCGAAGGCAAGAAGCCCGAGATCGGCCATGACGCCGTGCTCGAGCTGATGCGCGCCGTCGACGAATATATCCCGCAGCCGGAGCGTCCGCTCGACCGTCCGTTCCTGATGCCGATCGAAGACGTGTTCTCGATCTCGGGTCGTGGCACCGTCGTCACGGGCCGCGTCGAGACCGGCATGGTCAAGGTCGGCGAGGAAGTCGAGATCGTCGGCATCAAGGACACCCGCAAGACCACCGTCACGGGCGTCGAGATGTTCCGCAAGCTGCTCGACAGCGGCCAGGCCGGCGACAACATCGGCGCGCTGCTCCGTGGCGTCGGCCGTGAAGAAGTCGAGCGTGGTCAGGTTCTGGCCAAGCCGGGTTCGATCACCCCGCACACCGAGTTCTCCTCGGAAGTCTACGTGCTGTCGAAGGAAGAGGGTGGCCGTCACACGCCGTTCTTCGCCAACTACCGCCCGCAGTTCTACTTCCGCACCACGGACGTCACCGGCACCGTCGAACTGCCCGAGGGCACCGAGATGGTCATGCCCGGCGACAACGTGAAGCTCGGCGTCAAGCTCATTGCTCCGATCGCGATGGAAGAAGGTCTTCGCTTCTCGATCCGTGAAGGCGGCCGCACCGTCGGCGCCGGGGTTGTCAGCTCGATCTCGAAGTAATATAGACGCAGTCGAAACGGGCCGGCCGGCCCCCTCGGGGGTCGGCCGGTTCGCTTTTGTCATAGGTTAGAAGGCGGCGCTTTTGCCGCACGGCTCTTTCGCATCGGTGCAGGACATGGAAACGCAGAATATCCGTATTCGCCTCAAGGCTTTCGATCATCGTGTGCTCGATCAGGCCACTGGCGACATCGCAGACACCGCCCGCCGTACCGGCGCGCTCATCCGTGGCCCGATCCCGTTGCCCACCCGCATCGAGAAGTTCACCGTGAACCGCGGTCCTCACATCGACAAGAAGTCGCGTGAGCAGTTCGAGGTGCGCACCTACAAGCGTCTTCTGGACATCGTCCAGCCGACCCCGCAGACCGTCGATGCGCTTATGAAGCTCGACCTCGCGGCAGGTGTTGATGTCGAGATCAAACTGGCCTAAAGGGCCTGCAGCGCGCGGGAGTCGAATCGCTCCCGCGCTTCTCGTTTTTCCGGCCACGCGGCGCGGATGACGAACTGACAGGGATACCGACCGCGATCTTCAGGATCCGGTGTCCGAGTCCCCGCCATTCGCAGCAATGCGGAACTCTGGCCCTGGCGGGGGCTGTGTCTGATTTGGGCTGGGGGCTCCGGTAGACGCCGGGGCTTTTTTCGTTGGCACGCTCGCCGCTAACGCGAGCCTCTGTTGTGGAAGGAACGGATCATGCGCACAGGCGTGATCGCTAAGAAGATGGGTATGACCCGCCTGTTCCAGGAAGATGGCCGGCACGTTCCGGTAACCGTCCTGGCACTGGAAAATGTTCAGGTTGTCGCTCGCCGCGAGATGGACCGTGACGGTTATGTCGCGGTGCAGCTTGGCGCCGGTTCTGCGAAGCCGAAGAATCTCTCGAAGCCGGAGCGCGGCCATTTCGGCAAGGCCGAAGTGGAGCCGAAGGCGATCCTCGCTGAGTTCCGCGTGTCGGAAGATGGTCTGCTGGACGTTGGTGCCGAGATTTCGGCCGACCATTTCGTCGCGGGTCAGTTCGTCGACATTTCCGGCAAGACCCAGGGTAAGGGTTTCGCCGGCGGCATGAAGCGCTGGGGTTTCGGTGGTCTGCGTGCGACGCACGGCGTGTCGGTCTCGCACCGCTCGCTCGGCTCGACCGGTCAGCGTCAGGATCCGGGCAAGGTCTTCAAGAACAAGAAGATGGCCGGTCACATGGGTGACAAGCAGCGGACCCAGCAGAACCTCGAAATCGTGCAGACCGACGCCGAGCGTGGCCTGCTCTTCGTGAAGGGCTCCGTGCCCGGCTCGAAGGGTGGTTGGCTCCTCGTCAAGGACTCCGTCAAGGTTCCGGCCCATAAGGACGTGCCCTATCCGGCCGGCCTGAAGGCTGCCGCCAACAGCAACAGTGCGCCTGCCGAGACGCCTGCGGAAGAGACCGCGGCTCCCGAAGCCACCGACGGCCAGGAGGGCTGATAGATGAAGGTCAAGGTCCAGACCCTCGACGCCACCGCGTCGGGCGACATCGAGCTCAACGACGAGATCTTCGCCGTCGAGCCGCGTGCCGACATCCTGCATCGCGTCGTCACCTGGCAACTCCACAACCGTCGCGCTCCGGCACGTGCGGCTCGTGAGCGCAGCGACGTTGCCCGCACCGGCAAGAAGTTCGGTCGCCAGAAGGGCGGCGGTACGGCTCGTCACGGCGATCGCCGCGCTCCGATCTTCATCGGCGGCGGCAAGGCGCATGGTCCCCGTGCCCGCGTCTTCGAGAGCAGCCTGAACAAGAAGGTTCGTGCGCTCGGTCTGAAGATGGCGCTTTCGAGCAAGGCCAAGGACGGCAAGCTCCTCGTGCTCGACACGCTCGAGCTCAAGGATGCGAAGACCAAGGCGCTGATCGAGAAGATCGGCAAGCTGGGCTTCGGCAACACCGCCCTGGTCATCGACGGCGACGCGGTCGACAACGGCTTCCAGCTCGCGGCTTCGAACATCCGTTCGGTCAACGTGCTGCCGGCGATCGGCGCGAACGTCTATGACATTCTGAAGCATGAGACGTTGGTGCTGACCCGCGCCGCTGTCGAGAAGCTGGAGGCGCGCTTCAATGGCTAAGAACGAAACCCTGGTGGACAACCGCCATTATGATGTGGTGCGCAAGCCCCACATCACCGAAAAGACGACGCTGCTTTCCGAGCACAACGCCGTGGTCTTCCAGGTCGCAAACGATGCGACCAAGCCGGAGATCAAGGCTGCTGTCGAAGCGCTGTTCAACGTCAAGGTTACCGGCGTGAACACGATCGTCGCAAAGGGCAAGACGAAGCGCTGGAAGGGTGCTCCCTACAAGCGCTCCGACGTGAAGAAGGCGATCGTGACGCTGGCCGAAGGCCAGTCCATCGACGTGACGACGGGAATCTGACGCCATGGCGCTGAAGCATTACAACCCGACGAGCCCGGCCCGCCGCGGCCTGATCCTCGTCGACAAGTCGTCGCTGCACAAGGGCAAGCCCGTCAAGGCTCTGACCGAAGGCAAGCGCAAGTCGGGCGGCCGCAACAACATGGGCCATGCGACCGCGCGTGGCATCGCCGGCGGTCACAAGCAGAAGTATCGCATCATCGATTTCAAGCGTCGGAAGTGGGACCAGCCCGCGACCGTCGAGCGCCTGGAATATGATCCGAACCGCTCGGCTTTCATCGCCCTCGTCAAATATGAGGACGGTGAGCTCGCTTACATCCTCGCGCCCCAGCGTCTGGCGGCCGGCGACGTCATCGTCGCTGCCAAGAAGACCGACACCAAGCCGGGCAATGCGATGGAAATCGGCCAGGCTCCGGTCGGCACCATCGTCCACAATGTGGAGATGAAGCCGGGCAAGGGCGGTCAGATCGCTCGCGCCGCCGGCACCTATGTGCAGATCGTCGGTCGCGACAAGGGCATGGTGATGGTTCGCCTCAACTCGGGCGAGCAGCGCTACATCCGTTCGGATTGCATGTGCACCGTCGGTGCCGTGTCGAACCCGGACAACGCCAACCAGAACCTGGCCAAGGCCGGTCGCAACCGCTGGCTGGGCAAGCGTCCGCTGACCCGCGGCGTCGCGAAGAACCCGGTCGACCACCCGCACGGTGGTGGTGAAGGCCGCACTTCGGGTGGTCGTCACCCGGTCACCCCGTGGGGTAAGCCCACCAAGGGTGCGCGGACCCGCCACAACAAGGCGACCGACAAGTTCATCATCCGTTCGCGCCACGCGAAGAAGAAGAGGTAATCCATGGCCCGTTCCGTCTGGAAAGGTCCGTTCGTCGATCTTCACCTTCTCCGGAAGGCGGAGGCCGCTCAGGACGGTGGCGCGCGCGCTCCGATCAAGACCTGGTCGCGTCGCTCGACCATCTTGCCGCAGTTCGTTGGTCTGACGTTCAACGTCTATAACGGCCGCAAGTTCGTGCCGGTCTCGGTTTCCGAGGAAATGGTTGGTCACAAGCTGGGCGAGTTCGCGCCGACGCGCTACTTCCCCGGCCACGCTGACAAGAAGGGTAAGCGCTGATGTCGAAGCCCGCAGCTCCGCGTCGCGTCGGTGAGAAGGAGGCCCTTGCGGTCGCCACCACCGTTCGCGGCAGCCCGTACAAGCTGAACCTCGTCGCCGGTCTCATCCGCGGCAAGTCGGCCGGTGACGCGCTCAACATCCTGGCCTTCTCGAAGAAGGCCATGGCGGTCGACGTCCGCAAGGTGCTGCAGAGCGCCATCGCGAACGCCGAGAACAACCACAACCTCGACGTCGACGCGCTCGTCGTGAAGGAAGCCTCGGTCGGCAAGTCGATCGTCATGAAGCGCTTCGCCACGCGCGGTCGCGGCAAGTCGACCCGCATCATCAAGCCGTTCGCGCGCCTCCGGGTCGTCGTGCGCGAGCAGCAGGAAGAGGCTGAATAATATGGGTCAGAAGTCGAACCCGATCGGCATGCGGTTGCAGATCAACCGCACCTGGGACAGCCGTTGGTACGCCGACGGCCAGGACTATGGTCGTCTGCTGCTCGAGGATCTCAAGATCCGGAAGTACATCCTGAAGACCATCCCGCAGGCGGCGATCTCCAAGGTCGTCATCGAGCGTCCCGCCAAGCTGTGCCGGATTTCCGTATATGCCGCTCGTCCGGGCGTCATCATCGGCAAGAAGGGCGCTGATATCGAAAAGCTGCGCCGTGCGCTCGGCAAGATGACCTCTTCGGACGTCTCGCTGAACATCGTCGAGATCCGCAAGCCGGAAATCGACTCCAAGCTTGTTGCGCAGGGTGTCGCCGATCAGCTCGAGCGTCGTATCGCCTTCCGTCGCGCGATGAAGCGTGCGGTTCAGTCCGCTCTGCGCCTCGGCGCAGAGGGCATCCGTATCACCTGCGCCGGCCGTCTCGGCGGCGCGGAAATCGCGCGCACCGAATGGTATCGTGAGGGCCGGGTGCCGCTGCACACGCTCCGCGCGAATGTCGACTATGCCGAAGCCGAAGCCCACACCGCCTATGGCGTGTGCGGTATCAAGGTCTGGATCTTCAAGGGTGAGATCCTCGGCCATGATCCGATGGCCCAGGACCGGCTCATGATGGAAGCTCAGACGTCGGGGGTCCGGCCGGCGCGATAAGGGATTTTCCCTTATCAGCGTCGCCTGATCGACCGGACAATCGGTGTCAGAAGGCGATAGAAAATGCTGCAACCAAAGCGCACCAAATTCCGCAAGGCCCACAAGGGTCGCATCCATGGCAACGCGCCCGGCGGCGCGTCGCTGAACTTCGGCGCGTTCGGCCTCAAGGCCCTCGAGCCGGACCGGATCACCGCGCGCCAGATCGAGGCGGCCCGCCGCGCGATCACGCGTCACATCAAGCGTCAGGGACGTTTGTGGATCCGCATCTTCCCGGACGTTCCGGTCTCGTCGAAGCCGGCCGAAGTCCGCATGGGCTCCGGTAAGGGTTCGCCCGAATTCTGGGCAGCCCGCGTCAAGCCCGGCCGCATCCTGTTCGAGCTCGACGGCGTTCCCGGCCCGCTCGCCCGCGTCGCTTTCGAGCGTGCGATGGAAAAGCTGCCGATCAAGACCAAGGTTGTCGCTCGCTTCGGCGAGTCGATCTACGAGGACAAGTAAGATGGCGAAGATTGCCGATCTCACTGCCAAGACCGACGATCAGCTTGCGCAGCAGCTGACCGAGCTGAAGCGCGAGCAGTTCAACCTGCGCTTCCAGGCGGCCACCAACCAGCTCGAAAAGCCGAGCCGGGTGCGTGAAGTCCGTCGGTCGATTGCGCAGATCAAGACCCTTCAGACGCAGCGTGCCGCTGCGGCTGCCAAGTAAGGAGCGACCAGCCATGCCGAAGCGCGTGCTGACCGGAACGGTGGTCTCCGACAAGACCGACAAGACCGTGGTTGTGAAAGTCGAACGTCGCGTGAAGCACGCGCTGTACGGCAAGATCATCAAGCGGTCGAAGAAGTATCACGCCCACGACGAGACGAACGAGTATCGCGAGGGTGAGACGGTGCGCATCGAAGAGACCGCGCCGATTTCGAAGCTGAAGACGTGGAAGGTGATCGAGCGGGTTGATACCCACGCGACGCCGAACCACGCCTGATTATTGGAAGGGTCTGAACAATGATCCAGATGCAGACGAACCTCGACGTCGCTGACAACAGCGGTGCCAAGAGGGTGCAGTGCATCAAGGTGCTGGGCGGTTCCAAGCGCCGTTTCGCGACCGTGGGCGACGTCATCGTCGTCTCGATCAAGGAAGCGGCTCCGCGCGGCAAGGTGAAGAAGGGTGACGTGCATCGTGCGGTCATCGTGCGTACCGCCAAGGACATTCATCGTCCCGACGGTTCGACGATCCGCTTCGACGGCAACGCCGCCGTTCTGATCAACAAGAACAGCGGTGAGCCGATCGGCACCCGTATCTTCGGTCCGGTGGTCCGCGAGCTCCGTGCCAAGAACCACATGAAGATCATCTCGCTCGCGCCTGAGGTGCTGTGATGTCCGCGCTGAAGATCAAGAAGGGTGATCGCGTCGTCGTCCTGTCCGGCAAGGACAAGGGCAAGACCGGTGAAGTCACCAAGGCCTTCCCGAAGGACGGCAAGGTCGTCGTGTCGGGCGTGAACGTGTCGACCCGTCACCGCAAGCCGAGCCAGGCCAACCCGCAGGGCGGCCTGGAGCGCGTCGAGGCTCCGATGCATGTCTCGAAGGTCGCGATCGCGACCGCGGACGGCAAGCCGACCCGCGTTCGCTTCGAGATGAAGGACGGCAAGAAGGTCCGCGTGGCCGTCAAGACCGGGGAGACGATCAATGGCTGATGCCTATGTTCCGCGCTTTCGGAAGCTGTACGACGAGACGATCGTCAAGGCGATGACCGAGAAGTTCGGTTATACCAATGCGATGCAGGTCCCGAAGATCACCAAGATCGTCCTGAACATGGGCGTCGGTGAGGCTACCCAGGACAAGAAAAAGGTCGAGCAGGCTGCGGCTGAAATGACCCTGATCGCCGGCCAGAAGGCCGTGATCACCCGGGCCAAGAAGTCGATCGCCCAGTTCAAGCTGCGCGAAGGCATGCCGATCGGCGCGAAGGTCACCCTCCGCCGCGAGCGCATGTACGAGTTCCTCGACCGCTTCGTCACCGTCGCGCTTCCGCGCGTCCGCGACTTCCGCGGCCTGAACCCGAAGTCTTTCGACGGCCGTGGCAACTATGCCACCGGTATCAAGGAGCAGCTGATCTTCCCGGAGATCAGCTACGACAAGGTCGACAAGATTCGCGGCATGGACGTGATCGTCGCCACGACGGCGAAGACCGATGAGGAAGCGCGCGAGCTGCTGCGTCTCTTCGGCTTCCCCTTCCCGGCGGAAAATCAGGATCAGAAGCAGGCCGCTTGAGCGGCCTGCTGGATAAGGAAGAACTTAAGTCATGGCGAAACTGAGTTCGATCAACAAGAACGAGCGTCGCAAGAAGCTGGTGAAGGCTTATGCCGGCAAATATGCACGTTTGAAGGCGATCGCGAACGATGACAGCAAGGAAGAGACGGAGCGTCTGATCGCGCGTCTGAAGCTTGCCGAGATCCCGCGCAACGCGAACCCCACCCGCGTGCGCAACCGCTGCGAAGTGACGGGTCGTCCCCGCGCTTATTATCGCAAGTTCCGGCTTTGCCGCGTGCAGCTCCGGGAGCTGGCCAACAAGGGCCTGATCCCCGGCGTCACCAAGTCGAGCTGGTAAGGAACCGACAAGATGGCTCTGACCGATCCCCTGGGTGATTTGCTCACCCGCATCCGCAACGGGCAGCGCGCCCGCAAGGACAGCGTGGTTTCCCCCGCGTCCAAGCTGCGTGCCCGTGTTCTCGACGTTCTTCAGCGCGAAGGCTACATCCGTGGCTACAGCGAAGAGGAAGTCGCCGGCCACAACGGCCTGCGCATCGAGCTGAAATATTTCGAAGGACAGCCGGCGATCCAGCACGTCGCCCGCGTCTCCAAGCCTGGTCGCCGCGTCTATTCCGGTTCGAAGGAACTGCCGCGCGTCCGCAACGGCCTGGGCATCACCATCGTCTCGACGCCAAAGGGTGTTCTGTCCGACGCGGAAGCGCGTGAGCAGAATGTCGGCGGCGAGGTTCTCGCGGAGGTCTTCTGATGAGCCGCATCGGTAAGAAGCCGGTCCAAGTGCCGGCAGGCGTTTCCGCTTCGCTCGAGGGCAAGACGCTCTCGGTGAAGGGCCCGAAGGGGACGCTGTCCATGTCGCTCGCCGACGAGGTCAGCTATGCGGTCGAAGACGGCCAGATCTCGGTTCAGCCCGTCAACGACTCGAAGCGTTCGCGCTCCTTCTGGGGCATGCAGCGCACGATGGTGCAGAACCTGATCGTCGGTGTCACCGAAGGCTACACCAAGACGCTGCAGATCACCGGCGTGGGCTATCGTGCCAATGTCCAGGGCAAGAACCTGAAGCTGCAGCTCGGCTACAGCCACGACGTCGACTTCGAGATCCCGGAAGGGATCACGATCGCGACGCCGGATCAGACGACTGTCCACATCTCGGGCATCGACAAGCAGCAGGTCGGTCAGGTCGCCGCTGAAATTCGTCGTTGGCGCAAGCCGGAGCCCTATAAGGGCAAGGGCATCAAGTACGCCGGCGAGTATATCTTCCGCAAGGAAGGGAAGAAGAAGTAATGAGCAAGGGTCTCTCTCTCTTCGAGCGCCGTCGTCGGCGCGTCCGTACCGCGCTTCGTGCGCGTGGCGGCATGCGTCCGCGCCTGTCGGTGCACCGTTCGGGCCGGCATATCTATGCCCAGATCATCGACGACGAAGCGGGCCGCACGCTGGCTGCCGCTTCGACCCTCGACAAGGATCTGAAGGACAAGACCGGCGCAACTGCCGACGCCGCTGCGTCGGTCGGCAAGGCGGTTGCCGAGCGTGCCAAGGCGGCGGGCATCACCAAGGTGGTGTTCGATCGCGGAGGCTTCATCTTCCATGGTCGCGTCAAGGCGCTGGCCGATGCGGCCCGCGAAGGCGGATTGGAGTTCTAAATGGCTGACGAAACCGAAATCCAGGCTGTCGCCCCCGAGGCGGAAGCAGCCCAGGGCGAGCGTCGCGGCCGTGGTGGCCGTGGCCGTGGCGGAAATGACCGTGGTGGCGGCCGTGGCCGTGACGGTCGTGGCCGTCGCGACGACCGCAAGGGCTCCGAGGAGCAGGGCGAAGAGCTGATCGAGAAGCTCGTCCACATCAACCGCGTCTCGAAGACCGTGAAGGGCGGTAAGCGCTTCGGCTTTGCCGCGCTCGTCGTGGTCGGTGACGGCAAGGGCCGTGCGGGCTTCGGCCATGGCAAGGCTCGCGAAGTGCCGGAAGCCATTTCGAAGGCGACCGCTGCAGCCAAGAAGGCGATGGTTCGCGTTCCGCTGCGTGAGGGCCGTACCCTCCATCATGACGGCAAGGGCCATTTCGGCGCCGGCCGCGTGACGGTTCGTACCGCGCCTCCGGGTACCGGCATCATCGCCGGCGGTCCGATGCGCGCGATCTTCGAGAGCCTCGGCGTTGCCGACGTGGTGACCAAGTCGGTCGGCACCTCGAACCCCTACAACATGATCCGGGCGACCTTCGAGGCGCTCAAGGATCAGACGTCGCCGAAGTCGGTTTCCCAGCGCCGTGGCAAGAAGATCGCCGACCTGCTTGGTCGCAGCGGTGTTTCGGCTCCGGTCGCAGAGGCCGAAGCGGCCGCGATCACGGAGTAATCGATCATGGCTGGCAAGACCCTCAAGGTTACGCAGATCGGTTCGCCGATCCGCCGTACGGCCGACCAGCGCGCCACGCTGATCGGTCTGGGCCTCAACAAGATGCACCGGAGCCGCGAGCTCCAGGACACGCCCGAAGTTCGTGGCATGATCCGCAAGGTGCAGCATATGGTGAAGGTCGAGGACTAAGTCCTCGATCGATCCTGACCGGCTTTCGGGCTGGTCAAAGGGCTTGAAGGGGGCTAAGGCCCCCTTCCTCTATTTTCAGCGCGAACATAGCGAAAGCGAGTGCATATCATGAAGCTCAACGAACTCCGCGACAACCAGGGTGCCCGCAAGAGCCGCGTCCGCGTCGGACGTGGTATCGGTTCCGGCGTCGGCAAGACCGGCGGCCGCGGCCAGAAGGGCCAGAAGAGCCGCTCTGGCGTCTCGATCCATGGTTTCGAGGGCGGTCAGATGCCGCTCCACATGCGTCTGCCGAAGCGCGGCTTCAACAACATCTTCGCCAAGGACTATGCCGAGGTGAACATCGGCGCGATCCAGAAGCTGGTCGACTCCAAGGTGCTCGACGCGGGTAGCCTGATCGATCACGCCGCGCTGAAGGCCGCTGGCGTCGCCCGTGGCGGCAAGGACGGCGTTCGCATCCTGGGCAAGGGTGAGCTTTCGGCCAAGCTGTCGCTGAAGGTCGCCGGCGTTTCGGCCGGTGCCAAGGCGGCGATCGAAAAGGCCGGCGGTTCGGTCGAAGTGATCGAGGTCGTCCCGGCTGCCGAGAAGGCCGCTGCCAAGAAGGGCACCACGCGGGCCGCCAAGAAGAAGGCCTGATCGCGGCTCAGCCCGTCGTCCTGACGCTTTCGGGCTGACAAGTCCGAGGCACACATTATATGAGACGGCGGCGGGACCAATTCGGTCTGCCGCCGTTTCCATTTCCGGGGTCCGTAAATCACATGGCATCCGCAGCCGAACAGATGGCCGCCAACATCAACCTTGGCCAGTTCGCCAAAGCCACCGAGCTCAAGAAGCGCCTGTGGTTCACCCTCGGCGCATTGATCGTTTTCCGGCTGCTCAGCCATGTGCCGCTGCCGGGTCTCGATCCGCGTGCGCTGCAGACGCTGTTCGACACGACCCGGGGCGGCGTGCTCGACTTCTTCAACGCTTTCTCGGGCGGAGCGCTGACGCGCATGTCGCTGATCGCGCTCGGCGTGATGCCGTACATCACCGCCTCGATCGTCGTTCAGCTGGCCACCTCGCTGTCGCCGTCGCTCGGTGCGCTGAAGAAGGAAGGGGAGAGCGGACGCAAAAAGCTCAACCAGTTCACCCGCTACGGCACGGTTCTGCTTACCGCGATCCAGGGCTATTTCATCGCGGTCGGCCTCGAGAGCTGGGGTGCCAGCGCGGGTACGGACGCGGTCGTGATCGACCCCTATCTCTTCCGCGCCACGACCGTGATCTCGCTGATGGGCGGAACCATGTTCCTGATGTGGCTCGGTGAGCAGATCACGAGCCGGGGCATCGGCAACGGCATCTCGCTGATCATCATGGCCGGCATCGTATCGCAGCTGCCGACCGCGCTCGCCAACCTGTTCGAGGGCGGCCGCACGGGTTCGCTTTCGCCGATCTTCATCCTGACGGCGGTGGCCGGTGTCATCCTGCTGGTGGCCGTCATCGTCTTCATGGAACGCGCGCAGCGCCGCGTGCTGATCCAGTATCCGAAGCGCCAGACCCAGCGCGGCGTGATGCAGGCGGACAAGAGCCACCTGCCGCTCAAGATCAACACCGCCAACGTCATTCCGCCGATCTTCGCGTCGTCGCTGCTGCTGATGCCGCTGACGATCAGCCAGTTCGCCGGCCAGAAGACCGCAGGCGAGAGCAGCTGGGGCGATTTCGTGATCGCGCTCAACCAGTATCTGCACCACGGCACGCCGCTCTACATGGCGCTCTATGCGCTCGGCATCATCTTCTTCTGCTTCTTCTACACCGCAGTGGTGTTCAATCCGGAAGAGACGGCCGACAATCTGAAGCGTCATGGCGGCTTCATTCCGGGGATCCGTCCGGGCAAGAACACGGCCGATTATCTCGACTATGTGCTCACGCGCATCACGGTGATCGGTGCGGCCTATCTGACGCTCATCTGCATCGTGCCGGAATATGTCACGGCGCAATATGGTCTCGGCGTCGCGCTCGGCGGCACCAGCCTGCTGATCGTGGTCAATGTGACGATCGACACCGTCACGCAGATCCAAAGCCATCTGCTCGCCCATCAATATGGCGATCTGATCAAGAAAGCGAAACTCAAGGGGGGATACCGCCGTTGAACATCATCCTGTTGGGCCCGCCGGGCGCGGGTAAGGGCACCCAGGCGTCGAAGCTCGTCGCCGATCGCGGCATGGTGCAACTCTCCACCGGTGACATGCTCCGTGCGGCCGTGAAGGCCGGCACACCGATCGGCCTGAAGGCCAAGGCGGTGATGGAAGCCGGCGAGCTGGTGTCCGACGAGATCGTGTCCGGTCTGATCGGTGAGAAGCTGGATTCGATGGGCGCCGACGAAGGCGCCATCTTCGACGGCTATCCGCGCACCGAGGCCCAGGCGGTTTCGCTCGACGAGATCCTGGTCAGCCGTGGCCGCAAGCTCGATCGGGTGATCGAGCTCGAGGTCAACGAGGACGCGCTGGTCGAGCGCATTACCGGCCGCTTCACCTGCGGCCAGTGCGGCGAAGGCTATCACGACGTCTTCAAACAGCCCAAGGTCGAGGGTGTCTGCGACGTCTGCGGCAGCGGCGAGTTCAAGCGTCGCCCCGACGACAATGAAGAGACCGTGCGCACCCGCATGGCCGAATATCGCGCCAAGACCGCACCGATCCTGCCGCTCTACGAGGCGCGCGGACTGGTCCAGCGGGTCGATGGGATGGCGGACATGGGCGCCGTCTCGGCGCAGATCGCGGCAATCCTGGACGCCTGATATCTGGAGGGCGGGGGAGCGATCCCCCGTTCAGCCCTGATCTTTCGCCAGCAAGGCGTGGCCGATCCGATACAGTCGGGTCGGCTTTTTTCATTACGGGCAAGGTTGGGTATTTCGCGGCTTTGGTCAGACCCGGAGATGGTGCATATTCATGACGATGGAACAGCAACCGGTCCGGCGCAGACGCAAGCGACGCCGTTCCGCCAAGGCGCGGAACGAGTTCATCGCATGGCTGACCTATTTCGGCAGCCTGCTCAACCGCGCCTATCATTGGGCGCTGCTGCTGTTCGTGGTCTCGGTGATCCTCATTCTCGGGCTGGGCGCTCCCTTCATGCCGTTCGAGAAATTGGTGAGTGTCTGGGGCCACTGGTGAGCGCGGCAGCGCGCGCCGAGCTCTCGCTTCCCCTTCCGCAACGGAAAGTCCTTGCCCACCGGCTGAATTCGCGGGATGCCTAGGCCTGCGGGCGTCGAGTCACGAGGGATGCTGCTCGGGCCCGGGGAGCAGGGGAAAATCTTATGGCGGTTTCGGACCATGTCGATCTCTCGACGTTCATCGAGGGGGTGAAGAAGCGCAATCCCGGTCAGCCCGAGTTCGTTCAGGCGGTGACCGAGGTGGCGCAGGACATTTACGAGTTTATCGAGGACAAGGAACAATATCACAAATATCAGATCCTGCGGCGCATCGCCGAGCCGGATCGCGTGATCAGCTTCCGAGTCTGCTGGGAAGACGACAACGGCAATATCCGCGTCCAGCGCGGTTGGCGTGTTCAGAACAACAATTCGATCGGGCCTTATAAGGGCGGCATCCGCTTCCACCCGTCGGTGACCGAGAGCGTGCTGAAGTTCCTCGCCTTCGAACAGACCTTCAAGAATGCCCTGACCGGCCTGCCGATGGGCGGCGGCAAGGGCGGCGCCAATTTCAACCCGCGCGGCAAGAGCGCCAATGAAGTGATGCGCTTCTGCCAGAGCTTCATGAACGAGCTCTATCGCCACATCGGCGCGGACGTGGACGTGCCGGCGGGTGACATCGGCGTCGGCGCGCGTGAGATCGGCTATATGTTCGGCCAGTATAAGCGCCTCACCAACGAGTTCACCGGCGTGCTGACCGGCAAGGGCCTCGAATATGGCGGCTCGCTGATCCGGACCGAAGCGACCGGCTACGGCGCGGTCTATTTCCTGCACGAAATGCTCAAGACCAAGGGCAAGGATCTGGTCGGCCTCAACGCGGTGATCTCGGGTTCGGGCAATGTCGCGACCCACGCCGCCGAGAAGGTCAACCAGCTGGGCGGCAAGGTCCTCACCCTGTCGGATTCCGAGGGCTATATCTACGATCCGGATGGCATCACCCAGGACAAGGTCAACTGGATCAAGGAGCTCAAGAACAAGCGGCGCGGGCGCATCTCCGAATATGTGAAGGAGTTCAACGGCGCGCAGTTCTTCGGTGACGGCGCGCGGCCGTGGAGCGTCCCCTGCGACGTCGCGATTCCCTGTGCGACGCAGAATGAGCTGAACGAGAAGGAAGCCGAGACGTTGGTCCGCAACGGCTGCTTCGCGGTGTCCGAAGGCGCCAACATGCCGACCACGCTGGAAGGCACGCATGTCTTCAAGAAGGCGCAGACGCTGTTCGCTCCGGGCAAGGCGGCCAATGCCGGCGGCGTTGCCGTGTCCGGCCTCGAGATGAGCCAGAACTCCGCGCGCATCTCGTGGAAGGAAGAGGAGCTGCAGCGCCTGCTGCTCGACATCATGCAGGGCATCCACTCGCGCTGCGTCGAATATGGCGGCACCGCCGGCAGCGATCATATCGACTATGTGAAGGGCGCGAACATTGCGGGCTTCAAGAAGGTCGCCGACGCGATGCTCGCCTACGGCGTCGTCTGATCGCGATCGTCATGGGTTGAAGAGGGCGTCCGTTCCGAAAGGAGCGGGCGCCCTTCGTCTTTGACGGCCCGGAGGCGGGCCCGTCGTCGCCGGCCGAGACAAGGCCGCTCCACCAGCCACCAGCTGGCGATCCCCGCCGCAAGCGAGAGCAGCGCCGAGGCGATGACGAAGACGGGGAAGGGCAGGGCGGTGCGCGCGACCAGCATCTGCTGGATGACGAAGGCATAGAGATAGACGCCATAGGAAAAGTCGCCATGGCGCGCTGTGCCGCGCAGGTCGATGCGCGGATGATAGGCCAGCCAGAATACGGCATAAGCGAGGGTAGGCGGCCCCAGCAGATGTGCTCCGACGATCCCCCAAGTCCCGCGCTCGCCGACGTGGAAGATCAGCAGGCAGGCGCCGGCCAGGCCGACCAGCAAGGACGTCGACCGGGGCAGCCGGTCGCGCCAATGATAGACGATCATGCCCGCCAGAAAATTGGGCAGGACCATCATCCAGAGATAGGGCCAGCCGATCGCCGCGATCAGCGCCGGCGATCCGCCCGGCTTGCGACCGGTCAGATCGGCCCAGCACCACAGGATCACCACGCCGGCATAGGCGACTAGCAAGGCTGGGCGCAGCCAGTGGCGGAAGGTCAGCGACAACAGCGCCAGCCCGACATAGCAGAGCGCTTCGAAGCGAATGCTCCACAGCGAACCATTGATCGCGGTGACAGGGTTGTCACGGAACAGGTCCGGGATCGGGAAGTGATTGCCCAGCGTCAGATTGCCGACGAGCGTCGCTACGACATCGCCCGTCGAGATTGCGAATCCTGCTGGCGCGAAAAAAGGGGTGACGGCGAAAGCGCAGAGCGAAGTGGCGACCAGATAGCCGGGAAGGATTCGTCGCACCCTCCGCAGGGCGAACCGGCCGATGCTTGGGGACATATCGAAGCTGCGCGCGACCAGGAAACCGCTGATGACGAAGAAGGCCCAGACGCCGACATTGCCGCTGTTGTAATAGCCGTTGGTGAGGAGCGAGAACGGCTCCATCGCCTCGCTGCCGAAGCGCAACGCGAAGCAATGCGAAAACAGGACGAGGAATGCCATGGCGAGGCGGATCGCGTCGAAATTGTTTCGATCGAGCGCTTCCCGTCCCGCCGGTATCAGCATCCTGTCCATCCTTCCGAACGCTCCCCCGCTTGCGGGTCGTGCCTGCCCTTGCCGGACGGGGCAAGACCATGCACCTTGAGTCCGGTTCCTGTTTCCAGAATCGCCTCCGCCCGGTTGACAGGGCGCCGAGTCGCCTTTAGTGACCCTCGCTCCCATACCGTCCCGACCGGCACCGCTCCGCGCGCGTGCCGTCCGTGCTGCGTTGTGGGAGGCGGCCCCGGTCCGACGGGGAGAGCGTCGAGATGGGGCGGATTGCCAGCCGCCCCGTGGAGCAGGAGAATAGCACAGTGGCACGTATTGCGGGTGTCAATATCCCGACCAACAAGCGCGTCGTTATCGCGCTGACCTACATTCACGGCATTGGCCCGGCCAAAGCCCAGGAGATCACCACCAAGCTGGGCATCGAGCCGCAGCGTCGCGTGCAGGACCTGAGCGATCAGGAAGTCCTGCAGATCCGCGAAGCGATCGACGCCGGCTACACCGTCGAGGGCGATCTTCGCCGTCAGGTGGCGATGAACATCAAGCGTCTGATGGACCTGGCCTGCTATCGCGGCCTTCGTCACCGCAAGGGTCTTCCGGTCCGCGGCCAGCGCACGCACACCAATGCGCGCACCCGCAAGGGCAAGGCCAAGCCGATCGCTGGCAAGAAGAAGTAATGGGCTTGAGTGCCGGACCATCGGGTCCCGGCGCTCGCTCCTTCATGTAGGAAACGGATAAGATGGCACGTGAACCTCAGCGCATTCGCCGCCGCGAGCGCAAGAACATCACCGCCGGCGTCGCGCATGTGAACGCCAGCTTCAACAACACCATGATCACCATCACGGACGCGCAGGGCAATGCGATTGCCTGGTCGTCGGCCGGCATGATGGGCTTCAAGGGCAGCCGCAAGTCGACCCCTTATGCCGCGCAGGTTGCGGCCGAGGACGCCGGCAAGAAGGCCGCCGAGCATGGCGTCCGCACCCTCGAGGTCGAGGTCAAGGGTCCCGGCTCGGGTCGTGAATCGGCTCTGCGCGCCCTGCAGGCGGTCGGCTTCCACATCACGTCGATCCGTGACGTGACGCCGATCCCGCACAACGGCGTCCGTCCTTCGAAGCGTCGCCGCGTCTGATCCGGCGCGGAGGCTTCGGCCTCCGCTCTCCGTCTTTTCCGGCAGGCTGCCTTCCGTCGCCTGCCATACCCTGAGGGGAACACAGTGGCTGTCAACGCAAAGAACTGGCAGGAACTCAAGAAGCCGAACGGCCTCGAAAAGAAGTCGGGCGGCGACGGCAAGCGCAAGGCGACCTTCGTTGCCGAGCCGCTGGAGCGCGGCTTTGGTCTGACGCTGGGCAACTCGCTGCGTCGCGTGCTGCTGTCCTCGCTGCAGGGCGCGGCGGTGACCTCGATAAAGATCGAAAATGTCCTTCACGAATTCTCCAGCCTTGCTGGCGTGCGTGAGGACGTGACCGACATCGTGCTGAACGTGAAGCAGATCGCGCTGCGTATGCAGGGCGACGGCGCGCGTCGTCTTCAGCTCTCGGCGACCGGCCCGGCCGAAGTCACCGCGGGCATGATCGCGACCCCCGGCGACATCGAGGTGATGAACCCCGATCTGGTCATCTGCCACCTCGACGATGGCGCGACGCTCAACATGGAGCTGACCGCCGACATCGGTAAGGGCTATGTTACCGCAGCGGCGAACCGTCCGGTCGACGCCCCGATCGGTCTGATCCCGGTCGACGCGCTCTACTCGCCGGTCCGTCAGGTCGCGTACAAGGTCGAGAACACCCGCGTCGGGCAGGAGCTCGACTATGACAAGCTCACGCTGACGATCGAGACCGACGGCACGGTGACCCCGGAAGACGCGCTCGCCTATTCGGCCCGCATCCTCCAGGATCAGCTGCAGCTGTTCGTCCACTTCGACGATGGCATGGCGATCACGGCTCCGGCCGCAGGCGGCTCGACCGCCGGCAGCGCCGCTGGCGAGCCCGAGGGCGACGCCAACCAGCTCAACCGCTACCTTCTCAAGAAGGTCGACGAGCTGGAGCTCAGCGTCCGTTCGGCCAACTGCCTCAAGAACGACAACATCATCTACATCGGCGATCTGGTTCAGAAGACCGAAGCCGAGATGCTGCGCACGCCGAATTTCGGCCGCAAGTCGCTCAACGAGATCAAGGAAGTCCTCGCTTCGATGGGGCTCCGCCTGGGCATGGAAATCCCGGGCTGGCCGCCTGAGAATATCGAGGAAATGGCCAAGAAGCTCGAACAGGAATTCTGATGCGATGGGGAGGGCGACCTCCCCATTCATCGATAGGGGAAGGGGCGGCGCCCTTGGAAATTGCCGCCTGGCTTGGGGTACCTTGAACGGCCCCCTGACAAACGAAGGAAAATATCATGCGCCATCGCGTAGGCGGTCGTAAGCTTCAGCGGACCGGATCGCATCGTCTCGCCCTGTTCCGCAACCAGTCGGCGGCCCTCATCAAGCATGAGCAGATCATGACCACCCTCGCCAAGGCGAAGGAACTTCGCCCCTATGTCGAGAAGCTGGTCACGCTCGCGAAGAAGGGTGGCCTGGCCAACCGTCGTCTCGCCCATGCCCGTCTTCAGGACGACGCGCAGCTGAAGAAGCTGTTCGAGGTTCTGGCCGAGCGTTATGCGTCGCGCAACGGCGGCTATACCCGGATCATCAAGGCCGGCATCCGCGCTTCGGACGCCGCCCCGATGGCGATCATCGAGTTCGTCGATCGTGACGTCGCCGCCAAGGGCCAGGACTCCGGTCCGGTCGCGGGCGACGAGGACATGGCCGACGCGGCCTGATCCAGGGCGACCTCCCCCGGGAGGCCGAACTATCGCATTGAAAAGAGAGCCGCGGGCGTTACGCTTGCGGCTCTTTTTCTTTATGTGCGGAGAGGGCGTTTCCGGATGGTGTCGAGGATCGTGCGGGCGTCGCTGGCTGCAGCGGGGCTCCTTCTCTGCCTGTCCGGACCAGCCCGTCTCGTCGCCGCTGCGGAGCCCAGCGTGACCTATCCCGAAACGCGCCGCCAGCCGATCGTCGAGGACATGTTCGGCGAGAAGATCGCCGATCCCTATCGCTGGCTGGAACGCGACGTCCGCACGGACTCCGAAGTGGCCGACTGGGTGGAGGCGCAGAATGCGACCACCCAGGCCTATCTCGGATCGCTCAAAGGCCGCGATGCGCTGCGCGCGCGGCTGAAGCAGCTGTGGGACTATGAGCGCAGCGGCGTGCCCCGCAAGCGCGGCGGCCGCTATTTCCACACCTATAATAGCGGGCTGCAGAACCAGTCGGTGCTGGTGGTGCGCGACGATCTGAAAGCCGGCCCCCGGCTGCTGCTCGACCCCAATGGCTGGTCGAAGGACGGGGCGACCGCGCTCGACGAATGGCGCCCCTCCAACGATGGGCGCTTCGTCCTCTATTCGGTGCAGGACGGCGGCAGCGACTGGCGCACCCTGCGGGTGATCGATGCGACCAGCGGGCAGGTTCTGCCCGACGAGGTCCGCTGGGTAAAATTCTCGACCCTCGCCTGGGACGGCCGCGCCGAGGGCTTCTTCTACTCGCGCTTTCCGGAGCCCAAGAAGGGCGCTGCCTTCCAGCAGCTCAATCTCCACCACCAGATCTATTATCATCGCCTCGGCACGGCGCAGTCCGAGGATCGCCTGATCTACGCCACACGCAACCGGCCGCGTTTGAACCACCATGCCGAGACGACGCAGGATGGGCGCTATCTGCTCGTTACGTCGAGCGAGGGGACCGACGAGCGCTATGAACTCACGCTGTTCGACCTGAACGATCCCGAGCTCAAACCCCGGCGGCTCGTGCGCGGCTTCACCAATGAATGGGCGCTGGCGGGCAGCATCGGCGACCGGCTCTATTTCCGGACCAATTTCCAGGCGACCCGGCAACGTCTGGTCATGCTCGACGTGGCGCAGCCCCGGCCGCGCCCGGTCGAGGTCGTCCCCCAGTCGGTCGACACGCTCGTCGGGGCGTCGCTCGTCGGCAGCCGGCTGATCCTCGCCTATCTCGGCGACGCCAAGACCGAGGCGCTGTTGTACGAACTGGACGGCCGCCCGGTCGGGCCGATCAAGCTGCCCGATATCGGGACGGGTGCCGGCTTCGGCGGGCGGGCAGGGGACCCGGAAACCTTCTTCAGCTTCTCCAGCTTCGCCACGCCCTCGACCATCTATCGCTTCGACACGTCGACCGGGAAAATGGAGCCCTTCATCAAGCCCCGGCTCAGCTTCGACCCCGACGAGTTCGACGTCGACCAGAAATTCTTCCGGTCGCGCGACGGCACCGAGATCCCGATGTTCGTCGCCCGCAAGAAATCGACCCCGCCGGGCGCGCCGGCTTTGCTCTACGGCTATGGCGGTTTCAACGTGGCGATGACGCCGACCTTCTCCCCGGCGATCCTCGACTGGATGGAGATGGGCGGCGTCTATGCCGTGGCGAACCTTCGCGGTGGCGGCGAATATGGCAAGGCGTGGCACGACGCCGGGCGGCTCGACCGCAAGCAGAATGTGTTCGACGACTTCATTGCGGCCGGCGAATATCTGATCGCGAGCGGCATCAGCGCCAAGGGCAAGCTGGCCGCGATGGGACGATCCAATGGCGGGCTCCTCGTCGGCGCGGTCGTCAACCAGCGCCCCGACCTGTTCGCCGCCGCCAATCCGGCGGTCGGCGTGATGGATATGCTCCGCTTCACCAAATTCACCGCCGGCCGCTACTGGATCGACGACTATGGCGATCCGGCCAAGGAAGAGGATTTCCACGTCCTGCGCGGCTATTCGCCCTATCACAACATCCGCGACGGCGTGGACTATCCCGCCATCCTCGTGACGACCGCCGACACCGACGATCGCGTCGTGCCGGGCCACAGCTTCAAATATGCGGCCGCGCTGCAGGCGGCGGCGATCGGCCCTCGCCCCCACCTGATCCGCATCGAAACGCGCGCCGGCCATGGCTCTGGCAAGCCGACCGACAAGGTCATCGACGAATATGCCGATCTGTGGGCGTTCCTCGGCCATTGGACGGGGCTGAAATTGCCGAAATAGGGGCTGTCGTTATGGAGCGGACGGACCGGAAGCGACCCCGTTGCGGACATTTGGTAGATCAGGCATTCACCAACAATGTTCAGCCACTTCCGCTATGTAAAACCAATATACGGGTGGGGATGGGTGAACGCTAACCATGTGGCGCGTGACACCCCTGAGCCGTTCCGGTTTGGCTGCCGAGAACCAAACGCGTTACAGGGCATCATCCTGGATGATCACGAATTTTCTGGCGCGACGGCCTATCTGTCGCTGCGACACACGACGCCCGATGGCTACTTCAATGTCGAGATCAGACGCGACGCTTTGTTACTCGCTTGCGGCTATGGGGAAGCATAGCGCGGGTCGTGTCCTATCAATCTCCAGGACACTACAATCTCGGAAATCTCGGGGACAACACTATACCCATTTATTGCCGGTCTTCCCAAAAGAGCTTGCTGTGCGTGTGAACTCAATGAGTTGAGTATTGTGTCCCCATATCTTTTGCTGACGAAGCGGATTCTAGGCATCCATCACGCGCCATCCTTTTGCGTCAATCGTCAGCCACGTGGTTCTTTTCACCCAGCCACCTCTGAAACGGTGCTGCCATTTGCACTGGAACTCAGTAGGTTCCTCATCCGGAGCAATGCAGCGCACAGCACGAACGTCATCCGGCGATAGTTTTGTCGTCCGATAAGGCACAAATGCCAAAGGCGCCTTGTTGATCGCAGAGGCCAGTTCCTGCGGCGTCACCCGCTCGCGAACAGCCGCAGAAGCAGCGGAGGCCGCGATTAACAGGGCCAAAAGTGTGGCAGTCATTTTCATGCGACGAAGTTATCCGACTGGAAGACGGGGTCAACGGCTGCGTCCCACTCGATTCCTGCTCTGCAGTCGGTCGGAGCTTGTGCCTGAAAGAAGGTGCGGGAGACCCGGCATCCATTAGTCAGGCCTTCGCGGCTTTGGGTGCGGCAGGCTTTGTCTTTCAGGCAATGTCTCCGCGAAGCCAAAGCCTCCGCGCGCATCGTGCATCCCCCTCCAACCCAACCCCACCCTACACAAACATGCAGGCATGATTGTTTTTTCTTGCCAGCCTCGCCCCTCCTGCTGTTTCTAGCGGCGCGCGCCTGATGCGGTCGACTCGAACTCGGCGGTCGCGATGCGTGCGGAGGGAGAGGAATGCGGGTGAACAAGCGGAAGGTGGCTGCCGTCGGGGCAGCGTTGGCGCTGATCGTGGCGGGCGCCGCCAGCGTGACCGGGCAGCCGGTCAGCGAAAGCCAGGCGATGGAGAAGAAGCGGATCCGCTCGCAGGACGAGCTGCAGAGCAAGGACCGCAACGCGATCGACCCCGCCACCGCGCCGGGCCGCACAATCTACGCCGACAATTGCGCCGCCTGCCATGAGGGCCGGGTGCCGCGCGCGCCGTCGCCGACCTTCCTGACGCTCCTGCCCGGCGACACGATCGTCGCCGCGCTGACCAGTGGCGTGATGAAGGCGCAAGGGGCCGCCCTGACCCCGCAGCAGCGCGTCGAGGTCGCCGAATATATCACCAAGCGCAAGCTGACCGCCGAAGCGAAGCCGGTGCCGCCGCCCGTCTGCAAGGGGCCGAAGCTGGCGCTCGACATGAACGACGCGCCGCGCCCGGTGGGCTGGGGCCAGGACAATCGCCGCTTCATCCCGGCCGACATGGCGAAGCTGTCTCCGCAAGCCGTCGGCAATCTCAAGCTCAAATGGGCCTTTGCCTTCCCGGCCGCGCTGCGCGCCCGGTCGCAGCCGGCCTATGCCTGGGGCACGATGTTCGTCGGCAGCCAGGACGGCACCGTCTATGCCTTCGATCTCGACAGCGGCTGCACCAAATGGACGCAGCGCGTCTCCGCCGAAGTCCGCACCGCGATCGTCCCCGACGCCGCCAACAAGCGCCTCTATTTCGGCGACCTTCTGGGCCGCGCCTATGCGCTCGACGCCAAGACGGGCAAGATCCTGTGGCAGGAGAAGCTTGACGACCATCCCGACGCGACGATCACCGGCACGCCCACGCTGGGCGGCGGGATGCTCTATGTGCCGGTGTCCTCGCTCGAGGTCGCGCAGGCCGGCGATCCCAAATATCCGTGCTGCACCTTCCGCGGTTCGGTCGTCGCGCTCGATCCGGCAACAGGCAAGCCGCATTGGCGCGCCTACACGGTGGTCGAGGAACCGGTCGAGCATGGCAAGACCAAGGTCGGCACCCCGATCATCGGCCCGTCGGGCGCGCCGGTGTGGAACAGCCCGACCTATGACGCGCGCACCAGGCGCATCTATTTCGGATCGGGCGAGAATTATTCCTCACCCGCCGACGACAACAGCGACGCGGTGTTCGCGGTCGACGCCGTCACCGGCAAGCGGCTGTGGCATACGCAGCTGACCAAGGGCGACGCCTGGAATGTCGGCTGCATGCTGGGCAATGACAGCTGCCCGAAGGAAGATGGCCCCGACCATGACGTCGCCGCCTCGCCGCTGCTGATCCCGGTCGACGGGGATCGCAATATCCTCGTCGTCGGCCAGAAGTCGGGCGAGGCCTGGGGCATCGATCCGGACAGCGGCAAGATCGTCTGGCAGGAGCGCCTCGGCCATGGCGGCACCCAGGGCGGCGTCCATTTCGGCATGGCAGCCGAAGGCACCCGCGTTTACGTGCCGATCAACGACATGGCCGATACCGGCGACGCGCGCGTCTATGACGCCGCGATCCGGGGCGCGGGGCTTCACGCGATCGACGCCGCGACCGGCAAGGTCCTGTGGAATGCGAAGGCGGCGACCGACTGCAAGGACCGCAAATTCTGCGATCCGGGTGTGTCGGCGGCGGTGACGGCCATTCCCGGCGTGGTTTTCGCGGGGCACCTCGACGGCATGTTCCGCGCCTATGACGGGGCGACGGGCAAGCTGCTCTGGGAAACCGACACGACCAAGACCGTGAAGACCATCACCGGGGCAGAGGGCCATGGCGGCTCGATGAGCGGCCCCGGCGCGCTGGTCGTCGACGGGCATGTGGTGATCAATTCGGGTTACGGCATGTACGCGCATATGCCCGGCAATCTGCTGATGGTGTTCGCACCGGCCAAATGATCGACTTGGGTTGACCGGGCGGCGGCCTGCTCATTCAGCTTGCCGCAAGCTCGCCCCGCCTAATCGCAGTGAAACGGAGTCACTCGATCGGGCGGGGCGTTTTCATGATCAGGAAGTTCATCGCATCGGCAGCCGCAGCGGCGCTCCTCGCGGGCGTGATCGCCCCGGCCGCGCAGGCCCGCCCCTATTGGGGCCCGCGCCATCATCGCGGTGGCGGTGGTGGCGACACCTTCGGCAATATCCTGCTCGGTGCCATCATCGGCGGCGGCATCTTCGCGGTCGCCTCCTCGGCGTCGAAGAAGAACAAGTCGGTCCCCTCGCGCAGCGGCGACGACCAGCGCGACGATTTGCGCCGCGACGGCGACGATGCCCGCGAGGTATCGTCGATCTGCACCGAGGCGGTCGAGACTATGGCGCGCGGTCCGGTGTCGTCGGTCGACTCGGTCGGGCGCGAAGGCCCCGATGGCTGGCGCGTCGACGGCGTGGTGCGCGGCGAGCGCGGCGACCGCGAGTTTCTCTGCGACGTCCGCGAGGGCATGGTCGAGAATATCCAGCTGCGCGAGCGCCTCGCCGCGCGCTGATGCGTCCTGCGATCGGTCGATAGGGGGCAGGGCGGTCAAGCCGGCTGGACAGGCGCGCCGCCTGCCATTATCGGCTCCCCATGACAGCCCAGCTTCCCACCGCATCCGCCCATGGCATCGGCTCGCAGCCTTCCGAGTCGATCCTGATCGTCGATTTCGGCAGCCAGGTGACCCAGCTCATCGCGCGGCGTGTGCGCGAGGCGGGCGTCTATAGCGAAATCGCTCCTTTCAGCAGCGCCGACGCCGCCTTCGACCGGTTGAAGCCGAAGGGCATCATCCTGTCGGGTGGGCCGGCCTCGGTCGCCGACATGGGCAGCCCGCGCGCGCCGCAGCGCTTCTTCGAGGCGGGCATTCCGATCCTGGGCATCTGCTATGGGCAGCAGACGATGTGCCAGCAACTCGGCGGTTCGGTCACTCCCAGCCATGACAGCCGCGAATTTGGCCGCGCCTTCATCGAGGTGAAGAGCCGCTCGGCGCTGTTCGACGGCCTGTGGAAGGAAGGCGAGCAGCATCAGGTGTGGATGAGCCATGGCGACAAGGTCGACGCGCTCCCGCCCGGCTTCTCTCCGGTCGCGGTGTCGGAAGGCGCGCCCTTCGCCGTCACCTCGGACGAGAAGCGCCGCTTCTACGGCGTCCAGTTCCACCCGGAGGTCGTCCACACTCCCGATGGCGGCAAGCTGATCGCCAATTTCGCGCGCCATGTCTGCGGCCTTGCCGGCGACTGGACGATGGCCGAGTTCCGCGCGACCAAGATCGCCGAGATCCGCGCGCAGGTCGGCGACGGCAAGGTTATCTGCGGCCTGTCGGGCGGCGTCGACAGCGCGGTGGCGGCGGTTCTGATCCACGAGGCGATCGGCGACCAGCTGACCTGCGTGTTCGTCGACCATGGCCTGATGCGCATGGGCGAGGCCGATCAGGTCGTCAGCCTGTTCCGCGAACATTATGGCATCCCGCTCGTCCATGTGAACGCTGAGACGCTGTTCCTCAACGGCCTCAAGGGCGTCACCGACCCCGAGGCCAAGCGCAAGTTCATCGGCAAGACCTTCATCGACGTGTTCGAGGCCGAGGCGAAGAAGATCGGCGGCGCCGGCTTCCTCGCGCAGGGCACGCTCTATCCCGACGTGATCGAGAGCGTCAGCTTCACCGGCGGTCCGTCGGTGACGATCAAGAGCCACCACAATGTCGGCGGCCTGCCCGAGCGCATGAACATGAAGCTCGTCGAGCCGCTGCGCGAGCTGTTCAAGGACGAGGTCCGCGCGCTCGGCCGCGAACTCGGCCTGCCCGAGATTTTCGTCGGACGGCACCCCTTCCCGGGTCCGGGTCTGGCGATCCGTATCCCGGGCGAGGTGACCAAGGAGCGCTGCGACATCCTGCGCAAGGCCGATGCCGTTTATCTCGACGAGATCCGCCGCGCGGGTCTCTACGACGCGATCTGGCAGGCCTTCGCGGTCCTGCTGCCGGTCCGCACCGTCGGCGTGATGGGCGACGGCCGCACCTATGATTCGGTCTGCGCGCTGCGTGCCGTGACCTCGACCGACGGCATGACCGCCGACGTCTACCCCTTCGACAGCGCCTTCCTCAGCCGCGTCGCGACCCGCATCGTCAACGAGGTCCAGGGCATCAACCGGGTGGTTTACGACTATACCTCGAAACCGCCTGGCACGATCGAGTGGGAATAATTCATGCCCGTCCGAGGGTATCCAAAACTACGCCAGAATACGCTCTAACCCACTGAAAAAAAAAGTAATCAAGCCACAGCCTATCGATGTCTATCGGTGGGCATGGAACGCGTCTGTCGTGCCCGCTGATGGACCGCACTCCCGTTGATCATCCTGAAAATCGAAAGTGCCGCCAGAGCGACAGAGGCTCGTGACGGTACTTTTTTCAGCCTAACGCGCTGAACATAAATGGAAAAATTCGTCGGAGCCTCCAAAAACCGCGTGACGGTCTTTTTGCGCGAGGAGGCCCAGAATGTTGACGGATGCGGCACTCAAGTGTCTGAAACCAAGAGCCAAAATGTACAAGGTGACTGATCGTGACGGCATGTATGTGCGCGTCGCACCCACAGGCGGCATCTCGTTCAGGCTCGACTACCGGCTGAATGGCAGGCGCGAGACCGTCCATCTGGGCAAGTACGCCCGAGATGGGATCTCGCTCGCCCGGGCGCGTGAACTGTGCCTGGACGCGAAACGGATGATCGCCGAGGGGCGGTCTCCCGCCATCGAGAAGCAGCGGGAGAAGCGGCGGATCAAGGAGGCCAAGAGCTTCGGTGAGTTCGGCGAGAAGTGGCCGACGGGCGCGCCCATGGCGGACAGCACGCGCGCCATGCGCCGCGCCATCTTCGAGCGCGAACTCAAGCCCATTTGGCGGAACCGGTTGCTGACCGAGATCACGCCTGATGACCTGCGCGCACACTGCGCCAAGATCGTGGAACGCGGCGCGCCGGCGACGGCCATCCATGTGCGGGATATCCTGAAGCAGATCTATGGCTTCGCCATTCTCCACGGCGAGAAGATCGCGAACCCGGCTGCTGACGTCGGTCCTGCTTCGATCGCCACCTTCACGCCCAAGGACCGGGCGCTGTCGCCGACCGAGATTCGCATCATGCTCAAGCAACTCGAGCATGTGGCAACGCTGCCGACGATCCGCCTCGGCATGAAGCTCTATCTTCTCACGATGGTCCGGAAGAGCGAGCTGCAGGACGCGGTCTGGGACGAGATTGATTTCGAAAATGCCGTCTGGACGATCCCGAAGGAGCGCATGAAGCGATCGAAGGCGCACAACGTCTATCTGTGCCGGCAGACCCTCGACATCATGATCGCGCTGAAGACCTGCGCCGGTAATTCCCGGTATCTGCTGCCGTCCCGCTACGATGCGGATGCGCCGATGTCGCGGGCGACCTTCAACCGGGTCACCTACGCTGTCGTCGAACAGGCCAAGAAGGAGGGGCTGCCGCTGGAGCCGTTCACCGTCCATGATCTTCGGCGCACGGGGTCGACGCTGCTCAACGAGCTGGGCTTCAACCGCGACTGGATCGAGAAGTGCCTGGCGCACGAGGATGGGCGTTCATCGCGCGGCGTCTATAACAAGGCCGAGTACGAAGTTCAGCAGCGCCACATGATGCAGGAATGGGCTGACACCGTCGATGCCTGGGTCGAGGGCCGGAAACATGTTCCGACGCTGTTGCCGACAGTCATGCCGCCTATCGCGATCGATCCTGCCCTTTGACCGGGCGGGACTTGCGCTTGGTGACGTCCGGATGCTGCGCGCGATGGATTGGCTTTGCGCGTCCGCTTCCTCGAAATCGGCCTTGCGCTCTGCATCAACGAGGGCGGAGGCGGCGTCCGCGAAGCGGCTTGCCGGATAGGAGGCGGCTTCGTGACGCTGCGCTTCGACGAAGATCGCCCAGCCCGAGCCCAGACGCCGGAAGGCGTTGTTGAGGCGACTGGCGACGGCCACCAGTTCGGCGGCCACAGCTGAGTCGAGATCGGGACCACGAAAGCGCGCGGTGCGCTGGAAGCTGCCATCCTTGTTGAGCACGACCCCTTCGTCGACCAAGGCCGCCCAGGGCAGGAAATCCGCGAGGCGGGTCGCGGTGCGGCGATATTCGGCGAGGTTCATCATGGCCACGCCTCAGACCGCGAGATGACCCGGAATGCGCAGATGCCGGCGGCCTACCTCCACGAAGAGCGGATCGCGCTTTGCTGCCCAAACGGCGGCGAAATGGCCGATCGCCCAGATGAGGAGACCAACCAGCCATAGCCGCAATCCGAGACCGACAGCGCCGGCGAGCGTGCCATTCATGATGGCGATGCTGCGTGGTGCGCCGCCCAGCAGGATATGCTCGGTCAGCGCGCGGTGGACCGGAACCGAAAAGCCCGCGACCTCATCGGGATGATGCAGGAGGCCCGCCATCAGACGAGCGCTCCGCCGCCGAACGAGAAGAACGACAGGAAGAAGCTGGACGCCGCGAAGGCAATCGACAGGCCGAAGACGATCTGGATGAGGCGCCGAAACCCCCCGCTCGTATCGCCGAACGCGAGCGTCAGGCCGGTGACGATGATGATGATCACTGCGATAATCTTGGCGACCGGCCCCTCGATCGACTGAAGGATGGACTGCAGCGGCGCTTCCCAGGGCATCGAAGAGCCGGATGCGTGGGCGGCAGGCGCCAGAAGAAAGCTCAGGGTCAGCGCGGTGGCGGCGGTCGCGAGGCGCTGATGGCTGCGCGCGATATGTCGGATCATGCGGGTTCTCCTTGTGGGGCGGGAGGCGGGGTTGCGGGGGAAAGGCGGTAATCGGTGTCCGTCCCGAGCCCTTCGACGCGGGTGAGTTCGGCGAGACGCCGCGCAGCGCCACGACCGGACAGCACCGCTACGAGGTCGATGGTCTCCGCGATCAGCGCCCGGGGGACGGTGACGACGGCTTCCTGGATGAGCTGCTCGAGGTATCGCAGCGCGCCGAGCGCGGTGCCGGCGTGTATCGTGCCAATCCCGCCGGGATGGCCGGTGCCCCAGGCCTTCAGGAGATCGAGCGCCTCAGACCCACGCACCTCGCCGATCGGGATCCGATCCGGCCGCAGCCGCAGTGAGGAGCGCACCAGGTCGGACAGCGTCGCGACACCGTCCTTGGTGCGCATGGCGACGATGTTCTGCGCCAGGCATTGCAGCTCGCGGGTGTCTTCGATGACGATGACGCGGTCGGTCGTCTTCGCGACCTCGGCCAGGAGAGCATTGGTCAGGGTGGTCTTGCCGGTGCTGGTTCCGCCGGCCACGAGGATGTTGGCGCGCGATGCGACCGCCTGCCGGAGAATGGCGGCCTGGTCTGCCGTCATGATGCCGGCCGCGACATAGTCGTCGAGCGTGAAGACGGCGACGGCAGGCTTGCGGATCGCGAAGACCGGAGCCGTCACGACCGGCGGCAGCAGGCCCTCGAAGCGCTCGCCGGTTTCGGGGAGCTCGGCCGAGACACGCGGTCGACGGTCATGCACCTCGGCACCGACATGATGGGCGACGAGGCGGACGATGCGTTCGCCATCGGCGGCCGAAAGTCGTTCCCCCGTATCGGACAGGCCGTCAGAGAGCCGGTCGACCCAGAGCCGCCCATCCGGGTTAAGCATGACCTCGACGACTGCAGGGTCTTCCAGGAATCGGGCAATCGCAGGCCCCAACGCGGTGCGCAACATGCGTGCGCCGCGTGAGGCTGCTTCCGATTGCTGATGGTTGACCGCCACGTCGTCCCCGTTCGCTTGCGGGCCCGCGCGACGCGCGGCCCTGGATCGGGGATGAGTAAGAAAGGCAGGAATTGGGGCGTTGCAACAACGCTCAGGGGGTCATCGTACTGTGGCGAAGAAAGACAGGTGATCGGCGGACCCGCGTCGAGCCATCGCAGCGTCTGGGCCTACAGATTTGGGCGATTTCCCGAGCGGGAAAAACTCAGGCTAGGGAGCTACCCCGAGGCACAAGCTTTCCCGAGCGGGAAATTCCGATAGACATTCTTCTGAAATCCATGATACTTTCCCGTTCGGTAAATATCATGGCCAGACGCAACCTCACTACCGCCGAGATCGGCGACATCGTCCGAACCACCCGCAAGGCTGCTAGCCTGCGGCAGGACGAGCTTGCGGGTGCAGCGGGCGTCGGCCTGCGCTTCATCGTTGATCTCGAGGCCGGCAAGCCAACCGCGCAAATCGGCAAGACGCTTCAGGTCCTGGCAGCGCTCGGATGTTCGCTTGATATCACGCCGCCGCCCGACACCAAAGGAATGCGGCCGAAAGATCCTCAGAAGCCATGACGCGCACCCTCGATATCTGGTGGGATGGGCGCCTGGTGGGCCAGTTGACGCAGGACAAGCACGGGGAACTCGGCTTTGCCTATGCGCCGGCTTGGCTTGACGATGAGCAGGCGCAGCCCTTGTCCGCTTCGCTGCCCAAGCGGGCGGAACCGTTCAGTCGCCGCGAGTGTCGCCCGTTTTTCGGCGGTCTCCTGCCGGAGGAAAGCCAGCGCGACGCCGCGGCTCAGGCACTCGGCGTGTCGCGCGCCAATGATTTCGCCCTTCTCGATCGCCTCGGCGGCGATGTCGCGGGCGCGCTCCAGCTTCTGCCGCCCGGCGAAGTACCGGCTACTCTTGCCCCCGATCAACGGCCAACCCCGCTTGACGATGCGGGCCTGATCCAGGTGCTGGACGCGCTGCCCGTCCGCCCGCTGCTTGCGGGCGAGGAAGGATTGCGCCTCTCGCTCGCCGGCGCGCAATCTAAGGTGCCGGTGGTGCTGGTGGACGGGGCGGTGGCCTTGCCTGCTCCGGGCCAGCCGACGACGCATATTCTCAAGCCGCCGATATCGCGTTTCACGGCCACGACCGAGAACGAGGCCTTTGTCATGCGCCTTGCGGCCGCAATTGGCCTCGACGTTGCGCCGGTGGAAGCGCGCATCGTTCAGGATCGAACATTTCTGCTGGTCCAACGCTATGACCGCGCCATTGGCGACGATGGCATTGTGCGCCGGATCCATCAGGAGGATTTCTGCCAGGCGCTCGGCGTGCCACCGGAGACCAAATATGCCAGCGAAGGCGGCCCGACCTTCAGGGATTGCTTCGCGCTGCTCCGCCGCAGCGCCGCAAGGCCCGCGGTCGATGTGCTGAAGCTTCTCGATGCGGTGATCTTCAATGTGATCGCCGGGAACGCCGACGCACACGGCAAGAATTTTTCGATCCTCTATGACGCCGAAGGCCCACGCCTTGCCCCGCTGTATGACCTGCTTGCGACAGTTGCCTATCCCGATCTCTCGCCGAAATTTGCTATGAAGATCGGGAAACGGGCGACGCTTACCGAACTTGACGCGAAGGGGTGGGCAGCGTTCGCAGCGGACGCGGGTATCGGCTTGCCGCTGATACGCAGGCGGGTCGCGGAGGTCAGCAGAAGCGTCCGCGAGAAGGCAACCGCCGTCGCCGAGGAGCTTTCGCGTCCCGGGTTGGACCGAACGGCCATCGAGCAATTTGCCAAACTGATCCGCGACCGTGCTGAGCACTGCGCATCAACGGTGGCCCGGGCCCTCCAGTGAGCGCCTACAGCTCAAGGCCGACAATCGGGGCTATGCCCTCATCGGGCCATCCTTGCGCGTATCATCCGCTGGCAGGCAACGTGGCGAAACCCGATGTCAGCCGATCGATGACCTTCACGGCAAGCTGACGCTCCAGCTCATCTGCATGCGCAAACTCCGCCTCGATGGACTTGCCGAGACGCGCATAGATTCGATCCGCCTCAACCCGGAACCTCGGCAGTAGGGCGATCGTGGCGCGACGACGGTCATCGAGGTCCTCGAGCCGTTCCGCAAAGCCCGCCTTCACAAGTCGGTTGATCAGCGCCGTTACCGATCCGCTTGTCAGGGAAAGACGCGTTCCAATCTCGCCCGCCGTGAGCGGCCCACCTTCGAGCGCGTTCACACAGCGCAAGTCTGTCACGTGTAGCCCGAGCTCTCCGGCGGCTTGGGCATCGAACCGGAACATCGCCTCATAGAGCCGACGAGTCGCCATCAGGATCGCTCGCGCGTCCAACATGTTGCTCTGGATTTCGATGTTGCCCTCCTTAGCGTTGCCGATCCGCTTCGCAGAAGCAGCGATCATTCATCAACACCGTCGCCGATGTGCGGTTGACACAGCCATGCCCTCTGATAAATCTTGATCATCAAGATAATACGATCCTGCCGAGGCTTCAATGTGGCATCATCGCTATGAGGAATCGACCCCGCTCGCCTGTGAGGCACTTTGGCCAGTCCTGGCCGAGGTCGCGCGTTGGCCTGAGAGCGATCACAACATCGAGTACCTGATTATCGAAAGTCCGCCCGGTCCGGGCGTGCCTTTCATATTGAAACCGAAGGGCGGCCCGAGGCTGAATTTCGTGATCGGCGAATTCGAGCCGCCATCACGCTATAGCGACGTGTGCAAGATGCCGTTTGCCACGATGCATACGCGCCACACGTTGATCCCCGCATCCGAAGGCACCAGGATCAGGATCGATATCGAGATCATTGGTCCGCTTGCCCGCCTGTGGGGCCTCCTCGTCGGACGGAAGCATGCGGGCGGGCTCCCCGCGCAGACTGCACGCTTCATAGAAGGTGCGCGGCGGCGCGCCGCGAATGGCTGAGCGTTCGGTCGCTTTCGACAATATGCGGCGCGCATTGCTGGCCTATGTCCAGGCCATTCCTTTTGCCGCTGTCGTAGAGGTACAGGCGATAGCGGGCGCCCTCAACATCCCGGCCCGCCATGCGGCATACATCCTGTCGCGCCTCTCTATCGACGAGACCGACTTATGTCCCTGGCATCGGGTGGTACCAAGGAATGGCGTATTCTCCGGCGGCAGGAAATCCTCATCACGAACGGCGCTTCAGATCGCCCTCCTTCGGCACGAAGGCGTTCCATTCGCCGACGATGTGAGGATCGACCTCGGGCGGGCGACACTCTGGCGTCCTCCCGATACGTATCGGACGACATTCTGGGCCGACTATGAGGGCGACGCCATCACGTGACGATGGTCTGGCCGGAAGCCGGTCCGTCGGCTTGTTCGTCTGGTTGCTTCGTTTCAGCGATATCGTCCGGAATCTCCCGCAAGAAGCTCTGCCCCTTCTGCAGGCGCCTCCCCAGCGTTTCGATAAAGCCTTCGTAGCGCTCCCGCCCTTTGGCTTGAGCTGACCCCTGCGCATCGTTCGGCACGGGCGGCGTGATGGTCAGCCAGAACCGGACGAACAGGGCCAGTGTCTCTGCGGTGACGCCGAGGTCGCGCTCCAAGCGCTGGACCTGGCGCGACAGGCGATCGAGGCGGCGCGCGAACGCGGCCTCGCGCTTGTCCGCGCCATCAGGTGACGCGCTGCGGCGGCTGACCAACCAGGCCAAGTTCATGCACGCCGATCTCGGGCGCTACTGGTACTCGATGTCGGCGAGCCTCAATCACATCGCAGCCGACAAGGCAGCGCAGATCGAGACGGCGCTCGTCCTGATGACGATCGACAGCGAGCTGAGCAAGTCTGTGAACAGCCTCGCTGATCGCGGGCACTTCGACGCCGTTCAGGTGGCGCCGGCCTCGTCTGCAGAAGTACCGGACGAAGCTGGAGGCGTGCGGGCAGTCGTGCTGGGCGTTGCGCATCCGCACAATGGCCGCGAGGGATCCGAGGCGTTGGTCGAAGCCAAGGACATCCTGATGCAGCGTGGCAGCACGCCGCGTGTCTATCGCAACATGCTGGTCTTCATCGCCGCAGATTCCCGGCAGCTCGACAATCTGAAAGATGCAGTGCGAGCGTCCCTCGCCTGGGGCGAGATCGTCCGCGACACCGAGCGGCTGAACCTCACGCAGAGCGACAGCGCGCTGGCCAAGGCCAAGTTGGCTGAATCGAACGAGACGATGAAGACACGCCTGAAAGAGGCGTGGTGCTATCTTCACTATCCGGCGCAGGAGAGCGCACAGGCCGACGTCGAGTGGGTCTCGGGCAAGATCCCCGCTCAGGACGGGCTGCTGGCGCGGGCCAGCAAGAAGCTCGTGGCCGAAGAAGGGTTGCTCACGGAACTGGAGCCGACGCGCCTTGATCGCGATCTCCAGAAGTACATCTGGAACGGCAAGCCGCATCTCTCGCTCAAGGATCTGCGGGAGTATCTCAATCGCTACATCTATCTGCCGCGTTTGAAGAACCAGGAGGTTCTGATCAAGGCCGTGCAGGCCTCAGCAGGCGGGATGATCCCGGGGCCCTTCGCCTATGCCGAGCGATGGGACGAGAAGTCGGACATCTATCTGGGCCTAGCCATCGAGCGGGCCGCTAACGCGGCAGTCGTGATCGACAGCGACAGCGTCATCGTGAAACCTGCCGTGGCCGAGGCCCATCGACCGGCTCCGGTACAGCCCGGAAGTGGCGGGGGCACGGAGGTTCCCGGTGAGAAGACGCCTGAGACCGGGACACAGCCGACGGGTGGCACGCCGCAGCCTCCAGCTACTGAAAAGAAGCCAACTCGGTTCACGGGTACCGTGATGATCTCTTTGGAACGACCAGCCCGCGAAATCCATCAGATTGTCGAAGCGATCGTCGAGCAGCTCACGACGCTGCCTGGGAGTTCGGTGAAGCTGAAGCTAGAGATCGACGCCGAAGTTCCATCGGGGCTCGACCGGGCGAAGGTGCGGACGTTAGTCGAAAACGCCAATACGCTCGGGTTCATCGAGAAGTCCGTCGAGTAGATTCTCGCGCATGAGGAGGAACTTTGCTATGCAGCTGACGGTACTTTCGAGGGGTCTGTACCGATGCCGCTTTTGGCCCGAGGAGGTGCCCGGAGAGGCAATCGAAGCCGATAGATGCCGGAACCGCGAAAATATTTTTTCTGGCAATTTTCTCAATGAAATCAAAAGCGTAGCATTTTGACGGCCTCACAGTCGGAGAATCGCCGTCAGAATGGGCGCTTACCATAGAGTTTTCAGAGACTTATGCGAAATTCAGACAATCGAGTGGGAATGAGCTAAGCTTCCTCCCACCAAAAAAGGGGAGGGGCGCATGCGATTCCTAGGCCGGCGGCAGCTTATCCTATCGGGCATCATCGGCTCCATAGTCGCATGGTTCGCTTCAACGCGCGCCACGGCCCGAAGCTTCGGCAGCGTCAGCGAACTGCGCGAGGCCGTGATGGCATCGGCGCGGACCGCTCCCGGTGTCACGCAGGTCGTCGCCGATCCCGACAATGCGGCGCAGTTCACCTCGACGATCGACGGCGATGCCGTGACGTCGGACGTGACCAACCTGTTCGGCTATCTCTCGGCCTACCCGGACGAGAAGCCCGATGAAGCGATAGCGCGCTTCGTACGCTCTATGGTCGAGAGCCGGAGCAAGGCGATCAGCGACGCTATGATCGTGCCGGTCATTCGCACCCGCGACTATGTGAAGGAAGCGGATCGCACGGGGCAGACGCTGCTCCATGAGCCGTTCGGCGCTGATCTCGTCACCATCTATATGGCGGACCGGCCCGACTCCATGGCGCCGATCGGTCTCAAGGATCTGCCGGGCAGAGCGTTGGAAAACGTCCGGAAGACGGCCCTCGGGAATCTGCGCAAGTCGCTGCCCAAGGTCGTTCAGGACGACGGTCTGGGCGCCGGCATGCTCTATTATGTCGACGACAATCCGATGCTGTCGCCGAGCCTTCTGCTTCTCGATGAATTCTGGCAATCGATCGCCGATCGCTTCCCCGGCGACGTCCTGATCGCCCTCCCGCGCAAGGATCAACTCTTCATCTTCGACGACGACCCGAAGAGCGAGCCGGTGGCGCGTCGCCTGATCGAGATCACCATCGAGGAGGACTTCAACCTGCTCACGCCGCAACTCTACGCGCGCCGGAAGGGGCAGATCGTGGCGGTGTCTTGATGATGCTAGAGCCCTGATCCTTCGCTGTGAAGTCAGAGGCGAACGCAGGCGCTCATGCAAGCATCTGTGTCGGAACGCCCAGCGCCGGGCCTGCATCGGCCATCCGCCGGTCGAGCGTCTGAACCGTTGCTCCATGATCCGCCGCAATCGCGAGATGCAGAGCATCGCCGGCGCGTAGTCCCAGGACATGCTGGTCTGTAAATCTTGCGGCCATCCGGAACTGCACACCGGTTACCGGCAACAGCGTGAAGCTCTCCGCTATGAACCTGTTGAACAAAGCGAGGATGTTTGCGCGCTGTTCGAGGCCGATGTGACCCGTCCGAAGCTTGATGGCCATAGCCGAGGAAAATTCCGTGACGGTCCAGTCGCTGATAAGAAGCTCAGCTGGGTCCTGCTCGGCCAGCCAGGTCTGAACCTCCGGCGTCAGCGCCTCATTGGAAAGCGCCGTGACGATCAGCGACGTGTCGAGATAGACCGTCAATAGCGGTCGCCATCGCGCATCGAGCGGACCAGATCCGCAGCGCCCTGTGGCTGTGGTGGGAGCGTGGCGGTCAGAGATTGCAGCAAGGTGAGGGAAACCGGCGTGCGGGGCTGGGCTGCGCCGGTAAGGCGGGCGACGGGCTTGCCGCGCCGCGTGATATCGATCGAGCCGCCTGCCTCGACGCGATCGATCAGTTCGCTCAGATGGGCTTTGGCTTCTGCCAGACTGATCGCATCCATATCACGCTCCTGACCATGTAGATGGTCATATGGCGCGTTCCTTTCGAGAATTCCAGTGAAGTCTTTGCCCCCATCTCTCGCCGCTCGTGATCGGAGACAGGGTAATCTCCGGAGCTGTCCGAACTATCCGTCCTTTCCAGCGATCGGAAACACCAGGAGGGTCGACGTCGCCGAGGCGCAGAGGCGGCCTTGTGCGTCGAGGAGGCGGGCTTCGGAGAAGCCGACGCGGCGGCCCAGTGAAACGAGCTTACCTTCGGCGCGGACCGGACCGCTCGTCTCGCTCAGCGCGCGATGGGAGGATACCTTGAGTTCGAGCGCCGTATAGCCCTGCCCGGCGGGCAGGCTCGAATGGACCGCGCAGCTGCAAGCGCTGTCGAGCAAGGTGGCGGCATAGCCGCCATGGACCGAGCCGATCGGGTTGAACATGCGGCTCGTCGGCGATCCTTCGAACACCACGCGGCCGCGTTTCAGTTCGACCAGCCGAAACTCCAGCGTCTCGCCGATCGGTGGATTCCGTCCAGCGGCCATCATCGCGGCGAGCTGGTCATGACCGTCCAGATCCGCCAGATCCTGTGTCACGTTCATGCGACTTCTTTCCTCAGGCTGCCGATCCAGGAGCGGGTTTCGGACAGGATCTCGTCGGAGAGCGGTGCGGTGCCGACCGCCCTTGACAGGATGAGCGCCCCCACCAGAGCCGACCATCGGCCGATGGCGGCGCGGCGTCGCTCGGCGTCGGTGCCGCTCGGCAAGGCGTCCGCCAAGCGGACGATCTGCGCGTCTATTCCCTCGGCCATCGCGGCCTGCGCCTCGGGCGTCTGCTGCTGCATGAGGCCGGCGAGGCTCGCCGTCGGACAGCCCTGTTCGGGTGCATCACGGTGGCGCGGCGAGAGATAGGCTTCGATCCAGGCGTCGATGTCGACCGTCTCGGGGACATTCGCCGACAGGCTCTGGGCCACCACGGCGGCGATCAGCGCGTCCTTCGACGCGAAATGGCCATAAAAGCCGCCATGCGTCAGGCCTGCCGCCTTCATCACATCGGCGATCGTAACCGCCTCGCGGCTGCCCTATTGGCTAGCAGATTGCTGCCGGCTTCGTGATACTCTCCCGACAGAGAGGAACGAGACAGGCATGAACCAGGCGCGCGAAGGCTTTCGGATCGATCCGGACTGGTATTGGTCGAGGGAACGGGCCGGGCTCGAATGGGAGCATGTCTGGTCGAAGCTCTGGCACATGGGGCCGCGTGTGGAGGAAGTCTCCGAGCCGGGCGACGTCTATGTCCACAGCCTGGGGCGCGAGAGCCTGTTGTTCGTCCATGGCGACGACGGCGAGGTTCGCGGGCTGTTCAACGTCTGCCGCCATCGCGGCAACCGTCTGCTGCTCAGCGAGGACGGCCCGGCTTATGCGACGCAGTTCAAATGCGCCTTTCACGGCTGGTGCTTCGACCTTTCGGGCAAGCTCGGAGAGCTTCCCTATCGCGAGCGTTTCGACCCTGCAGTTCTGGCCGACGAGACGCGGACCGCGCTCGCCCGTTTCCGCGTGGAGCAGTTCGCCGGCTGGTACTGGTTCACGCTCTACGATCAGGCGCCCGACCTTGCCACCTATCTTGGTCCGATCGGCCCGCGTCTGGCACCTTACCAGCTCGAGAAGGCCCGCATCGTCGATTACAAGACCTTCGAATTCGGCGCCAATTGGAAGACCGTGTTCGACGCCTTCAACGAGAGCTACCATTTCCAGACGCTGCATTCGGACATATTGAGCTGGGGCAATGAGGATGCGCCGATCACCCTGCTCAACATTCACAGCTATATGGTCAACGAATATGGCCGCCCGTCGCGGATGTATCCCGATCAGGACAGCGTGAATCCCTCGCTGCAGGCGCTGCTTCAGGCCAATGGTATCGACCCCGCGACCTTCCCCGGCAAGGCCGGCGACGTGCGCGCCGCGATCCGTGACACGAAGCGCGCGCGGCAGGCGATGGGCGACGAGACCTTCCCCTATGCGACGTTGACCGATGGCCAACTGACCGACGCCTATCATTACATGCTGTTCCCCAGCACCCACTTCAATCTCTTCCCTGAATTCTATGTGGCGATGCGCTATCGCCCGCATCCGGGCGGCGATCCCGAGAAGATGTATTTCGACTTCATCATGTGCGCTGCGCTCGAAGAGGGGGAGACGGTGCCGCTCTACGAGCATCGGGTGGTGCGCGGGGGCGCCGAGCGGGTCGCCGACGTGCTGCAATGGGGCAAGCGCAGCCATCCGATCGTCAACCAGGTGCTCGACGAGGATGTCGGTCTGGTCGAGTTCGTGCAGCGCGGCCAGCGATCGCAAAGCTTCGACGAGGGCATTTTGAGTTCTGACGAGCGGCGGATCGACCATTTCCATCGGATGATCGACGAACTGATCCGGGGTCAGTCGATAGCGGAGCTGATCGCGCGCTATGCCGTCGAGCCGGACGCGCATAGCGGCGTCTGATGTCGGCGGGATGTGAGGAGAGGGCGATGAGCCGGCAGCAGAATATCGATCTCGTGAACCGCTATTTTCAGGCGATGCATGACAATGACTGGGCCACGGTCGAGGCGATGTACCATGACGACATCGTCAACCACATGGCGGGAACCACGCCCGCATCCGGGCGTATCGAGGGCAAGGCGGCGATGACCGACGATCTCGTCGCGGCGCAGGTCCATGCCGCGATGGTGCCCGAAGAGATGCAGTTCGCCCGCCGCTGGAAGGTGATGTGCGCCGATGACGAGCGGGTGGTCGCGATCATGGAGGGGGGCGGCCCGACGAGGGCCGGCGACCGCTATGACCAGACCTATTGCGAGATCTTCCGCTTCCAGGACGGCAAGATCATCGAGATGCACGCCTTCTTCGACACCGCGCTCGCCGAGCGGGCCTTGTTCGACAATCCGCTGCGGCAGCCCCGTGGCCCGGCGGCGAAGCCGCTGACCTATTGAGTGTTGCGCGCTGCTGATCTGTTGTTTTCCTGAGAGCGAGGGGGCACCGCTTCCTCAGAAATTTATGCGCGCTTTACGCAGCGCGATGAACATGCCCCGCGCGGCTTAACGCCGTTCGGTGCCATCTGGTCGGCCACCCTGGCTGGAGGTGGCCCGATGAATTTCGATCTGTTTCTGGGCGCGGCCGTCGCGTGCGCCGTGCTTGTCTATCTGCTGGCAGTGCTCGCCACGCCAGAGCGTTTCTGAGCGAGGCGGGCCATGACGTTTGCCGGCTGGAGCATGATCCTGCTCTTCACCTTGTCCTTCGTCCTGCTGGCCAAGCCGGCGGGCGACTGGATGCACGCCCTCTATTCCCGCGCCAATCTGCCCGGAGGCGGTATCGAGCGCTTCCTCTATCGCATTGGTGGCGTCGATCCTGACGCCAACCAGAGCTGGGTCGGCTATGCCATGTCGCTGCTGGCCTTCAACCTCGCGGGTCTGGCATTCCTGTTCGCGATCCTGAAATTGCAGCATGTGCTGCCGCTGAACCCGCAGGGCTTCGGCAGCGTCGAGACCCTGCTCGCCTTCAACACGGCAGTCAGTTTCGTCACCAACACCAACTGGCAGAATTATGGCGGCGAGGCGACGATGTCGCATCTGTCGCAGATGCTGGGCCTGACCGTGCAGAATTTCCTGTCGGCAGCGACCGGCATTGCCGTCGCCTTCGCCGTTATTCGCGGCTTCGCCCGGAAGGAAGCGCAAGGCATCGGCAATTTCTGGGTCGATGTGACGCGGGTCACGCTCTACCTGCTGCTGCCGCTCAGCCTTCTGCTTGCGCTCGTCTATGTGGCACTCGGCGTGCCGCAGACCTTTACCGGCTCGGTTGTCGCGACCACGATGGAGGGCGCCCGGCAGACGATCGCGCTGGGCCCGGTGGCATCGCAGCTGGCGATCAAGATGCTCGGCACCAATGGCGGCGGCTTCTTCAACGCCAATTCCGCGCACCCCTTCGAAAACCCCTCGGCGCTCTGCAACTTCATCCAGATGGTGTCGATCTTCGTGCTCGGCGCAGGGCTGACGCTGACCTTCGGCAAGGCGGTGGGCAATGTCCGGCAGGGCTGGGCGCTGCTTGCGGCGATGACGATCCTGTTCCTTCTCGGTACCGCCGTCGCCTATGGCGCGGAAGCGGCCGGCAATCCGCTCCATCAGGCGCTCGGCCTTGCCGGCGGCAATATGGAGGGCAAGGAGGTCCGCTTCGGCATTGCGGCCACCGCGCTGTTCGCTGCTGTTACGACCGCCGCCTCCTGCGGTGCCGTCATCGGCATGCACGACAGTTTCATGCCGCTCGGCGGGCTGGTCGCGATGTTCAACATCCAGCTCGGCGAGATCGTGATCGGCGGCGTGGGCGCGGGGCTCTACGGCATGCTCGTCTATGCCATTCTCGCGGTGTTCGTGGCCGGGCTGATGGTCGGACGCACCCCCGAATATATCGGCAAGAAGATCGAGGCGCGCGAGATGAAGCTCGCGGTCGTCGCCATCGCCCTGCCGCCGCTGGCGATCCTGGGCCTGACCGCCGTGGCGAGCGTCACCGCTGCGGGCCTGGCAGGCCCGCTTGCCAAGGGCGCGCACGGTTTCAGCGAGATACTCTATGCTTTCTCCAGCGCGGTCGGGAACAATGGCTCGGCTTTCGGCGGCCTGTCGGGCAACACGCCCTTCTACAATCTGCTGCTCGCTCTCGGCATGGCGGTGGGTCGCTTCGGCGTGATCCTGCCGGTGCTGGCGATTGCCGGAGGCCTGGCCGCCAAGCGCAGCGTGCCTGCCGGAAGCGGTTCCTTCCCGACCACCGGTGCGCTGTGGATCGGCCTGCTCGTGGCGATCATCCTGATCGTGGGCGGCCTCACCTTCCTGCCGAGCCTCGCGCTCGGACCGATCGCCGACCAGGCCCAGATCGCGGCCGGCACGCTCCTCTGACCGGCTCGCTTCCTCGAAAGGCATGACCATGTCTGCTCCCACTTCGCTCTTCACCGGGCCGTTGATGGCCTCCGCTGCGCGCGACGCCGTTTTGAAACTCGACCCCCGGGTCCTCATCCGCAATCCCGTGATGTTCGTGACCGCTCTCGTCGCCGCTCTCTCGACAGCCCTGCTGGTCAAGGGGATTGCGACGGGCACCGGCAATCCGCTGTTCGAAGCACAATTGGTGCTCTGGCTTTGGCTCACCGTGCTCTTCGGCAACTTCGCCGAGGCGCTCGCGGAGGGGCGCGGCAAGGCGCAGGCCGCCAGCCTGCGCGCGACCAAGGCCGAATTGCGCGCCAAGCGACTGCGCGGTCGCGACGGCGGCTGGGATCTTGTCGACGCCAGCGGCCTGTCTCTCGGCGATCTGGTGATCGTCGAAACGGGTGATCTGATCCCGGCCGATGGCGAGGTCGTCGAAGGCGTGGCCTCGGTCAACGAGGCTGCGATCACCGGCGAGAGCGCACCGGTGATCCGGGAGGCAGGCGGCGACCGCTCGGCCGTCACAGCCGGCACGCGCGTGATTTCGGACAGCATTATCGTCCGCGTCACGGCGGCGGCAGGACAGGGCTTTCTCGATCGCATGATCGCTCTGGTCGAAGGCGCGAGCCGCCAGAAGACCCCGAACGAGATCGCGCTGACCATATTGCTGGCCGGCCTCACCCTGATCTTCCTGATCGCGGTCGGTACGCTACCCGCCTTTGCGGCCTATGCGGGCGGCAGCCTCGCGGTGCCGGTGCTGGTGGCGCTGTTCGTCACGCTGATCCCCACGACGATCTCCGCGCTGCTGTCGGCGATCGGCATTGCCGGGATGGACCGGCTGGTCCGCTTCAACGTGCTCGCCAAGTCCGGGCGTGCGGTGGAGGCGGCAGGCGACATCGACACGCTTCTGCTCGACAAGACCGGCACCATCACCATCGGCGACAGGCAGGCAACGGCCTTCCTTCCGGTCCCGGGCGTGAGCGAGGCCGAACTCGCCGCCGCCGCCCGGCTGTCCAGCCTGGCCGACCAGACGCCCGAGGGCCGGTCGATCGTGGTACTGGCGGGTGAGGGCGAGGGACTGCCCGAAGGGGCCGAGCCGATCGCCTTTACCTCGCAGACCCGGGTGTCGGGGCTGCGCATCGGTGAGCGGGAATTGATCAAGGGCGCGGTCGATGCCGTGCTCCGGCGGGTCGGAGACGTTTCCGGGGCCGACCGGCTGCGGGCGATCGCCGACGACGTCGCGCGCCATGGTGCGACGCCGCTCGCGGTCGCCGACGGCAAGCGGTTGCTGGGGGTCGTGCAGCTCAAGGATATCGTCAAGGCGGGCATCCGTGAGCGTTTCGGCGAACTGCGCCGGATGGGCATCCGGACCGTGATGATCACTGGCGACAACCCGCTGACGGCGGCCAGCATCGCGGCGGAGAGCGGTGTCGACGACTTCCTCGCCGAGGCGACCCCCGAGGACAAGCTGGCGCTGATCCGGCGCGAGCAGCAGGGCGGCAAGCTCGTCGCGATGTGCGGCGACGGCACCAACGACGCCCCCGCGCTGGCGCAGAGCGACGTGGGCGTCGCGATGAACACGGGCACCCAGGCGGCACGCGAGGCGGGGAACATGGTCGACCTCGACAGCGACCCGACCAAGCTGATCGAGATTGTCGGGCTGGGCAAGCAGATGCTGATGACACGCGGTGCCCTGACCACTTTCTCGATCTCGAACGACGTCGCCAAATATTTCGCGATCCTGCCCGCGATCTTCGTGGTGCTCTATCCGGGCCTCGCCGCGCTCAATATCATGGGTCTCCACAGTCCGCAGAGCGCGATCCTGTCGGCGATCATCTTCAACGCTCTGATCATTCCCGCGCTCGTTCCGCTCGCGCTGAAGGGCGTTCGCTACCGCCCGGCGCCCGCTGGCGACCTGCTTGCGCGCAACCTGGGCATCTACGGCGTCGGTGGGCTCGTCGCGCCCTTCCTGGGCATCAAGCTGATCGACCTTGCCGTGACCGGCCTCCATCTCGCCTGAGGGACAGACTATGTTCACCGAAATTCGCGGCGCGCTGCGCCCGGCCGTCATCCTGTTGGCGACCCTCGCCCTGCTGACCGGCCTCGTCTTCCCGGCTGTGGTGACCGGGATCGCCCAGGTCACCATGCCGGGCGCTGCCAATGGCAGCCTGATCCGCGAAGGCGACCGGATCATCGGTTCGGAACTGATCGCCCAAGGTTTCGCCGGCCCTGCCTATTTCCACTCGCGCCCCTCGGCAGCGGGGCAGGGCTATGACGCCAGCGCATCGGCCGGTACCAATCTCGCACCGGGCTCCCAGGCCCTGCGCGATGCAATTGCAGCGCGCGTGACCGAAGCGCGCGCTCAGGGACTGACCGGGGATCTTGTTCCTCCTGACCTGGTCACCACCTCCGCCTCGGGGCTGGATCCCGATCTCAGCCCCGAGGCGGCTCTTTCCCAGATCAAGCGGGTTGCCGCCGCGCGTGCGATCGACGAGGGGCGGCTCCGCTCGCTGGTCGCAGAACAGGTCGAGCGTCCTCTGCTCGGGATAATCGGCGAACCGCGCGTCAATGTGCTGCTGCTCAATCGACAGCTGGACCGGATCGCGCCTATCAAACGCTGATGGTCGAGCCCACGCGCCCCTCACCCGAGCTTCTTCTGCGGGCCGCGCGTCGGGAGGCGCGCGGCCGGCTCAAGATATTCCTCGGTGCGGCCCCCGGGGTGGGCAAGACCTTCGAGATGCTGCGCGAAGGCGCGGAGCATTTGCGCAATGGCACCGATGTCGTCGTCGGCATACTCGAAACCCATGGCCGGGCCGAGACGCAGCGCCTCGCTACCGGGCTCGAGATATTGCCTCGGCGGTCGGTGCGGCACGGCGCCCACGAACTGAGCGAGTTCGACCTCGACGCCATGCTCGAGCGTCGACCGCAGGTCGCGCTGGTCGACGAACTGGCGCACAGCAACGCGCCGGGCAGCCGGCATCCCAAGCGTTGGCAGGACATAGAGGAGTTGCGCGACGCCGGCATCGACGTGCTGACCACGCTGAACGTTCAGCATGTCGAGAGCCTCAACGATCTCGTCGCCAGCCTCACCCGTGTCCGCGTTCGGGAAACGGTGCCCGACCGCATTCTGGACGATGCCGAACTCGAGATCGTCGACCTGCCGCCCGACGAACTGATCGAACGGCTGAAGGCGGGCAAGGTCTATGTGCCGCAGGAAGCCAGCCGGGCGCTGGCGCATTTCTTTTCCAAGGCGAACCTGTCCGCTCTGCGCGAACTTGCTCTGCGCCGGGCGGCGCAGTCGGTCGACCGGCATCTGCTGGACCATGTCGACAGCGTCGGCGAGGACGGCGTGTGGGGGGCGGGCGAGCGCATCATCGTCGGCATCGGCGACGGACCCGGCGGCGAGACGCTGATCCGCACGGCGAAGCGGCTTGCCGACGCGCTGCACGCATCCTGGACGGTGGTGAGCGTCGAAACGCCGCGCAACGCCCATCTTGGCGCCCCGGCGCGCGATCGCACGGCCGAAGCCCTGAAGCTTGCCGCCACCCTGGGCGCGACCATCGCGACCGTTCCGGCCCGGTCGGTGTTCGAGGGGCTTCGCGACCATGTCCTGCAATCGCGCGCGACCGCCGTGGTCTTGGGCAAGTCGCGGCGCAGCTGGTGGTTCGAGCTTCGCCACGGTTCGGTGGTCGATCGGCTGGTGCGGACCCTGGACGGGGTCGCCGTCCATGTGGTGCCGGTCGCGGTAGGCCCGGCGCGCGAGGGGCCGCTGCGCCTGTTCGGCCGGTCTGCGTTGCGGGGTTCTGCGGTCGGCCTCGTCTTCGTCGCCATGACCACCCTGATCGCGAAGGTCGCCCAACCCTGGGTCGGGCCGCAGTCGATCGATCTGCTCTATCTGCTGCCGGTGATCGCGACCTCCACCTTGCTGGGGCTTCGGCCGTCGCTCGTCGCCAGCGTCGCGGGTGCGCTTGCGTACAACTTCTTCTTCCTGCCACCGCTCTACAATTTCACCATCGCCGACCCGCAAAATGTGGTGACGCTGCTCGTCCTGATGACGGTGGCGGTCGTCGCCAGCCAGCTCGCCGGGCGATTGCGGCGCGAGGCGACGATCGGCGCGCGGACAGCGAGCGAAAATGCCGCGCTGGCGGCCTTCGGTCAGCGGCTCGCGGCGGTATCCGACGAAGCCGGAACAGCCGCAGCAGTCTGCGAAGAGGTCGCCCATTTGCTCGACGTATCGACGGTGCTTCTGGCCAATGATGGCAAGCGTCTAGCGATGATCGGGGCCAATCCCGAGCGGCCGACCTTGGGGCCCATCGACGTCGCCGCTTATGAATGGGCCTATGAACGCGGTGAGGTGGCAGGCCGGGACAGCGGCACGCTCACCGCGAGCGATTGGCAATTCCATCCGCTGAAAACCGCGCTGGGCATCCTCGCCGTTCTCGGCGTCGCGCGGCCGGGCGGGGGCGATCCCATACCGACGGACAAGCGCATCCTGTTCACGACGCTGGTGGGCCAGGCATCGCTCGCCCATGAGCGGCTGACGCTGGAGGCGCAGGCGCGCGAGGTGAACGCGCTCAAACAGCGCGACGATCTGCGTGCGACCCTGTTGTCGTCGCTGGGCCACGACCTGAAGACGCCGCTGACGGCGGTGGTGGCTGCTGCCGACGAACTGGCCGCCGAAAGCGGAGAGACCCCGACCACGATCCTGTTGAAGAGCGAAGCACGGCGGCTTCGCCGGGTGTTCGACGATCTGGTCGAAATGACGCGGATCGAGGCCGGGGCGCTGGTCGTACGGCGGGAGGCGACCGACCTGACCGATGCCGTCGCTGCCGCCGCACAGGATCTGCGCGCCGAATTGTCGCGCCATCGGCTGGTCCTCGACGTTCCGCCGACGCTGCCGTTGGTCGAGGCCGACCCCCGGATGCTGCACCACATCCTGATCAACCTGCTCGGCAATGCAGCGAAATTCGCGCCGCCCGAAACCGCGATCCGCGTGGAGGCGCGCCGTCAGGCCGACGGGCTTACGCTCGCGGTGCAGGACGAGGGGCCGGGATTGCCCGAAGGTCGCGAGCAGCAGTTGTTCGATCGCTTTATCCGCGTCGTCGGCGACGACCGGACCGGTGGTACCGGCCTCGGACTGGCGATAGTGAAGGGCTTTGCCGATGCCATGGGGCTGGGTGTCGTGGCGCGTAATCGCCGCGAAGGCGGCGCGGCGTTTGAACTGGCCTGGCCGGCATCCGCCGTCAGGCGGCTGGGAAGCGGAGCGGAGCAGCGATGAGCCACGCCATCGTCATCGTCGACGACGAGCCCGCGATCCGGCGCCTCGTCCGCGCCGCGCTCGATCGGGCAGGCTATGCGGCGAGCGAAGCCGCGACCGGCGCCGAGGGGCTGACGGCGGCGCGGCGCGAGGGCTGTGATCTGGTTCTGCTCGACCTGGGCCTGCCCGACCGGGACGGGCTCGAACTGGTGCCGCTGATGAAGGCGATGGACCGCGCCGTGATCGTGCTCACCGCGCGCGATGCGACGGCCGAGAAGGTGGCAGCGCTCGATCTCGGCGCCGACGATTATGTGGTCAAGCCGTTCGACAGCGAAGAATTGCTGGCGCGCATCCGGGCGGCGCTGCGTCACCGTGCCGGGACTGCGGGAGCATCGGCGGCAGTGGTCGCAGGGGCCGTCTCGATCGATCTCGCCGCGCGGCGGGTGCTGCGCGCGGGCGAGGAGATCAAGCTCACGCGCAAGGAATATGCGGTGCTGGCCGAACTCGCCCGCCATCCCGACCGGGTGCTGACCCATGCCCATCTGTTGCGCGCGGCATGGGGCGAGGCGCATGTCGACGATATCGAATATCTGCGCGTCGCGATGCGCGGGCTGCGGCTGAAGCTGGAGGATGATCCGGCTGCGCCGCTGCTGCTGCGCAACGAACCGGGCGTGGGCTATCGTCTGGTCGTCTGATCGGCGCCTGTCGCCAGTGGCCGTCGCTGGCGCGTGGAAGCGGTGACCGCTAGAACGCCGGAGCGACGCAAGGCAGGAGACGCGATATGGCGCATTGGCTCGTGAAGTCGGAACCCAACAGCTATTCCTATGCCGACCTCGAACGCGACGGTCGCACCATCTGGGATGGCGTCCGGAACAATGCCGCCGCCCTGCACCTGAAGGCGATGCGCGAAGGCGACGAACTGTTCGTCTATCACAGCCAGGAGGGGCTGGCCGTGGTCGGCATCGCCCGGGTGGTGCGCGAGGCTTTTCCCGACGCCAGCGATCCTGCAGGCCGCTTCGTGGCGGTCGAGATCGCTCCCGTCCGTGCACTGTCGCGGGCCGTTACGCTGGCTGAGATGAAGGCCGAGGCGGCACTCACGGGCATGGCGATGCTGCGTCAGAGCCGACTGTCGGTCTCTCCCGTGAGCGACGAGGAATGGGCGACGATATTGGGGCTGGCGGAGAACCAAGCCTGACGGCAGCGCTTAGCCGATGATCTCGTCCTGCCGCACCCGGTCGCGTCCACCGCCCTTGGCTGCGTACAGCGCGGCGTCCGCTTTCATGTAGAGCGAGTAAAAGTCGTCGTCCGCGCCGAAGCCGCTCACGCCGAGGCTGGCGGTGACCGCCACCTCGCTTTCCCTGAACGGCGTCCTCGCTTCGCGGATCGCATTGCGGATACGCTCGGCGCGGGCCGTGGCCTGTTCGACCGTGCTGTTCGGCAGCAGGACGGCAAACTCCTCGCCGCCGATCCGCCCGGCCACGTCGCCCGGCTCCATCTGCCGCAGCAGCAACGCGCCGATCATGCCGAGCACGGCATCGCCGCCGGGATGGCCGAGGCGATCGTTGAGTGCCTTGAACTCGTCGAGGTCGATGACGATCAGGCTGAGCGGCGTCCCCTCGCGTTTGGCGTTGTCCACATAATCCTCGGCCACCGACATGAAGTGGCGGCGGTTGGCGCATCCGGTCAGCGGGTCGGTCATCGCCATGCGCGCCAGGCTCTCGTTCGCCGCGCTCAGGTCCGCCGTCCGTTCGGCGATCTGATGTTCGAGCGCCCTCTGCCGCTTCTGCAGATAGTGGGTGCGCCAGCGCACGATCATCACCAGCAGCGCACCGAGCAGAAGGGCTGCGCCGAGCTTCGCCCACCAGCGCTGATACCAGGTCGGCAAGACGCGGACGGGCAGGGCCAGTTCATGCTCGCTCCACAGGCCGGCGCGGTTCGTGCCGCGGATGCGAAGGACGAAATCGCCCGGCGGCAGATTGGTGTAGATGGCGAGCCGGCGTTCGCCGTCGGTCTCGGTCCATTTCTGATCGAAGCCTTCCAGCCGGTAGGCATAGCGGTTGCGTTCGGGAGCGGAGAAGTCGAGCGCCGCGAACTCGACGGCGATGCTGTTCGCGTCGGGCTGAACCAGGATGGCTTTCTGCTGCCCTCGTGCATTGACCCGCACGATGGGCAGGGGGGCACCGCCCACTCGCAGATCGGTCACGACCAGCGCCGGCTGAAGCGTCCAGGGAGGCAGATTGCCGGGGCGGACGATGGTCATCCCACCCTTGGCGCCGAACAGCGCCTCGCCCTGCGGCGTGGTCGCCCCGGACCCGGCGAAATAGTCGATCAGCGCCGACCCGTCCGCCTGCCGCAGCGAACGGGCGGTAAAATTGCGCGCATCGATCCGCGCGAGGCCATCGTCGGTGCCTGCCCAGATGGTGCCGTCCCCGTCCATCTGCAGCGTATCGACATTGGCATGGGGCAGTCCCTGCGCCACGCCGATCCGGCGGAAGCGGAGCCGACCGGCGGCATCGCGCCCGGTCACCATCGCCAACCCGCCGCCGAAGGTGCCGACCCAGAGCTTCCCTCGGCGGTCGATCAGCAGCGTGACGACGAAGCGCGCAGGCAGTCCGCCCGGATCGGTGGGCGCCGCCATCACATGCTCGATCGCGTGGCTGCGAACGTCGATCCGGTAGAGGCCGTTGCGCGCGCCGACCCACAGCGCCGTGCCAGCGCCGCGCAAAATGGCGTTGATGCCCCCATCGGCGAGGCGCGCCGTTCGATCGCCCCCGAAGGCGACTTGGCCGCTGGTGCCGCTCTTGTCGGGAACGAAGCCGATCAGGCCGCGCTCATCCGTGCCGATCCACAACATATCGCCATCGAAGCGCACCGCGTTGATCGACAGTTCGGGACTTTCGCCGGGCACCTGGACGTGCCGCACGCGCCAGCTGCCGGGATCGATGAAATAGAGACCCCGCCGCGTGCCCACATAGACACGTCCTATCGCGGATTCGGCGAGGCCGAAGACCACGTCGGGCGGCAGCATCTCGTGCGAGCCGGAGCGGCTGGGGCGGATCGCGGCGACGCGGCCCGCGAGCGGATCGATCACGTCGACACCGCCTTCGACATAGCCGAGCCAGATCCGCCCGTTGCGCGCAGCCAGCAGGGCGAAGGCATCTGGTGCGCTCAGGCCCTTGGGGTTTTGCGGCGAACTGACGACGGTGGAAATCAGGCCGGCGGTCTGTGGCCGATAGCTGAGGCCGCCCGTGCTGCCGGCCCAGAGCGAGCCGGCCTTGTCGCGCAGCAGCGCCCAGACGTCATTATGCGCCAGGCTGCCGGGGACGGCGCGGTCGTGGGTGATCATCCGCGTCCGGCCGGTGCCAGTGTCGATCGCGGCGATGCCGGTCCCGCGCAGCGCAGCCCAGACTTCGCCGGGCGCGGAGGAGATGATCGACGATACCCAGCTGGTCCGCAGCACCGGCATGTCGTTCACCCGTCGCGGCGCCGTGCTGCCGGCATCCACCACGAACAGGCCGTGGCGGGCGGTGCCGATCCAGACCCGGCCCTGTTCGTCCTCGAACAATGCGCTGATCGATGGCGTGACGCCGGGCAGGGGGACGGCGACACGGCGGCTCAGGTCGGCAGGGGAGCGCGAGAGCCCCTCGGTCGTACCGATCCACAGCGCTCCGTCGCGCTGCCGCAGCAGCGCCCGGACCGGTTGTTTTTCGATCAGGGCGGAGGGGAAGCGGAAGCCGTTGCGGCCATAGGGGCTGATATGGTGCAGACCGGTATCGGTCGCGACCCACAGCCCCGATCGTCCATCATCGATGATCTCGGCAATATGAACGCGCCCGGACGTGCGCTCCACGCGGACGGGCACGAACCGGTCACGCTGGGGATCATAATAGGAAAGGCCACCTGCGCCGCCGCCGACCCAGAGCCGGCCGCGCGCGTCGACATGAAGCGCCTCGATCCAGTCGTCCTGCAGGCTGCCGGGCCGTTCCGGATCGGCGCGATAGGTGCGGAAACGGTAGCCGTCCCAGCGGGCAAGTCCGCCCTGCGTCCCGATCCAGAGAAAGCCGTTGCGATCCTGGGCCAGCGCGGTCGGCACGGGGTGCGGCAGGCCGTTGTCGCGGCCATAATTGTGGAAGATCGTGGTGACGAGTTGCGACCAGCGCGCGTCCGTCCCTCCGGCTGCCATAGCAGAGGTGACAAAAGCCGTGATCGCGAAGGCCGCCAGAACGGTCTGCCAAGCGAGGGATCGCCACCCCGAAATCCGCCTCAAGCTGTTGCCGCCCCGAAATAATTTCGGAGGCGATCATATCAGATTATCCCTGCCATGACAGAGGAGAAGCGTGGCTTTCGCAATATGCTGTCCCGGAACAGGTCGCGGTCCGACCTTGCCCTTACAGAAAGTGCCGCCGGCGCTTGACGAGTCGTAGTGTCGGCCAATCGCCGCGCTGAATCGTTTCTGCCAGATAGAAGCCTTGCCGCCGATAGGCCTGCGCGACCGCGTCCGCCTGCGTGTCGAGCAACCCCGCCAGAATCAGCGATCCGCCCGGCAACACCGCATTGCCGAAGACCGGCGCCAGTTCGATCAACGGACCGGCAAGGATGTTGGCGATCAGCAGGTCATAGGGCAGGCGCGCTTTCAGGCGCCGATGGGCCAGACCTGCGGCGACGACCAGTTCGACCTGCCCGCGCCCGCGCCCGACCGGGATATCGTTGACGGCAGCGTTCTCGGCGGTGACCTCGATCGATACGGGATCGATGTCGGAAGCGATCACCTTCGCCGCCGGCCACAGCGCCCGGGCCGCGAAGGCCAGAAGCCCGGTTCCGGTGCCGACATCGGCGATGTCGTCGAAGCGGAGGCCCGAGCGACGCAGCCGATCGAGCATCATCAGGCAGCCGGTGGTCGTCTCATGATGGCCGGTGCCGAATGCCCGCCCGGCGTCGATCACGAAGCCGGTCATCCCGTCGGGCGCGCGATCGGCATTATAAGGCGTGTGGACGAAGAAGCGGCCGGCGCGGATCGGCTCGAGTCCGGATTGCGACAGGGTGACCCAGTCTTCCTCGGGAATGTGAGAGACCACCGGCTTCACCTTGCGCGCGCTAGGCACCAGCGCGACGATCTGCGCCAGCAGCGCCTTGCTCGGCTTGGCCTCGACATAGACGTCGAGCTGCCAGTCATCGGGGCGGCAGGGATCGGGTTCGCTCGTCATCACCGTTGGCGGCGGATCGAGCATCAGCAATTCGCCGAGATCCTCGTCGAGGATCTGCCCTTCCTCCTTGGTGCAGGGGAGGGTGATCTTCCAGCTGCCCTGCCGGGGGGCGTCGAACGGAAAGCCGGTGATGCCATCGCCCTTCGGTTCGCTCCTGCGCTTAGCGGACATAGGAAGCTCCATTGATGTCCAGAACCGCGCCGGTCATCGACGGCGGAGCGTCGAGCGCGAGGAATTTGACCGTCTCGGCGATCTCGTCGGGGTGCGCGACGCGGCCGAGCGGAATGTCCGCCAGCAGCTTGTCGCCGCCCCGGCTCGCCAGATAGTCGTCGGCCATCCCCGTCATGGTGAAGCCGGGGCAAACGGCGAAGGCCAGGATATTCTCGATCGCATAGCCGCGAGCGATCGACTTGGTCATGCCGATCATGCCGGCCTTGGATGCGGCATAATGCCAGTGGGCGGGGCTGTCGCCGCGATAGGCGGCGCGGCTCGCGACATTGACGATGCGCCCGCCGCCGTGGCGCCGGAAGTGGAGGATGGCGAGCCGGCAGAGATCGGCCGACGCCTGCAGGTTGATCTGCATCGTCCGCGACCAGGCGTCGGTCCAGGCGGCATCGGGCGCGTCGATCGACACCGCCTCGAAGATGCCGGCATTGTTGATGAGCACGTCGATCCGCCCGTCGAGCGCCTCGAGCGCCTGATCCCAGGCGCGCCTCGGCGCCGTCGGATCGGAAAGGTCGGCGGCGACGCTCGCGTCGCCTTCGGCGGGGCTCGAACGATGCCCGACGATCCTGACATCCTCCCGCCCGAAGCGGTCGAGAATGGCGTTGCCGATACCCCGGCTGGTGCCGGTCGCGAAGATGTGAATGGCCATGCGGCGCGGGATAGGGGGTTTGTGCGCCCGCCTCAAGCGCCGCCGTTCGCCGCCATCGCAGGAGCCGGGCGTGCCGGCTCCCCATCGCGTCAGGCCGCGATGCGGCTCACAAACTCTCCGGTGATCGTTTCGAGACGCGACAATTCGCTGTCGACCCGGCGGAAGCCGGCTTCGAGGTGATCGATCTCGCCCGCCACGCTCTCGGTGTCCGAGCGGATCGCGGAGATGGTGGAGGACATGGAGTCGGCGGCCAGTGCCGTCTCGTCGACGGCTGCCGTGATCATGGTCACGGTCTGTGCCTGCGCTTCCATCGTCGAGCGGATGCGCTCGGCCGATGTCTGGACCTCGCCGACGATGTCGCGGATCGATCCGTTGGCGTCGACTGTCTGGCGGGTGGCCGCCTGGATTGCCGCGATCTTCGCCGCAATGTCGTCCGTCGCCCGCGCCGTCTGGCTGGCGAGGCTTTTCACTTCTTGCGCGACCACCGCGAAGCCGCGTCCCGCGTCGCCCGCGCGGGCCGCCTCGATCGTGGCGTTGAGAGCGAGCAAATTGGTCTGGCCGGCAATGTCGCGGATCAGGCCCAGGATCGATTCGATCGCCTGAGCATGGTCCGAAAGGACTTCGGAGATCGCCACGGCGTGACCCGAGCGTTCGGCGGCGCGGGTCGCGATCTGCGCCGCGACCTCGACTTCGGCGCGGCTCTCCTCGATCGCGCGGATCAGACCGGCTGCGGTGTGCGCCGCTTCGCGCATCGCCAGCGCCGACTGTTCCGCTGCGGCCGCGACTTCGGAGGTCTTGCCCAGCATGCCGCGTGCTGCGCTTGAGGTGTGGCCGGTCTTCTCACGCAGGCCGCGCGAATCGTCGAGCGCGCGGGAGAGTGCTTCGGAGATGTTCGTCCGGAACGCCTGGCTCCTGTCGCTCAGCCCGCGATGTTCGGCGGCGCGGTGCTGCGCACCGACGATGGTGAAGGTGACGTCGAAATAGATCGCATTGAGCGTCATCAAAGCCTGGCAACTGGCACTGACGAAGGCTGCATCGTCCGGATAGGTGCGGATGATAAGGCTGCAGAAGGCGGCGATGCCGGCGGCGGTCTGTTCGGCGATCATGCTATGGTCGCCACCCGCGGCAACGTTGGTCAGCGTGGTCTGGGCAAAGGCGCGGATCTCTTCGACATGAGCGCCGTCGCGCAGCATGTTCCGCCACAGCCGCATGCCTTGATCCATGGTCGATTCACCGGCGCGCGATTCGCCGTGCACAGGATATTCGACCGCCCGGCGCTCGAACCCGCTCACATAGATATCGCGCAGCTTGGCGAGCAGATCGTCGCCGCCGCGGTCCCATATGGCGCGCAACCGGGCGTTCAGATCGCCCGCGCGATCGTAGATTGCCAGCTTGCGCCGAATTTCCTGATCCGTGAGGCCGATCGTCTCCACGTTCAGACCGTTCATCCTGGGCTCCTGCACCGTAACATTTGATTCCGATATGCGGTGAGAAGTACGAGGAGATGGTAAACAGGTCCTTTAGATAGGGCGGATTTCCGAGCCACTTCCCTTCCTTGCACCTTGCACGGCGCGGCGACTCGTCTAAGAACGGCGCCACGACAGCAGGAGGGCTTTATGTCGCGAAATCCAGGGCGTCCGCTTTCGCCGCACCTGACCATCTGGAGATGGGGACCGCACATGCTTGTGTCGATCCTGCATCGTGCCACTGGCGTGGGTTTGGCCGTGGCCGCCGGCATCGGCTTCGTCTGGTGGCTCGTCGCTGCAGCGACCGGTCCCGAAGCTTATGCGACCTTTCTGGCCGTTGCCACGTCCGGCTTCGGCTATCTGTTCGCGATCGGGCTGACCTGGGCGTTCTTCCAGCACATGTTCTCGGGTCTCCGCCATTTCGTGCTCGATATCGGCGCGGGCTATGAACTGAAGATCAACCGCACTGCGGCGCTGGTGACCATGGCCTCTTCGCTGCTCGTCACTCTGGCTATCTGGGCGCCGATCCTGCTGCGCGCCGCCAGCAAGGGAGCTCAATAATGGGTAGCGGTACCGGTATCGGTCGCGTCCGCGGTCTCGGCTCGGCCAAACATGGCGCGATGCACTGGTGGCGCCAGCGCGTTACCGCAGTCAGCAACCTGCTGCTCGCAACCTGGTTCGTCATCTCGATGTTCCGCCTTCCCAGCCTGTCGCACGAGGCGGTGGTGCAGTGGGTTGGCTCGCCGATGGTGGCGGTGCCGCTGGTGCTGCTGACGATTTCGATCTTCTACCACATGCGCCTGGGCCTCCAGGTCGTGGTCGAGGACTATGTGCATGAGGAGGCCGGCAAGGTCTTCTTCCTGCTGCTTCTCAACTTCTATGCGATCGGGGGCGCGGCACTCGCGATCTTCTCGATCCTCAAGATCGCCTTCGCGGGAGTGTCTGCCTGATGTCCGAGGCCTATAAGATCGTCGACCATCTGTACGACGCGGTCGTCGTCGGCGCCGGCGGTTCCGGTCTTCGCGCTACGATGGGCGCGGCCGGTGCCGGTCTGAAGACGGCCTGCATCACCAAGGTCTTCCCGACCCGCAGCCACACCGTCGCGGCGCAGGGCGGCATCGCCGCCTCCCTCGGCAATATGGGGCCGGACCACTGGACCTGGCACATGTACGACACCGTCAAGGGGTCGGACTGGCTGGGGGATCAGGATGCGATCGAATATATGGTGCGCGAAGCGCCGGCAGCAGTGATCGAGCTCGAACATGCCGGTGTTCCGTTCAGCCGCACCGACGAGGGCAAGATCTATCAGCGTCCGTTCGGCGGCCACATGCAGAATATGGGTGCCGGCCCGCCCGTGCAGCGCACCTGTGCTGCGGCCGACCGCACCGGTCACGCCATGCTTCATGCGCTCTATCAGCAGAGCCTGAAGTACGACGCCGACTTCTATATCGAGTATTTCGCGCTCGACCTGATCATGGAAAATGGCGAGTGCAAGGGCGTCATCGCGCTCTGCATGGAAGACGGCTCGATCCACCGCTTCCGCAGCCATGCGGTCGTGCTGGCGACGGGCGGCTCGGGCCGTACCTATTTCTCCGCGACCTCGGCGCACACCTGCACGGGTGACGGCGGCGGCATGGTGCTGCGCGCGGGCCTGCCGCTGCAGGACATGGAGTTCGTCCAGTTCCACCCGACCGGCATCTACGGTGCGGGCGTGCTGATCACCGAAGGCGCGCGCGGCGAGGGCGGTTATCTGACCAACTCGCAGGGTGAGCGCTTCATGGAGCGCTATGCTCCGTCGGCCAAGGATCTCGCCAGCCGCGACGTCGTGTCGCGCTCGATGGCGATGGAGATCCGCGAAGGTCGCGGCGTCGGCAAGAATGGCGACTATATCTACCTCCACCTCGATCACATCGATCCCAAGGTGCTGGCGGAGCGCCTGCCCGGCATCACCGAGACCGGCAAGATCTTCGCCGGCGTCGACCTGACGCGCCAGCCGCTGCCGGTCACGCCGACCGTCCACTACAACATGGGCGGCATTCCCTGTAACTATCATGGCGAAGTCGTCACGCTGAAGGACGGCAACCCGGATGCGGTCGTCCCCGGCCTGTTCGCCGTCGGCGAAGCAGCTTGCGTGTCGGTGCACGGCGCTAACCGCCTCGGCTCCAACTCGCTGATCGATCTCGTCGTTTTCGGCCGCGCGACCGGTTTCCGCCTGGCGGAGCTGATCAAGCCGAACAGCAAGCACGGCACGGTCAACAAGGAAGCCGACGACAAGGCGCTCGGCCGTCTCGATCATTATCGCAACGCCAAGGGCGGCACGCCGACCGCGCAAATCCGCCTGAAGATGCAGCGCACGATGCAGAAGCACTGCGCGGTGTTCCGCGACAGCGAACTGCTGAGCGAGGGCCTGACGCTGATCGACGACGTCTACAAGACGATTGCCGATGTCGGCATCATCGACCGGTCGCTGGTGTTCAACACCGACCTGATCGAGACGCTGGAGCTGGACAACATGCTCCCCCAGGCGGTCGTGACGATGCACTCGGCGGAAAATCGCAAGGAAAGCCGCGGCGCGCATATGCACGAGGACTTCCCGAACCGCGACGACGAGAATTTCATGAAGCACACCATTTCCTGGTTCGACCAGGGCAAGGTGAGCATCGATTACCGTCCGGTGCACGAGTACACGCTCACCGACGAGGTCGAGTATATCAAGCCGAAGGCGCGCGTTTACTGATCGCAGCCGATAGCTTCGGAACAGAAAAGGGGGCCTCGCAGCCCCCTTTTTTGTGTCTCGTCACTGTGATTTGCGTCAGGCCGCCTGGTCGAGCGGTGCCGCTTCGTCGTGCGGAGCGGGAAGGAAATCGTCGATCGACAGCAACGGGTGCGGATAGCGGAATTCGTTGCAGTTCATTGGCAGCACGAAGCCCTCGGCAGCGCCCGGCATGAAATAATTGCCCTGGTACATGTTGGGCTGGGTCACCGGGTCATACTCGTCATAGACCGAGCCGATCGGCGCATAGCTGAGGTCCGTGCCGAACACGGCATAGAGCGCCATGTCGACGAAGTTCATATATTTGGCGGTTCCGCGCAAATGCGTGTCCTGCGCGATGATCGCGTGCAGCTGCTCGCGCGCGAAGGACAGGGCGGCGAGGTCCTTGACCACGATCTCGAAATGATGCGCACCGTCATGGTGGACGACCGTGCGGCGGGGCGCCTCGGCGAGCATCACGTGGCGGACATAGGCCGGCAGGTCGCCGTGGAACAGGCGAATGCGGCCGGCGGCCTCGGGATACATCCGCCGCGCCCGCTCATAAGCGTAGCGCAGATAGCTGGCGCTGAGGTCGACGATGTCGAGCGTGAAGTCGAACCGGTCCATGCAGCCGGCGAGGATCGAGGTCGCGCCGCCCATATAGCAGCCGACTTCTACGACATGGTCGAACTCGCCGTTGAAGTCGCGCAGCGTCTGGACGAGGTCGAAATAATAGCGTGCCGAGCACTGGTCCTCACAGGCGAGCGGCGTGTCGTTCCAGCGCTGCCAGATCTCGTCGAAGATGCGGTTGCGGCTGAGCAGGGTTTCGCCAGCCTGGATCGCGCGGCCCCCGGAGAAGACCGGGCAACCCAGCTTCTCGTTCGGTTCCGCAAGCTCGGCCAGGCTGAAGTCGGGGTCGATGAAGCGCGCTGGGATCATGCTGGGCATCCGATGCTGGGAATATCGGCGTCCGGCTTAGACTTATATGGTTAAGACAAGGCTAACGGGGCTCGGCCGTCGCCCCGCTCAGCGCTTCAATCAGCAGGGAGCGGGCGAAGGCGACGCGCGGCTGGCGCAGCGCGCTGGGCGTCCAGGCAAGGTGGAAGCGGTTCTCCGGCGTCGCGACGGGCGGAGGAATGATCGCCAGCGTGCCACGCGCGACCGAGGCGGCACAGAGATAGTCGGGCATCACCGTCCAGCCCGCACCGTTGCACAACATCATCCGCAGGACGCGCAGATCCGGGGCGGTCACGACGGGCATCGTCGTCGGCAGGGGCAGGTCGTTGGCGCGCAGCCAGGTGCGGACCAGCGGGCGATCGAGATCATAAGCGAGGTGCGGCGTCTCCGCGAGCGCGGCGGCGATGTCGCCGCGATCCGCAATCGCCTGCGCCAGCGCGGGCGAGGCGCAGGCGTGGAGCTTCTCGAACCCCAGCGGCTGGAAGGCGAGCCGGGGATCTTCGGGCTTCGACACGATGAAGGCGAGGTCGGCGCGGCCGTTGAGCAGCATGTCGAACAACAGATCGCGTCCGCCGACATGGAGGCGCAACTCCAGACCCGCACGGAGCAGCCCGTCGAGGCGGGGCGCGACGCTTTCCGCCATATAGTCGGACGGAGCCGCGATGTGGACGACCCCGCCCAGTTCGGCCGAACGCGCGCGCATCGAGGCGAGCGCGGCCTCGGCGCTGTCCAGCGAATTGCCGAGGCTGGCCGCCAGTTCCTCTGCGATCGTCGTCGGCCGTACCCCGCGCGCATGGCGTTCGAACAAGGGTCGGCCCAGCTGGCTCTCGAGCGAGGCGACATGTTGCGAGACGGCTGGCTGGGTCAGGCCCAGCACGCGTGCGGCCTCGCTGATCGAACGGCGGCGATAGACCTCGACGAAGGTGCGGAGCTGCTGAAGCTGCATGGTCTATACATAACATATCTTATGGATGACCCGCGAGATGCTTTGAGGCGTTTATGCGAACCGATGCCTATCTCGGCTCCGTACCGATCATAGAGATCAGGAGATATTCGTGCCCGCTGCCAAGCTCTTCCAGCCGCTCACCGTCGGCGGCCTGACCCTCGCCAACCGCATCGTCATCGCCCCCATGTGCCAATATTCGGCCGAGGACGGCGCGATGACCGACTGGCATATCCAGCATCTGGGCGGGCTTGCCGCGTCGGGCGCGGGCCTGCTGACGATCGAAGCGACGGCGGTCGAGCCCGAAGGGCGGATCAGCTATGCCGATGTCGGCCTGTGGGATGACCGCACCGAAGCGGCGATGGCCCGCGTGCTGGAGGCGGTGCGCCGCCATTCGACGATGCCGATCGCGATCCAGCTGGCCCATGCCGGGCGCAAGGCGTCGACCGACCTGCCCTGGCGCGGTGGTGCGCAGCTGGCGCCGGATCATGAGCATGGCTGGCAGACCGTCGCCCCCTCGGCGCTGCCGTTCGAGGAGTCGGAGAATGCGCCGACCGCGCTCGATCGGGCCGGCCTCGACCGCATCCGCGATGCCTTTGCCGATGCTGCGCGCCGCTCTGCGCGGCTGGGCCTCGACGCGATCCAGATCCACGGCGCGCATGGCTATCTGCTCCACGAATTCCTCTCGCCGCTCTCCAACCGCCGCGAGGATGACTATGGCGGCAGCCTGGAGAACCGGATGCGCTTCCCGCTCGAAGTCTTCGACGCGGTCCGCGCGGCCTTCCCGGCCGATCGCCCGGTCACTGTCCGCCTGTCTGGTACCGACTGGGTCGAGGGCGGCTGGGACATCGAGCAGACGATCGCCTTTTCAAAGGCGCTGGAGGCGCGCGGCGCCGCCGCGATCCACGTCTCGAGCGGCGGCCTCGATCCGCGCCAGGCGATCCCGGTCGGTCCCAATTATCAGGTGCCCTTGGCCCGTGCGGTGCGCGAAGCGGTGTCGATCCCGGTCGTCGCGGTCGGCCTGATCACCGAGTTCGAACAGGCCGAGGCGATTCTGGCGACCGGCGACGCCGATCTGATCGGGCTGGCGCGTACGGTACTCTACGATCCGCGCTGGCCCTGGCACGCCGCCGCGCATTTCGGGGCGCAGGTGAAGGTGCCGCCGCAATATCTGCGCAGCCAGCCGCGCCGCTTCCGCGACCTGCTGGTCGAGGATCGGTAAGCGACAGGCGTCGGGGCAGGGCGATCCTGCCCCGACCGCTTCATCATCCTGCCGCATTTGGTGCCTAGGCACGCACCCCCATGAAGAAAGCCATCATTCTTTCCGCTGGTCAGGGATCGCGCCTGCTGCCGCTGACGGCCGACCAGCCCAAATGCCTGATCGACTTTTCGGGCCGCAGCCTGATCGCCTGGCAGATCGCGTCGCTGGTCGCGAACGGGATCGATCAGATCGTGGTGGTCACGGGCTTCCGCGACGAGAAGCTGGAGGCCGCGCTTGCCGCGCTGGCGCTGCCGGGCGTCACGATCACCACGCGCTTCAACCCCTTCTACAAGGTCGCCGACAATCTCGGCTCCTGCTGGATCGTGCGCGAGGAGATGGACCAGGACTTCATCATCCTCAACGGTGACACCTTGGTCTCGCCCGAGATCGTGGGCCGGCTGATCGCAGGCGCCACCGCGCCGATCACGGTCACGATCGACGTCAAGGACAGCTACGACCTCGACGACATGAAGGTGCAGCGCGATGGCGATCGCCTGCTGCAGATCGGCAAGCGGCTGGAGCCGGCCGAGACCAACGCGGAATCGATCGGCATGCTCGCCTTCAGGGGCGAAGGCCCGGCGATCTTCCGCCGCCAGGTCGAGGCGATGATGCGCACGACCGAAGGCGTGCTCAACTGGTACCTCAAGGCGATCCACGCGCTGGCGCCCTCGGGCGTCGTCGGCACGGTATCGATCGAGGGCCTGCGCTGGGCCGAAGTCGACTTCCCCGAAGACCTGCCGATCGCGCGCGCGCTGACGGAGAGCTGGGCGACCGACCGATAGGTCGGCAGCTTCTCGGGCAGGGCCGCCGCACGCTTCAGGCGCTGAGCGGTCCCGAAGCGAAATCCTGCCGATCGATGGCATAGACCACATGCGCAGCGATGGCGCCGGCCATCGGCACGTCCAGCATGCGATCGGTCAGCCGGGCTCCGATCTTCTCCACCGCCCGGCGCGAGCGGATATTGTCTTTGCCGATGACGAAGATCACCCGCTTGAAGTAGCGGAGTGCATGGCCGACCATGAGCCGTTTGACCGTGAAATTGGTTGGCCCGCCCCATGCCGCGCGTGCAAGGAAGGTCCATCCGATCTCGACTTCGCCTTCGTCGGCCCGTGTCCGATCGAAGCGGGAGGAGCCGATGATCTCGCCGGTCCCGGTCCGCGTGATGGCCAGAGCGCCGCCGCTCCGCAATGCCTGATCGAAGAAGGCCCGGAAGACGGGCTCCTGCCATCGGTCATGCGCCGGATGCGCGGCCCAGATCAGCGGGTCCGACGCTACCGCAAACAGCGCCTGCCAGTCGTCGGGTTGCAAGGGTCGCAGCCTGATGTCGCCATCGGTCAGCGTGGGTTGAAGATCGATCTTCGTCATCTGGACCGAAGCTCCCCCCTCAAACCGGCCACAGCTCCTTGAGCCACAGGCTCAGCGCCTCGACCTGCTCCGCCGTCAGCGTCACGGCCTGGCCGAGCACCGGCTGTCCCGGCCAGCCGGCGTCGGTGACCGACACGCCGGCCCATTCGCGTTCGCCCTCATAGCGGGGGATGACGTGGAAATGGACGTGGGGGTCGACCATCATCAGCATCAGATAGTTGATCTTCTCGAACGCCAGAGCGCCACGCAGCGCATGTTCGAGGTCGCGGGTCACGGCCGCCAGCTCGGCATGGGCCTTGGCCGGCAGGTCCCCGAAGGCGGTCGCGTCGGATTTCGCCGCCACCACCAGCGATCCCAGCGTCGGCTGGGCGGGGCGCAGCAGCACCACCCAGTGGCGATAGTCGTGGATCAGCGTCGCGGGGAAGCCGAACTTCTCGATCGTCGCGTTCGTCATCTCCGCCCCGTCCTCAGACCTGCAACCAGCTGCGGATCTTGATGCCCTTCTTGCGGCGGCGCAACGCCTGCACCAGCCGCACCGCGTGGAAGACGCAGCTGAGCACCGTCCACACCGCCACCGCGATCAGGCCGATATCGGGGCGCTTGAAGATCATGGCGACGAACAGGATCACCATGTTCGGATTGCGCCGCGCTGTGATCAGACGGAAATCGCTGTCGATCTTTTCCCACACATGGATGTGCATGCCGGCGAAGCGCTGGATGAAGGCGCCCTCGATCAGCCGCTGGACGACATAGCCGGCGACGATCGCGATCATCACCAGCGCGAATTCCAGATGGGTGAAGGCCAGCCCCCAGCTCGCCAGCCCCACACCCCAGGCCCACCACCAGAAGGGCGGATGGACCAGGTCTATGCCATGGTCGAAGATGTCGCCCCATTTGCTCGACGTGATCGTGCAGCGGGCGAGCTTCCCGTCGACCGTGTCGAGCACCATGAAGATGAGGCCCAGCCCCATGCCGGTCCAGTACTGGCCATGCCAGAAATAATAGGTCGCCGCGACGCACAGGATCGCGCCGATCGTCGTCACCATATTGGGCGACATGCGGATCCGCGCGGCGATCCGCGTCAGCACCAGCGCCCATTCGGGCCACAGATATTTGGTGAGGACGTCGGTCACGCCCTTATAGGCACCGAAATAGGTCGCCCGCTCGATCCGCTTCACGCTGTCGCGCGTCAGCTTTTCGATCACCGGCTCTTCGCGCTTGCGCAAGACGACGTTGTAGAAGACGCGGTGATCCTCGGCGCGGACCTCCTCCAGCCCCTCGGGAAAGCCATCGCCATCGCCGCCGCTGTCGCCGCCGGGCACATGGGCGATCACCTGCTCCCCGTTCAGGGTCAGCACCTGGCCGGGGCGGTCGGCCATGAACTTCAGCCAGGCCGGCTCGAACACATGGCTGGCCGCGACGAGCAGAACCGGGCCACCCTCCCGGTTCCGGGTCGAGAGCTTCTGCGACCGGGCGATGCGCCGCAGCCGCTCCTCGCTGGTCATTCCCCAGATGCGTGTCGGATTCGTCCCGATCGAGCGGACGCTAAGCGGCGCGTTGCTGGTCATGTCTTCCATAAATTGCAATGAATAGGTCTGTTCCTTGCCCATCGCATCGGTGGCTGGCAAGGCGAGAACATGACCAAAATGTTATATACTGTAATCCTACTTGCAGGGCAGCGGCCCGGTGTCGACCCCCTGGCCGAACATTTCGACGAAGCGTTCAAGGCGCTCATCGAAATTGCCGGGCAGCCGATGCTCGCCTGGGTCGCGAGCGTGCTGGTGGCGCGCGCCGATGTCGGCCGGGTGGTGATCGTCGCGCAGAATGCCGACGCGCTGCTCGACCATCCGGGGACGCGCTGGCTGCGCGACGAGGCTAAGGTGGTGACCCGCGACGCAGGCGGCTCGATCGCCGAGGCGATCGCCGACACGCTGGGCGCTATGCCGCGCGGCTACCCCTTCCTGGTCACCACCGCCGACAATGTTCTGCTGACCGACGCGATTCTCGACCGCTTCCTGGTGGGCGCGGCGGGCAGCGATATGGCCGTCGGCCTGGTCGAGCGCCGCACGCTGGAAGCCGCCTATCCCGGCAACCGCCGCACCTGGCTCCCCTTTCGCGGGGGCGCCTATTCGGGCACCAATTTGTTCTGGCTGGGCAGCCCCAAGGCGCTGGAGATCGTCGCGGTGTGGCGGCATGTCGAGCAGCAACGCAAAAAGGCCCGCGCCATCCTGAACGCCTTCGGCCCCGGCCTCGCCCTCCTGATCGCGCTGCGCATCCTGACCCTGGGTCAGGCGATCACTCGCGTCGGCAAGCGTTTCGGGTTGCGGGCGACAGCTGTGCTGCTGCCGCAGGCGGAGGCGTGCATCGATGTGGACAAGGTTTCCGACCACGCGATGGCGGAGGGGATTTTAAGGGGGCGGTGAGGGGGGTATGCGAACAAAAAAAGAACGAAAAGGGGGGTGGCCCCGTGTTGATCCGGGAGCTCTTCCAAGCTAGTTTGGTCGTATGCGCTATACTCAAGGTCAGGTTCGGGAGTTACTGTCAATTTCAGTTGATGCCTTGCGGACGTGGCGGGCTGCCATCCCGGCTCTGGCTGCACGTAAGGGGCACGCTCCGAGTTTCACAGCGGGGGACGTCGTCGCGATTGCGATCGTGGCTGAACTGGTCAGAGATTTTGGTGTCCGCGTTAGCACGATTGGCGACCGTTTCGATGAACTGTTCAGGGAATGTCACGGCAAATCTTGGGTCTCGCTGGAAAACTGCGTTGCCCTAATCCAAGCTGATAGCGTCCGTCTCGTTGGCGCTGGTACGGCTGCGCGTTCGTCGCCTGACGCCTCCACCCTATGCATTCCTTGCGCACCCATCGTGTCGCGCTTGCGGTCGGCTCTTACGGCTGCCGAGGCCGATTTCGTTCAAGGATATGTGAAGTTCCCCCCCACAGCGATCAGCCCGCAAACCGAACGACGTGGAATACGAGCGTGACGACCACTAGGGCATCCTCATTAGCGCCGGAGTGGAAAGATCTCTTGGGGCTCACACACCGGCGCTCGCCTGAACTCTACGAGTCAGCCGAGGCCATTAGCGACGTGCCGCATGCGCCGGCTATCCGAGCCGCCCTCACCGAAATGGGCGTATCCGCGATCTTCTGTGTCCAAGGGGTCCCGACCGTCGCGATCTTGGAAGCCGATCACTACGACCGCGCCGCTATTATCAATCTTCACGGTGCACTCTGGAATCAGGGCCTAGCCAGCCTGTTGCTAGTTATCGCCGACGATACGCTTAGAGCGTTTTCGCTTGCCCGTACTCCGTTAAGCGATCCAGGTGACGCCTTCGAAACCCGCTGCCTTATTGATAGCCTCAGCCTGACGACCGACGCGCTGCAGTTTCAAAATCTTATTTATGGCGTGGAATCTGGACGCCTCTGGAACGACTACGGCGAGTATTTTCCTCCCAAAGAACGCATCGATCAGGTACTTCTCGACAATCTGAATGCGTCTCATGACCTTCTACAGAAATCCGCGCTCGCTCCCGATGCGGCCCAGGCGCTGCTCATGCAAGCGATGTTTATCGCCTACCTTGAGGACCGGGAGATTGTAACCCCCGCTTATTTTGCTGCCGTCTCCGAGAAGAGGGCGGAGAGTTTCTCGGCGCTGCTGGAAACCGGCGACGTTAATCTCTTCCGTTCCTTTTTCCGGACCCTCCACGCGGATTTCAATGGTGATCTGTTTGTCGCACCTTGTTCATTCGAGGCCACGGGCGAGGCGCCAGAAGTCACTGAGGCCCATCTCGCAATCGTTGCGCGGTTCCGGTCAGGCCGCGAAGAAATGGCGCGTTCCGGGCAGCAACGGTTCTGGGGCTATGACTTCCGGTACATCCCGATCGAACTCGTCAGCGCGGTCTACGATCGGTTCCTGGGTGAACGCGAGGCTGAACGCCGCGCCAACGGCGCCTACTACACGCCCATGTTTCTCGCCGACACTGTCGTTTCCCAAGCATGGGAGATGTTATCGGATACGACGAGGACGACAGGAAGCTTCCTTGACCCTGCCTGCGGTTCAGGCGTTTTCCTCGTTCGATCGTTCCAGCGGCTCTGCGAATACTGGCGCGCCAAGCACAAGACTCAGACGATCTCCTGGAAAACGCTGCTGTCCTTGCTAAGCCAAATCCATGGCTGGGATTTGAATGGCGGCGCCGTTCGGGTCGCGGTGTTTTCGCTCTACGTAGCTTTGCTGGAAGAAGTCTCGCCACGCGACATCCGCAAGCTCATCACTCGAGGGAAACTCCTCCCCGAACTTTGGGGCAAGAACCTCGTCTGCCGCGACTTCTTCGAAGTGTCACCCGACGGCGCCCGATACGAGGTCATTATTGGCAATCCGCCATGGACCAGCCGCCGCGGTTCGGCCCGTTCGTCTGTGCAGTGGAGTAAAAAAGCCGGCCATCCCATGCCCGGCGGCGAGGACGCCTGGGCATTCAGCTGGAAAGCGCTGTCGCATCTCGCTGACGGCGGGCTGATCGCGTTCCTGCTGCCGGCGATGGGATTTTTGCATAACCATGCCCAAAAGACGGTCGAAGCGCGTGATGCGTTCTTCCGGAAATCCCAAGTCCGTCGCGTCATCAACTTCGCCGACCTTCGCTTTCAGCTTTTTGAAAAAGCCCATCGTCCCACAGCTCTGATCATCTACGGCAGCGCGAATGCGGGTAATTTCCCGTATCGCTTCGATTACTGGGCGCCGAAGGCCGACCTTAACCTTCGTATTAAGCGTGTGATCACGCTTAGCAGCGCGGACAAGGCGTCGCTCGGAGTCGGCGCGGTTCTCGATAACCCTCTCATCTTCAAGCAGCGCCTTTGGATGCGCGAACCGGACGCCAAACTGTTCGGCTACCTCGCTCGACTTCCAAAGCTAGAGGGCTTCGTCTATGATTTTGGTGGCCTGAGCCGTCGCCGCGAAGAGCCGGGTGATCGCTGGGTAATCGGGCAAGGCTATCAGCCATTCAATGAAGACAGCGTTAGCGATGCGCCGCCACTCGAAAGCGCGTATGTCGGCCGACTGCCGGACCTCCCTATTGCGGACTATTCACGGCTAGCCCAGACTGTTGAAGGCTTAATGCCGGCCGCATCGTCAATGGTTCGTCGTCGCGGGTTCGAGGCCGGGTTTGATGGCTCGCGGATACTCATCCCGCGTGGGGTTGAGACGTCGCAGAACCGTCTTCGCGCCGCCTACTGCGATCAGCCTCTGACCTTCCAGCATATCTTCCAGGCGATCGTGGTGCCGGAGGGCGAGAGCGACCGGGCCAAGCTCCTGACCGCGATACTTAACAGTCGCATCGCGGTGTGGTACGCTTTTCACGGCACTGCTTCGTTCGGGTCGGATCGACCCGAAGTCCAGCAGGCCGACCTGCTCCGCTTGCCGTTCCCATCGCCCGACGATGTCCCGGATCGAGCCGCAGCAGCCGAGGCGGCCATTGAGTTGATCGCGATTGTGGACGGCGCACGCGAACGCTCCAGCGAGCCGTTCCCGATGCAGGTCGAGGACAGCGAGATCCTTCGGACGATCGACCGGCTAGCGTACCAATATTTTTGCCTGTCGCCCGATGAGATCGCGCTAATCGACGATACCGTCGACGCGATCCTTCCTGCGCTTCAGCCCCATGAAGGCCACTTCCCGAAACTCTGGGGCGCGCCTGACGAACCGCAACGCGCGCAATACGCTCAAACCTTGTCGGCGAGCCTCGCGGACTGGTTCAAAGGCAAGAAGATCGGTGCGCGCCTTGTCGCGCGCGGCGCCGACCTGGCGATCCTGCGCCTCCAACTAGGCGGTCATGAAGACTATGCCGAAGAGGCGGCCGGCGAGCTCAGCGACGTTCTCGAGCAGCTTGCCGCCCACATCCACAGGCCCCTCAACGGCAATTTCCAGCTCATGCCCGACCTGCGCGTTTTCGTCGGTAATTGCCTCTACCTCATCAAGCCTATGCAAACGCGTTTTTGGCTGCGCTCCACGGCGCTCGCCGACGCCGATGGAATAGCGCTCGACCTCCAGCAAGCTGCCACCGCGCCCCAGCAGCGGGGCGCGGCTTGATGCTGATCGGCGATGTGCAGGGATGGGTCGACAATTTCGTCTCGTTCGACGATCGCTTCATCGAGAGGATCGCGGCAGCGTGGCCAGAGTGCGTGGCGGTTCTTCCCGAACAGCCAGGGGAAGATGACATCACTATCAACCTCGTCGATCGCCTGACCAAGGATGCAGTGGTGCGTCGGTTATGCCATTGGGTCGAGTATCAGTTCGAGCCGTTCGGCCTAGCGGTTGACGGATCGAAATACAGCAAGGGCATCATAGACATCGCCGTACTCTTCGACTGGGATCGGGAGCGCTACTTGGCCTATGAGTGCAAGCGGCTCAATGTGATCAACGGCGGAAGCCGCAGTTCCCTGGCTACCGTGTACGTCACCCAGGGAATGATGCGTTTTCTCACCGAGCAGTATGCCGAGCAGCTGCCTGTGGGGTGCATGCTCGGTTACGTTCTCGACGGCGACGTAACCTTCGCTCGTTCTCGGATCGAAGTCGCTATCAGCAGTCATGTTCCTCTCGCGCTCGCGGAGGGACCCACACCCCTTGCGCCGATCGACGCTACTAAGCGCTTTCGAACAAGGCACAATCGACGCACTGGCTCACAGATCGAACTTCGCCATGCGCTATTTTCGAAGCCGTCATTGGCTGGGACAGATGCTTGAGGAAGGTGTCCGTTTTCCCGCTGACGCGGGAACGACTGATACCAGAGCGAAGCCGGAATCTATTTCAAGCATCAGATCAACATCAAGCTTACTCTCTTCCTAATCCCTCACACCAGCCTTAACCGCTCCGCCGTCTTCCCCAGCGCCAGCTTGTCCTCGCGCCCCAGCCCGAGCCTGCCCGACAGCCATATCCCGCCGGCCAGCAGCAGGACTCCGACCCCGATCCGCACCAGATGGTGGAACGGCGACAGCGCCTGCGACAGGGCCAATATCCCCGCGCCGACCAGGATCGACACGCCCGCCGTCCGCAGGAAGGGCGGGGCGAAGGGGTGGAGGCGGTCGTGGATCCAGAGTTGGGCCATGGGTGCCAACACCGAGATGGCGATGCCCGTCGAGACCGCGATCGCCATGCCGTTCATCCCGCCCTGCGGCAGCAGCAGCGCGCCGACGGCCAGCGCCGCTGCGAGGCCGATCGCGCTGCCGATCAGGGGATGGTGGTAGCGGCTGATAACCGACTGGATCGCGGCGGCCTGTCCGGCGACGGCCTCGATCAGGCGGGTGAAGGTGAGCAGGGCCAGCGCGAAGAAGGCGGGCTGGGCGGCCGAGCCGAACAAGGCGAGCAGCGCGCGGCCGCCGCCGGCGATGGTGCAGACGACCGGGGTCGCCACCGCGATCGTCAGCCGGGTGGCGAAGCCGTAGATTTCGAGGATGTGGCGGCGGTCGTGCCGCGCGGCTTCCGAGGCGAGCGGAGCCATCACATAGGAAAAGGCCTGGCGGATCAGCTGGACGCCGCTGGCCAGCTTGCGCGCGATGGCGAACAGGCCGGCCGCGCTCGCCCCGCCCGCGCCGGGGATGATCGCGTTGAGGATCAGCGGGGGGGCATCGGCGAACAGGCGGCTGACGATATTGCTGGGCAGCACGGCAAGACCCGCGAGCAGCGTCCGCATGGTCATTTCGGGATCGCGCTTGCCGCCGCCCTTCACGACCAGATCGAGGCGATAATAGCGCGCGAGCAGCCGGGTCGAGAAGAGGCAGGTCAGCGCGAGCGAGCAGAGATGCGCCATCAACAGGCCCAGCGTGTCGGCGCCGAGCAGGCAGAAGGCGGTGGCCGCGACCATCCGCATCACCTGTTCCCACATCACGCGCAGGCGGATTTCCGGCCCGAAGGCTTTGCGCGCGCGCAGGGCCGAGGTGGCGATCTCCAGATAGGCCCAGAGCGGCAGCGCCCAGGCGAACAGCGCGATGCCGGTCGCCAGCTTGTCGCGGTCCTTGGCGGCGACGTTCATCAACTCGGCGATGTGCTGCGCGGCAAGACTCGCGCCCAGCGCGATCAGCAGGCAGGGGATGAGGCCCAGCAGCATCGCCTTGCGCAACAGGCCCGCGCGCTCGGCATCGTCCTTAGCCTGGGGCACGACGCGCTGCAGCGCGCTGGTCATGCCGAGGTCGGCGAAATTCTCGATCAGGTTCACCGCCGACCATAGCACCATGTAGAGGCCATAGGTGGGCAGGCCGAACAGCCACACATAGAGAGGCTGCGAGATGATCTCGACCACCCCGCCCGCGCGGGCGAGCAGGGCGGTGCCGGCGCCCTTGGCGACCTGGCGGGAGCCTGGGGGCAGATCGGGCGCGGCGTCGGTGGACATTGCGGGCTTGTAGCGGTTCGCCCGACCCGTTCAAGGCCGGGTTCGTGGCGTTTTCGGGCGACAGGGGAGAGCCATGCTGCACCCGCCCCAAGGGGAAGATGGCGGCTTTCGGTCATATTTGTTTAGCTTGGGCGTTGAGCAGCGCGGATCAATTCGCTATCGCGCAACCCAATCAAGGCAGGGGTTTCGAGTCATGGCTGAGTTCTCTCTCCCGAAGAACAGCAAGATCCAGAAGAGCGGCAAGGTTCACAAGGCCGCCCCCGGAGCCAAGGACGTCAAATCGTTCAAGGTCTATCGCTACGATCCGGACAGCGGCGAGAACCCGCGTTACGACACGTTCGAGATCGATCTCGACGAGTGCGGCCCGATGGTGCTCGACGCGCTCATCAAGATGAAGAGCGAGCTGGACCCCTCGCTGACCTTCCGTCGCTCGTGCCGCGAGGGCATTTGCGGGTCCTGCTCGATGAACATGAACGGCAAGAACGGCCTCGCCTGCACGACCGCGATCGAGGATTGCAAGGGCGAGGTCCGCATCACCCCGCTGCCGCACATGGACGTGATCAAGGATCTCGTCCCCGACTTCACCCATTTCTATGCGCAATATGCGTCGATCCAGCCCTGGCTGAAGACGGTCACGCCGAACCCGTCGGGCAAGGAGCGGCTGCAGTCGCCGGAGGATCGGGCGAAGCTCGACGGCCTCTACGAGTGCATTCTGTGCGCATGCTGCTCGACCTCGTGCCCGAGCTACTGGTGGAACAGCGACAAGTTCCTCGGTCCGGCGATCCTGCTCCAGGCCTATCGCTGGCTGGCCGATAGCCGCGACGAGATGACCGGCGAGCGCCTCGACGAGCTCGAGGATCCGTTCCGCCTCTATCGCTGCCACACGATCATGAACTGCGCCAATGTCTGCCCCAAGGGCCTGAGCCCGGCCAAGGCGATCGGCGAGATCAAGAAGATGGTCGTCGAGCGCCAGCTCTGACGCCCGCGGCTCTGACGACGGCTGCCGGGATCGCCGCACGCTGATGGTGAACGAGACAAGCGCCTTCAGCGTCCGGCCCCATCCCGAGCTCGAAGGATGGCATCTGTGGCGCAGCCATGATGCCGTCCGCTTCAACACCTTGCTGGGCGAACTCGCGGTCCGCTGCGAGGGCGACGGGCGTGTCCGCCTGCGCATGCAGCCGCAGCAGCAGCTGTCGAACATGATCGGCGGTTTGCACGGCGGCGCTCTGCTGACCTTCATCGACGTCGCTTTGTTCGTCGGCCCGCTCGCCTGCGGCGACGACAAGGCGCTCGGCGGGGTGACCGTCGACCTGTCGACCCAGTTTGTGGGCGGCGCCGACCTGGCCCGCCCGATCGACCTGCTGCTCGAAACGGTGCGCGAGACGGGGCGGATGAAGTTCCTGCGCGGGGTCATCGATCAGGAGGGCGACATGATCGCCAGCTTCATCGCCACGGTGCGCAAGGCCCGATGACCTCTGTCCTTGCGCGCTACGAGGAGATGCTGGCGGCGGGCGAATTGCGCGCCGACCCCGACCAGCGTGAGACGATCGTCCGCCTCGATGCGCTCGCCCGCGCGCTGGAGGAGCGGCCGGCGAAGGGCAGCCTGCTGTGGCGGATGCTGCGCAAGGCACCGACGCCGGTGCGCGGCCTCTACATGTGGGGCGGGGTGGGGCGCGGCAAGTCCATGATGATGGACCTGTTCTTCGATTGCGTCCGGGTCGGCTCCAAGCGGCGCGTCCACTTCCACGAGTTCATGCTCGAAGTGCATGATCGTCTGCGGGGCGAGCGCGCCAAGGAAAAGGGCGATCCGATCCCGCCCGTCGTCGAGGCGATCGCGGCCGAGGCGAAGCTGCTCGCCTTCGACGAGATGGTCGTCAACAACATGGCCGATGCGGCGATCCTCAGCCGGCTGTTCACCGGGCTGATCGTCGATGCGGGCGTAACGGTGGTCACGACCTCGAACCGCCCGCCGAGCGACCTCTACAAGGACGGGCTCAACCGTCAGCTGTTTCTGCCCTTCATCGACCTGATCGAGCAGCGGCTCGACGTCCTCTCGCTCAACGGGCCGACCGACTACCGGCTCGAGCGGCTGGGCGGCTTTCCGGTCTGGTATGCGCCCGTTGGGCCGGAGGCGACCAAGGCGGTCGCGGACGCCTTCTTCCGCCTCACCGATTACCCGCCCGAGGACAAGGCGCATGTCCCGACGGCCGACATCGCGGTGCAGGGCGGGCGGACGCTGCACGTGCCGAAGAGCCTGAAGGGCGTTGCGGTCTTCTCGTTCAAGCGGCTCTGCGCCGAGGCGCGGGGGGCGGCCGACTATCTGGCGATCGCGCGCCACTATCACACGGTGATCATCGTCGGCATCCCGCTGATGACTCCGGAGAACCGCAACGAGGCGGCGCGCTTCAAGGTGCTGATCGATGCGCTCTACGAGCATAAGGTGAAGCTGCTGGCGACCGCTGCGGCCGAGCCCGAGGCGCTCTATCCCGATGGCGACGGCGCGTTCGAGTTCGAGCGAACCGTCTCGCGGCTGATGGAGATGCAGAGCGAGGATTATCTCGCCGCCGGCCACGGCCTCGACGAGCAGGCCACCGGCTAGAGGCTCTCAGCGCCCGACGAAGACGAAGGGTGCCCAGTTGACCGGCTGGTCTGCGCCGTCGAACGGCTTGCCATCGATCATCCGCAACATCGCCTTGCGCAGCGCCCCCGCCGGATCGGCGCCACGTCCATAGCGCTTGACCGTCTCGACCGACAGATAGGCCGCCGCATCGTCGCGGACCGCCCAGTGCGAGGCGAGCAGGTTGCGCCCGCCGGCGTAGAGGAAGGCGCGGGCAATGCCGGCGAGGCCGCTGTCGTCGCTGCCGCCGCCGGCTGCGGTGTTGCATGCCGACAGGATCACCCAGTCCGCCGATAGCCGCAGGCGCATGATCTCGCTCGCGGTCAGCAGCCCGTCGTCGGGCGCGGCGGGCGTCATCACCAGCGCGGGTTCGTCGAGCCCGTCGAGGTCGCCCGCCATGAGCCCGTGGGTGGCGAAGGCGAGCACGCTGGCGCGGCTCAGATCGGCTTCGCGCACCGCCGCTTCGGTCGCGAGCTTGCCGGTCAGAATCGACTGTTCCGGCGCGGCGAGCGCGAGCGCCACCGTGCGCAGTTCGGGTTCGGTCGCGGGCAGCGAAGGCAAGTCGCGGACCCTGCGCGCCATCTCGGCCGAACGATAGGCCATCGCGGTGCCGCTGGGCGCCAGATCGGGGGCTCCGACCGCGACGAAGCCGCGCAGTTCGCGCGGGCGCGCATCCCGGCGCGGCGCGGTCAGGCTGTGGAGCGACGGCAGCGTAACCAGCACATGATCGCGGACCAGCCAGCGGGCGCGGGCGAGCGAGGGAGCGTCCTGGCGCGGCGCGAGCAGCGCGAAGGGCAGGGTGGTCAGGCTGGCATTGCTCGCCATCAGCAGGCGGTGCTTGCCGGCCACGACCTTCCGGATCGAGACGGGAAACAGAATTTCGTGGAGACGCGCGGACGCCTCGAAGTCGAAGGCGCTGGTCGGCCGGCTATCGGCGAGCGCCGCGCGAGTCTGCGCCGCAAGGCCGCCCAGTCCGCCACGCAACCGTGCGACGAGGCCGGCAATCTCCTGCGTCGTCGTGGGGGAGGTGGTCATCGCCACGCCGTCGCTGCTGATCGCAAGCAGGGTCAGCCCGCGTTCTCCCGCTGCCGCGAGCAGCAACGCCTCGTCGCGTTGCAGAGCCCCGCGCGCCTGTTCGAGCGCGAGGGGAACCGCGCTGGCCGGCGCCGCCAGCTCCGGTGCCTGGGCCGCCAGCGCCGCGCTGCTCTCCGCCAGCCGCCCGGCCGCCGCCTTGCGCTGGAGCGCGACCTCGTCGATCAGCGCCTTGTCGGCACCCCGCCCGGCGAGGCGCAGTTGTCGGTCGAGCAGCGCTTCCAGTTCGATCGCCGCATCCTGCCGCTGGCGCAGCAACTCGCCGAGGCGCGGGTCGCCGGCTGCCGATCGGGCCAGCTCGTCACGCACCGCCCGCCCCGCCGAGCTGTCGAGCAGACGTTGGGCGAAACGGAAGGCGAGCGCCTCGTCGCCGGCCGCGACCGCCGCCTCGAGCGCCCAGCCATAAGCGGCGCGGATTTCGAGTTCGAGCCCCGAACGGCGGGCGCCGGTCGCGCGCAGGCGGGCGAGGCGTTCGTCGAGCATCTGGCCGGTCGCCTCGACCCGCCGCAGCCCGCCGGCGCGGTCGCCGCTGCGTATCTCTATCGCGGCGAGCCTCGCCTCGCCGGACAGAGTGGCAATGTCGTCCGCAGGGAAGGTCGTGGCGCGCAGATGTTGCGCCTCGCGCTGGGCCGCGGTCGCTGCTGCCATGTCGCCCTGGCGGAACAGCAAGCTTGCCAGCCGGTCGCGGCCGATGATCCGGTCGCGGTGGAAAGGAGGCAGCTTGGCGTCTCGCGCCGCGACGACTGCCCGCTCCATCGCGACCGCCTGCTGGAGGTCGCCGGACGCAGCGACGGCGTCGGCTTCGCCCTCGCGCGCGACCAGCGTGCGCTGCGCATCGGGACCCAGCGCCTTGGTCAGGATTTCACTCGCCTGGCGCGCGATAGCGGTCGCCTCCCGCGCCTTCCCCTGCGCTGTCAGGGCCTGCGACACCATCGCCATATAGCTGACGGCCTGCTGGCTCTGGCCGAAGCGGGCGACAGCGATATCCACCGCCTTCCGCGCGATTGCCTCCGCCTCTGCGGGGCGGCCCAGGGCGAGCAGGATACGGGCAAGCGTGTTGAGATTGATCGCGAGATAGGGGTGTCCCGGGGGCAGAATCGCTTCGAGCGTTTCCTGCGTGATGCGTGCCTGCTCGACGGCCTCTTCCAAGCGGCCCGACTGGAGCAGATAGGTCGGCAGGTTGGAGAAGCGCGGCGCTGCGTTGACCGGGATTTTCGCGTGGCGTCGGTCTTCCGCATTGGCCTTGCGGACCAGCTCGATCGCCCTGTCGAAATTGCCGAACTCGAACTCGGCATTGGCGAGGTTGGAATAAGCGGCGGCGACATTGCTGCTCGGTTCGCCCCGACTTGTCGCGATGCGCCATTCCAGCACCTCTGCCGCCAGCTTGCGCGCCTTGTCATGCTCGCTCAGCGTCATGAGAATGACGACCTGCCCATTGGCGAGTTCCATCCGCCTGTCGCGATAGGCAGCACCACCGGCGTCGAGCAATGTGCCCAGGCGCTCAGCGCGCGCGAGGGCGCCCTTGATGTCGCCCTGCAGATAATCGGCGGTGACCAGTTCGCCTTCGATCCATGCGAGCTCGGGATGACCCGGCGGGTAGAGGGTGGCGCCATAGGCGAGCACCTCTTCCCATGCTTTGCGGTAGGCGGCTGGATCGGCGCCCTCGTCGAGGTCGTCAGCCGCCTTCTTCATGCGGTCGAGCTTCGCCTTTTGAGCGATCGACGGGGTATCCGCCGACGGCTTCGCGATCGTCGAGCCGGCTCGCTCCGGAGCAAGCATGGCCGCCGACAGACTCGCGACTGCCGCCAGCAGCATATAAGCACGCATGGTCCACTCCCCCGTTTCCCCTAGGGATATCTACTTCAATTGGCAGGATGAGTCTCCCGCCACGGCACCGATGCAGTGGCGCGCCCGAGCGCCGGTGCACGGGCTCCTCTCTTGAAGGCGGGTACTCCAGCGGTGGCACCACCGAGCGCCCAAACGCAGCTTTGTCGCCTCTCCAAAAAACTTGTCCGCCATGCCCATGCAATAGTTGCCCCTTCGGGATCACGGAGCTAAGCGGGCGTCGCACTTCGGGCGTCCGCGTGCGCGCGGCCGCCTCCCTAAACGATCTTCATGTCGGAGGAGTCGGATGGCTCGTACTAAAATTGCGTTGATCGGTGCCGGCAATATCGGCGGTACGCTCGCTCACCTCGCCGCTTCCAAGGAACTCGGCGACGTCGTGCTGTTCGACGTGGTCGAAGGCGTTCCCCAGGGCAAGGCGCTCGATCTGTCGCAGTGCGCTCCGGTCGAAGGCTTCGACGCGAAGCTCAAGGGCACCAACGATTATGCCGACATCGCCGGCGCCGACGTCATCATCGTCACCGCCGGTGTCGCCCGCAAGCCGGGCATGAGCCGCGACGATCTTCTCGGCATCAACCTGAAGGTCATGAAGGCCGTCGGCGAGGGCATCAAGGCCAACGCGCCCGACGCTTTCGTCATCTGCATCACCAACCCGCTCGATGCGATGGTGTGGGCGCTGCGCGAATTCTCCGGCCTGCCGCACAACAAGGTCGTCGGCATGGCCGGCGTGCTCGATTCGGCGCGCTTCGCCCATTTCCTCGCCGAAGAGTTCGACGTGTCGGTGCAGGACGTCACCACCTTCGTGCTGGGCGGTCATGGCGACACGATGGTCCCGGTCGTCGAATATTCGACCGTTGCCGGTATCCCGATCCCCGATCTGATCAAGATGGGCTGGTCGACCAAGGAGCGCATCGACGCGATCGTGCAGCGCACCCGCAGCGGCGGCGGCGAGATCGTCGCCCTGCTGAAGACCGGTTCGGCCTTCTATGCGCCCGCCACCTCGGCGATCGCGATGGCCGAGAGCTATCTGAAGGACAAGAAGCGCGTCCTGCCGTGCGCCGCCTATCTGACCGGCCAATATGGCGTCGACGACCTCTATGTCGGCGTTCCGGTGATCATCGGCGCCAACGGCGTCGAGAAGATCGTCGAAATCGATCTGTCGGACGAGGCAAAGGCCAATCTGCAGGTGTCGGTCGACGCGGTGAAGGAACTGCTGGTCGCCTGCAAGGGCATCGACAGCTCGCTCGCCTAATCGATTTCAGGGACACGCCTCCCCAAGGCATAAGGAAGGTTCGACAGGCACATGAGTATCCTGGTCAACAAGAATACCAAGGTCATCACGCAGGGCATGACCGGCAACACCGGCACGTTCCACACCGAGCAGGCGCTGGCCTATGGCACGCAGATGGTCGGCGGCGTGACGCCGGGCAAGGGTGGCACCACCCATATCGGCCTGCCGAACTTCGACACCGTGCATGAGGCTGTCGCGGCCACCGGCGCCGACGCCAGTGTCATCTACGTGCCGCCGCCCTTCGCCGCCGACTCGATCCTCGAGGCGATCGACGCGGAAGTTCCGCTGATCGTCTGCATCACCGAGGGCATTCCCGTGATCGACATGATCCGGGTGAAGCGTGCCCTGCAGGGTTCCAAGTCGCGCCTGATCGGTCCGAACTGCCCGGGCGTCCTGACCCCTGACGAGTGCAAGATCGGCATCATGCCGGGCTCGATCTTCAAGAAGGGCTCCGTCGGAGTGGTGTCGCGCTCGGGCACGCTGACCTATGAAGCGGTGTTCCAGACCTCGGCCATCGGCCTGGGCCAGACCACTGCGGTCGGCATCGGCGGCGACCCGGTCAACGGCACCAATTTCATCGACGTCCTGGAGCTGTTCCTGGCCGACGACGAAACCAAGTCGATCATCATGATCGGCGAAATCGGCGGTTCCGCCGAAGAAGAAGCCGCGCAGTTCCTGCGTGACGAGGCCAAGCGCGGTCGCAAGAAGCCGATGGCTGGCTTCATCGCGGGTCGCACCGCGCCTCCGGGCCGTCGCATGGGCCATGCCGGTGCGATCGTCTCGGGCGGCCAGGGCGGCGCCGAGGACAAGATCGCGGCCATGGAAGCGGCCGGGATCAAGGTCGCGGCCAGCCCGTCCGAACTGGGCACGACCCTGGCGGAAGTGCTCAAGGGCTAATATAGGACTGCCTCCGCCTTCGGGCGGGGGAGGCGTTTCACGCCTCGTTCATTTAACGACAGTATCAACCCACATTGCTGTGCTTCGGGCCTAAGTCCCGGGGTGGGTGCAGACAAGGATGGTGAGATGGGTATCGAAGGCGTCGGTTTCGACGGACCGGAGGGAGTCAGTGCTTCCTTCGTAGAATCGCTCTATCGGCAGTATCGCGCCGACAAGGCAAGCGTGCAGCCAGACTGGCAGGCATATTTCGCGACAGTGGAAGCCGATGTGTCGGGTCCCAGCTGGGCCCGGTCCAACTGGCCTCCGTCGACGACCGACTCGCTGACCGCAGCGCTCGATCCGACCCAGATGACCGTGCCGCCGAAGCCCGCCAAGGGCGCCCCGGCCCCGGTCGCGGCGCCGGTTTCGCCGGGGCTCAGCCAGGCCGAGATCGAACGGCGTACGCTCGACTCGATCCGCGCCATCATGCTGATCCGCACTTATCGCGTGCGCGGCCATCTGCTCGCCAATCTCGATCCGCTCGGCCTCTCGCAGCGCGAGGAGACCGAGGATCTGAGTCCGGCCTGGCATGGCTTCACCGAAGCCGACATGGACCGCGAGGTCTATATCGCCGGCTTCCTGGGGCTTGAGCGCGTGACCGTCCGCGAGCTGATCGCCATTCTCCGCAAGAATTACTGCGGCAATGTCGGCATCGAATATATGCACATCAGCGACGTCGAAGAGCGTCGCTTCCTGCAGGCTCGCATCGAAGGCAAGGACGCCGAGATCAGCTTCACGCCCGAGGGCAAGAAGGCGATTCTCAACAAGGTGATCCATGCCGAGCAGTGGGAGAAGTTCCTCGGCCGCAAATATGTCGGCACGAAGCGCTTCGGCCTCGATGGCGGTGAGTCGATGATCCCCGCGCTCGAAGCGGTGATCAAATATGCCGGCGCTTACGGCGTGAACGAGGTCGTGATCGGCATGGCCCATCGCGGCCGTCTGAATGTGCTCTCCAACGTCATGGAGAAGCCCTATCGCGCGATCTTCAACGAATTTGCCGGTGGTTCGTCCAACCCCGCCGATGTCGGCGGCTCGGGCGACGTCAAATATCACCTCGGGACATCGACCGACCGCGAGTTCGACGGCAACAAGGTCCACCTGAGCCTGGCGCCGAACCCGTCCCACCTGGAGTGTGTCAATCCGGTCGTTCTGGGCAAGGCGCGCGCCAAACAGACCAAGGTCGACGATCTCGAGCGTTCGCGGGTCCTGCCGATCCTGCTGCACGGCGATGCCGCCTTCGCGGGTCAGGGCATCATCATGGAGTGCTTCGGCTTCTCCGGCCTGCGCGGCTACAACACCGGCGGCACGATCCACTTCGTGATCAACAACCAGGTGGGCTTCACCACCTCGCCGCAGTTCGCCCGCTCGTCGCCTTATCCGTCGGACATCGCCAAGATGGTCCAGGCGCCGATCCTCCACGTCAATGGCGACGATCCCGAAGCCGTGACCTGGGCCTGCAAGGTAGCGACCGAGTTCCGCCAGACCTTCAAGCGCGACGTCGTGATCGACATGTGGTGCTACCGCCGCTTCGGCCATAACGAAGGCGACGAGCCGGGCTTCACCCAGCCACTGATGTATGAGGAGATCCGCAAGCATCCGCCGGTCAGCGCGCTTTACAGCGCGCGTCTGGTGGAAGAAGGCGTGATCGACGCCGACTGGACGCCGCAGACCGAGGGAGAGTTCGTCGCTCAGCTCGAGGCCGAGTTCGAGGCGGGCAAGAGCTACAAGGTCAACAAGGCCGACTGGTTCGAGGGCGACTGGACCGGCTTCGCGGAGCCGCGCGAAGCAATCACCGAGCGTCGCGCCGCGGTGACCGGTATCAGCGCCGACAGGATCGGCGAACTGGCCAAGCAGCTGACCACTGTTCCCGAGGGATTGTCGATCCACAAGACGCTGGCGCGCATCCTCGATGCCAAGAAGGAAATGTTCGAGTCCGGCAAGGGCTTCGACTGGGCGACGGCGGAGGCGCTCGCTTTCGGCTCGTTGCTGCGCGACGGTTATGGCGTGCGTCTGTCGGGCCAGGATTCGGGCCGTGGTACGTTCAGCCACCGTCACGCCGTCTGGGTCGACCAGAAGGATGGGCACAAGTATATCCCGCTGTCCGCGATGGACCGGCGTTTCCAGGTGCTCGACAGCCCGCTGTCGGAATTCGGCGTGCTGGGCTTCGAATATGGCTATGCATCGGCGGCGCCGAACACGCTGGTCATGTGGGAGGCGCAGTTCGGCGACTTCGCCAATGGCGCGCAGGTCATCATCGATCAGTTCATCTCGTCCGGTGAGGCGAAGTGGCTGCGCGTGAACGGCCTCGTGATGCTGCTGCCGCACGGCTATGAAGGGCAGGGGCCGGAGCACAGCTCAGCACGCCTCGAGCGCTATCTGCAGCTGTGCGCGGAAGACAATATGCAGGTCGCCAACTGCACCACGCCGGCCAATTATTTCCATATTCTGCGCCGGCAGATGGTTCGCCAGTTCCGCAAGCCGCTGATCATCATGACGCCGAAGTCCCTGCTCCGCCACAAGTCGGCGGTGTCGACGGTCGAGGAGATGATGGGCGAGAGCCGGTTCCAGCGCGTTTTGCGCGATGCCAACCCGCCGGCCGATGCCGACGTGCGTCGGGTCGTGCTCGTGTCGGGCAAGCTCTATTATGAGCTGGCCGAAGCGCGCGATGCAGCGGGCGACAAGAACACGATGATCCTGCGCCTCGAGCAGCTCTATCCGTTCCCGGCGGATGCGCTGATCAGCTTCTTCAGCCGGATGCCCAACCTCGAAACCGTGGTGTGGGCACAGGAAGAGCCGAAGAACCAGGGCGCCTGGACCTTCGTCGAGCATTATATCGAGAAGGTTCTCATCGAAAATGGGGGCGTACCGAAGCGTCCCGTCTATGCGGGCCGCAAGGCCGCCGCAGCGACGGCGACCGGCCTCGCCCGCAACCATGCCGTCCAGCAGGCGGCACTGATCGCCGACGCGCTCGGCCACGAATCGAAGGGTAAGTAAGATGGCTACCGATGTGGTTGTTCCGACGCTCGGTGAATCGATCACCGAGGCGACGCTGGGCCAGTGGCTCAAGAAGCCGGGCGAGGTGGTGAAGGCCGACGAACCGATTGCGAGCCTCGAGACCGATAAGGTCGCGGTCGAAGTGCCGTCGCCCGTCGCGGGCGTTATGGGCGAACTGGTCGTCGCCGAGGGCGACACGGTCAATGTCGGCGCGGTCATCGCGCGGGTCGTTGAAGGCGCCACCGCCGCGACGGCCGCAACCCCGGCGGTCGAAGATCAGACTGCGGTCGGCAAGGCCGAGGCGGCTGCCCCGGCGGAGCCCGCTGCGGCCCCGGCCGACGAGGAACCGGGCGATCCGGTGACGCTGTCGCCGTCGGTTCGCCGCGCCGTGCTCGAATATGGCGTCGACCCGACCAAGATCAGGGGCACCGGCAAAGATGGCCGCCTGACCAAGGACGATGTCGTCGCCGCCGCGAAGAGCCAGCCCAAGGCCGCCCCCGTCGCCCCGGCGCCGGTCGCCGCTGTTGCTGTCTCGTCGGCTGGTGGCCGCAAGGAAGAGCGCGTCCGCATGACCCGCCTGCGCCAGACGGTCGCGAGCCGTCTGAAGGAAGCGCAGAACACGGCGGCGATGCTGACCACCTTCAACGACGTCGACATGACGGCGGTGATCGAGGCGCGCGCCAAGTACAAGGACCTGTTCGAGAAGAAGCACGGCGTTCGCCTGGGCTTCATGGGCTTCTTCGTGAAGGCCGCCTGCATGGCGCTGCGCGACGTGCCCGCCGTCAACGCTTCGATCGAGGGCGACGAGATCGTCTATCGCGATTATGTCGACGTGTCGGTCGCCGTGTCGGCGCCGAACGGTCTGGTCGTTCCGGTGATCCGCGACGCGCAGACCCTGTCGGTGGCGGAGATCGAGAAGACCATCGGCGACTTCGGCACCCGCGCAAAGGCCGGCACGCTGAAGCTGGAAGAGATGAAGGGCGGTACCTTCACCATTTCCAATGGTGGCGTCTTCGGCTCGCTGATGTCGACCCCGATCATCAATCCGCCGCAGTCGGGCGTGCTCGGCCTGCACCGGATCGAGGATCGGCCGGTCGTCCGTGACGGTCAGATCGTCGCTCGTCCGATGATGTATCTCGCGCTCAGCTATGATCATCGCCTGATCGACGGTCGCGAGGCGGTCACTTTTCTCGTCGCGCTCAAGAACGCGATCGAGGATCCGACCCGTCTGCTGATCGACCTCTAAGCGTCATCGTCGCCCCGGCCGTGAGGCCGGGGCCTCTTCCTGCCCAATGGGCGGGGGGAGGCCGGCGCGGCGAATAAGGAAATGACAATGTCCGATTATGATTTCGACGTGATCGTCATTGGCGCCGGCCCCGGCGGCTATGTCGCGGCGATCCGTGCGGCCCAGCTCGGCCTCAAGACAGCTTGCGCCGAGAGCCGCGAGACGCTCGGCGGCACCTGCCTCAACGTCGGCTGCATCCCGTCCAAGGCGATGCTGCACGCCTCCGAACTGTATGAGGAAGCCGCCAGCGGCAAGCTGGCCAAGCTCGGCATCAAGACCCAGGTCGAACTCGATCTCGACACGATGCACGCCCAGCGCCGCGAAGCGGTCAAGAGCCTCACCGGCGGCATCGAATATCTGTTCAAGAAGAACAAGGTCGAGTGGCTGAAGGGCCGGGCGTCTTTCGCCGGCAAGGACAGCGTCGAGATCGCGGGCAAGACCTATCGTGCGAAGAACATCGTGATCGCGACGGGCTCCAGCGTCACCCCGCTGCCGGGCGTCGAGATCGACGAGAAGATCGTGGTGTCCTCCACTGGCGCGCTCGAACTGCCCAAGGTCCCCGGTCATATGGTCGTGATCGGCGGCGGCGTTATCGGACTCGAGCTCGGCTCGGTCTGGAAGCGGCTCGGCGCCAAGGTCACGGTGGTCGAATATCTCGATCAGCTGTTGCCGGGCATGGATGGCGACATCCGCAAGGAAGCCGCCAAGATCTTCAAGAAGCAGGGCATGGAGTTCAAGCTCTCCACCAAGGTGACAGGTGTCGCCGTGAAGGGCGAGAAGGCGACCGTCACGGTCGAACCGGCGGCCGGCGGCGCTGCCGAGACGCTGGAGGCCGATGTGGTGCTGGTGTCGATCGGGCGGCGCCCGAACACCGAAGGGCTCGCGCTCGAGCGTGCCGGCCTCGCCACCAACAAGCGCGGGCAGATCGAGATCGATCATGACTTCGCGACCGGCGTTCCGGGCATCTGGGCGATCGGCGACGTCGTGCCCGGCCCGATGCTCGCCCACAAGGCCGAGGACGAGGGCATTGCCGTCGCCGAGAATATCGCGGGCCTGACCGGCATCGTGAATCACGATGTGATTCCCGGCGTCGTATACACCATGCCCGAGTTCGCCGGCGTGGGCCTGACCGAGGAAGAGGCGAAGGCCCGCGGCGAGATCAAGGTCGGCAAGTTCCCGATGCTCGCCAATTCGCGCGCCAAGACCAATCATGAGCCCGATGGCTTCGTGAAGGTGATCGCCGACGCGAAGACCGACAAGGTGCTGGGCGTCCACATCATCGCCTCGGTCGGCGGCACGATGATCGCGCAGGCCGCCCAGGCAATGGAGTTCGGCGCGACCAGCGAGGACATCGCCTATACCTGCCATGCGCACCCGACCCATTCGGAAGCGCTTAAGGAAGCCGCCATGGCGGTGACGGGCAAGCCGATCCACATCTGATCGAAGCCGGCTTGGTGATAAGAAAAGGGCCATCCCGCAGACCGCGGGGTGGCTTTTTTCATAGGGTGCCGGTGGCGACCCGGCCGGCCGTCAGAACCAGGCCCTGACCCCGAGCACCGCCCGCGTCTCACGCCGGGACTCCCCCATGGCGATCGCCAGCCGGCCGGTTTCGCCGAAGCGTCGCTCGTGGACCAGGCCGACATAAGGTGCGAAGCGGCGGCTGAACTCATAACGCAGCCGGAAGCCTGCTTCGGTCGTCCCGAGCCCGCTGCCCACGCCGCTCCGGCGATCGTCCGCGAAGGCGAAGTCGAGTTCGATGCGCGGTTGGAGGATCAGTCGCTGGGTGAGGCGCTGGTCATAATAAGCCTCGATCCGCGCGGAGAGATCGCCCTTGTTCGACAGGAAGAGATTGGCGTCGACCTCGAACCAATAAGGTGCAAGGCCCTCGATCCCGACCACGGCATAGCTGCGGCCGGGACGCGGGCGGATGTCCTGTCGGACGCCGAGCTGAAAGTTCCAGTAGGCGTCAAGCGCATGGCTCCACAGCGCCTGGACCTCCGCCTGACCGAGTATATCGTCGCCTTCGCCCTCGCTCTTGAGGGCGAGCCGATCGATGTCGCCCCCGATCCAGGCCTCGCCATTCCAGGCATAGCCGTCGGCGCCCTTGCCCGGACGAACCTCGGCAAGGTCGATCATCAGCTGACTGACGGTCATGCCGCCATGCTCGCGCACGAGCGCCTCGCGCGCGGCGGCCATGGTGGCGGCTGGGAAGAAGCGGTCCGCCGCGCGGTCGGTGGGTGGTGGCGGGGCTGGAGCATTGCCGATCTCGACCGCAGCGGGTCTCGCGTCATGGGCCGCATGGGGGTCCGTCGGCATCTGATGCCCGGCGTGTGGATCGGCCGCAGGCATTTCGTGTCCGGCATGCGGATCAGCCGCCGCGGCGTCGTGGCCGGCGTTGGGATCGCCCATGGGCATGGCGTGCCCTGCATGAGCGCCAGCCGCAGGCATGCTGTGGCCTGCATGCGGATCAGCCGGCGCGGTGGTCTGCGCCTGGGCGGAGCCGGCGAGGATCAGGCCCGCGAGGATCAGGCGCTTCATGCCGCGCGCACCGTGACGATCTCGAACATGCCCGCATGCATGTGATAGAGCATGTGGCAGTGGAAGGCCCAGTCGCCCTCGGCATCGGCGGTCAGGTCGAAGGTCACCTTGCCCCCCGGTGCGACGTTGACCGTATGCTTGCGCGGCGCATGGTCGCCATGGCCGGTTACCAGCTCGAAATAATGGCCGTGCAGGTGGATGGGGTGGTTCATCATGGTGTCGTTGACCAGCGTGACGCGAACGCGCTCGCCCTTGGTGAAGGGGATGGGCGCCTTGACGTCGCTCATCTTCACCCCGTCGAACGACCACATATAGCGTTCCATATTGCCGGTCAGATGCAGTTCCAGGCTGCGCGATGGCGTGCGCGTGTCGGGGTTGCGATCGACGGCGACGAGATCGCGATAGACGAGTACGCGATGCCCGACATCCTCCAGTCCCTGCGGCGGCTCGCCCGTCCGGTCGACCGGCATGGGCGAGATGGTCTGCACGCCCGGCCCCATTTCCACCTGCGGGGCATTGGCGCCGCTGCGCATGCTCATGTCCATGCCATGCCCGCCATGGTCCATGCCGCCCATATCCATGTCGCCCATGTCCATACCCATGTCGCGCATCGTCACGATCGGGCGGCGACGCAGCGGCGGGACGGGGGCGACCATGCCCATGCGTGGCGCGAGCGTCGCGCGGGCGATGCCCGAACGGTCGATAGCCTCGCCGACCAGTGTATAGGCCGCATCGCCAGGGCGGACGATGACGTCATAGGTTTCCGCGACGGCGATCTGGAACTCGTCGACCGTCAACGGGCGGACGGGAAGGCCGTCCGCCGCGACGATCTCGAGCGGCAGGCCGGGAATGCGAACATTGAAATTGGTCATTGCCGAGGCGTTGATCACGCGGAGGCGCACCCGCTCGCCCGGTTGGAACAGGGCGGTCCAGTTATCGGCCGGCCCATGGCCGTTGACCAGATAGGTGTAGATGTTGCCGGTAGCGTCCGACACGTCGGTCGGATCCATCCGCATCGCAGCCCATTCGAGCCGGTCCTTGAGCGGCTGGTCCTTGCCCGCGAGCAGCCCGCCCAGGGTCTGGCGCTGCCGGTTGAAGCCGCCCGGATCGACCTTCAACCGGCGGAATATCTCATGCGGGTGCAGCCGGGCATGGTCCGACAGCAGGATCACATGATCGCGATCATGGTCTGGCGTGGAGCCGTCGGCCGGGTCGACGACCAGCGGGCCATAATGGCCCATCTGTTCCTGCAGATTGCTGTGGCTGTGATACCAGTAGGTGCCGTTCTGCAGAACCGGGAATTCATAGACGAAGGTCTCGCCCGGCCGGATGCCGGGAAAGCTGATCCCCGGAACGCCGTCCATCTGGAAGGGCAGGAGGATGCCATGCCAGTGGATCGAGCTGTCCTCGTGCAGCCGGTTGGTGACCGAGATGCGCGCGGTCTGTCCTTCGCGCAGGCGGATCAGCGGGCCGGGGGCCGTGCCGTTGACGCCGACGGCGTGGGTTGTCCGCCCGTCGACCGTCATCGTCAGATGGTCGATGGTGAGCGCGATATGCGGGCCATGAAGAATCGCCTGTCCCTGTGAGGACGGCGCAGCGGCCCAGGCTGGAAGCCAGTGTGCGCAGGCGGCGGCCGAGCCGGTCAGGGCGGCATCCCGCAGAAAGCGGCGGCGGGTTCTTGCGGTCATGCCGGCTGTTTAGCAGCGGTTGCCGGAAGGCCAAGCCCGCCTTCGGGGAAATGAGGGCCAAAGGCCCCCAAAGCTGCAGCCCTTACTGAACGACGATGCTGGTGAAATAGACGTTGTCGATCCCACCGAAGTCGGTGCGCTGCTTGAGGACCGTGTTGATGGCGTCCTTCAGTTCCTTCTGCAGCTTCAGCTTGCCCTCGGGCGTGCCGATAGAGAAGCTGTCCTGCTGCGACAATACCATCAGGATGGCCGAGCGGATCGGCATGTCATTGTCCTTCAGATTGTCGAGCACCTTCTGGTCGTAGAAGGTCGAGACGCCCAGCCCGATCTGGGTGAAACCGTCGGAATCGCGCAGATTGGCAGTGAAGGGCTGCTCGAAGGCGTAATAGGACGCCTTGTACTTGGTCGGGTCGGGAGACTTGTCGGTCTCCAGCCCGATCGGCAGCGTCTGCTTTTCCGCCCCATGGCCATCGTCCGCGCCCTCTTTTTTGACGAGCTTGGGCGCGTTGGGGTCCTCGGGATGCTCTTCCTCTGCCTTGTGCTTGCCGCCAACCAGGCCGGAACCGGCCGCATAGAGGCCGGCGCCCACGCCGATGCCGGCGAACAGCAGGGCGACGACGAGCATCACGAGGATGCCCTTCATCTTGCCCTTCTTCTTGGGGGCGGGGGCGTCAGGCGCGGGAGCGGCGGCGGCACTGCTCATCGGTCAAATCCCATTGATCATGCGTAAAGGTCGCGGTCGTCACGATCCGTCGAATCGACGGCTTCGTCACGCACGGCAGACTGATTAAGCGAAAAAGGTTTATTATCTTCTGACGGCTGACGCGATTGACCCTGCTGGCCTTGCTGCGCCTGGGCTCCGGTCGAACCGGTGCCGCCGCCGCTCTGCTGATTGTTGAGGTCGACATGCGATTCCGCGACGCGCAGCCCCTGCGCGCGAACCTCGGCGATGAGGCGCGGCTGGGCATCGGCGATGATCTGGCGCGCCTGATCGGTATCGGTGCTCATGCGGATCGCGGTGCCGGCGGCGCTGTTGACGATCTCGACGGTAAGGGCACCCAGATGTTCGGGGTTGAGCTGGAACTTCAGATGGCCCTGGTGGTCCGCCACGCGGCTGATGTCGCGGGCGAGACGGTCGAGCCACTGGGTGTCGCGGGCGAGGTCCAGATGGCGATCGATCGTCTGCTGCTGCACGCTGTTGCCGTCGGCGACGCCGGCATCACCGACTTGCATCCCGGTGTCGGCCGCCGTCGCAGGCGCAGGGGCAGCAGGCGTCGGCACGGTAGCTGCGGTCGACTGCGTCTCGTCCGTGTCGACGGGCGGCAGTTCCGGCGCTTTCGGAAAGGCCTCGGTCACGACCGAAGGATCTGCACCGTCGAGACCCGAAATCTGGTCATCGTCGATCGTCACGGGTGTGCTGACCGTGTCAGCCGAAAGCTCTTCGTTGGAGAGTTTCGGCGCCACCACCTGTGCGACAGGCGTCTTCGCGCTACTGGCCAATGGAAGCGTCGGCGCGGTGATCGCTTCGCCATCGACCGACGGCGCTTCCGACGTTTCGCTTTCGCTCGTGTCGTCGTCGCCGATGGTCACCACCGGCGCGCGCAGGATCGTGGGTATCGCGACCTCGGCCTGTTCCGCTGCCACGGTAGCTGTACTGTGCGGATCGATCGCGGTCGGAGCTGGGGAGCCATCGCTTTTCAGCGGGCCGGCAGTCTGCGCCGTGCCCGCCGGAGCGAAAGCCTGTCGCAGCGAAGCGATGAGGCTGGCGATATGGGTCAGCTCAGGGGTGGCCTGACGTAGCTCTCCCGTCGTCGTGGTGGGCGCGGCAGCCACCGTGGTGGGCGGCGCGACATCCCCTCCGGCCGTTATGGCGGGATCAGTTGCGATTGGCTCGCCCGCCGTGGCGGTCTGCGCCTGGGCATTCTGGCCAGAAGCCGTCGACAGGGCCGTAGCGAAGGCCGGCGCGGGCGCGGCGGTCCCATTCGCCGCGGCGCCATCCGCGGCGGGCGTCTGCGACGGAAGGCTCGTGCCTGCCAGCAGCAGGGCCGCGACGGTCGGCTGCGCGGTATCGACGCTGGCACCATCGGTGACGGGCGCCGGGGCGGACGGTATCGTGATGACGGGCATCACCGGCTGGCCGTTGCCGAGCAGTGCTGCGGCGGCGACCATGGCTTCGATGTCTGCCAGAAGGGTTTCAGGCTTTTCGCCGGTCTCGGCGTCGGCTGTGGCATCTCCCTCGGTCGAGGCGGCAGGATCTTCGGACGATGCGATGGCAGCATCGGCCGGCAGCTTGCCGTCGGGCTGGGCGTGCTCGCCGTCGGGCGTGGTCTTCTGGTCCGACTGGCGCGAAACGAGCTTGGCGAAATTCTGGGCCGATTCTGGCGCCGATCCGGCAGCGGGGGCAGGTCCGCTGGGCTGGGGCGCGACGCTCCCCGTCAGGGCAAGCGCGGCATTGGAAAGCGCGGCTACCGCCATGTCAGTTGTCCTTCTGCTCGGATGATCGGTTGGAACGGGGACGGAAGGACGCGGCAAGCCGCGCTTCGGTCCACTCGGTAAGGGCCTGTGCGGCCCGCTGGTCCAGTTTCGCTGCGCTCTCCTGGCGCTGCCGGGCCTCAAGGCGCTCGGCGCCCTTGGCCTCGACCTGTGCTCTTGCCGAGACGATGGCGTCGGCGAGGCCGTTGCGTGCCGTGTCGAGCCGCTGCGCGAGCTGGCCGCGATTCTGAAGCACCGCGCCGCTGGTCATGCCGGCCGGCACCGACAGGCTGTCGCGCAGCATGGCAAGCTTCTCCTGGTTGTTCCGGAGCGTGTCGAGTTGCGCTTCGGCCTGTGCCGCAGCCGAGGCCGCCAGCAGATGCTGCACGCTCCGGACCCGCGTGATGCGGGCGCGCCTGGCGACGATCGACTTCATCCGCCGAACGCCTCAAGCAGGGCCTGGGCCGACTGCGCATAGTCGACGCGCTCTTTCTGGCCCTGACTGATGAAGCCGAGGATGTCGTCGTGCCGCGCGATCGCGATGTCGACGATCGGGTCGCTGCCCTGGCGATAGGCACCCATCAGGATCAGGTCGCGATTTTCCTCATAGACAGCCCAGAGCCGGCGGAAGATCTGCGAGGCGCGCAGATGCTCGGGCGAGACGATGTCGCTCATCACGCGGCTCAGCGACTTGCCGATGTCGATCGCCGGGAACACGCCTTGTTCGGCGAGCCCGCGCGACAGGATGATATGGCCGTCGACGATTGCCCGGGCGGTGTCGACGATCGGATCGTCGGTATCGTCGCCGTCGGCAAGCACGGTGTAGAGCGCGGTGATCGAGCCGCCCGAATGGACGTCGACACCGGCGCGTTCGATGAGGCGCGGGATCAGGCCGAGTGCCGACGGGGGATAGCCCTTCATCGTCGGCGGCTCGCCCAGCGACAGTCCGATCTCGCGCTGCGCATGGGCGACGCGGGTGAGGCTGTCGATCAGCAGCAGGACGCGCTTGCCCTGCGCGCGGAAATACTCGGCGATGGCGGTGGCCCGCATCGCCGCGCGCAGGCGCAGCACCGGCGGGTGATCGGCGGGAACCGCCACGACGACGCTCTTCTGGCGCACCGGCCCGGCGAGTTTGGTCGCGAGGAAGTCGGAGACTTCGCGGCTGCGCTCGCCGACCAGGCCGACGACGATGACGTCGGCTTCGGCGCCCGCGATCATCTGCCCCATCAGGACCGACTTGCCGACGCCCGATCCGGCGGCGATGGCGATGCGCTGGCCGACGCCGGCGGTGAGCATGGCGTTGATCGCGCGGACGCCCATGTCGAACGGCTCGGTGACGCGCGCGCGGTCGAGTGGATTGCCTCGGCGGCCCGCGAGCGGCCAGCGTTCCGCGGTCGCGATCGGACCGAGCCCGTCGATGGGGTTGCCGAGTGCGTCCATCACACGGCCGAGCAGCGTTTCCCCGACATCCACCGATCCGCCGCGCCGATCGGGTTCGACGCGTGCGCCGGCGCTGTGGGGCGCATCGGCGTCGAGCGCCATCAGCAGGGTGCGGCTGCCACGGAAACCGACGACCTCGGCGAGGGCGGCGTGCCCGTCGGCGTCGATGACGCGGGCGTTCGAGCCCACCGGCATGGGAAAGCCGGTCGCTTCGAGCATCAGGCCGTCATAGGAGGCCAGCCGGCCGATGCGGCGCGGTCCGCCCTGATCGGGTTCGACCCCATCGAGCATGGTCCGGGCGAGCAGGGCCAGGCTCATCGCGGCAGCCCCATGGCGTCGAGCTGGGTACGCAGGCGGGCCAGGCGGACCTGTGGACCGTCTTCGATCCAGCCTTCGCCCGTTTCGAGCACGATCGTGCCCGAGGCGAGATGGTGGTCCGGAGCAAGGGGCAGGCCGAGATCGACGCCGTCGAGCAGCGCGATATCGTCCGGATGGAGGCGCAGGCGCGCCGGGCCGCATTCGGCGGTTACGAGTTCGGCGATCGCGGTGGCGCGCTGCTCGAGCAGGGCCGGATCGATCTTAACCTCGCCGACGATCTGGCGGACCATGCGGGTGACGGTTTCGGCAAGGACTGCGGCGAGCGGCCCCTGCGCTTCCGGCTGGAGCGCCTCGGCTGCGCGGACGAGCTGGGCCAGGGCCTCGCGCTCGCGGGCGAACTCCAGGATGGTCGCCTGACGTCCTTGCTCGAAACCCGCGGCGAAGGCTTCTGCCTGCACGGCCTCGATGTCCACGGGTGCAGCCGGCCCCGCGTCCGAGGCGGGGCTGGGCGAGCGCGGGGCGAAGTCGCTGGCACGACGGCGCGGGGGCGAGCCGCCCCAGGGGGTGAATTGCGTGCCGGACGCCGGGCGGGCCCAGGCTTCGACGCGCGTGGCGGCATCGCCAATGTCTTGCGTCCAGATCTCAGACAAAATCGTCGCCCTTTCCGCCCAGGCTGATCGTGCCTTCGGCCGCCAGCTTGCGCGCTATGGCGAGCATTGCCTTCTGCGCTTCCTGCACATCGGCCAGACGCATCGGGCCGCGATCGGCGATCTCGTCCTGTACCGACTGTGCCGCGCGGCTGGACATGCAGCCGAAGATCTTGCCGCGAAGCTTTTCGTCTGCGCCCTTGAGCGAGACGACGAGAATGTCGTTGTCGACGGCGCGCAGCAGGGTGCCGAGATCCTTTTCGGAAAGCGCCATCAGATTGTCGAAGATGAACATCTCTTCCTCGACATTGCGGGCGACCGACTTGTCCAGCTTTTGCAGGGCCTTGATGATCCGCTGCTCGGCCGCCTTGCGCGACGAGTTGACGATTTTGGCGGCCTCGCCGGCACCGCCGCGCCGGGTGATCGCGCCGTTGCTCTGGCCGGCGACGGGGCGGTTGAGCAAGTCGTCGAGCTCGACCAGCGCCGCTTCGGTGACCGGTCCCATTGTGGCGACGCGATAGACGAGGCCCGCCTGCATGTCCTCTGGCAGGAGCGCGAGAACATCTGCGGCTCGTTGCGCGTCGAGAAAGGCAAGCACGATCGCGGCGATCTGCGGATGCTCGAACTCGATCAGATTGGCGATCTGGCGTGCGTCCATCCACTTCAGATTTTCGAGCGCCGTGGTGTGCTGGACGGGCGTGATGCGCTGCAGGACCTGGTCGGCTTTCTCCTGGCCGAGGGCCTTGTGCATGATTCCCTTGATCTGGCGCTCGACCCCGAAACCCAGCGTGGTGCGGGCCTTGGCGCGGTCGACGAACACGTCGAACACGCCGTCGATCGCTTCCTCGGAGACGTTGGCGACGTTGAACATCGCACCGCCGAGATGCTGCACCTCTGCCGGGTCGAGACGGGCGAGCACGGTCGCGGCTTCCTCTTCGCCGAGCAGCATCATCAGGATCGCGGCGGCCTGGCTCCCGCCGGGGAGCGGGTTGGCGTCGTCGGTGTCGATCGGGGTTTCGTCAGCCATGGATCATTCGCCCCTGGGCATGTCGGCGCGAATCAGGTCGCGGACGACAAGAGCCGCGCGGTCGGGGTCCTGCCGGACGAAATTGCGGATCAGTTCGGCGCGGTTGGCATAGCCGGGCGTTGCCTCGATCATGTCGAGCGTCACCGGCTTGTTCGGATCCTGCAGCGCCTGCTGGGCCAGAACGGTCGCGATCTCGGCGCGGATCGCGGGGTTGGTGTTCTCCGGGATGCGGGCTGCAGGATCGGCCATGGCCATCGCCATGGTCTGCTTCTCCTCGGCCAGCGCCGCGCGGCGCTTGAGCAGGGGCTTTGCGACCCCGAAGACGAGCAGGGCGACGACCAGCAGCGCGGACAGGTTGCGGGCGAGGGTGGACACCCAGGGGGCTTCCCACCAGTTCGGCTTGACCTCGGCCTCTTCGGCCATTGCGAAGCTGCGGGCCGACAGGGCTACCACGTCGCCGCGATTGGCGTCCGCGCCGACGGCGCCACGCACCAATGTCTCGATCGACGCCAGCTCGGCCCGGCTGAACTTGCGGCTGCCTTCACGCAGCGCCACGGCGACCGACAGGCGCTTGACCGTGCCGATCGGGGCGCGGGTGACGGAGACCTCGCGGCCAAGTTCATAGGTGCGGTTGTAATTCTCGGACGTCTTGGCGCCATTGGCCGCAGCCGTCGTGCCGGCCGCAGGCGGAACGGGCAGGGTCTGGTTCGGCGCGGCGGCAACCTGGCTGGCCGCCGGCGCCTGGTTCGACAGCGCGCCGGGGATGCCACCGGCCTCGGCGGGCTTGTCGCCGGTCCAGCTGCCCTGTTCCTGACGGACCACGGCGGTGTCCTTGGGATAGCTCTCGCGCGTCGCCTGGGTCTCGGTGAAGTCGACGTCGGCATGCACCTCTGCGGTGAAATTGCCGGCACCCACGATCGGCGTCAGGATCTTGTTGAGCGCTTCGAGATAGCGCTGCTCCATCTTGGTCTGGATGTCGACCTGGCGAGCCGATGCCTGGCTGAGCGGATCACTGCCCGAGCTGGACAGCAACCGGCCTGCCTGATCGACTACCGATACGCTGTCGGGCGACAGATCCGGAACCGAGGAGGCGACCAGATGGACGATCGCCTGAACCTGCGAGTCCGACAGGGTGCGACCGGCGCGCATACGCAACATGACCGATGCCTGGGGCTTGCTCTCGTCGCGCAGGAAGACGGTCGGCTGTCCCGCCGCGATGTGGACCTTCGCGGTATCGACCGCGTCGATCGCCTCGATCGTGCGCGCCAGATCCATTTCGCGGGCCGAGCGGAGCTTCTCGCCTTCGACCGCACGGCTGGCGCCCAGCGGCAGCGACGAGATCATCGCGTCTCCGTCGGGAGCGGCCTTGGGCAGGCCCTGCTGGGCGAGCAGCATCTTCGCCTGATAGAAGGCCGTTTCCGGAACGGTGATGGCGCCGGTGTCGCGGTTGATCTCATAGGGAATGTTGGCGGCCTTCAGGGCATCGGCCACGGCGGCCTTGTCGCCGTCGCTCATGCCCGCGAACAGGTCGCGCTGCGGTGCGCCCGACATCGTCGCCCACAGCAGCGCTGCGGCACCAAGCAGGCCGATCAGCCCCATCATCGGCAGGCTGCGCTGGATGGCAGGCTGGGCCGCGAAGTCGCGGATGCGTTCGAGCACGGCCGAAGTGCCGACCGAAGCCGGGGCGGTGGTGGCGAGGGCCGAAGCGGTCGGGGCGGTGGGGACGATGTCTGCCATGGATTATACCGGCATGCTCATGATGTCCTTGTAGGCGGACAGGAGTTTGTTGCGGACCTGCAAGGTGGCCTGGAAGCCGATGCTCGACTGTTCGCGCTGAAGCATGACCGCCGCGATGTCGGTGGTCTCGCCGCGCTCGTAGCTTTCGGTCGCCGCAGTGGCCTTGGCCTGGAGGCCGTTGACCTCGGTCAGAGCGCCGCGCAGCGTCGAGGCGAAGCTGCCCTCCGGCGCGCTGGTGGCACTGCCGACCTGTTGAACACCGTCCAGCGGCGTCGGTGCGGCGGCGGCCTTCTGCAGCGCGCTGTTCTGCTGCAGGATCGCCTGCCGCATCGCGAGGATGTTGCTGGTGTTGATGGTGGTCATTCAACCCTCCTCAAGCGGCCGCGCGCATATCGGCGAGCCGATAACGGAGCGTGCGTTCGGAGATTCCGAGCCGCTGGGCCGCGCGGAGACGATGCCCGCCCGTGGCGGCGAGCGCTTCCTCGATCGCGCGCGCCTGGCTGAGGCGGCGCGCTTCGGCGAGGCTGAGCGCGGTGTCTTCCTGAGCGGCCGTGGCCGAGCCTTCGTGCGTCGGCAGGCCGGGCGCGCGATCGATGATGAGATCGGCTGTGTCGATACGGTTGCCCTCACGCATCAGCATCGCGCGCTGGAGGACATTTTCGAGCTCGCGGACATTGCCGGGCCAGTCGTGCGCCATCAGGCGATCGAGTGCTGCTGCGGTCGGCCATGGCAGCTCCTCATGCTGGCCGGCATGGCGCAACAGCAAAGCGGCGGCGATCGCGCGGATGTCCTGCCGGCGCTCGGCGAGCGGCTTGAGGGACAGCGGCATGACGTTGAGCCGCCAGTAGAGGTCGGCGCGGAAGCGGCCTGCCTCGACCTCGGCGGCCAGATCGCGGTTGCCTGCGGCGACGATACGGACGTCGACGGGGACCGGGGTGGTGGCGCCGACGGGGAGGACTTCGCGTTCCTGCAGCGCGCGGAGCAGCTTGGGCTGCAGCGAGAGCGGCAGTTCGGCCACTTCGTCGAGCAGCAGCGTGCCGCCGTCGGCGGCACGGAACAGCCCCTCGCTGGACATGTTGGCGCCGGTGAACGCGCCCTTCTGGTGGCCGAAGAGCATGGCTTCGAGCATGGTTTCGGGGAGCGCGGCGCAGTTGACCGCGACGAACGGGCGTTCGGCGCGGCCCGAGGCGGCGTGAATGAAGCGTGCGACGCCTTCCTTGCCGGTGCCGGTCTGGCCGAGCAGGAGGATGCTGGCCTCGCTGCGCGCGATCCGCGCGGCGAGCTGGAGGAACTTGGCGCTGTCGGGTTCGCCGCAGGCCGGCATGACGGCGGGACGGATCAGCTCGGCGATCAGGGCGTGCCCGAAGGCCATGTCCTCGAAGCCGAAGACGAGGGTGGTGGGGCGGCCGATCTTGGCGCGGCGGAGCACCGGCGTGCCATCGGCAAAATCGATGAGGATGTCGTGCTGGCGGGCGAGGCCGATCTCGGTGACGTGCAGGATGCGCTGGGCCTGGCGGACCGTCGCGTCGGCAGGATCGATCAGCAGCCAGTCGATGCCCGCGCCTGCAAGCCACGCGGTTAGCGTCGGATGGGAGCCCTGGGCCTTCTCGGAGATGCCGATGTTCATCGTCGCCGTCCTTCGTCGGATCTAGCGTGCCAGCCACACCAGTTCCTTGAGGACGATGATTACCGCTGAATTAACTACGAAAGTCTTAATAGACTGCGCGCACCCGCGTACGGGCCGGCGCGCGCCCGCTTCCGCGCCCGTATGCTCCCGCGTAAGGGGTTGTCTAAATCACTGATATAAAATGAGAAAATTTGAAGCCGAAGCCGGCATAAGCCTTTGGTCTAGTGCGGCAAGAAATTGCCGTGGAGCTGCCGGGTGATTTACCCTGCTCCGATGCCCTTTCCCGCGACGGCGGGCGGGTCGAGAGCGGCTTAAGGCGAAAAGTGCAAAATTTATATCGTTCTATATCAGATAGATAGGTTCGATCTTGGGCAAAAATCGAGTGTGGTGAACTTTCCTGGTTAAAGTGGGGGTAAGCACGGCCGTTAATGGGATCGAGGCGAGAACGGCCAGCACCGGATCATCGCCCCTTTGACCAGGATAAGGACTGATCCAATGACCGTCATCAACACCAACATCTCTTCGCTTCGTGCTCAGAACGCCGGTCGCATGGCTGCTCAGATGCAGGCTACCGCGATGGAGCGGCTGTCGAGCGGCAAGCGCATCAACTCGGCCAAGGACGACGCAGCCGGTCTCGCCATCGCTTCCTCGATGACATCCTCGATCCGCGGCATGGGCGTCGCCATCCGCAACGCCAATGACGGCATCTCTCTGGCGCAGACCGCCGAAGGTGCGCTGGGCGAGGTCAACAACATGCTGCAGCGCATCCGCGAACTGGCGGTGCAGGCAGCGAACGGCACTTACCAGTCGGGTGACCGCGACAACATCCAGACCGAAGTCGCCTCGCTCCAGTCGCAGATCACGGACGTCGTCACCAAGACCAAGTTCAACGGCAACACGTTGTTCTCGGCCACCTCGACGGCGACCAGCTTCGCCATCCAGACCGGCGTGAACTCGGGCGACACCACCTCGATCTCGGTCGGTGGCCTCGACAAGGTGGCTGCGGCCTATGTCAGCACGGTCAAGGTCGACACCGCCGCCAACGCCGGCACGACGATCACGAAGACCGACGAGGCGCTGGCGCAGATCAACACGGTCCGGGCGAGCCTCGGTGCGAGCCAGAACCGCCTCGAGGCGAGCGTCAACGTGCTGACCGCGAACGTCAACAACCTGTCCGAAGCCCGCTCGCGGATCGAGGACACCGACTTCTCGGTGGAATCGGCGGCCCTCGCCAAGTCCCAGATCCTCTCGCAGGCTTCCACGGCGATGCTGGCCCAGGCCAATCAGAGCCAGCAGAACGTGCTCAGCCTGCTCAAGTAACAGCTTCCTATAAGTTGCTGGCCGAGGCGCCCCCCGTTGCGAAAGCAGCGGGGGGCGCTTTGGCATTCAGCGCGTCCGGCTGACGTCGAGATACTCTGCACCGGCGCGCAGGAGTGGCTGGCCGCTCATCGTCCTGGCACAGTCTCGGGTAAGTCCGGCGCTAATCATCGCGCCAAATAGCGCGTTCTCGATGTCGATCGCTTCAAAATAGGATGTGACTTCGACGTTCTTTCTCGATCGGACAAGTATTATTGTATCGGTCAATTTGAATAATCCGAGCTTAATCAGAAAAATTAGGGTTAATCTAGCTTAACCATCTTTGTTCCTTAAGCAAGGTTTTGGTGGGTCGTTATTCCGATCGTGGCGAGGACGGTGCAGTAGACCGGCACGCCGAGTAGTAGCGGAAGGATTAACTCAATGGCTGTCATCAACACCAACTCTTCGTCTCTGCGGGCGCAGAACGCCGGTCGTCTCGCGGCTCAGCAGCAGGCGACGGCAATGGACCGTCTGTCGAGCGGCAAGCGTATCAACACCGCTCGCGACGACGCCGCCGGCATGGCGATCGCTTCGTCCATGACCTCGACGATCCGCGGCATGTCCGTCGCGATCCGCAACGCCAATGACGGCATCTCGCTGGCGCAGACCGCCGAAGGTGCGCTGGGCGAAGTCAGCAACATGCTGCAGCGTGTCCGCGAGCTTGCGGTTCAGGGCTCGAACGGCACCTACCAGTCGAGCGACCGTGACAATCTGCAGACCGAAGTCGCCGCGCTCCAGTCGCAGATCACCGATGTCGTCACCAAGACCAAGTTCAACGGCAACACGCTGTTCTCGGCCACCTCGACGGCGACCAGCTTCTCGATCCAGACCGGCGTGAATTCGGGCGACACCACGTCGATCTCGATCAGCGGCCTCGACAAGGTGGCAGCGGCCTATGTCAGCACCGTCAAGGTCGACACCGCGACGAATGCATCCGCAGCGATCACGAAGGCCGATGATGCCCTCATCCAGGTCAACACGGTCCGTGCCGGCATTGGTGCGATCCAGAGCCGTCTCGACGCCGCCGTCAACGTGCTGACCGCGAACGTCAACAACATGTCCGAGGCCCGCTCGCGGATCGAGGATACCGACTACTCCACGGAATCGGCCGCGCTCGCCAAGTCGCAGATTCTGCAGCAGGCCTCGACCGCGATGCTCGCTCAGGCGAACCAGAGCGGCCAGAGCGTTCTGAGCCTCCTGCGTTAAGTTCGGGACGGCCTAAACACCTCCGGCCGTCTCAGCGGGCCCCCGGCGCAATTTTCCCCGCGCCGGGGGCCTTCTTCTTTCTCAGGCCTTCGCCACGGGACATCGATCGATGGACGCCACTTCCTCTTCCAGCGACAACGGCTTCGACGCAGCGCTCAAGGCGCTCGAGGATCTGGAAACCAGCATCAGCCAGAGCCAGGAAGACAACGCCGCCAATGCTGCGCCTGCCGACCTGGGTGGTATCGACCTCGACCAGCTTGTGGCGGAAAGCATGGCATCGGCCGCCGTTGCCGCCGAGCCGGTGGTCCCGCCTGCCGCAGCGGCCGTAGTGGCGCCGGTCGATGCGGCACCGGTGCCGGGTCCGAGCTTCGTTTCGCCTGCGCTGGTCGTTTCTCCCGGCATAGCCTTTGCGGAGGAGGAGCGCTCGCCGACCATGGCGGTGGACGCCTTGCCCGATATCGACGCGCTGGTGACCCAACTGCCGCCGATCGCGCCACCCGTCACGATGCCAGCGCCTGCCGACGGCCAAGCCGAAGCTGCCCCGCCCGTCCGCGCGGGCGCTCGAGCTGGACTGTGGACCAAAGTGGCGATCGGCCTTGGCCTGCTGTCGAGCGTCGTGTCGGCGGCTGGCCTGATCATAGCCGAGCGGGTCGTGTCTTCGGCGAGCCTTGTCGTTGCCGATGCGCGGGAGCGGCAGCATCAGCTGGAGCAGGCCAACAAGCTGATCGCCGATCTCCAGCTCGTCCGTGACAAGCAGATCGAGCTGCTCAAGGCGCAGCAGGCCCAGTTGGCGAGCGCCCCGGTGACCAGCGAGGAACTGCAGCACCGGATGGAGGCGCTTCAGGCCGGTCTGATCCAGCGCGATCCGGTTCGCGAGTTCGTTCAGGCGGTGCGCGAGAGCCAGATGGCGACCAACAGCCGCTTCCAGGAAGTCGGCATGAAGCTCGAACGGATCGAGGCGATGGCCGCACGCCAGGCCCATTGAGCCGCCGGCTGGACGACGTCGCGCGCCAGGACTAGTCCGACGCGCGAACAGTCCTCCAATGGAGTTGCCCGATGAGCCGGATTTCCCTCGAACATGCCAGCAGGATCATCGCCGGCGCGATGGCGAAGGGCGGCGAACTGGGCCTGAAACCGCTCAGCGTGGCAGTGCTCTATGCGGGTGGCCATCTGATCAGTTTCGCCCGTGCGGACGGTGCATCGAATATGCGCGCACAGATCGCGATCGGCAAGGCGGCCGGCGCCCTCGCGCTGGGTGTGTCTTCGCGGGTGGTGGGGACTATGGCGGTCGAACGGCCAACCTTCGTGGCCAGTCTGGCGTCTATGGCGTCCCAGGGAATGGTACCCGCAGCCGGCGGCGTGATCGTGGTCGACGGTGCAGGGCTGCCGATCGGCGCGGTCGGCGTGACCGGCGATACGTCCGACAGTGACGAGCTTGCCGCGATGGCGGGGATCGCAGCGGCGGGGCTCAGGCCCCAGGGCTGAGGCTCAGCGCCATTCTCGGAGCGAGGAGCGCAGCTTGTCGAGCGCGGCCTTCTTGATCTGGCAGACGCGGGCGGCACCGATGCCGAGCGTTTGCCCGATTTCCTCGAGGTTCATCTCCTCAACGAAATAGAGCTGCAGCACGCTGGCCTCGCGCTCGGGCAGCGCGGAGATGTGTTCGGCCAGGGCGGCCGCAAGTTCCTCGCGCTCGATCGACTGGTCGACGCGCTCCTCGACATCGGCGAACCACATCGACTGGTCCGAATAGACTTCGTCGATCGTCTCCTGATAGGTCGCGGCGGTCTCGTCGATCAATGCGCGCAGCGCCGCGCCGTCGAGGCCCATCGCCTGGGCGAGTTCGGACTCGCTGGGGCTGCGGCCGTGGCTCTTTTCGAAATCGGCCTTGGCCTTGAGCATCTCGCGCCGCTTGACCATGGCCGAACGGCTCATCGACGCATGACGGCGAAGGTGATCGATCATCGCCCCGCGGACGCGCATCGACGCATAGGTCGAGAAGGCGTGGCCGCGATCCTCATAGCCGTTGGCCGCCTCGACCAGAGCGATCATCCCGATCTGGATCAGATCCTCGACGTCGATCGCCGAGGAAACCCGGCCATGGACATGCCAGGCGATCTTGCGGACGAGCTGCATATGGGACCGGACAAGGTCCTCCTGACGCGTCTTCTTGGGGACGCGCCCATAGACTTGCATCTCGTTGATGGCAGGTTCAGCCCCCACGAAGCACGGCCTCCATCCCGAAGAAGCTGTCGCCCCCGGCCATTGCGGGGATATCCAGCGTGTCGATCGTCCGCGACAGATGGCCCATCGCCTGCGATGCGCGGGCGTGCGGATATTGATCGACGACGAGACGACGGCGGGCAGCGGCGGTAAGCACGCGTTCGTCGGTCGGGATGCCGCCGAGATAGCTCAGCGTGGTGCGATCGAGGAAGCGCCCGGCGACCGCACGGAAGCGGCGGAACAGCTCGCGGCCCATCGCCTCGTCGGTGATGCGGTTGGTGACGACCGCGATGTCTCGCACGCCATGGTCGGTCGCGAGCAGCTTGACGGTGCCATAGGCGTCCATGAAGCGGTCCGAGTCCGGCGCCAGAACGACGATCGGCAGATCCGCCGAGGCGATCATGTCGAGCGTGTCGGGGTCGGCGCTGCCCGGCGTGTCGACGATCACGAAGTCGAGCGAGCGGCGATGGGGGCGGAAAGCGTCGGCGAGCTTGAGCCGGGCAGCGAGGTCGACCCGGCCGGCGCGATCGGTGGGGCCGGCAGGAACGACGAACAGCGCCTCTGGGCCGTCGACGACGATCTCGTCGATCGTCAGGCGACCGCCGATCACGTCGTCGATCGACTCGCGCGGGTTGAAGCCCATCGTGCGGGTCGCGTCGGTCGGGCCGGGGTCGCAGTCGACCAGCATCGCGCGGCGGTGCATCTTGGACAGCGACAAAGCGAGGTTCGCCGCGATCGTGGTCTTGCCGACACCGCTGCGGCCGCAGGCGATGCTGATCACCCGGGCGCTGCGCGCATGTGCGGCGGAGCCGGGGAGGTCCGACACTCGGGGCCAGGTGAAGCTCATTCGGCTGTCTCCATGGGCCGGGCGCTCAGGGCACCGGCACTGCTGTTGTTAGCGGGTCCACCGCCGACCACCGCGGCGACTTCGACCGCCTTGCCGTCCGGGATCTCCAGAAAGGACATGACGGGGGTCTCGGGCAGATGCGGCTTGAGAAGTCTCGCCAGCGCGCGGCGCGCGATGGGGGAGGTTACGATGGCGAAGCGGACGGCGCCGTTGACGAGCGGCTGGGCCGCCTCCGATACTGCGCCGACGATCCGGTTGGCGAGTGCGGGTTCGAATGGGTGGGTTGCGCCCGGCGAGGTGCGCACGGCCTGTGCCAGCAAGGATTCCAGGCCGGCATCGAGAGTGATGACCGGCAGCGGCATCTTCACCGGCACGAGCGTCTGCACGATCAGCGCACCTATCCGTGACCGGATATTCTCGACCAGCGCGATGCCGTCGTTCGACTGGCCGGCGGCGTCCACCATCGCCTCGGCGATGCGGCGGAAGTCGCGCAGCGGCACGCCTTCCGCGAGCAGCGCGCGGCCGGCGGCGGCGATCTGCGACAACGTCAGCGGCTGCGGGGTCAGGCCGGCCACGAGCTGCGGTGCGGAGTCCTTGAGCGTGTCGAGCAGATGCTGGGCCTCGTCCATGCCGAACAGGTCGGCACAGGTCGCCATGATCATCTGGTTGAGATGGGTGGCGATGACGGTGGCGGGGTCGACGACGGTATAGCCCGCGACGATCGCTTCGCTGCGCTTGTCCGGCGCGATCCAGACCGCCTCGAGCCCGAAGCTCGGATCGCGGCACTCGCGGCCCTCGACGCGGCCGTCGAGATCACCGCTGTCGAGTGCGAGCAGCTGGTCGGGATAGCATTCGTCTTCGCCGACGATCACGCCGGCAACGGTGATGCGGTAGGTGTTGGGCGGCAGGTTGAGATTGTCGCGGACGCGGACGAGCGGCACGACGAAGCCGAGTTCGCGCGACAACTGGCGGCGGATGCCCGTGATCCGGCTCATCAGCGGCGCGCCCTTGCGCTCGTCGACCAGGCCGACCAGGCCGTACCCCATTTCGAGGCCCAGCGCGGAGCCGTCCGAAATCTCGTTCCAGTCGATGCTGTTCGGCGCGAGCGGGGCAGGGGCCTTGGCGGCTTCTGCAACGGCCGTCTCGCGGGCTTCCTGGACCTTCTTCGCCTTGGAGAGCTTCCAGGCGGCGAAGCCTGCGAGCCCGGCGGCGGCGAGCAGCATGAAGTGGGGCATGCCGGGAACGACACCCAGGATGGTCAGGATCGCGGCGACCGGTGCCCAGGCGCGGGCGGAGCCGAACTGGCTGCTGATCTGGCCCGGCAGGTCGAGCGGCGAGGACACGCGGGTGACGATGGCGGCGGCTGCGATCGAGAGCAGCAGCGCCGGCACCTGCGCGACGAGCGCGTCGCCGATCGCCAGGATGATATAGGTCGAGGCGGCGTCCGACAGCGAGAGGTCGTGGCTCAGCGTGCCGAGGATCAGCCCGCCCAAGATGTTGATCACGAGGATCAGCACGCCGGCGACGGCGTCGCCCTTCACGAACTTGGACGCGCCGTCCATCGAGCCATAGAAGTCGGCCTCGGTGGCGACTTCCTGGCGGCGCGCCTTCGCTTCTTCGGGAGTCAGCAGGCCGGCATTGAGGTCGGCGTCGATCGCCATCTGCTTGCCGGGCATCGCGTCGAGGGTGAAGCGGGCCGACACTTCGGACACGCGGCCGGCGCCCTTGGTGATGACGACCAGGTTGATCACCATCAGGATGCCGAACACGAACAGACCGACGGCATAGTCGCCGCCGATCAGGAAGTTGCCGAAGCTCTCGATCACATGTCCGGCTGCCGCCGGGCCGTTATGGCCGTCGACGAGGACGACGCGGGTCGATGCGACGTTCAGCGACAGGCGGAACAGCGTCGCGAACAGTAGGACCGTCGGGAACGCGGAGAAGTCGAGCGGCTTGGCGGCGTTCAACGCCACCATCAGTACCGCCAGCGAGATCATGATGTTGGCGATGAAGCCGATGTCGAGGACGAAGGCCGGCACCGGAATGACCATCAGCCCGACGAGCATGAGCGTCGCCATGGGCAGGATCGCATTGCGTCCCGTCATCGCCCACAGCTTGCGCGTCATCGGAGTGGCACCCGCCATGACTCAGCGGTCCCCGGCACGGAATCGGCGCCCGTTGCTCTGATTTTCGGCGGTTTTCCTGTCGTTCGCCATGGGACTCTCAATCGCCTTCGCGGGAATGCAAGGCGATCAGTGCGGCCAACATGGTTAATTTAGCGTTAGGCACGATTCCCCGCTGCCGGCTTTTGCCCCGCGACAGGTGTTGTCCGCAGCGGCAGCAGGCCGACATATGGTGATTGTTGCGCCAGACGCCCGCGCATTAACCCGATTACAAAGCTTTAGGGTCAGAAGGGGCGGGCAAAATCCGAGAACCCGATGTCCGAATCGATCAAACGCAGCGAAACGTCGGTTGTCGCTCTGGTCCTGCAATGTATCGCGGTCGTCGCCGCTGTGGTGGCGCTAGCACTGTCCCCACCGGCATCCGGCCCGATGCTGGTGGTGCCGCTGGGCAGTGCGTCGCCCTTGATCTGGCTCGGTCATCGCGACGACGTCCGCATCGTCGGCCTTGGCCGGATGGCGGGCTCGATCATGGTTCTGGGGGAACGCGACAGGCTGCTGCCTGTGGCACTGCGCCACGGGGCGATCTTGCTGCCTGCCCTGCCGGATCTTTGCGTGTCACGCCGATAGTCCGGGACGTACGGACCTTGTCCACTGCCTTGCTGGACCGTCGCCGCGCCGTGGGGTGCGAGCATTGCGGGCGTCGTGCCAACGGAACGCTGGCCGACCAGATGGCCGCTATCGGGTGAGCCCGCAGGCTAGCGGCCCCGCAATCGGCCCGAGATTCCCGCCGCCAGGAGCGTGTTCACGGTGGGTGAATAAGCTCTTGTCTTCTGATGCGCGGATTTTCCGAGCCGTTGACCGAATCCGGTCAACTTGAAAATGCTCTGGCTGACGGTAGTGCGTGTCAGCGCAGGATCACCGAACCTAGCAGCCGCTCGATGTCGGACCGAAGATAGGGCTTCGTCACCAGCGGTGCTCCGGCAAAGCCGTCTGCAATCGCCGATTGCTCGCCGAGGCCGCTGACGATCGCATAAGGAACGCTTCGCCGCGCGAGCAGGGCCGCGATCGGCTCGCTGGTCTCGCCCTCGCCCAGATGGACGTCGAGCAAGGCGAACGCGACCTCGCCCTCCTCCAATATCGCCAATGCCTGCCGGGCTGAGCCGCAGACGTGGACCGCCGAGAAGCCAAGATCGAGCAGCATCTGCTCGGCTTCGAGCGCGATCACCACATTGTCCTCGACCACCATCGCGATCCCCAGAGCCTGCTTTTCGGCCTGCTTTTCGGCCTGCGATCGTGGGTGAAGCTGCGTGACGGTCGCGCAGGGCGCTGCAGCCTGCGGGTGAGCGAACTCGGCGATAGCGCCACGCGGCAGCGAAAAGCGCGCCACGAAGCCTTCGGGCCGGAAGTCGATCTCTGCCGTGCCGCCCAGCTCATGGGGCACGGTGTGCGCGATGATCGTCGACCCGAACCCGCTCCGTGTGGGAGGTACGACCGTCGGACCGCCGCGTTCGACCCAGTTCATCGTCAGGCTGTCGTCGGCCGAGCGCGACATGGCGATCTCGACGCGGCCCTCCTCATTGCTCAATGCCCCATATTTGGAGCTGTTGGTCATCAGCTCGTGGACGACCAGAGCCAGCGAGGTGAAGGCGCTCGGCGTCAGCATCGCGTCGGGTCCGCGCAGGAAGACGCGTTCGGCATCGCCATCGGCATAGGCGCGGCATTCGGTACGGATCAGCGCGTAGAGCGAGGCGGGAGACCAGTTGGCCTGCGTGACCTGATCATGCGCCCTGGCGAGCGCGTAGATGCGTTTGCCGACGATCTCGGCAAAGTCTTCGATCGAGTCGCTGCCCGACGCGCTCTGGGTGACCAGGCCGCGGACGAGATTGAGGATGTTGCGAACGCGGTGGTTCAGTTCGGCGATCAGGAATTCCTGGCGCTTCTGAGCCTGTGCGCGGTCGCGATGCGCGGCGTCCGCCAGCTGGAGCACGACTTCGAGCAGCGTGACCCGCAGGCTCTGCGCGATCGCGATCTCATCCTCTTCCCAAGGGCGCGAATGGCCGCGCCGTTCCTGCTTCCACAGGTCAAAGCTCTTGCGCGGATGGATGCGGCTGTCGCCATCGACGAGCTCCGCCGCCTTCTCCGGATTGCCCGCCCAGTTCACTTCGTGGACATGCTCCCGGCGGAACAGGACGATATAGTCGCGCGGCACGCGGGAGACCGGCAAGGCAAGCAGGCCCGAACAACGGTCGACATAGGCTGCTGCTGGCGGGAATGCGGCCGAGAGCTTGTCGGTCGACCAGATCGTGCTCGATGCCGCCGTGTTGAGGAAGCGCGACAGGGGCTCGAATTCCTCGCGCGTGGGCGCGATACCGACAGAGCGATATTCGCCGTCGATCCAGGCCGCCATGCCGTCATAGGGAATGACCTCCGCGATCGTCGTCGCAAAGTCGTTGAGCGTGTCGCCCAGCGAATGGCCGCGCGCGACGCGGGCCATGATCTCGTCGTGGATCTGGCGCGCGCGCGTCTGTCGGACGTGGACGGCATCGCTCTCGCTCTGTTCGAGGATATAAGAGAAGAACTCGCCGAAGAGCTCGGCGGCGGTCCGGACCGAATAGGGCAGGCGGAGCGGCTTGTAGTGGTGGCAGGCAAACAGCCCCCACAATTCTCCCCGCTTCATGATCGATACCGACATCGACGCCTTGACGCCCATATTCTTGAGATATTCGATATGGATCGGCGAAACGGCGCGGATGCCGCTCATCGTCAGGTCGAGCGGATTGCCTTCGGGGCTGATTTCCGGAAGGACCTCGACCGTCCTGTCATCGACATCGACGATGATGCGGAGCATGTTCTTGGCGTAGAGCGCCCGTGCCTGGGAGGGGATGTCCGTCGCCGGGAAGCGCAGACCCAGATAGCTGTCCATGCCGGGGGCGCGCCACTCGGCGATGACCTGGCCGCTCTTGTTCTGGTCGAAACGATAGACCTTGACGCGGTCGAAGCCGGTGAGGGCGCGCAGATGGCGTGCGCCCGACTGGCACAGTTCCTCGATCGTCTTCGACTGGCGCATCCGGGCGACCATCGGCCGCACATAGCTGACCAGATCCCGAAGCCGTCCGGATTCGCTGGGCTCGATTTCGAGCACGAACGATCGGTCGGATCGATAGACCGCGATGTCGAAGGTCCGGCCGTCTCCGACCAGATCGACCTCGAACAGCCGGTCCACGGACTCGGCGCTGGCCAGGATCTGCAGCCGCCCCCTGACGTCGTGAAGCGCGCGCGGATCGATATACTCGCTCGCCGGACGCCCGACCATGTCGAGCGCCTCCGCACCGGTCAGGATGCGGGAGTTGGCCGAGGCATGGGTGATGATCCAGTCGCTCGAAAAGGCGATCAGCCAGCCAAAGCTCTGAATCCGGCCGATGAACTGGATCGGCTCGCGGTTGCAATAGGCAAGGTCCAGTTCCTGTTGAGAGATCGCCGTAGCCATAAATCAGCCCTTCACGCCCTCGCTCATGGCAAAGGCGCTTCTAAAAAGATCGAAGCAGCGTCGTGCTGCCTCGAGCGTCTCGGCGGCAACTTCCGGGTTCATGCGTTGCTCCGCAAACCACGTCAGTAGTCGCCGCCAGACGACGATACCCCTATCATCCTCCATATAGGCGGAGGGCCGACCTGTGGCCGCGCCCCAATAACCTTGCCGCCTGATCATCGACATGCCGAGGCGGGAGCCAATGAGCACATAACTGGCTGCGGGCTCGTCAGGCATGTCGAGGGTGAGGTGCGGAAGCTGCTCCGGCTTCACCCCAAGTCCTGCCAGATCGTCTTCCAGAAGCGCCGAATAGTCCGGCGCTGTCATCTTCAAGTGCCGCTCCGCAAAGCCGGCCAGGAGCGGTTGGAGGGACAAGGCGGCCATGTAATGCGCCGCGAGGAACCTCCGATAATCGTCGCGTCGGCTCAGATCGAGCAAGCCGAAGGTGGCGTCCACAGCTGCATGAGCATCCCGGGAACCATCCCGCAAATATTCACGCAACCCCTGACTAAGTTTCGGCCCAACGCCGACAGATGGCGCCCTCACGAATTGACTTTACGGAACATGCGAACGCTACCTTGTGCAATGTGCGAGGCGATTGCCCAAGGCAGCTTGTCTCGAATTATAGCATAGCATGACCGAAACGTCTGTCTGCCCACAAGTGCACATAGGAGGAACTTTCCTGCGGGGGTGCGGGTTCCGACAAAAAGTGAAATCCTGTGCGTAACGAGGATCTATGCTGCTCGACGGAAGCAACCTATTGATGAATCTGCAGTCTGTTGACCGACAGCTGCTTGCCGAGAGCCTTAGCGAGTGCATCCTGCGCACCGGGCATGTCCTCTACGAACCCGGCGACGTCATCCAGCGCTGCTATTTTCCCTGCGGGTCCTCGGTCGCATCCTTCATGGTGATGCTCGAAGACGGCAATGCGGTGGAAACTGCCATGATCGGCCGGGAAGGCGCGGTCGGCGGGATCGTGAGCAGTGGCCATCTGCCGGCATTCGCGCGCACCGGGGTACTGCACGGCGGACCCTTTCTGTCGATTTCGACCAGCGATCTCGAACGGGCCAAGGATCGCTCCCCATCGATCAGCCGGCTGTTCGCGCGCTATGCCGATTGTCTGCTGGCTCAGGTCTTTCAGTCGGTAGCGTGCAACGCGAACCACATGATCGAGCAGCGGGCGGCGAAGTGGCTCTGTGCGGCGGTTGCCCGAACCGGCAGCAACGAGATCACGATGACGCAGGAGCAACTCGCCTCGATCATGGGCGTGGGGCGGAGCTATGTCAGCCGGGTGGTCGGGCGGTTCAAGGCGCTCGACCTGATCACGGTGCGTCGCGGCGTGATCAAGGTGATCGATGCGGAACGGCTGGAGGGATTGGCCTGCCAGTGCAACGGGCTGGTCGAACGCCATTTCGACACGGTGCTGGCCGGGACCCATCCCACGGCAGCGGACCGATTCCGGCGCGCAGTCTAGCGCGGGTTGCGGCTGTAGGTGGCTGGCGTGCAGTCGAAGCGGCCGGCGGCCTCGGCGAGCATATCGATATGCTGCTGGTTGCGGTCGGCGAGATAGCGCACCCTGAAGCGGGCGCCGTCCACGATCTGCAGAGCGGCGAGCAGGCTCTGCTTGAGGCGCGGCGAGGGGGCCCACGCGCCCCGCGCTTTCATTTCCGCCACACGGGCGGTGAGATCGGGCAAAGTCTTTTCGATGGCGTCGACATCCTGCGCATCGAGCGCCGCAACCAGGGCGGCGCTCGATGCGGCAAGAGCATCGACGAGGGCTTGGCTCACGCCACGCCTTTGGGCAGGTCGAGTGCGATCATCTTGGCAGCGATGGCTTTCGCGTCGATCGGATATTGCCCGTTGGCGATAGCCTGACGAATAGCCTGGATCTTCTCGCTGTTGATCGGCGGGCCGGCTTCCGCAAGCGCCTTCACCAGCGATGGCGCCATGTCCGGCGTGCTGGCGACGGGAGCCGTCGGCTGCGTCGGCGATACCGATGCGACCTTGTCGTCCTTGACCTGACCGATGCGGGTCGGGCTGGCCGGTCCTACCCCATTGATCATGACTTGTCCTTTCACTCAGGGCGCGATGCCCGGGATTTCACCTCTGTCCAGTATAACGACAGGTTTCCAAATTATTTAAATCCGAGCAAGCGAACGCGACCGACGTCGATCACCTCGGCGAACAAGGTCGATCCCTTGGCTGCCGTCGAAACCCTTACCCTGCCACCGATATCGGCGTCTTCCATCGCCGTGGCGTCGATGCTGATCGAATAGCTCTCACCCACTGCCAGCAGCTTGACGGGGTCTCCGCGCCGGACGGCGCTGGACGGGAGCGATGCGGTCTGGGCGGTCTGCGCACCGGCCCGAGGCGCGACGGCCGTCACCGAGCGGGCGAGAGGAACGCGCAGCCGCCAGCCCAATGCCGGGCAGCGGACGGTGACTGCGCCGATGCTCGGCGGATCGATCTGAACGGCCGCACCGCAGTCGGCGAGCCGCATCCGCCGGTCGAGAGGAGCCAGCGGACCACCGACCTGGCCGACGTCGGCGCCGAGTGCCGCGACAACCATCCGCTCGAGCGTGTCGAGATTCTGCGCAGGCGGCAATGCGGTCTGCGCTCCGGCTGCGGCAGATGCAACGGCGCAGGCCAAGGCCAGGGCCAGGCGGTGCAGCGTGCGGGAAGCGGTGGTTTTCCGGTTCATGGCGCGACGATAGAGCGGCGATCGCAAAGATTTGGTTAACGCCGCATTTGTCTTTGGCCGCCGTGCTTTCGCTCAGTCCCGGACGGGCCGCAGGCGAACGGCGATGCGTTGGCCGCGAGCGGGGTCATCCTGGCGGGTCGGGGGGATGGCGATATCGATCATTGCGTCGGGCAGGCCGCCGCCCCGTATCGCACGCGCAACCGCCGTGGTTCGCGCGGCCGACAACTCCCAGGCGTCCAGACGCGCATTGGCGCCGTCGCGGCCCTCGCTTGCCACCAGCACCCGCTTGCCCGCGCGCGCGGCGTCGGCACCGATGCGGCGGAGTCGATCGATCTGACCCGCGCGGAAAACGGCTTCGCCGGGTTCGAACAGCGCGCCCGCAACGAGCGTCGTGCCCAGATCATGATGTTGGGCGCCTGTCGACGGTCCGCCGCCAAAGGCTTCGCGCAGTCCGGTGGCCAATTTGATGCGGTCCGCGACCTGCGCCTGCATCAGGACGAAAAAGGACAGGAGGAGAAGCGCGAGGTCGGCGAAGCTCAGCACCCAGCGCTGAGAGATCTCCCGCTTCATGGAACGGTCCGCAGGCGCGGGCGCGCGGCGGGGGCAGGCGGTGGTGCACGGTCCAGCTCATCGCGCGCGATGTGCTCGAGCTGGCGACAGGCGCTTGCCTGCCAGGCCAGTTCGGCTTCGGAAAGGCTCTCCAGCCGTCCTGCGACGGGCGCCGCGATCCCCGACGAGAGGATGACGCCATAGAGGGTCGTGAGCATGGCGATCGCCATCGCAGGACCGAGCTGCGCCGGATCGTCCATCCGCGCGAACATCTGGACGAGGCCGATGATGGTCCCGATCATGCCCATCGCTGGAGCCGCCTCCGCCATGCCCCGCCAGACCGAGATGCCGGCCTGATGGCGCTGCCGGCGCGCCTCGATTTCGGTTTCGGCCCAGCGTGCGAAGTCGGCAGCGCTCCGGGCGTCGGACAGGGTTCGGGCCGCCCGCAACAGGAAACGCTGCGCGGTCTCGACCCGATCGACGCAGGACAGGCTACGCAATTCGGCCAGTTCGCGGATGCGGCTGACGCAGACCCGGGCGGCCGAGGCGTCGGCGGCTGGGTCGGCGCGCCCGATCAGCGCGAGCGCCCGAAATGCTGCGCCGATGTCGCGGAGTGGAGACCGGAAGATCGTGACGAGGAGAGTGCCTCCGATCACGATCAAAAGGGCGACCGGGTCGATGTATCGGGCAATGCCTTCGAGCGCGATCATCATGTCCCCCTTATCTCCCCGACCGGTCAACAGAGCGTTGCCGGATATGGCTAACGCGAGCGGCAAGGGGGACCGGCAAGAAATTGCCGCCGCCGGCAAGCCGCTGCCGCTCCGCCACCATTTGCGAGGTGAAATCGGGTTGAAGAGCCCGTTAACCACGTTTGGCACGGCAGTTGCATTAGCGATACCGAAGGCATCCGCAGACAAGTCCCGTGAGGGTTAACGACCGGATAGCCAGCACTTTTAGAAGGTAGAGCGAAAAATGGCTGATCCGCTCTTCGGGATACACGGGAAGGCACTGGAACTGCGGTCGCAGCGCCTGTCGCTGCTCGCCTCGAACATCGCGAACGCCGCCACGCCGAACTACAAGGCGCGCGACATCGACTTTCAGAAGGCGCTTTCGGACGCGACCGGAGGCCTTTCCGCCAGTCAGGCGGCCGACCGCAATCTGGGCTACCGGGTTCCGCTGGAAACCTCGCTCGACGGCAACACGGTCGAACTGTCCACCGAGCAGAACCAGTTCGCCGAGAACGCATTGCACTACAAGGCGACGCTGTCCTTCCTCGAAGGCCGAGTCGGCACCATCATGCAAGCGCTGAAGGGCGAGTGACGATGGCCGGGAATCTCTCCGTCTTCGACATCGCCGGCCGCGCCATGTCGGCGCAGATGGTGCGCCTCAACACCTCGGCCTCGAACCTCGCCAATGCAGGTTCGGTTGCGAGCAGCAAGGCCGAGGCCTTCCGCGCGATCAAGCCGGTCTTCTCGTCGGTCACTGACGCGCCGGGCGTGGCGACCGTCAAGGTCGATCAGGTCGTCGCCTCCAACATCGAACCGATCAAGCGCTACGATCCGAACCATCCCAAGGCCGACAAGGACGGCAATGTCTGGGAGGCGGGCGTCGATCAGGCGCAGGAGCTGGTCGAGATGATGGAGACCGCACGCCAGTACCAGAACAACGTCCAGGTCATGCAGACCGCAAAGACGCTCACCCTCGACACGCTGAGGCTTGGCAAATGACGATATCCACCGGAAGCTCTTATCTCGACAGTCTCGGCAATACGGGCTCGTCCTCGACGACCACGACCAAGAAGTCGAACGGGACGCTCGATCAGGCGTCATTCCTGAAGCTGCTGACCACGCAGATGCAGACGCAGGATCCGTTCAACCCGGTCGACAACACCCAGATGGTCGCGCAGATGGCGCAATTCTCGTCGACGACCGGCATCGCCGAGATGAACCAGTCTTTGAAGGGGATCGCCGAGACGCTCTCGTCCTCGCGCGTCGGGGACGCCGCGAGCTGGATCGGCAAGGCCGTGCTGGTCGAATCCAAGTCCGCCACCGCCCTGTCCGACGGTGCCTATGCCGGCAATGTGACGATCGAGAAGGATGCGTCGCGTGTCGACATCAGCCTGGTCGATGCAACCGGCAAGGTCGTCTACAACGGCAGTGCGACCGACGTGAAGGCGGGCGATATCCCCTTCTACTGGGATGGCAAGGATGCCGAGGGCAAGGCCGTCGAAGGCCCGCTCACCATCTCGGTCAACGCCAAGGATAGTTCCGCGCAGCAGCTGGCCTCGTCGACCAGCAGCTGGACGACCGTCTCCGGCGTCCGCTCGCCGGCGAGCGGCACGACCAAGCTCGTCACCCCGCTCGGATCGATCGATCCGGCGGCGGCCCTTCAGATTTCCTGATTTTCGGTAACGGAGCTCTCTAGACCATGTCCTTCTATACCGCTCTTTCCGGCCTCAAGGCTTCGCAGACCGAACTCGCGGTCATCTCCAACAACGTCGCCAATGTCGGCACCACCGGCTTCAAGAAAAGCGCGGCCGAGTTCGGCGACATCGTCTCCTCCGCGCCGCTGCAAAGCTCGACCACGGCCGGCCAGGGTACGCGTCTGCGCGGCATCGCCCAGCAGTTCACCCAGGGCGGCTTCGAGAACTCGGAGCGATCGCTCGACCTCGCAATCTCTGGCCAGGGCTTCTTCGTGACCCGCTCGACGACGTCGAACTCGCAGGTCTCCTACACGCGCAACGGCTCCTTCCGCGTCGACTCCCAGCGCTATGTGGTCGACAGTTCGGGCGCCTATCTGCAGGTCCTGCCGACCGACTCGCGTGGTACCCTGACCGCGACCGGCCTCAGCTCGACCCGGTCGCTGCAGCTGCCGCTGACCTCGGGCACGTCCAGCGCGACCCAGACGGTCGATCTCTCGATCACCTTCCCGGCGGATGCCGACGTGCCCTCGAACCGCTCGGTCTACACGACGCAGAATCCCTATGCCTTCGACCGGTTCGACGCGAATAGCTACAACCAGTCGACGACGACGACCGTCTATGACGCGTCGGGAACCTCCTTTCCGATGACGACCTATTATATCCGCGAGAACGTCCCCAACGCGACGACGACCACGACGACCTGGACCGCACGCACCTTCATCGGCGACCAGGAGATCAGCATGGATTCCGCGGTGAGCACGCCTGCGACCCCTGCCACGCTCGTATTCGACAGCTTCGGTACGCTGAGCACGATCAACGGCGCATCGCCCGGAACGCTGACCACCAACCAGGTCAGTCCGTCGGGCGCCACCGGCCCGATCGGCTTCGCGCTGACCTATGGCTCGAACACCCGCCAGGCCTCGGCTCCGTTCACGCTGACGAGCTTTACCCAGGACGGCTATGCGGCCGGCCAGCTCGACAACGTCTCGGTCGACGCACAGGGCCTGGTCGTCGCGACCTTCTCGAACGGCGACAGCCAGGCGCTGGGCAAGATCATCCTCGCGACCTTCTCCAACCCGGAAGGGTTGCGTCAGCTCGGCGACAGCAAATGGGGTTCGACCGGTATCTCGGGCGAACCGATGATCAGCGAAGCGAACGCCAACGGCACCGGTCTGATCCAGTCGGGCGCACTCGAGCAGGCCAATGTCGACATCACCGAGGAACTGGTGGCGCTGATCCAGGCGCAGCGCAACTTCTCGGCCAACGCCAAAGCGATCGAGGCCGCAAACACGATGACCCAGACCATCGTGAACCTGCGCGCCTGATCCTGAGACCGGTTGACGGAGCCCCGCTATGGACAAGCTGATCTACAGCTCATTGTCGGCGATGCGTTCGGCGATGGCGCGTCAGACGACGACCGCCAACAACCTCGCCAACGCAAACACGGCGGGTTTCCGTGCGGAAATGAGCTCGAGCGCCGCGCTGTGGGTGAAGGGGGACGGGTTCGACAGCCGCGTCGCCAATTCCGGCGAGGTGAACTCGGCCGACATGACGGCGGGTACCATCAGCGAGACTGGGCGGATGCTCGATGTTGCGCTCGATACCAAGGACGCGTTGCTGGCGGTGCAGAGCCGCGAGGGCGACGAGGCCTATACGCGTCGCGGCGATCTGCAACTGAGCGACAGCGGGCTGTTGACGACCGGCGATGGCTTGCCGGTGCTCGGTGATGCCGGTCCCATCACCCTGCCGCCTTTCGACAAGCTGACGATCGCGGCCGACGGTACGATCTCGATCGTGCCCCAGGGGGGCGATCCGTCTCAGGTGCAGACGGTGGACCGGCTCAAGCTGGCCGGGACCAGCGGCATGCAGGTCGTGAAGGGCCTCGATGGGCTGTTTCGCCCGCGCAACGGGGGGACGCTTCCCTCCGATCCCGACGCGAAGGTCCGACAGGGCGCGCTGGAAGGATCGAATGTCAATGTGTCCTCGACCCTGATCGACATGATCGAGGCCAGCCGCGGCTGGGACATGCAGGTGAAGATGATGAGCGCAGCGCAGGACATCGACAAGTCGTCCAGCGAACTGATGCGCTTCGACTGAACTAGAACGGAGAAGTCACGATGACCAACGCAGCATTGCACGTCGCCCGCACGGGCCTCGATGCCCAGAATATGCGGATGCAGGTGATCGCCAACAATCTGGCGAACGTGAACACCACCGGCTTCAAGCGCGACCGGGCCAGCTTCGAGACGCTCGCCTATCAGGCGATGACCGCGCCCGGCGCCGCCTCGTCGGAATCGACCCGCTTCGCGACCGGCACCAATCTCGGCTCGGGCGTGCAGATCAACGGCACCGCCAAGATCGAAACGCAGGGATCGCTGCAGACGACCGACAATGCTCTCGACCTCGCGGTCGAAGGTTCCGGCTTCTTCCAGATCCAGTTGCCCGACGGTCGCATCGGCTACACGCGCGATGGCAGCTTCCACCTGTCGTCCGAGGGGACCATGGTGAACAGCGACGGCTATCAGGTCCTGCCGCAGATCCAGATCCCCGATGGCGCCGCCAACATCACGATCGCGGCCAATGGCGCGGTCAGCGTGACGCTGCAGGGACAGACCGAGGCGTCGCAGGTGGGCACGATCGAAATCGCCCGCTTTACAAATCCCGCCGGTCTTCAAGCCGAGGGCAACAACGTCCTGACCGAAACCTCCGCATCGGGGCAGCCGCAGGTCGGCCCCGGCGCGATCGACGGGCGCGGCAGCGTCCGGCAGGGCGCGCTCGAATCCTCGAACGTCAACATCGTCCAGGAACTGGTCGACATGATCGAGACGCAGCGTGCCTATGAAGTGAACAGCAAGATGATCCAGTCGACCGACCAAATGCTGCAAAATGTCAACCAGAACCTCTGATAGCGACATGAAGGCGATCGGAACCCTCGCCATGGTCGCGATGCTGATCGGCGGTATCGCGTTCGATCGCGCAGAGGCGAAGCAGAAGTTCCGCGATCCGGACTATATGCCGAGCTTCGCGGTCGAGCCGCGCCCGCCCGAGGCGAACGGCGCCATTTTCCAGGCGGCGAATGGCTATTCGGCGCTGACCAATGGCGCCCGCGCGGCGATGGTCGGCGACATCGTCACGATCACGCTCGTCGAACGGACGCAGGCGGTGAAATCGAACAGCGCGTCGACCGACCGGTCGGGCGAGGTCGGGATCACGCCGCCGACGACCGGGCCGCTTTCGTTGTTCGGTGCGACCGATGCCGCCATCAGCGGCGGCGGCACCTTCGCCGGCAAGGGCAACGCCGCCCAGTCCAACCAGCTGAACGGCGAGATCAGCGTCACCATCGCGCGGGTCTATCCGAACGGCACGATGATGGTGCGCGGCGAGAAATTTCTCACGCTCAATCGCGGCGACGAGAATATCGGGATCGTCGGCTTCATTCGCGCCGCCGATATCGGCCCGGACAACCGGGTCCCCTCGACCCGCGTGGCCGACGCCAAGATCATCTACTCGGGCAAGGGCGAGATCGCCCGGGGCTCGCGGCAGGGATGGCTTAACCGTTTCTTTTCCATGTTGAGTCCATTCTGACTTAAGAATTTTGAGGATCTGCCGTTAATGTTCCGCTTTCTGCTCACTGCCCTGCTCTGCATCGCCGGACTCGTGCCGTCGCTTCCCGCGCAGGCGGAGCGGATCAAGGACATCGGCGCTTTCGCCGGGCTGCGAGCCAACCAGCTGACCGGCTACGGCATCGTCGTCGGCCTTGCCGGGACGGGTGACGACAGCCTCGATTATGCGACGCTGGGTATGAAGGGCGTCGCATCGCGCTTCGGCCTGCAGCTGCCGGCCGGCGTCAATCCCGCGCTGAAGAACGCAGCAGCCGTCATGCTGACCGCCGAACTTCCGGCCTTCGCCAAGCCCGGCCAGCGGCTCGACGTGACCATTTCCGCCCTTGGCAAGGCCAAGTCGCTGCGCGGCGGTACGCTGATCATGGCCCCGCTGATGGGCGCCGACGGACAGATTTACGCGATGGCGCAGGGCAACCTCGCCGTCGGCGGCCTCGGTATCGATGCGGCAGACGGATCCAAGCTGACGATCAACGTTCCCACGGCCGGCCGCATCCCAGGCGGTGCGACGGTGGAGCGCAGCGTCGACGCCGGCTTCGCGACCTCGCCCCAGCTGCGGTTCGATCTGGCCGAGGGTGACCTGACCACCTCGCAGCGGGTTGCCGCGCGAATCAATAGCGCCATCGGACAGCCGGTCGCCCGGTCGATCGACGCCACCACCATCACCATCGATGCCGCGCCCGGTGCCGAGCTTCGCACCGCGCTGATGAGCAGGATCGAAAATCTGGAGGTCGACACGGCCGATGCGCCAGCCCGCGTCGTGGTCAATGCCCGCACCGGCACCGTCGTCATCAATGGGGCGGTCCGCATCGCGCCGGTTGCGGTCACCCATGGCAAGATGACCGTCCAGGTCGACGAGAAGCCCCAGGTCATTCAACCGGCTCCCTTCTCCAAGGGCGAGACCGCCGTCCAGCAGTCGAGCGCGATCAATGTTCAGGAAGAAGCGCGCCCGATGTTCGAGTTCCAGCCTGGCGCGTCGCTTGCCGACATCGTCAAGGCCGTCAACGCGATCGGCGCGTCGCCGGCCGATCTGGTCGCGATATTGGAAGCGCTCAAGCAGGCGGGCGCGATGAAGGCGGAGCTCGTGGTCCTATGATCGACGGCGTTTCCATCCGCACCGGCGCGCTCAGCGACACCAAGGCGAGCGAACTCGACAAGCTGAAGGCCGCTTCGAAGCAGTTCGAGGCGATCTTCACGCGCCAGATGCTCAAGTCGATGCGCGAAGCGAAACTCAACGAGGATGATCTGTTCGGCAGCGAAGCGACCGACCAGTTCCGCGAGATGCAGGACTCGAACTTCGCCACCGATCTCGCCGACAAGGGCGCGCTCGGTATCGCCGAGATGCTGGTGAAGCAGTTCGAGGCCCGCGTGTCGAAAAAGGCACCGTCGGCTGACTCCGACGGTGCGACAACCGTGGCGACGGGCAGCGCGCCATCGTCGAAGGCCGGCTTCTCGACATCCTCGCCGGGAGGGGCTGAGTGAGCGATCTCCTCGCCATTGGCCGCTCGGGCATCGTCGCCTATCGGGCGGCGCTATCGACGGTTGGCGAAAACGTCTCCAACGCTGAGACCGAGGGCTATACCCGCCGGACCGTCCGGCTGGGCGAGTCCGCCGTGGCGACGTCGAACAACTATCAATATCGCTCCTCGGCCGTGTTCGGCGGGGTGACCGTGGCCGCCGTCCAGCGCGTCTACGACAATTATCGCAGTTCCTATGCGCGCTTTGCCAATTCGGAGGCCGCCAAGGCCGAGGCCAGGGCGAGCTGGCTCAACACGGCGGAAGGGGCTCTCGACGACTCCCAGGTCGGTCTGGGGGTCAAGATGGCGTCGGTGTTTACCGCAGCGGAAGAGCTGAGCACCGATGTGTCTAGCGACACCAATCGTCGCACGATGCTGACCGCGCTCACCGAGGTGAGCAACCAGTTCAACAACACGGCAGGCTCGCTCAAGGCGGTGTCGGATGGACTGGGTTCGGTTGCGGATTCGTCTGTCAGCAAGCTCAATTCAGACCTCGCCAATCTGGTGAAGATCAACGTCGGCTTGTTGCGCGCCTCGCCAGGTTCGGCCGGCCAGGCATTGCTGCTCGACCAGCGCGACGCCACGCTCAAGGGCATTTCCGATGCGATCGGCGTCGAGGTCCGCTTCGAGGATGACGGTCGCGCCGATGTCCGGCTGCTCGGCAACAGCGTCATCAAGCTGGTCGATTCGAGCGAGCCCTATCCCGGTCTCGTGGGCGTCGTCCGGGCGAGCGACGGTCGCTTGTCGCTGGTGGCCTCGGGGCTCCAGACGCAGGTCAGCATCACTGCGCAGTCGGGTGCGCTCAGCGGTCTCGTGGAGGCCGCCGGTGCGATCGCGTCGCGGCGCGAAGCTCTGGATGCCATCGCCGCCAGCTTCGCCGACACGCTCAACACGTGGAACGAGGCGGGCATCGACCGCAATGGCGATGCCGGTGCGGCGCTCCTCAGCGGTACGACCGCTGCGGATCTGAGCGTCGTCGTCAGCGACCTGTCCAAGATCGCCGCAGCATCCACATCGGGCGTCGCAAACGGCAATGCGCTCGACCTGAAGACCACCCGCAGTTCGTCCGGCCCCGAGGCGAAATGGTCGCTGCTGGTCTCGATCCATTCGCAGAGCGTGTCTTCCGCCAATGCCGAGAAGACTGCTGCGTCCAATTACCGGGACGGTGCGATGCAGTCTCTGGACGAGATCACCGGCATCGATCTCGACGTCGAGGCGGCGCAGCTGCTGCGATATCAACAAGCCTATAGCGGTTCCGCGCGGATCATCCAGGTCGCGAAGGAAATGCTGCAGGACATTCTGGGTCTGTTTTAAGGGAAGACATCCGTGATCACCGCAACACGCTATCGCGCACAGGTCGAGATCAACCGGCAGTCTCAGCTTGGCGAGGAAATCGCCAAGGCCCAGGCCGCCATTTCGTCCGGCAAGCGGATCGACAAGCCTTCCGACGATCCGATCGCAGCCGCTCGCATCGCCGAAATCCGGCGCGCGCAGGCCGACCAGAACGTCTGGTCGCGCAATATCCAGACCGCAAAGTCCGTAGCTGCCCAAGTCGATACCGCGATGGGCACGGCCTACGACATTTTCAACCGGGTGAAGGAGCTGACCCTGGCGGGCGCCAGCGAATCGGTGTCCTCTATCGACCGGCAGGCGATGGTGCAGGAAATGAGTTCGCTGCGCACGCAGCTGAACAACCTGCAGATCGAGACGACAGCGACCGGCCAGGCGCTGTTTCCCGTCGACGCACCGCTGCTGGTGTCGACCTCGGCCACGCAGCGCCTGCCGGCAACGACCCAGCGCTCGACCATGTTCGACGGCCTGGTCTACACGCAGGGAACCGCGTCGCTCGACTGGGCGATCGGGGCTGCGATCGACGCAATATCTACCGACGATGTGGCCGCGCGCCGGACGCTGTCCGATGCGAGCCTCGCCAACATCGACACGGCGATCAGCCATGTGACCAACCAGCGCGCGGCGCAGGGCGTGCGCATGGCGCAGCTCGATACGGCGGCGGACACGGTCGAGGCGGCCGCGACGCAGCTGGCCGAGGAGCGCAGCTCGCTCGAGGATACTGACGTCGCCGCAACGGTGATGAAGCTGAATGCCCGAACGCTGAGCCTGCAGGCGGCACAGATGGCTTTTGCCAAGGTCAACAGTAACACTTTGTTCGACTATCTCCGCTAATTTTACGGCCGTGGACGGTAAAAAAGACGCTTAGCCGGCCGTTAACGATGATCGAGGGAGCAGGTGCCTGAGCGCGCCGCATTTCGATGGTTTCGCGTGGGAGTGATCGCGCATGTTCGCAGGTATTGGTCTCGTTGTCCTCATGGCCATGGTGTTCGGTGGCTTCGCCATCACCGGGGGCGACCTGGGACCCGTCATGCACGCGATCCCGCACGAAATGCTCATCATCGGCGGCGCCGCCGTCGGCGCGATCATCGCCGGTAACTCGATGAAGGAACTCAAGGCCTTCGGCGGTGGCTTCGGCAAGGTGTTCAAGGGGCCGACCTACGCCAAGAAGGACTATCTCGACGTCATCTTCCTCGTCTCCACGCTGATGAAGAAGCTCCGCACCGAGGGACCGGTCGCGCTGGAACCGCATATCGAGGATCCGAAGGCGTCGACCCTGTTCGCCGAATATCCCAAGCTGCTGAAGGACGGCACGTTGATCCACATGATCACCGACACGCTGCGGCTGGTGGTGATCTCGTCGGGCACGCTCGATCCGATGGCGGTCGAGGACGTGATGGACAATGCGCTCAAGACCCACCACCACGATGCGATCAAGCCCGCCGACATGATGCAGAACCTGGCGGACTCGCTGCCGGCGCTGGGCATCGTCGCGGCGGTTCTCGGCGTGGTGAAGACGATGGGCTCGATCGACCAGCCGCCAGCCATTCTTGGCGCCATGATCGGTTCGGCGCTCGTCGGTACCTTCCTCGGAATTCTGCTCGCTTACGGTATCGTCGCGCCCTTCGCGGGCCGGTGTCGTCAGGTGATCGAGGCCGACGCCGCCATCTATGGGGTGGTCAAGCAGATCATCATCGCTTCGCTCCACGGCCACCCGCTGCCGCTGGTGATCGAGGCTGCCCGCTCGGGCATCTCGCACGAGAACCAGCCGGCCTTCGCCGACGTGTTCGACGGCATGCGCGGCCGCTGATCCGGTCCGACACAGGGATATAGCGATCCATGGCCCAGTCGCCCTCGAAGCGTGGCAAGAACGAGCCCGAACCCAGACCGATCATCATCAAGAAGATCATCGCCGAAGGTCATGGTGGACACCATGGCGGCGCGTGGAAGGTGGCTTATGCCGACTTCGTGACGGCGATGATGGCCTTCTTCCTGCTGATGTGGATCCTCGGCGCCACGACCGAGAAGCAGCGCAAGGGCATCGCCGACTATTTCACCCCGACGCTGGTCCAGCTCAAGGAAAAGAGCGCTGGCGCCAACGGGCTGTTCGGTGGCGAGTCGATCGTCGACCGCGACAATTATCCGCACCGCGCGGCGCAGACCGGGTCGAAGTCGATCACCATTCCCAAGGATGCAACCGGTGGCGAATCGGAAGGCGGCTCGTCGATCCGGTCGCGTGATCGGGCCGCGTTCGAGAAGCTAAAGCAAGCGCTCGAGCAGAAGATGGCGAAGACCCCCGGCATGGGGCAGTTGGCGAAGAGCGTAAGGATGGTCGAGACCCGCGAGGGCCTTCGCATCGACCTGGTCGACCAGGCCGACTTCGCGATGTTCAAATCGGGTACCGACCAGCTCTCCGCCAAGGCGCTCGATCTGATGCGCCAGGTCGCCGAGGTGACCAACTTCGCCGACAATTCGGTGATCGTGCGCGGGCACACCGATGCCATGCCCTATTCCAAGGGCCGCACGGTCAACAACTGGACGCTGTCGGCGGCGCGAGCCGAGGCGACGCGCAAGGCGCTGTCCGGTTTCGGCGTGGCGGACAGCCGCTTCCTGCGGATCGAGGGCGTGGCCGATCGTGAGCCCTATACCGCTGAGGATCCGTACGACCCGCGCAACCGCCGCATGTCGATCACGCTGGCGTGGTCGGACATGCAGCCAGGCTTTGGCGATGCGCCGGCTACCCAAGGACCGGTCGATCTGATGGCGACCAGCGGAGCCGATGATCCGACGGCGATGCCCGCAGCCGCGAAAGCGCAGCTGGCAGCGAAGGCACCGCACTGATGGTCGGGGGATGCGCTGGCGCGTTTGAGCGTCAGGCGTCCCGGCTGCTGTCGTAAATGGTCGCGTCGCCGCCGGAGGCGAGCATGAGATAGGCGAGCCGGGCATTGGACGGGTTCGGCTTGAGCAGATTGACCCGCTGCCCCTGTTCCAGCATCGCCAGCAGCTCGGCGGTGTCGGTGGCAGGTGTCGTCTTGCCATCGCCTTCGAAAACCTCGCTCGCATAAGCGAGGCGGAGCGCTTCTGCCGAGCCTGGTCCCGTCGGGTCGGTGGTCAGAGGCCTGCCCTGGTCATCGATCTTCCGTGCCATCAGGGCATAGACTTCGGACAGCGACCTTGCTTGCCCGCCCGTATCGTAGAAGATCGAGCGGTTCGCGCGCGCCTCGCGCGGGAACAGCGCGGCGGCAGACGCGCCGGGCTGCGCATCGGCGGCCTTGAGGAAGCGCGTCGCGCCTTCGAGACCCAGGAAATGCGCGAAATAGAGATCGGCGGAGCGGGGCTGGCGGCCGAGGGCATTTTCCAGCCCCTGCGCATTGTCGCTGGCGAACTCCGCTGCCATCAGCGAGGAGGCTTCGGGATCGTTCTTCAGGCCCATGACCTGCTGGCGCATGTCGGAATCGACCGCCCAGCTGCCGTCGGACCGGCGGCGGATCGCGTCGGCGGCCCAGCCGAGACCATGTCTGGCGCCATAGGTTTTTACCGCACCCAGCCAGCTCTGGTCGATGAACTGGAACAGGCCGCCGGCCGAGCTCGACTGCGCCTTGGCCTGCGGATTGAGGCCGCTTTCCGATTTCGCCTGGTTGAGCAGATAGGTGAAGTCGACGCCGACGCGCTGGGCTGCGCGCCCGATCGCGTCGCGCACGCCGTTGGCGTCTCGCGTCGCGCGGCTGCCGATGGTTGGCCAGGTCATGGGCGGCGTCCCCTTAACATCCCTTAATTGTCGCTGATGATGGTTAACGAAAGGTTTCCGCCGTGCTGAGACAAAGGTCGAAGTCGGCCCGGCCCGCTGCCATCGCCTCAGGCTCCGGTCTCGCAGCCAGGCGCCGATCCTGTCGGGCCATTCGTTCGTCCAGCCACGCATTGCTCGCCCGGAACCGATGGCGGATCGACTGGATAAGGGAGGTCGGCAGGATGTCGGACGCCTTTGCGGACCTGCCGTTCCAGCCGCTCGCCGCAATCTGGCGCATCGCTCGCCGGCTCAGCTTGTACCAGCCGGGCAGGTGGACGAGGTGGCTCTTGTCCGCGACCGCGCGGCGCGTGAAACGGTTCGCCACTCGCATCGCTCGCAGCAGGCGAACGCTGAGCCCGGGATTGGCGACGCTGAAGTCGACCTTGTCGAGCGCGATGTCGAGGTCGTGATGTCGGGCAAAGTGCGCCATGAATGCTCGGCGGTCGGCGCGGAAATGCTCGTAGCGATAGACGTGAACCCGCGCTTCGCCGAACAACGCGTCATACTGGGCAATCAGCCGGTCATAGGCGAAATGCTCGAACTGGAAGCGCGGAATCTCGTCGCGCTCGGGAGCGCGGGGGCCGAGGCGCGCAGCACCGAACAGATAGCGGTCGACACCATGGGTGCCACCGCCTTTCACATATTGGACATAGGCGGCGGCGATGGCGTCGACCTGGTCTCGGACGAAAATGACGATGTGCGCGTCCGGGAAACTGGCGTGAATTCGGTGGGCGATGTCCTTGGACTGGCATCCGGCAAGGCCGCCGCTGTGGAGCCCGCCCGTCAGATTCTCCTCGCAACAGATGGGAATGCCACCCTCGCTGCTCACGATCTGCCGGGCGATCGCGGGATCGAAATGCAGTGCGTTGGGTGTAATCAGCGCATGCCGGACCTGCGCCTGCGGCACATAGCGACGGTTGCGGACGTGGGGATAGAGGGCTCGCTGAAACCAGGTCGTAGCGGTCTTGTGATAGCCGATGTGGAAGAGCGGTGCGATCATGCCCGGGCCTTTGTTTTGCGCGCGACGCCTTCGCCTGCCACCTTCTCGTGCGCCAGCGATCCGAGCGCCTGCTGGCAATGGCGTTGCCAATCCAGCACGCGGGTTGCCCAGTCCATCGCGCGCAGCCCGATCGATAGTCGGAGTTCGACGTCCCGGAGCAGCATCTCTACGGCGGCTTCGATCGCGTCGACCGAGCGACCGTCGACGATCAGGCCGGTGTCGTTGTCGCGGACGAGTTCGGACGGGCCGCCGTCCTTCCCGACGATGCAAGCAAGTCCATTGGCCATGGCATCGGCAACGCTGATCCCGAAGCCTTCGAACTCGGCGCCGTCCTCGAGCGCGATCTGGGGATGGAGGAAGATATCCGATGCGGCATAAAGCTGCCGCAACTCCCGGTCCGGGACATAGCCGAGCAGCCGGATCGATGCCGCGGCGCCGAGCCCATCGATCAAGGCCTGAAGATCGAGCAGATCTTCGCCGCGGCCGACGATTCGATAGTCGAAGCGATAGCCGAGCCGGAGCAGCGATGCGGCCGCAGCGATTGCGGCGGCGACGTTCTTGCGAGGTACCAGCCGGCAGACGGTGAGGATTTGCGGACGGTCCGCGACTGCGCTGGTCGCGCCGGCTTGGAAGGCGGCGGCGCGCGTGCCCGTGCCATTCCAGGCGGTGATGCAGCGCGCGGCAAGCTCGGGAATTCGTTCCAGCAACATGGTGCGCGATGTCTGGCTGACGGCGACGACTCGCTGCGCACGGTACAGCACCCGCCGCATCAGGCGGAACGCCGCCCCCTGCGGCCGGCCGAATTCGCGGCCGTGGACCGTGATGACCAGTGGCGCGGGGAAAGGCAGGGCGGCCAGCGCGGCACGCCAGGTGCAGGCATGGATCGCAGCGGGTCGCTCCCCCGTGCGCCAGACCTGGCTTATGGCCCGGAAAAGCCTGACATAGGTGACCATCTTCGATCCCGGTCCGACATCGACGATGTCCAGCTTGCCATGCGTTATCCGGCGCGGACCCGCCGACGATTTGACGAAGGCGCGCACTCTGTACCCGTTGCTGCGATAGGCCTCGGCGACCTGCTCGGCGTAGGTCTGTACGCCGCCTTCGTCGGGCGGGAAGACGCGCGAGACGAGCCAGATGATGTCCTGCTCAGCCACGGCCGGCCCTTTCCAGGGCAAAGGCCCTGATCGCGCGCGCCGCTCGGACGGAGCCGGGCTGACCCTGCTGAGCGAAGGTGTCGCGGACACCGGCAAGCTGTGCGGGCAGATAGCGTCCATGGGTCGCGAAAGCTTCGTCGATTGCGTATGTGAGCCGCCCCGGATCGCTTTCTACCGGGCCATAATGCCAGCAGCGATAGGATGGATCGTCGCGCCAGGCGGGGCCATGGCCGTCGAGGAGCAGGCACGGTCGCGGCTGGGCGATGTATTCGTAGATCTGGCTGCTGACGTCGCCGACATAGAGGTCGGCGATCCGCGTATAGCTCATGTCGCAGGACCGCATGCTCCCCAGATCGATATGGATATTGGGCAGGGCAGCGAACGGCGCCAGCTGTTGCTCGATGCGCTTGCGCTCCTTGTGGTCGAAGGCCTTGATGTGGGGGGCAACGATCAGATTGTAGCGCTTGTCCGCAGCGAGGCGCCTGATCAGCGGCTCGCCGAAGTGCGCCCACGATGAAAGGCGCCGATCGCAATGCGGGTTGTAGAGGATGATCGGCCTGCGCTCGGGAAAGATGTCGGGCGCTTCCGGCGACAACCAGCGCACGGCGTCGAACTTCGGATAGCCGACCACGGCGTGCTCGTCTCGGCGGATCAGGCCCGAGCCGAGCAGGCGCTCGCGCTGCTTGACCCCGGCCACCAGCGCGAAGTCGAAGCGCGCAATGCGTGGATCATAGCCCACCGCGCGGTCGCCCGCGCCATGCGCGCTATGGATGAACAGGGGACGGCCGACGCCGAGCCGGCGGAGGAGAAGCGAGGTTCTTTCGGGCAGCACGATGGCGTCGTAGCGGTTCAGGCGCCGGGCCTGGGCGCACAGGGTCAGGAGCTTGGGCGGAATGCTGCGCCCGCCCGCACGGGCAAGCGCGGCAAGAAGGGGCCCCGTCGACAGATAATGGCCGATCGGGCCGGTCTGCGCAGCGTTCGCAAGGCGCGATGCCAGCCGCAGATGCTCCTCGCTTGCCGCCACTATATCGACCGATAGGTCGGGATAGCGTGCGAGTTCCATCGCGATGGGCAGGGCGTGAAGGGCCTGGTGAAGCTGGGCGTTGAGCGGGAAGCAGATGCGCAGTCGGCTTGCTGCGCCAAGCGGTTGAGACCGGTCTTCGAAGGGGGAACTGTCGTGCAGCATCATGGGCAACTCCGAGCGGGGTTAGGCCATGCTGCAGGGGGCTCGTAACGCTCGGATTTCGGCGCGTAGCGCCATTGTTTCAGACGCTGAAACACGCCGGTGACATCGCGGCCCGATCGATGAGAACATGGCTGCCCAACCTGCTCTCACGATCGACGACACGCCCTCTGTCGCCCGCGCGCTTCGCAATGCGACCTGGCTGCTCGGGGGCAAGGGGGCCGGAGGCTTGCTCAGCCTCGCCTATCTGGCGCTCGCGGCGCGGGGACTGGGGCTGGTCGAGTTCGGAATATTCGCAACGATCCAGGCTTATGGGCAGGCTTTTGCCAATCTTGCCAGCTTCCAGTCCTGGCAGGCGGTGGTCCGCTTCGGCATGCCGCACATCGCGTCCCATCGCCGGACCCGGCTGGGCCGGCTGCTCCGTTTCACCGCGACGGCCGATCTCGGTGCCGCTTCCGTCGGCATCCTCGTCGCGCTCGGCGTGCTGGTCTGGGCCGGGCCGGCGATGGGATGGGCGGGAGATACGCAGCGTCTGGCAGCGCTTTTCCTGCTATCGCTCTTGCTGGCGCAACGTGGGACGCCCCTCGGCCTGTTGCGCATGGCGGGTCGCTTCGACCACGCCGCGCTGGCCGAGGTCTCCCTGCCGGTGTTCAGGTTGATCGGCGCCGTCATCGCCTATCTCTCCGGAGGCGGAGTGGGCGCGTTTCTGCTGGCCTGGATGCTGGCGGAAGCGGGATGCAGCCTCATGGTGTGGGGCGCCGCCTGGCTGATGTTTCGCGGCTTGCCGGAGACGCCGGAGGCAGGTCTCGCCCCGGCGCCCGTCCTGGTCGAGAATCTAGGGCTGTTGCGCTTTCTGTTCGCCACAAGCGCGGCTGCCTCGGTTGGCCTCGTCTGGCAGCAATTGCCGACGCTGGCCGTCGGGTTGTTCAGCGGTCCAGCGGGGGCCGGGATATATCGGCTGGCGGCGCAACTCGGCACCGCGCTCACCAAACCGGTCACTGCGCTGGCTCGCGCGCTGTTTCCGGAGCTGGTCATCGCAGTCAAGGGCGGCTCGCCGGCCGCCTTGCGACCCATGCTCGCCCGCATCGTCGGCGGCACCGCAGCCTGCGGGCTGATCGCGCTCCTCGTCGTCGCCCTTGCCGGCAAGGCAGCTCTCGGGCTGATCGGAGGGGCATCTTATGTCGAGGCCTATCCGGTGTTGCTGCTCCTTACGACGGCTTCGGCCGTGACGCTTGCAGGCTTCGGTCTGGAACCGACTCTCGTGGCGGCCGGCCGGCCATGGACCGCCTTTGCGGCGCGCAGCCTGGCGACGGGCTGCTATCTCGGCCTGATCTTCGCCCTGGTTCCGCGCTTCGGGCCGGAAGGGATGGGTTGGGCTGCGATCATCGGCTCGTTCCTATCGACCCTTTTCCTGCACCTCGCCTTCATCCGCGTCGCGCGGTAGCGCGGGTGGGGTCGCGTCTTCCGGTGCCCGCTGTTTCGGAAGCGACTTGAGCCGGCGGACCCCGGCAAACATCGGGAGCAGCAGCAGCGACAGCAGCAGAAGGGCGATGATTTCCCGCTTCATCGCGCAATCTCGATCGCGGCTTCGGCGATCGCGCCGTAGATCCGATCGAGATCCTCGTCGTCGATGCAATAGGGGGGCATCACATAGACGGTGTTTCCCATTGGCCGCAGCAGCAACCCCCGCGCGCGGAAGAAGCGGTTGAGCAGCGGGCCCAGCGCGGACAGATAGTCGCCATAGGGATCGACGAATTCCATCGCCGTGATCGTGCCCAGCTGTCGACGCTGGACGATCTGCGGGCTGTCCAGCCGGTCGAGCCGGTCCGCCTGACGGCGCGCCAGGCTGGTGATCCGGTCCATCACCGGCTCTTCGCGCCAGATGTCCAGATTGGCGTTGGCGGCAGCGCAGGCGATCGGATTGGCGGTGTAGCTCGACGAATGGAAGAACATCCGTCCCCTGTCCTCCGACAGATGCGCGTCGAATATTTCCCGCGTGGCCAGAGTGACCGCCAGCGGGATCGCGCCACCGGTCAGCCCCTTGGACAGGCACATGATGTCCGGGGCCACGCCAGCGTGCTGGCAGGCGAACAGCATGCCCGTCCGGCCCCAGCCGGTCATCACCTCGTCGGCAATGAACAGCACGCCATGGGCGCGGCAGATCTCGCGCATAGCGGCGAGGACATGGGCGGGATAGATCAGCATGCCGCCCGCGCCGAGAATAAGCGGTTCGACGATCAGCGCGGCGGGCGGCGGACCCTGTCGGCACAAGGTTTCGAGCGCCTCGAGCGTGTTCGCGCCATCGTCGCTCGGGAAGGGCAGGGTGTCGACGTCGAACAGCAGCGGCTGATAGGCGCGGTTGTAAACCCCGCGCTCGCCGACCGACATCGCGCCGATCGTGTCGCCATGATAGCTGTGCTCCATCACGATGATGCGATGGCGCGGCTCGCCCCGGTTGAGCCAATAGCCGAGCGCCATTTTCAGCGCGACCTCGACGCTGGTCGATCCGCTGTCGGAGAAGAAGACGTGGGCGAGGGGCTTCGGCGCGATCTCGATCAGCCCGCGGGCCAGCCGTTCGGCCGGTTCGTGTGTCCAGCCGGCGAAGATCAGCTGGTCGAGCGTCTCGGTCTGTGCGCTAATTGCGGCCATGATGCGCGGGTGGCAATGGCCATGCGTCGTGACCCACCAGGACGAGATCGCATCGACATAGCGCTCACCATCGACCGTGTGGATGCTCGCCCCCTCCATCCGCGCGACCTGCGGAATGGGCTCGTTCAGGCCGTGCTGGGTGAAGGGGTGCCAGACGGGCGAACTCATACGGCAAAGTCCGCGATGTCGAACGCCTGCCGGAAGGCGGCTGCGAGCGTCGGCGCGTCCAGCGGGTCGAGACGCGGGAGGCGGCCCAATCCGCGGACCTTGCCGAGTGCGGGAATGATGCGCTCATTCTCCTCATGCGCATCGCCGACGAAGGCGACGCCGATGATCGGTATGCCGCGTGCGCGCAGGGCTTCGATCGACAGCAGGCTGTGGTTGATCGTGCCGAGCGACGTCCGGCAGACGAGGACGGTGGGCAGCTTCCAGCGCGCGAACAGGTCGGCGGTCAGATAGTCGGGGGTCAGCGGGACGAGCAGTCCGCCCGCGCCTTCGATCACCAGAGGCCGATCGACCGAGGGCGGTTCAAGGCGCTCATGGTCGATCGTCACTCCGTCGATTGCCGCTGCCAGGTGGGGCGAGGCCGGGGTTTCCAGCCGATAGGCTTCGGGCAATATCCGGTCGGGTGACAGGCCGGACAGGCGGCGCACCGTTTCGCTGTCGGTGCCGCCGTCTATGCCTGCCTGGACGGGTTTCCAGTAGATGCCGTCGAGCGCGCCAACGAGCGCGGACGAGAAGATCGTCTTGCCGACGTCGGTGTCGGTGGCGGTCACCACGATCCTGTGGGTCATTGCATCAACTCCTCGATGGCGTCGGCAAGATCGCGCACCGCGTCCTCGTCGACATTGAGCGTAAGCGATATGCGCAGCCGCGACGTGCCCCGTGCGACGGTCGGCGGCCTGATACCGCGAACGTCGAAACCCCGCTGTTGGAGCGCGCCGGCGATCGCCATGGTGCGGGCGTCTTCGCCGATGATGTAGGGAATGATCTGCGAGTTCCGGACGGGCAGCCGCGTACGTGCGAACGCGATCAGATCGTGCAGCCTCTGCCGCCGCTCGGGCTGCTTAAGAAGCAGGTTCAGGCTTGCGCGCACAGCTGCGGCAGCGAGCGGGGAGGGGGCGGTCGAAAAGATGAAGCCGCGCGCCTTGTTGACCAATATGTCGGTGAGGACGCGCGGGGCGCAGACCAGCGCGCCTTCGCAGCCGAGCGCCTTGCCGCAGGTGCGCAGCGTGATGACATTGTCCCGACCGTCGAGCCCGTCGGCAAGCCCGCGTCCGTCGCGACCGAAGACGCCCGTGCCATGGGCTTCGTCGATGACCAGAAAGGCATCTTCGCGATCGGCGAGCGCGGCAAGGTCGGCCAGCGGAGCGACGTCTCCGTCCATGCTGTAGACGCTCTCCACCGCGATCCAGACGCGGCCGGCATTGCCTGCCGCGCGCCATTGGGTGATGCGATCGGCGAAGGCGTCGACATCATTATGGTCGGCCTCCGCCGTCGCGGCCCGGCCGAGGCGCATGCCCTCATGCGCGCTGGCGTGGATCAGCGCGTCGTGGACGATCAGGTCGCGCCCCGCCGGCAAGGTCGAGAAGATCGCGCTGTTGGCGGCGAAGCCCGACGAGAAGAACAGGCTGGCCTCGCTGCCGAAGAAGCGTGCGGCGTCCTCCTCCAGCGCCTCATGTTCGGGGTCGTTGCCACGTAGCAGGCGCGACCCGCCCGCGCCGATCGCGACTCCCCGTTCCAGCGCTGCGGCCACCGCATCGCGCAGTTCGGGCGCGTGGGAGAGGCCCAGATAGTCGTTGGAAGCGAAATCGAGGCCGCCGCGCGGGATCAGGCGGCGGGTGCGCGACCGTCGCGCCAAGAGGGACAGTGCCTCCCGATGGGAATCGAGAATGGACATGGACTGCGCCCCTAGAGCCTGAACGGGCGAGGGGGAAGCGCTTTACGTGCCACCGGTCGAAGGGGAAGGAGCACGAAAATCATGCAGGGCACTGGTCGAGCGCCTGTCTTTCACTATATCAGCGCACGGAACGAGGGCGGATATCGCCCGCAAGACAACCGGAAGAAAGCATGAGCGCAGAAGAGATCGACGCGAACGAGGTGGAAAATCCGGCGGTGACCGAGCAGGCGGAGGCTCCGGCCGAAAACCCGCTCGCCAAGCTGCAGGACGAGCTGGAGAAGCTTCGCAACGACGTGCTGTACGCGCAGGCCGAGACCCAGAATGTGCGCCGCCGTCTTGAAAAGGAAAAGATCGACGCGTCCGCTTATGCGGCGACGGGTTTCGCGCGGGACATGCTGTCGGTGGCCGACAATCTGGCGCGTGCGCTCGCAGCCATTCCCGCCGACCTGCGCGAGGACGAGCGCGTCAAGTCGCTGCTGACCGGCATCGACATGACCGCCAAGGAGCTGGACAATGTGTTCCAGCGCAACGGTATCACCAAGATCGAGGCGGTCGGCGAGAAGCTCGATCCCAACCGTCACCAGGCGATGCTGGAGATCCCCTCCGCCGATGCCGAGCCGGGCACCGTCGTTCAGGAAATGCAGGGCGGCTACATGATCAAGGATCGGCTGCTGCGGCCGGCTCTGGTCGCGGTTGCCAAGGCACCCGACGCCTGACGCTTTCGTCCACCGCGCCGCATGAGGCGTGGTGGACGCCTCAATCCGGCTGGCGGCTCATGATGTCGAACTGTCGACGTCTGATCCGGGCCTTTGCCTTGCGCGTGCCCAGCTTTCCCACGATCTTGCTTTTCAACCACAGACCGGTTCCCAGCAGCCGGCGGCGATGGTTCGTGACGGCGAGCCGGTTGCTAAGGTTCAGCAGGGTGCGACGGATGATCGACGGCGGTCTGACCGTACCGCTCAGGAAATAGCTGTTCTGCAGCAGCCATCGCGCCGCACGATGCTCGGCGGCGGAAACTTCCTTCGTATCCGCCTTTCGCCACAGACCTTGCGCCTCCTGCAACAGGACCGGTGCCTGTTGAAAGATGGCCGGGACCATCGGCAAGCCCAGAAAAGCGCAGAGCCGCTGCAGCTCATAATCGGGCTCGTTGACCAGCATCTCGAAGCGAAGGGCAAACTGCCGGTCTGCGGGCAGCTTGTGCGACATCCGGTCCCACAGCGCTTCGGACGCGGCCCAGTCGGCGATGCCGTGCCACAGATCGCCGGCGCGGTGGGCACGCACATTGCCTACGGCCACGTCGCGACCGTCGCGGACAAGGTGGATGAACCGCGCGTCCGGCCAGAGCCACAGGATGCGATCGAAATCCTGCTCCAGCGTGAAACCATGTACCGACGCGTCGGGGCGCGCTGCGGCGATCTGCTCGTACAGGCTGCGCGCGATGCCGGCGAAATTCTCCCCCGTCGGGATGGCGAGGCCGAGCCGCTTGAACCGGACATCATATTCGACCGAGCGCAGGAAGGCGTCGCGCTTCATGAAGCGCCCGTCGGGGGTGATCGCGTCGACAAGCACGTCCAGCTCGGGCGCGATGTTGATCGCCGGATGCGCGGACAGGATGTGGCGCAGCGCCCGGGTCCCCGAAAAGGCCGGTGCGACAAGCAGGGTCGGCGGAGGAAGCGGCGCGGAGGCCATCAGTGCTGCATGCCGTCCATGTCGTGCGTGCCCGGTGCCATCGTCTTGGCTTCGACCTCGACCTTCGCGCCGCTCGCGAAGGTGAACAGCATCGGTATGCCGGTGCCGGGCGTGATGCGCTTGTCGATGCCGAACAGCATGGCATGGCTGCCGGCCGGCGCGAAGCTGACGGTGGCGCCTGCGGGTATAGGCACCTCCTGCAATGGCCGCATCGTCATTACACCCCCGTCCATGGTCGACTCGTGCATCTCTATCTTCTGGACCACCGCGCTGTCGATCCGCAGCAGGCGATCGTCGGATCTGCTGCCCTTCAGTGTGAAATAGCCGGCCGACGGGGCCTCTGCGACCGCCGAGAGCCGCACCCGCACATCTTCCACGACGGGACGGTCGCCGCCGCGCGGGCCGCAGGCGGCAAGGGCGGCACAGGCAAAAAGGGCGAACGGCGAGCGGCGCATCGAAAACTCCTTCAACATCCTCGGCAATTAGGCGGTCTCGCGACTTGCAGCAATCGAATCCCCACCTATATCGCCCCCGTTCATTGTGATCGGCCGCATGTTCGCCTCGTTATCTGGGGGCATGCCGGGATCGCGCTATGGGGGTTTGAAAGGACTGGAATGGCAAAGGTAATCGGTATCGACCTCGGCACGACCAACAGCTGCGTCGCCGTGATGGAAGGCGGCAAGCCGAAGGTTATCGAAAATGCGGAAGGTGCGCGCACCACGCCGTCTATCGTCGCCTTCTCCAAGGATGGCGAGCGTCTCATCGGCCAGCCGGCGAAGCGCCAGGCGGTGACCAACCCGGACAACACGATCTTCGCGGTCAAGCGCCTGATCGGTCGTCGCTTCGACGATCCCGTGACGAAGAAGGACACCGAACTGGTGCCCTATCACATCGTCAAGGGACCGAATGGCGACGCCTGGGTCAAGGCAGGTGGCGAGGATTATTCGCCGTCGCAGATCTCGGCCTTCACGCTGCAGAAGATGAAGGAAACCGCCGAGAGCTATCTGGGCGAGACCGTCACTCAGGCCGTGATCACCGTCCCGGCCTATTTCAACGACGCGCAGCGCCAGGCGACCAAGGATGCCGGCAAGATCGCCGGCCTCGAGGTGCTTCGCATCATCAACGAGCCGACGGCGGCAGCGCTCGCTTATGGCCTTGAGAAGAACGACGGCAAGACGATCGCGGTCTATGACCTTGGCGGCGGCACTTTCGACATCTCGATTCTCGAGATCGGCGATGGCGTGTTCGAGGTGAAGTCGACCAACGGCGATACCTTCCTGGGCGGTGAAGACTTCGACGCCAAGCTCGTCGAATATTTCGCCAGCGATTTCCAGAAGGCCGAAGGCATCGACCTGACCAAGGACCGGCTTGCGCTTCAGCGTCTGAAGGAAGCGGCCGAGAAGGCGAAGATCGAGCTGTCTTCGGCGCAGACGACCGAGGTCAACCTGCCCTTCATCACCGCCGACGCTACCGGCCCGAAGCATCTGGTCAAGTCGCTCACCCGCGCCGATCTCGAGCGTCTGGTCGAGCCGCTGATCCAGCGTTCGATCGAGCCGGTGAAGAAGGCGCTTGCCGATGCGGGCCTCAAGGCCGGCGACATCGACGAGGTCGTTCTGGTCGGCGGCATGACCCGCATGCCCAAGGTCCGCGAAGTGGTTAAGAGCTACTTCGGCAAGGAACCGCACACGGGCGTCAATCCGGACGAGGTTGTCGCCATGGGTGCGGCGATCCAGGCCGGCGTGCTGCAGGGCGACGTCAAGGACGTGCTGCTGCTCGACGTGACGCCGCTGTCGCTGGGCATCGAGACGCTGGGCGGCGTGTTCACCCGCATGATCGACCGCAATACGACCATTCCGACGCGCAAGTCGCAGGTCTATTCGACGGCAGATGACAACCAGAACGCGGTGACCATCCGGGTCTTCCAGGGTGAGCGCGAGATGGCGGCGGACAACAAGATGCTCGGCCAGTTCGATCTGGTCGGCATTCCGCCGGCGCCGCGCGGCGTGCCACAGATCGAGGTCACTTTCGACATCGACGCCAATGGCATCGTCAACGTGTCGGCCAAGGACAAGGGCACCGGCAAGGAGCAGCAGATCAAGATCCAGGCATCTGGTGGTCTGTCCGACGCCGACATCGACGCCATGGTCCGCGATGCGGAGAAGTTCGCCGACGAGGACAAGAAGCGCCGTGCGGCGGCTGAAGCGAAGAACAACGCCGAGAGCCTGATCCACACGACCGAGCGTCAGCTGCAGGAGCATGGCGACAAGGTCGATGGCGCGCTGAAGTCCGAGATCGAGGCAGCCATCGCCGAGGCGAAGACTGCGGTCGAGGGCGGCGAGCCCGATGCGATGACCGAGAAGGCTCAGGCCCTCGCCCAGGTGGCGATGAAGCTCGGCCAGGCGATCTACGAGAAGGAGCAGGCTTCGGCCGGTGCTGCTTCGGACGAGGCGCCGAAGAATGACGATGTGGTCGACGCCGAATTCTCGGAAGTCGACGACAGCAAGAAGTAAGCTTCTTCGGAAGCGCGACGTTACCGGCCCCGTCCATGCTGGCGGGGCCGTGTAATGTCTGCCATGGATCGACCGGTATTTTTCGCCGGGGGCCGTAGCAGGCGGCGGACAGCAAGCTGGGTTGCGGGGTGCGATGAGCACGGAAACGGACTATTACGAACTTCTGCAGGTCGAGCGCACTGCCGACGACAAGGTCATCAAGACGGCCTTTCGGCGCCTCGCAATGCAATATCACCCGGATCGCAATCCGGGCGATCAGGAGGCGGAAGCCCGGTTCAGGGCCATCAACGAGGCCTATGACTGCCTGAAGGACCCGCAGAAGCGCGCCGCCTATGACCGGTTCGGCAAGGCCGCGTTCCAGAATGGCGGTCCGGGCGGCGGCGGTTTCGGCGGCGGTGGTGGATTCGAAGGCTTCTCGGACATTTTCGAGAATATCTTCGGCGAGTTCATGGGCGGCGGTGGCCGGGGCGGCGGGCAGCGCTCCAGCGTCCGGCGCGGCGCCGACCTGCGTTACGACCTCGAGATCACGCTTGAGGATGCCTATGCCGGCAAGCAGGCCAGTATCACGGTCGACGTGGCGGCGCAGTGCGACACCTGCGACGGGCGCGGTGCCAAGCCCGGCACGGGCACCCAGCATTGCAAGACCTGCGGCGGCCACGGCAAGGTGCGTGCGCAGCAGGGCTTTTTCGTTGTCGAGCGGACCTGCCCGGCCTGCCATGGCGCGGGCGAGGTCATCTCCGACCCTTGCCCTGATTGTCATGGCGAAGGCCGGATCGAGAAGACCAAGACGCTCGACGTGGGCATCCCTGCCGGCGTCGACGAGGGAACGCGCATTCGCCTGACGGGCGAAGGCGAGGCAGGAGCCCGTGGTGGCCCGCCGGGCGATCTCTACATCTTCATCCACCTTGCCGAGCACAGGATCTTCCAGCGCGATGGAACGACCCTGTTCGCGCGGGCGCCGATCAGCTTCACCACGGCGGCACTTGGTGGCAGCATCGAAGTGCCCGGTCTCGACAAGCAGAAGCATGAGATCCGCATTCCGGCCGGCATCCAGTCGGGCAAACAGATCCGCCAGCGCGGGGCCGGCATGCCGGTGCTCAACGGGCGCGGGCATGGCGATCTGGTGATCCAGATCGAGGTCGAGACGCCGACGCGGCTGACCGCGCGACAGAAGGAACTGCTCGAGGAGTTCCGGGCGACCGAAACCGGCGAGGAAAGTCCCCAATCGGCGGGATTTTTCTCGCGGCTCAAGGGCATGTGGGAAGATCTGACCGAGTAATCCCGATCTGCCGCCCTCAAAGTCTTGACTGACCTGCGGCGTATTCATCGGAGCATGTATGAAATTGTCCCGCCGCAACGAGGTTGCAGCGGGACAATTTTTTTGGGCTTGTCGATCAGCCCTGAAAGGCCGGACGGAAGCCCGGACGCTGGGGCAGGCGGACCTTCATCGTCACCAGACCGGCCTGACGGACCGGCGCGGTTGCGGCTGCGGGCGCGCCCTGCGGTGCAGCAACACTGGCCGCGACTGGCGCCGCCGCAACACGCTCGCGGGCGTCCAGGAAGCTGGCCCGCTTCAGGCGTCGACGCAGCGACAGGAACGGATTTTCCGGCGTCGGTCCGCGATAGGCGGCCTGGGTGTGGCGGCCGAAGCGCGACAGGTCGAAGTCCGCAGGCAGCGACGAAGCGGCGGCGGGCGGCCTGGGATCGGTCCGGGCCATTGCCGGAGCAATCACGGGAGCCGCCATCACCGGAGCCGCAGTCAAAGGCGGCGTCACCATCTCGCCGGAAGAGGTCTCATACACGACTTCAGCGGGCTCCCCCGCTGCGCGACGGCGGCGGGTGGCGGCATAGATGCCTCCTCCCAGCAGAAGGAGTGCGGCGCCCGCTGCGCCTGCGATCGGCAGCATGTCATCGTCGTCATTAGCCGCGACCGAGGTCGGGACCTGCGGAGCCGATGCTGCGGCAGCAGCAGGGGTTGCATCACTCGACGCGACACTATTGGCCGACGGCGCAGCGGAAAGATCAGACGAAATGCCACTATTTGCCGGACCCGCCTGCACATTTGCGGAGGCCGGGCCAGTTGCCGCTCGGCTCGATGCGACGCTGCGCGACGACGAAGCTTTGGTGACCGTACGCGCGGCAGGCGGCGGCGGCGCGTCGACCATTGTGGCAGGTGCGGGAAGGGCGATGACAGGCGTGCTGGTGGTGGCCGAAGCCGTAGGTGTGGGGGACTGCACGGAAATCGGTGCTGCGGTCGAAGCGGTAGAGGCATCGCCCGGCGACTGCTGGAGCATCGGGGCAGCTTCATCGACGGTCGGTGCACTGGCTTCTGCCGTGCTCGAAGCTGCTGCAGTGTCCGGCGCTATGGCAGGCGTCGCTATATCGAGCGACGGCGCTTCCTGCGCAAAGGACGGGGTTGCGGACAGGGCCAGAACTGCGGCAATCGCAGCCAGGCCGGGGCGAACGGGGTTGATTGCGTACCTCATGACCAGACAAACGGCCCTGGGTTCAAAACGGGTTCCACTCTGGCGACGAAATGACCCAATTGACCGATGGACGGAATGAATAAAGCAATCCTGCTGTTCTGTTCATATTGCCGATACTGAAACAAGCAGACATTCATTTACTGTTCATCTCAAGATAGAGGTGAAGCAGCGGCGCGAATCGCAGTGTTTTCTCTTCACTTGGAGGTTGTGAACGATGGGATCGCTCTCACTGTCTTTCATCGGTCTGGCGCTTCTGGCTGTGCTGGCGCTGGCTATGGAGGCGGGCAGGCGATGGCAGGGTCTTCTTTCCAGGCGTTCTCACAGCGAGAGCGATGCCGGGCCCGTTCCCGATCACCTTCTGACCGCCATGCTGGGCCTTCTGGCGCTCCTGCTTGGCTTTACCTTCTCGCTCGCGTTGAACCGCTACGAAGATCGCCGCGCCTTGGTGGTGGCCGAAGCCAATGCCTTGGGAACGGCCTATCTACGCTCACAACTGCTCGAGGCGCCGGCGCGGGATCGGATGAACCTTCTGCTCTCCGCCTATGTCGATATGCGCGTGGGCTGGTCACTGCGGTCCGCAGCCGGCGCCGACGATCCTCGCCAGGCTGCGTTGCAGCAGCGCATTTGGGCGGAAGTCGGTCGCGCGGTTCGGTCCGATCCATCGCAGCAGCTGACACGCGGACTGATGGATGCCGTCAACGAGAGCTTTGATCTGGCAGCGGCGCGCACGGCGGCGCGCAGCGCCCATATTCCAGCGGCGGTACTGGAGATACTCTGCTTCAGTGCCGCGCTGGCGGCACTCATGCTGGGTTACACGATCGGCGCATCGGGAACCCGCCACAGGCTCGCGGCTCTGCTTCTTCTTCTCCTGCTCGCACTCGCGCTGACCATGATCTTCGATCTGGAACGCTCGGTCAGCGGCACCATCCAGGTTTCGCAGGAGCCGATGGAGCTGTTGCGTGCCTCGATCCGGCGGACTTCAGGAGCGTAGCGCTTCGCCCATGCGCCGGATCGCGGCAACCTTGGCGTGCAGCGGTGCCCAATCGTCGCTCTCGTCGATGGCCGACCAGATCGCTTCGACCTCGTCGATCAGCATCGCACAGGGCTCGGTGTCCGACCAATAGGGGTGATCGAGGGAAACGACGCCCTCATATCGCGAGATAATCTCGCGAAACGCAGCAAAGGCATCGCCATCGTAAAGGGCATCGGCCGGAGACGGCCCTCGACGCCGCCCCCCGCGCCAGTCGAAGAAGAAGCGGTCGATCGACGCTTTGCTGGTCTGCAGGGCCACATCCATCGCCTGGATCAGCTCGAGGTCGGGTTGATCGCCCCGTGGCGCAACGCCCAGCCGGGCGCATAGGGCCGTCGCGACCTCGCCCTCATAATAGCTGGGCCAGGAGTCGAGTGCGGGCGCCAGTTCTTCGGCTTCGGCCACCAGGCGCAGCGATTTTGCGAGCTGGACCACATCCCAGTGGATCGCATGCGCCTGCCGCCCGAAGGCGTAGAGGCCCTGCTGATCGAAATAGGCCGCCGTGAATGCCGGGTCCCAGGTCGGATTGAACCGCCATGGGCCATAGTCGAAGCTCTCGCCGGTGACGTTGATATTGTCGCTGTTGAGCACGCCATGGACGAAGCCGGCCGCCATATAGCTTGCGGCCAGCCGCGCGGTCCGGCGACAGGCGAGATCGAGCAACTGCCCGGCCGCCGCATTGCCCGGTTCTTCGCCGTACAAGTTCGTCAGCGTGTAGCCGATGAGGTCGCGCATCGCGTCCGGTTCGTCGAGCGTCGCCAGCCTCTGGAAGGTGCCGATGCGGACATGGCCATGGCTGAGCCGCACGAGCACCGCCGATCGGGTGGGGGATGGCTCGTCGTTGCGCTGGAGAGCTTCGCCGGTCTCGATCAGCGAGAAAGTCTTGGAGGTCTCGACGCCGAGCGCCTCGAGCATCTCGGTCGCCAATATTTCGCGGACGCCGCCCTTGAGCGTCAGTCGCCCGTCGCCGAAGCGGCTATAGGGCGTCTGCCCCGATCCCTTGGTGCCCAGGTCGAGCAGCCGTCCGCCCGGCTGGTCAGACGATCCGTCGCGCAGCTGTGCAAACAGGAAACCACGGCCGTCGCCTATATCGGGATTATAATGGCGGAACTGGTGCCCGTGGTAACGCAGTGCCAGCGGCTGCGGCAGATTGCCTGGCAGCGGTTCGAACCGGCCGAAATGCCGCACCCATTGCTCGTCGCTGAGGCTGTCGAGCCCCACCGCCCCATCCCAGCGCCGATTGCGGAAGCGCAGGATCGTCTGCGGAAAGTCGGCCGCGCGGACCGGATCGGCCAATCTGTCGGCCAATTTGGCGATTTGCGGATCTGGACGATAGGCGGCGGCTTGCGGGGCAATGGTCATGCGGCAATATGGGGGCTGGATATGGTGAGGTGCAAGCATGGCGGATTGGACGGACGGTCATTGGACGTCGAAAGACGGCCTGCGGCTCCATTATCGGGATTATGGGCCGGCCGATGGAGCGGGACGTCCACCGATCATCTGCATCCCCGGCCTGACGCGAAACGCCCGCGATTTCGCAGCGGTTGCCGATCGTCTCGCCGATCGCTGGCGCCTGCTTTGCGTCGAACTGCGCGGGCGGGGGGAAAGCGAGCGGGCGAAGGATCCCATGACCTACGTCCCCGCGACTTATCTCGAGGACCTGGCCGCGTTGATCGAGCAGGCCGGCCTCGACCGCTTCATCCTGTTCGGCACCTCGCTCGGCGGAATCATGTCGATGCTGATCACCGCGACCCAGCCCGGCAAGGTCGCGGGGCTATTGCTCAACGACATCGGGCCCGCGATCGACCCTACAGGTCTGATCCGCATTCGCAATTATGTCGGCAAGGGCAGCAGCTATCAGACCTGGCTCCACGCCGCGCGAGGCCTCGCCGAAGTCCATCAGCAGGCCTATCCAGATTATGGCCTCGACGACTGGCTCGACATGGCCAAGCGGCTGTTCAAGCTGACCGGGGCCGGGCGGATCGTCGCCGACTATGATGCGAGCCTCGCCGAGCCCTTCCGCGTTCCCGGCAATGAAGCCCCGGGCGACCTCTGGCCGCTGGCGGAGGCGATGAAGCCTATCCCGTCGCTGCTCGTCCGCGGCGCAATTTCCGACATATTGTCTGCGGAAACCGCCGACCGGATGGTGGAGACCCTGCCGCTGATGGAACGGATCGACATCGCCCGCGTCGGCCATGCGCCGACCCTGTTCGAGCCCGAATGCGCTGCGGCGATAGATCGACTGCTCGAACGGATCGAGGCGGCCGAGGCCGTGTCGGCCTGATCGCATGGCCCGTCCGGCACGCATCCTCCATTGCCATTCGACCTTTCTGCTGGGTGGCAAGGAGGCGCGCGCGGTCCGGCTGATGAACGCCTTCGGCGAGGCGGCGGAGCATGTCGTGCTGACCGCAGTTCCGGGCGCTCTGGCGGCGCGCGACGCGCTGGACCCAGCGATCAAGGTCGCCTTCCCCGGCGATGCTGCGCCGTCGTTGCAGGGGCTGCCGGGGATCCGCCGCTACCAGCGGTTGGCGCGGTACATGGCGGGGTTCGACCTCGTCCTCAGCTATAATTGGGGGGCGATGGACGTGGTCGGTGCACGGCGCCTGTTCGGTGCCGGACGGTTCCCGCCACTGATCCACCATGAGGATGGCTTCAACCAGGATGAAGTCGTGCGGCAAAAGCCGGCGCGCCTGTGGTTTCGCAGGCTGGCGCTCGGTGCTGCCCATCGGCTGGTCGTGCCGTCCCGGAGGCTCGAGCGTATTGCGCGTGGCGACTGGTGGCAGCCTGCCGATCGCGTCGTCCGTATCGCCAATGGCATCGCCCTGCCGTCGCAGAGCCAACTGGCCGCGCCGTTGCCGATAGAGGGCTGCCCGCCGGGCAGAGGCCTTGTGATCGGTACGGTCGCAGGTCTCCGTCCGGTCAAGAATCTCGCGCGCATGGTGCGGATGTTCGCCGCCGGCGCCCCCGGCGACGCCCGGCTCGTCATTCTGGGCGGCGGGCCGGACAAACCGGCGATCCTGAACGAGGCCGAGCGGCTCTCGGTCGCGGATCGGGTGATCCTTCCGGGGTTCGTCCGCGATCCCGTTCGCTATCTGTCGGGCTTCGACATCTTTCTGCTGTCGTCGGACAGCGAGCAATTTCCCATCTCGCTGATCGAGGCGATGGCCTGCGGCCTGCCTGCGGTCACGACGGATGTGGGCGATATTGCCGATATGGTCGCGGCGGAAAACCGCCCCTATGTGATCCCGGTCGGTGATGAGGAGGCGCTGGCGGCGGCCCTGCGGGCGCTCGCCGGCGATGCGGGGGTGCGGCGGACGATCGGTGCCGCCAACCGCCATGCCGCGCTCGAGCGTTATGATGAGCAGGCGATGATCGCACGCTATCGCTCGCTCTATTGGGAGGCGATGCGGCTTCGGCCAGGCCCCTAGCTTGCGGCAAACACCGCAGCGGAGATTTTGCGCGCTTTTTTTTGCCATTCGCCCTATAGGGCGCGGATTCCCAATCCTGTTGTTCGTGGTTTTTTGGAGGTCTCGTTGTTCAAAGGTCTGCGGCCGATCGTCTATGGTGGGCGCGAAGTCTGGCCCCTTATCGAAGGTGGCAAGGGTGTCGCGGCAACCAATCATGCGAGTTCGGGAGCGTGGGCCGCAGCGGGCGGTATCGGCACGGTATCGGCGGTCAATGCAGACAGCTATGATGCCGAAGGCAAGATCGTGCCGCAGGTATATCGTGCGCTGACGCGTCGCGACCGGCACGAGGAACTGGTCGCCTATGCGATCGACGGTGCGGTCGAGCAGGTCAAGCGCGCCTTCGAGATCGCCGGCGGCAAGGGCGCGATAAACATCAACGTCCTGTGGGAAATGGGCGGCGCCCAGCGCGTGCTGCACGGCGTGCTCGAACGCACCCGCGGCATGGTTGCGGGTGTGACCTGCGGTGCGGGCATGCCCTACAAGCTCAGCGAGATCGCAGCGTCCTATGGCGTCCATTATCTGCCGATCGTCTCGTCCGGCCGTGCCTTCAGCGCACTGTGGAAGCGCGCTTACTCCAAGGCGGCCGAATGGCTCGCGGCGGTCGTCTACGAAGACCCCTGGCTGGCCGGCGGGCATAATGGCCTGTCGAACGCGGAAGACCCCCGCGCGCCGCAGGATCCCTATCCGCGCGTCAAGGCGCTGCGCGACACGATGCGCCAGGGTGGCATTTCGGACGATGTCCCGATCATCATGGCGGGCGGTGTCTGGTATCTGCGCGACTGGAACGACTGGATCGACAATCCCGAGTTGGGGCAGATCGCCTTCCAGTTCGGCACGCGACCGCTGCTGACCAAGGAAAGCCCGATCCCGCAGGGGTGGAAGGACGAACTTACCAAGCTGGAGCCGGGTGACGTGCTGCTCCACCGTTTCTCGCCGACGGGTTTCTATTCCTCGGCGGTGCGCAATCCCTTCCTGCGCAACCTCGAGGCCCGTTCGGAGCGCCAGATCGCCTTCTCGATGGAGGCAGCCGGCGACCATCAGTATCAGCTGGACGTCGGCGTGAAGGGCAAGAGCTTCTGGGTCACGCTGGGCGATCTGCACCGTGCGCGCGAATGGTATGGCCTGGGCTTTACCAACGCGCTCAAGACTCCCGACAACACGCTCGTCTTCGTCACGACCGAAGAGATGAAGATCATCCGCAAGGACCAGGCCGACTGCATGGGCTGTCTCAGCCAGTGCGCCTTTTCGTCCTGGGCGGACAATGAGAACAACTCGACCGGCCGCCTCGCCGATCCGCGCAGCTTCTGCATTCAAAAGACGCTGCAGGACATCGCCCATGGCGGTCCGATCGAGCAGAACCTGATGTTCGCCGGCCATGCCGCGTACAAGTTCAATCAGGATCCCTTCTATTCCAACGGCTTCGTGCCCACGGTGAAGCAGCTGGTCGACCGCATCCTGACCGGCGACTGAGCCTGTTCGTCCGGTTATTCAACCGGGCGGATAGAGATAAACTTTCCTGCGCCTAAGAATGGCTGGGCTTCGAATCGGCGGCGATCCGGATAAGATCGCTGCATGAAGACTGCCCTTGTCATTCGTCATGTGCCCTATGAGGGCATTGCCGGCTTTCGCGCGCCCGTCGAAGCGGCGGGTTATGTCATCGACCGCATCGACGTGACCGACCCCGAATTTCCGAACGTCGATTTCGACAGCCCGGATCTGGTTGTGATGATGGGCGGGCCCATGGGCGTGTACGAGACCGACCGCCATCCGTGGATCGGGTGCGAGATCGCCCGGCTGGCGCGGCGCATCATGCTCGACCGTCCGACCCTGGGCGTATGCCTCGGCAGCCAGATGATCGCCGCCGCCATGGGCGCGCGCGTCTATGCGGGCCCCGTCAAGGAAGTCGGTTTCGCGCCGGTCTCGATCAGCGATGCGGGGCTGTCGTCCCCCCTGCGGCACATCGCGGACGTGCCGGTCCTGCACTGGCATGGCGACACGTTCGATCTGCCAAAGGGGGCGGAACTGCTGGCCTCGTCGGACAAATATGCGCATCAGGCTTTCCGCCGGGGCAGCAACATCCTTGCCCTGCAATGCCATCCCGAAATGGGCGAGGATCCGCGCTTCGATGCCTGGCTGCAGGATGAACCCTATATTGCTGCCGCAGGGACGAATGTGGATGCGTTGCGCGACGACCATGACCGCCATGGCAGCAGGGCGGTGGAGGCTGGCCGGCGCATGATCGCGGACTGGCTGGCGCGTGTAGATTTGTAACATTTGCCTAACTTCCTCAGGCCCCCATTCGCGGGTAGATAGACGCCCATTCGGGAGGGCGACGAATGCAGTGGACGGAAGAGGCGCAGGACGGCGCGGTCGTAGCAGCACCCGCCGGCCGGGTGGATGAGACAACCGCTGCGGCCTTCGGTACGCATCTCGAGCAGGCGGTGGAACTGAGCGCGGCGGCTGGGGCACGGCTGATCGTCGACTTCGCCGGCGTCGACTATATGTCGTCTCGGGGCCTGCGGGCACTGACCTTGGCCAAGCGCAAGGCCGACGCGGCCGGTGTCCGCATTCTGCTGGCACAACCCAATGAGATCGTCCGCGAGATATTGGCGATCAGCCGCTATGATAAATTGTTCGGGGTCACCGACACGGTCGAGGCGGCCCTGACCGCCTGACCTGTCATCCTGGGGGATGCGATGCTGGTTCGTTTCTGGGGCACGCGGGGTTCGCTGGCGGTGGCGCAGACCGCCACGTCGGTTCGTGACAAGATCGCAGGCGCTCTGGTCGCAGCAGAGGGACGGCGTTTCGCCGACAAGGCAGAGGCCTTGGCCTTCGTCGAGGGCGAGCTCGATTTTGCGGCGGGCGCCACCTATGGCGGCGCCACAACCTGCGTCGAGATCGAGACCGATGCCGGGGATGGCTCATTCCTGTTGTGCGACTTCGGGACAGGCGCCCGCGAGTTCGGGATCAGCGCCTTCGGGCGCATGGCGGCCGGCCATAGCCGCGAGTTCAACATCTTCATGTCCCATCTTCATTGGGACCATATCGGCGGCTTTCCTTTCTTCGGTCCCGCCTTCGATCCCCATTCCCGGATCGTGATCCATTCGGGCCACGCCGATGCCGAACAGGCCTTCCGCCGCCAGCAGGAGGAGATCAGCTTTCCCGTCGCCTTCGACTGGCTGCGCGCGAAGATCGAGTTCCGTACGCTGGTGCCGGGCGAGACTTATGCGATCGGCGGCGTGGCGGTAGAGATCATGGAGCAGAACCACAGCCACAGGAGCTTCGGCTATCGCTTCACCGACGCGGCCGGAAAGACGGCGGTTTTCTCCACCGACAGCGAGCACAAGATCGACAGCATGGAGGATGAGGACGCCGTCGCCCGCTTCTTCTGCCAGGCCGATCTGGTGATCTGCGACACGATGTACTCGCTTGCCGACGCTGTCTCGATGAAGGAGGACTGGGGACACAGTTCGAACATCGTCGCGATCGACATCTGTCATCAGGCCGAAGCCCGCCGGTTGGCGCTGTTCCATCATGAGCCCGTTTACAGCGACGCCGACATCGAGCGGATGCACAAGGAGAGCATCCGCTACGAGGTACTCACCCGCCGCGATCACGAACTCGAAGTGCTGTGCGCTTATGACGGGCTCGAGGTGAAGCTCTGATCGCGAAGGCCCGCAGCCGGGTCTGGCTTGGGGGGCTGTCCGGCCTGCTGCTCGCGGCCCTGTTCACGCTGCTCGCAGGCGCTGGGCTGCGCACCTCGCTGTTCGATCTGTGGCAGCGCATGGCCCCCCGCGACCTGGCCGCTTCGCCGGTGCGGATCGTGATGATCGATTCCGAAAGCCTGAAGGCGGTCGGGCCCTGGCCCTGGCCGCGCTACCATGTCGCGCGGCTGGTGGAGGAGATTGCGGCGCGCAAGCCTGCCGCGATCGGTCTCGACATGATCTTTCCGGAGCCCGACCGCATCCGCCCGGACATTTTCGCCGCCTTTTATCCAGAGCTCAGCGGCGCGACACGTGACGAGGTGCTGGCTCTGCCGTCGATGGATCGCCTGTTCGGGCAGGTGATCGCGGGAGCGCGGGTGGTGCTGGGAAGGGCGGCCACGGACGGCCCCGGCGGCGATCCTGCGGGTCTGATCGTCGATCCGGTCATAGATGGTCCGCTCCCGTCCGGCCTGTCCGCTCAGCCGCGCGCGGTCGTCAATATCGATCCGCTGGAACAGGCGGCGCTCGGCCATGGCCTGCTCAACGGCCCGCCCGATCCCGACGGCCGGGTGCGGTCGGTGCCGCTGCTGATGCGCGTCGGCGCGCGGCCGATGCCCGGCTTTGCGATGGAACTGGCGCGGGTCGCTGCGGATAAGGAGGCGCTCTCGCTCGCACCGGGGCAGGTCGCGCTCGGCGACCGCCGCATCCCCAACGACGAACGCGGCGCGATGGTAATCCGCTTCGGCCATGTGCCGCCGACGCACATCGTTTCGGCAGCCGATGTGATGCGGCAGGGCTTCCCCGCCGACGCCTTTGCCGGTCGCATCGTTCTGATCGGCCTGTCGGCCGAGGGCACCGCCGATATCGTCGCGACCCCGATGGCGGCGGAGGGCTTCGGCACGCTCGTCCAGGCGCAGGCGGTGGATGCCATCATGCGTGGCGGCTGGCTGGGGCGCCCGGTCTGGGCCGGCCCGATCGAATGGGTGCTGGGTATCGGGCTGGCGCTGTCGTGCATCGCTTTTCTGCCTGTTCGCTCCCGCTGGCGCTGGGCGCCGCTGCCGGTCCTGGTCCTGATCGGATTGGCGTGCTGGTTCGCCTTCGATCAGCTCGCAATGCTGCTCGACCCCGTCCGGCCGTTGATGCTGGCTGGCGGCTCGTCGCTTGGCGTGGCGGCGGGGCTGTTCGTCGAGGCCCGGCGCGAACGCGAACGCTTGCGCGAGGCGCTGCTGCAGGAAAGGCTCGCGGCGGCGGCGACCGAGGGCGAACTGCAGGCGGCTCGGTCGATCCAGATCGGGATGCTGCCCCCGCGCGACCAGCTGGCGCGGACCGATCCGAGGCTCGACGTCGACGCGGTGCTCGAACCCGCCCGGTCGATCGGCGGCGATCTCTACGACGTCATCCGCCTGGATGCGGATCGCATCGCCTTTCTGCTCGGCGACGTGACGGGAAAGGGCGTACCCGCCGCTCTCTTCATGGCGCTCTCCAAAGCACTCGCGAAGAGCGTCGCGCTGCGCGGACTGCCCGATCTGGGCGAGGTCGCCTGGGTGCTCAATGAGGAGTTGATGCGCGACAATGGCGAGGCGATGAACGTCACAATGATCGTCGGCGTCATCGACCTGACCGATGGCCGGGTGCTGCTGGTGAACGCCGGCCATGAAGACCCGCTTCACATCGATGCGGCCGGCAAGGTGGCGGTGCACAAGCTCGACGGCGGGCCGCCCTTCTGCATCGTCGATTTCCCCTATCCCGAGGAGCAACTGACGCTCGAACCGGGTGAGACGCTGGTGCTGATCTCGGACGGCGTCAGTGAGGCGCAGGATCGAGACGGCCAGCTGTTCGGCCATGAGCGACTGACGCAGGCGCTCGCCGGCTTTTCAGGCGCAACGGCGATGGCCGATGGTCTGCGCGATGCGGTGCGCATCTTTGAGAATGGCAGCGAGCCGAGCGACGATCTGACGATCCTTGCCCTGCGCTATCTCGGGCAGGATGCCGGGAAAATATCGCCAGCCGTTTAGCGGACGATGACCTCGACGCGGCGATTGGCCTGCGACGGGGCATTGTCGCCCTTGTCCTCGAGTGGATCGCGCTCGCCGCGGCCTACCGCCGTCAGCAGCACAGGCTCGATGCCCAGCTCGGCGAGTGCCTTGACCACTTCTTCGGCACGGCGCTCGGACAGGACGTCATTATCTTCGAGCTTGCCCACGGTATCGGTGTGGCCGGTGACCTGCACCTCTGCACCGGGGCGTTCCGCCACTTCCTTCTTCAGAAAGTCGAGGCCGGGCTGCGATTCCGGGGTAAGGCGCGTCGTGCCCTGCTGGAAATAGAGCCGCAGACGGACGGGCGGCGGCGGAAGTGCCTGCAGGAGGGCCAGCCGTCGGGCGTTCAGCTTGTCGGGGTTGATCGAGCGGGTCTTGGGGCGGCCTGAAAGATTGGTGCTGCTGTTGAGCTCGGTAACGACATAGTCGACCGGCTTGCCATTCTCCTCCAGAACCGCGACCGCGACCGCGCCCTGCTTGCCCTCTTCGCTCGGCAGGAGGGTGAGGGTCGGTCCGGTCGCGCAGGCGCTCAGACAGGCGACCAGCATCAGGGGCGGGATCGACCGGCGGGTCATTTGGGTACCTCCACGATGAACCGGGTACCTCGAACGCCCAGAAGCGAGGTTGGGGTCCGCACTTTCATCGCATCGCGCTTCGACTTGGCGATCTGGCCCGAGACGACCGCGAGCGAACCGCGATCGACGCGTGTGACGAAGGCGCCGGTCTGCGTCGTGCGATTATAGTCGAACTGGTCGACCGCGATGCGGCTGTTCGGCCCCACCGAGAAGCGGGTATCGTCGATGAAGGTCAGGCTCAGCTGTCCGTCCTTGCCCGTCACGAGCACGTCGCCCGGCTGCAATTGGAAGCCGGGGGCCGGCGTCATCCGGTTGGCGCCGCGTTCGATCGAGGTGACGCCGGTGGCGCGCTTGATGCGGGCGATCTCCGCCCAGGCAGGTTGAGCTGCCAGAAGCACGCCCGAAAGGATAAGCAAAGCCCGTTTCATGATTCTCGCCATCCCCATGACCAGCAAGTCGTGACATAGCGCATTAATGGCTGACCGGGACTCGAAATCGGCGCGCGTAACCATAGGTTGCAATGGGGCTATGGCCGTCGGCATGCTGACCGAAGCGGCAAGGCGCTTCGCCTCCGACCGATGCCTCGCACCGGCGCAGGCGGCGCGCCTCGCCATCCTGGTCGAGGAACTGGTGATCAATGCCCGCGAACATGGTGGCGTGGCGGAGGACCAGCCGATCCACCTGACACTTGCGGATGGGCCCGAGGGACTCGTGGTGACCCTGACCGATCCGGGCACGCCCCACGACCCGCGGTCGCACGTCGCCGCCGACAGGGTTCCCGAGCGGGGGGGCGGGGCGGGGCTCGATCTGGTCCGGCAATGGACCGATATCCTCGACTATCGCCGGACAGCGGGCCGCAACGAACTGACGTTCCGCCTGCGGGCGGCATGAAGCCCGGCACGGTCCCGGCTCATGTTACGGAGCGCTTGCGGTGGCCCTTTCGCTGATCCGGAGCAGGGGCTATGGCAGGCGCCTGTCCGCTGACGGGGAATGACATTGCAACTGTCCGGTACCGCCGCTTCTGCGGCCATTCATTTCAGCGATCTGGGGCTCGACCCGATCGCGCTCGATCTCGGGATTCTGCAGATACACTGGTATTCGCTGGCCTATATCGCGGGCATCCTGCTCGGTTGGTATTATCTGACCCGGCTGATCGCGCAGCCCAATGCCCCGATGCAGCGGCGCCATGCCGATGACTTCGTCTTCTATGCGACGCTCGGCATCCTGATCGGCGGGCGGCTCGCCTATGTGTTTTTCTATCAGCCCGAAATCCTGATGCACCCGCTCGATGTGTTCAAGCTGTGGCAGGGCGGCATGTCGTTCCACGGCGGGGCGCTCGGCGTATCGGTCGGCATATTCTACATGGCGCGGCGCGACGGGCTCAGCTGGCTGCGTATTCACGATTATATCGCCTGCTGCACGCCCTTCGGCCTGTTCTTCGGGCGGCTCGCCAATTTCGTGAATGGGGAGTTGTGGGGCCGACCCACCGATGTGCCCTGGGCGATCATCTTTCCGTCTGCACCGGACGGGCTTCCCCGCCACCCGAGCCAGCTTTACGAAGCGGGGCTCGAGGGCCTGCTGCTGGGACTGATCCTCGCCTTCTTCTTCTGGCGGACCAACGCGCGCAACCAGCCGGGCAAGCTCGTCGGCATCTTCCTGCTCGGCTATGGTCTGAGCCGCTTCTTGGTCGAGTTCTTCCGTGAGCCCGACGTGCAGCTCGGCACGTTGAGCTGGGGGCTGACCATGGGGCAGACGCTGACCCTCCCCATGCTGGCCGGAGGCGTCTATCTGATCGCAACGGCCGGGAAGCGGCGGTCGATCGACGCACAAGGGTAAAGCTTCTCTAACCATATCTTATTATGGTGCTGTGATTTGAATGGCGCAGAAGCAGGCCGATGCAGAGTGAAGCGAACTTCTCCGAGACGCTGAGTCAGAGGATCTCGGAGCAGGGAAAGATAAGCGTCGCCGACTATATGGAAGCGTGCAACGCGCATTATTACGCATCGCACGACCCCCTTGGCGCCAAGGGGGATTTCATCACCTCGCCCGAGATCAGCCAGATGTTCGGCGAGATGATCGGCCTGTGGTGCGCCGATCTGTGGGCGCGTTCGGGGGCCGAGACGGTCCACTATGTGGAACTGGGGCCGGGCCGGGGAACGCTGGCCGTCGACGCTTTGCGCGCGCTGGCGTCGCAGCGCAGGCATCCCCATGTCCACTTCGTCGAGACGAGTCCGGTGCTGCGGGCCGAGCAGCGGCAGCGTCTGCCCCATGCCACCTGGCACAATGCCATCGAAACGCTTCCCAGCGATGCGCCCTTGCTGATCATCGCCAACGAGTTCTTCGACGCGCTGCCCTATCACCAATATATCAAGACCTACTCGGGATGGCGCGAACGCATGGTCGCCCTCGACGACGAAGGCTTCCGCTCGGTTCCCGGTGACAAGCCTGCGGAGAAGAAGGTGCCGGAGCGCCTGCATGATGCCATCGCGGGGAGTATCTATGAGACATGCCCAGCTGGTCTCGCGATCGCCCGCGCCTTGGCGGGGCAGGTGGCGCGTCAGGGCGGGGCAATGCTGGCGATCGACTATGGCCATGAGAATTACAATGCCGGCGATACGCTGCAGGCGCTCAACGCCCATGCCTATGCCGATGTCTTCAGCAATCCCGGGGCCAATGATCTCACGGCGCATGTCGATTTCACCGCAATGGCGCGGGTCGGCAAGCTTGGCGGCGCGCGCGTGCAGGGACCGGTATCGCAGAGCTTCTTCCTGAACACGCTGGGTATCACCGCCCGCGCGGCGTCGCTCTCCCGCGCACATCCCGAGCGGACCGAGGAGATCGGGATGGCGCTGCACCGGCTGACAGCGGACGAGGAGATGGGCACCCTGTTCCGCGCGCTCGCGCTGGTGTCCCCATCCTGGCCGCCGGCAGCTGGCTTCACGGGCGCATGAAGCGGTTGATTCTCTAGGGATCTCGGTTCGGTACGATGACCTGCGCCATCGGCGGGTTGTCGGTCGCGACGCTGTCGATCATTTTGAGAATTTGCGCATCAAAGCGAAGTCCGTAGTTGAAGCAACTTGCCGGATCATAGCGAGTTTGACCCTGGGCGCAGAGTGACCCGACATGAATGCCGATGGCTGCATTCTGGGCTGAGTCGAAATACATTCCGCCAGACGAGCCTGGTGTTGAATCCGCCGACGCCGCCAACATGCGCCACGTGTCGCTGATCCGCATGTCATAGTCATGGTCGACGACGACGTTGCTGGGGAACAGCTTGGTCTGGCCGCTCGTCAGCCAGGGATGCTCTCTCCTCAGGGGTCCACCATGAAATGCGGCCAGTTTGACCGTCGGCGTGGAGAGGCGGTTCAAAATCTTGACGGCGGGAATCGATCTGACGGCAACCCGGCGTTCAAGCTTGAGCACTGCCACATCATAGGAGCTGTCATAGCGATGGCGCGCATCCGCCCATTCCGACAGTCCGTACCGAAAGCCGATAACGTCGCGCAACGCGCCTTGGCCGTCATAGAGGCGGAAGGTGCATTGCCTGGGCGACAGGGTGTTGCTCCCTCTGCCGCCTGCGCGTGATCGCTGGAAAAACAGGTGGGCGGCCGTTACGACTGTGTCGCTACTGCCTACGATCCAGCCCGTTGCCGACTTGGCGACGCTGGGATTGGCTGGATCATGGCATTGGATCTCGCCGACCGTGTCAAATCGTGTTGCGAGGTCGTTCGACCAGCTGAACTGGTCGGACTTTGGTCTGCCCGCCAGCAATATGGCAGCCGAAGGTGCTGGCCATGCGATCGCCGCGACCAGCGACGGGAACAGCGCGAGTCTTGAAATACGGCATTCGATACCGCTCTTCGAAGGCTTCCGAAGCAGCATGAAGTTTACCCTGTCTAGATTGCACCAGCCGGACGCGACCGCATTATTGGCTTCGGTCAGGCAAAGATCGCTTCGGCCCTACCTGGGATGCCGACCCCGATTTCAATCCCGGCTCCGGGAGGCCATGCGTTCAGAAACCTGGTTGCCAACGGATCTGCGGCAGTTTCCCCATGCATAATCGCTGCTGCCATCTCGAGGGGAATGGACGGAGCAGCGGACAGGACTTCCGTCCGCCCTGCCCACGTTGAAGGGCTTTGATTGGCTTTCATGGCTCACCCTTTCGGTTCGGTTGGCGACAGCGGCCATTCCATCACAAGGGGGTGAAAATCGGGTTACCCAAGCTCGCTCGCAAAGCTGCGGAAACTTCGTGAGGGCAATTTCACGTTCTGAATATCAGATTGATTATTAGACGAATTTCTCTGAAGGGGCGGTCGGTAAGACCTTTGTCTATTCCCTTGGGCACGAAGGCGGGTCGACCGCGTTCTGCTTCAACCAGATCGCTCACCTCGAAGCCTGCGTTTCCGCATAGCCTCATGCATTCGCAAATCAGCGCAGGGTGACGAATATCTCCGCTTCGAGTACCCAATGGTCGCCGACCTCGCGCCACTTCGCGCTATAGCTGCCGCCGCAGGACGGCGTCCCGCCGCCGGGAGCGATCGAGTCCCATTGGCCCGTCTCCAGCGCGAGCGGTTCGACGGCCGAGATGACTATGCTCTCAGAAGTGCGCACATAGATTTCGCGTCCCTGCTGGGCGAATTCCCGCTTCCACACCGCCAGCTGGGCTTTGCGACCCCCAATCACCGCGCTGTCGCTGCCCGTTACCATGACGACGTCGGGTGCAAGCAGCGGCTGGATTGCGGCGAGATCACCTTCGGCGATCGCGCGGTTGAACGCGGCGCGGCGCACGCGGATGGAAAGTTCGGCAGCTGTGGTCATGGTTCCTCGGTCACCTTAGGCCTGTGCCTGCCGTATAGCATGAGGTCGCCACGCCTCCCCGTCAGCTCTCGGCTTCGGGAATGCAGGGGACGGGGCGGGCCGACTTGCGCTGAACCTTGGTGGTCGCAAATTCCTCCGGGGTCAGGATATTGCTGCGATCGGCATCGGCCTTGGCGAAGCGTTCGCTCGTCTTGGCGGACCATTCCTCGAAGCTCAGCCGCCCGTCGCCATTTGCGTCGAGCTTCGCATAGGCCTTCTGGCGGCTCGCCAGATATTCGTTGCGGCTGATCTTGCCGTCCTTGTCCTTGTCATAACGGCCGAAGCGCTTTTCCTCGCGGGTCTTCTCGCTGGCTGCCGGCGGGACGGACATGGGCGCGTCGCTGGCGGCGGCGGTTTGAGCCGGTGGCGGGATCTCGGGGCCCGCCGCGTCGCTCCGCCACAGCATCAGGCCGCCGCCTGCCAGCATGAGGCCCGCCGCTCCAACCGCCAGATAGCGCCACATCGCTCGCTCTCCCCGCAATCCCGTCTCCGGGGACCAGTCTATCGTCCGAGCAGCGCGTAGGCGAGACTGCGAAACAACCGTTTTGGAGAAGCCTGTCGACGGCGCTGTCCGGCCGGCAGTTCGGCATCTTGCCGCGCGAGCACCACCAGCAGGCCGAGCGGGCGGAGACTGCGTGGCCAGCGGCCGATATCGACCCGCGCGAGGCGGTCCCGGGCCGCCGCTCTCGCCAGTTCGCGGCTCTCGAACGACTGGAGGCGGTGGCCGAGATCGGCCAGCGCCCAGCCGGCGCCCGCAGCATCTATATCCCCCGGCTCTTGCCCGAGCAGACGTGCGGACAGCCGGAACAGCGGCGCGCCGCGGCCGGCTCCATGGGCGCCGATCTGGTCCGGCGCAATCGCTTCGCCTTCGAGGAGCGCGGCCCAGCCTTCCTCCAGGGCTGCCATCTCGCCTCCGCGCAGTCCTGCAGGCAGAAGCGAGGCCGCCAGCGCCTGCAATAGCGGTTCGGCCGGAACTTTGGCGTTCTGATCGTCGAGCGCTTCGAGGGCATCGCGCCACCAGACGAGCCGCATCGATCCGATCAGCGGATCGCGGGCCGCTGCGACGATCGCCCCCATGCGCTCGTCGAGTGCCCACAGCGTGGCCAGCGCCGAGCGGCGGTCGGCGACGGCGTGGCTGAGGGCCAGCGCTCTTTCAGGGTCGGCGAGCGAGAATATGTCAGGTGCGGGGATGGACGCTGGCGTCGAGATGGCGCTGGAGCGCATCGATCAGGGTGCCCCGGCTGAACGGTTTGCGAATGAGTTCATATTGGTTGGCATAGCCGAGTGCCAGTTCCTCGCTATAGCCGCTGACAAGGATGATCGGCAGGTCCGGCCAGCGGCGGTTGAGCCGGCGCGCCAGGTGGATCCCGCTCAACCCCGGCAGAACGACGTCGGTCAGGACGATGTCGAAATGGGCGGTCTCGGGTTCCGTCAGGGCGAGGGCTTCCTCAGCCGAGTTGACGACAGTGATGTCGAGGCCAAGGTCCTCCAGCATCAGGCAGGTAACCTCGGCGATCTCGACCATATCCTCGACGTAGAGCAGCCGTGGAGAGTGCGTGGCTTCCCGCAAGATCAGGGGTATGTCCTCGGCCTTATACTTAAGGTCATCAGGCATGTGACCGCTCCCGAGTACGCGACTCGGGAGCAGTGTAACACATGTGCGCGATCGGCCTCCCCGCAATATGCGGGACGGTTATGGCTTTTCGGGCAGTCAGCCGCGATAGGTCACAGCCTTTACGGCCTCCACCACATCCGACGCCTTGAGCAGCGCCGCCTTTTCCAGATTGGCGGCATAGGGCATCGGGATGTCCAGGTTGGTGACACGGCGGACGGGCGCGTCGAGATCGTCGAACGCCTCTTCCATGGCGATCGCGCTGAGTTCGGACGCGATCGAGCAGACCGGCCAACCTTCCTCGACCACGACCATGCGGTTGGTCTTCTTCAGGCTTTCGAGCACCGTCTTCTTGTCGAGCGGGCGCAGCGTGCGCAGGTCGATCACCTCCGCATCGATACCCTCGGCTTCCAGCTTCGCTGCAGCGTCCAGCGCAACGCCGACGCCGATCGAATAGCTGACGATCGTCACGTCCTTGCCGGGGCGGGCGATCCGGGCCTTGCCGATCGGCAGGACATAGTCGTCGAGCTTGGGCACGTCGAAGCTCTGACCGTAAAGCAGTTCGTTCTCGAGGAAGACGACCGGATCGGGGCAACGGATCGCTGCCTTCAACAGGCCCTTCGCATCTGCCGCCGAATAGGGCGAGATGACGATCAGGCCGGGGACCGACGCATACCATGGCGCGAAATTCTGGCTGTGCTGCGCGGCGACGCGCGCGGCGGCGCCGTTCGGGCCACGGAACACGACCGGGCAGCGCATCTGTCCGCCCGACATATAATTGGTCTTGGCGGCCGAATTGATGATGTGGTCGATCGCCTGCATCGCGAAGTTGAACGTCATGAACTCGACGATCGGCTTCAGTCCGCCCATCGCCGCGCCCGTGCCGATGCCGGCAAAGCCATATTCGGTGATCGGCGTGTCGATGACGCGCTTGTCGCCGAATTCGTCGAGCAGCCCCTGGGTCACCTTATAGGCACCCTGATATTGCGCCACTTCCTCGCCCATCACGAACACGTCGCCATCGGCGCGCATTTCCTCGGCCATGGCGTCGCGGAGCGCTTCGCGAACGGTCGTCTTGACCATCTCGGTGCCCTCGGGGACTTCGGGATCGGCCACGGCCGGGGCGGCACCGGTCACCAGCTGCGCGGTGCCGGTTTCGGTCTTCGGCTTGTCGGCCTTGGGTTCGGCGGCCTTCGGTGCCGGGGCTGCGGCGGGGGCAGGCTTCGCCTGAGGGGTTGCGTCCTCATCGTCGCCCGCGATACGGGCGATCACGGTGCCGACCTTCACCCCTTCGGTGCCTGCGGCGATCACGATTTCGGCAACCGTGCCTTCGTCGACCGCTTCGAATTCCATCGTCGCCTTGTCGGTCTCGATTTCGGCCAGGATGTCGCCCGATCTGACGACATCGCCTTCCTTCACCATCCATTTGGCGAGGGTGCCTTCCTCCATCGTCGGGGAAAGCGCGGGCATCTTAAGGTCGACAGCCATCAATATTGTCCCACCAGCACGTCTGTATGGAGCTCGTCGAGCTCGGGTTCGGGCGACTGCTCGGCGAAATCCGCCGCCTCGGTCACGATTGCCCGGATGTCCTTCTCCAGCTTGCGCAGATCGTCCTCGGTGACGCCGAGCGCTTCCAGCTCCTTCTTGAGATGGTCGATCGGATCGGACTTGTCTCGCACCGACTGGACTTCCTCGCGCGAGCGATATTTGGCCGGGTCGGACATGGAATGGCCGCGATAGCGGTAGGTCTTGAGCTCGAGCAGGATCGGGCCCTTCCCGTCGCGGACCCACTTCACGGCTTCCTCCGCCGCGCCGCGCACGGCGAGCACGTCCATGCCGTCGACCTGGATGCCGGGAATGCGGAAGCTCTCGCCGCGGCGATAGAGCTGGTCTTCCGACGAGGCGCGGTTGACGCTGGTGCCCATGGCGTACTGGTTGTTCTCGATCACGAAGATGATCGGGAGCTTCCACAGCTCGGCCATGTTGAAGCTTTCGTAGACCTGGCCCTGGTTCGCGGCACCGTCGCCGAAATAGGCCATGGCAACGCCGCCATCGCCCGAATATTTATGCTTGAAGGCGAGGCCGGCACCCAGGCTGACCTGCGCGCCGACGATACCGTGGCCGCCATAGAAACGGTGCTCGACCGAGAACATGTGCATCGAACCGCCCTTGCCGCGGCTGATGCCGGCGGCGCGTCCGGTAAGCTCGGCCATGATCACCTTCGGATCGATGCCATAGGCAAGCATATGTCCATGGTCTCGATAGCCGGTGATCACCGAGTCCTTGCCAACTTCGAGCGCCGACTGGAGCCCGACGGCGACCGCTTCCTGGCCGATATAGAGGTGGCAGAAGCCACCGATCAGGCCGAGGCCGTAGAGCTGGCCCGCCTTTTCCTCGAAGCGACGGATAAGCAACATCTGCCGGTAGAATTCGAGCATCTCCTCCTTGGTCGCTTCATAGCGCTCCGGTTCGGCCGGTCGTTCGCGATTAGGCACCGGCGGCATGGCCGCAGCGGCCTTGGCGGTGGAGGATGCGGGGGCGCGCGCCGTCGTCTTCTTCGCGGCGGCGCGGGGCTGTGCTGGTTTCGCCAAGCTTATGGCTCCTTGGTGTCCCGGGGAGGGGTGACTCCGCGCATATAGGCCCGCGCGCGCTGCGATTTCAACGCAATCGAACGGCAGGCACGTTAAAATATTGTCGCCTCCCGCAATCAAATTGCCTGCCGCTATGGATTGCGGCGGCTATCGGCGAAGGTCAGTTGCGCGGAATGATGATCTCGTCGGGGCGGACCTGACCGGTGGATTTGCGCACGAGTTCCTCGCCGAAATCAGGGTCCACGCGCGAGGGGTCGAGCAGGCGGGCATGATGGCTCAGCTTCGCCCTGACCGTCTCCATCCGGTGGAGTTCCTGAGACTTGCGCGCGAGCTCCGACCGATAACCGCCGAGCGCAAGCAGTCCATTGGGACCGACCAGCGCCGAACCGGCGAAATAGCCGATGATGAGAATCGCCACCGCCGGCAGTGCGGCGCTGCGTGCAGCCTGGATGAGGGGCGCGCGATTCATCCAAAGACAGAATCACCTCTGAGTCCCCGGATCAAGCCTTTTTCGTGTCGTTTCGCCCTGATTCCATGGCAAATTTCGTCGAGCCGAGGCGGGCGCGACAGTCCGTGCAGGCGGTGGTTGAACCGTACTTACACAAGATGTGGTGGGTGCAGGCGTGGAATGGGTTCGATGGCTACGAGTGGTGGTGGTCGGGCTTGTCGACAGGACATGGCAGCTTGTCCCGCCACGCCGATGGAATGGTTTCGGCGACGCGCCTATAGGCTCGGCCATGGTGCTTCATCTCTATGCGATCGGACTGGGATCGAACCGGTGGCATGGGCGGTTCGGCGCGCCATCCGACGTGCTGCGTGGCGCGATCGCTGCGCTGGCCGCTGCCGGACTGTCGATCGAGGCCCGCTCCGCGATCCTGGCCACCCCGCCGCTGGGCCCTTCCGCCCGCCGCTTCGCCAATGCCGCGATCCTCGTCCGCACACCGCTCGATCCTTCAGCCCTGCTCGACCTGCTGAAAGATGTTGAGGTCCGGTTCGGCCGGCGTCGGGGGCGTCGCTGGGGAAGCCGTGTGATCGACCTCGACATATTGCTCTGGTCGGGTGGCCGCTGGAGTCGCAAACGCGGGCGGGCGCTGCACATTCCCCACCGCGAAATCGAGCGCCGCGATTTCGTCCTGCGTCCGCTCGAACATATCGTGCCGGGGTGGCGGGTGGGCCGATCGGCCCGCACAGTTCGCCACGCGCGGCATCGTCTGAACCGCTATAGCCTGAGCTGACGTTCTGGTTGACCCGGAGGCGCGCGGCTCATAGGGAGGCGGCTTCGGTGGGTCCGTAGCTCAGTCGGTAGAGCAAGCGACTTTTAATCGAGAGGTCCCGGGTTCGAATCCCGGCGGACCCACCAGATTTTTCCCAGAGCATATCGGCGCGACGCGCCATCGAACCCCGGCATGCCGTCCGGTCATGGCCGTTTGGAACGCCGTGCTCGTGATATCCGCAATCGAATTCGCAGCCCGCCGACGCTACCGATGTCGGCGACACCTCTTCTTCCCTTTTTGCCTTTCTCTTGGTTGTCGGGCGCTTAACCCTAGCCCGTTACAGGCGTTTAAGGGCTCCGCGCTAATCCTCATCACGATCGGGTCGGAAGGGAATAGAGAATGCGGAAAATCTTCAAGCTTGCGCGGGACAATCGCGGCGCCACGGCGATCGAATATGGTCTGATCGCGGCGCTGATCGCGGTTGCGGCGATCACGGCGATGTCGGCGCTGGGCAACCAGCTGACCACGACCTTCACCAACGTCAGCAACAACATGAAGGCGTCCTGAGCCTTCTTCTTTTCTGAGCTTCCGCTGCCCCGGCCGGTGCGTATCTGCCGGCCGGGGAAACCCTGGGCAGCGGTACGACCGGAGGCGGAGGGGCCTTGCTCCTCCGCTTTTCGTTCCCTAACTGTTCGCGGGTGACCCAGGATTCCCCCGCTTTGGAGCCGCCCTATCTGCGCGGTCTCAACGAGCCGCAGCGCGAGGCCGTTCTCACCACCGAAGGGCCCGTCCTGGTCCTGGCCGGGGCGGGGACCGGCAAGACCGCCGCGCTGACCGCACGGCTTGCCCATCTCGTCGCCACCCGTCGGGCCTTCCCGTCGGAGATATTGGCGGTCACCTTCACCAACAAGGCTGCGCGCGAGATGCGCGATCGGGTCGGACGCATGCTCGGCGAGGCGGTCGAGGGAATGCCCTGGCTCGGCACTTTCCACGCAGTCGCTGCGCGGATGCTGCGCCGACATGCCGAGCTTGTCGGCCTGACCTCCAGCTTCACCATCCTCGACACCGACGACCAGCTGCGGCTGCTCAAACAGCTGCTGGCGGCGGCGGACCTCGACGAGAAGCGCTGGCCCGCGCGGCAACTGGCCGGGCTGATCGATCGCTGGAAGAATCGCGGGCTGACGCCGTCCGACATCGACGCCGGCGAGGCCGAGCAGTTCGCGAACGGGCGCGGCGGCGAGCTGTACGAGCAATATCAGGAGCGGTTGCGCGCGGTGAACGCCTGCGACTTCGGCGACCTGCTGCTGCACATGCTGACCATATTGAAGACGCACCGCGATGTCCTGGCCTTTTACCAGGACCGGTTCCGCTATGTGATGGTCGACGAATATCAGGACACCAACAGCTCCCAATATTTGTGGCTCCGGCTGCTTGCGCAGGAGCGCAAGAATATCTGCTGCGTCGGCGACGACGATCAGTCGATCTATTCCTGGCGCGGCGCCGAGGTCGCCAACATCCTGCGCTTCGAGCGGGACTTTCCCGGTGCGGCAGTCATCCGCCTCGAACAGAATTACCGGTCGACGCCGCATATCCTGGCAGCGGCGAGCGGGCTGATTGCGAACAATGGCGGGCGGCTCGGCAAGACGCTGTGGACCGAGGAAGCCGATGGCGAAAAGGTCCGCGTGATCGGTATCTGGGACGGCCCCGAAGAGGCGCGGCGCGTCGGCGACGAGATCGAGGCACATGAGCGATCGGGACGCGGGCTCGACCAGGTCGCCATCCTCGTCCGCGCCCAGTTCCAGACGCGCGAGTTCGAGGACCGCTTCATTGCGATCGGCTTGCCCTATCGCATCGTCGGCGGCTTCCGCTTCTACGAGCGTGCCGAAATCCGCGATGCGCTCGCCTATCTGCGGGTGATCAGCCAGCCGGCCGACGATCTTGCGTTCGAACGGATCGTCAACACGCCCAAGCGCGGATTGGGGGACAAGGCGGTCGCCAAGGTCCACCAGCTGGCGCGGATCGAGGGCATCCCGATGACGCTCGCCGCCGCGCGCATCCTCGGCACCGACGAATTGACCCCGCAGGCGCGGCGCGCGCTCGGCAATCTGGTCGGCGACATCGCCCGCTGGCGCGATCTGCTGTCGCAGCTGCCGCATGCCGAACTGACCCGGCAGGTGCTGGAGGAGTCTGGCTATGTCGCGATGCTGCAGAACGAGAAGTCGACCGAGGCCGAGGGTCGGCTCGAAAATCTGAGCGAACTCACGCGGGCGATGGAGGATTATGCCACGCTCGGCGATTTCCTCGAACATGTCAGCCTCGTCATGGACAATGACGCCGACGCCGACAGCGCGAAGGTGACGATCATGACGATCCACGCCGCCAAAGGGCTGGAGTTCGACACGGTCTTCCTGCCCGGATGGGAGGAGGGGGTGTTCCCGTCGCAGCGTTCGCTCGACGAAGGCGGGCTCGCCAGTCTCGAGGAAGAGCGGCGGCTCGGCTATGTCGCGATCACCCGCGCGCGGCGGCGCTGCACGATCCTCCACGCCGCGAACCGGCGAATCTACGGGCAATGGACCTCGTCGATCCCGTCGCGCTTCATCGCCGAACTGCCGGCGGCGCATCTCGAATCCGAGACGACCATGTCGGGCGGGGAATCGCTGTGGCGGGCGCAGTGGTCCGAACATGCCGATCCCTTCGCGCATGTTGGGCGCAGCCAGGGCAGGGGCCCCGGATGGCAGCGGGCAACCGCCGCCGGCGGGCTCGGCGCTCCGCAGACGGGTGCGCGGGTGGTCGAGGCGCGCGCCTCGGCGGTCAGCTTCGCCCAGCCGGCGCGCAAGGACATCGCGCTCGGCCAGCGCGTGTTCCACACGAAGTTCGGCTATGGCGTGGTGGTCGAGATCGAGGGCAACAAGCTGGAGATCGACTTCGAGCATTCGGGCCGCAAGCGGGTGCTCGACAGCTTCGTTTCGCCGGCCGAGAAATAATTTCTAGCATATCAGTAGAAATTGCATGCGCCGCCGCCCGAGCCTGTTGCGGTCGATCGATCCCAGCGCCTAGAGAGAGCCATGGCCATGCGCGAGTCTCCCTTCTCCATTCCGGCCTACCGCCATTTTTGGCTGGCCCGCTTCACCTCGACGATCGCGCTCAACGGCATGGTCGTGATCATCGGCTGGCAGGTCTATGACGTCGCCCGGCGAACGATGGCTCCGCGAGAGGCGGCGCTCCAGCTCGGCCTGATCGGCGTCGCGCAGTTCCTGCCGCTGATGTTGCTGACGCTGGTGACCGGGCTTGCCGCCGACCGCTTCGACCGTCGCTGGATCGCCCGCGCAACGACGGCCCTCGAACTCGTCTGCGCGGTCGCGCTCGGCTATCTGACCTGGACCGACCGGATCAGCCTGCCGGCTTTGTTCACGATCGCCGCGCTGCTCGGCGTCGCGCGGGCCTTCGCCGCGCCGGCGCTCCAGGCGCTGTCGCCCAATCTGGTGCCGCGCCCGCTGCTGCCCCAGGCGATCGCGATGAGTTCCTTTGCGTGGCAGGTCGGTGCCATCGCCGGGCCGCCCGTCGGCGGCTATCTCTATGCGATCGATCCACCGCTCGCTTATGCGGTGGCGGCGGTGTTGCTCGGTTTTGCTACGCTGATGCTGTTCCTGATCGGCCCCGTGCCGCGCACGGTGCTCGCGCGCGGGGGCAAGCCCTGGGAGCAGATGCTCGAGGGCTTCTCCTATCTGCGGCGCAACCGGCTGGTGCTCGGCGCGATCTCGCTCGACCTGTTCGCGGTGCTGCTCGGGGGCGCCACCGCGATGCTGCCTATCTATGCGCGCGACATATTGCACATCGGATCGTCGGGGCTCGGCCATCTGCGGGCGGCCCCTGCGGTCGGCGCGGCGCTCACCGCCTTCTGGCTGGGACGGTTCCCGCTGCGCAGCAATGTCGGGCTTAAGCTGCTGATCGCGGTCGCCGTCTTCGGCGTCGGCACGATCGCCTTCGGTCTGTCCTATCGCGCAACCGATCCGATGGCCGTCGCGCTGGCCTGTCTCGCCCTGCTCGGTGCCGCCGACATGGTGTCGGTCTATGTGCGCCAGTCGCTGATCCAGCTCTACACGCCCGACGCGATGCGCGGGCGGGTGGGCGCGGTGTCGACCCTGTTCATTTCCGGTTCGAACGAGCTGGGCGAAGCGGAATCGGGTTTCCTCGCTGCGCTCGTCGGCCCGGTCGCAGCGGTTGTCGCTGGAGGGATCGGCACGATCCTCGTGGCGGCCTTGTGGGCGCGCCTCTTTCCCGAGATATTGCGGGCAAGGACCCTCGATGCGCCCGCATCGTTAGATGATGTTCCAGGCCAGGAGAAGGCAGCATGACCAGATTTGCATCGATCTTGGAAACGATCGGCGGAACCCCGCACGTTCGCGTCAACCGGCTGTTCGGCGACGCCGAAGTGTGGATCAAGTCCGAGCGGAGCAACCCCGGCGGCTCGATCAAGGACCGCATCGCGCTGGCGATGATCGAGGATGCCGAGCGCAGCGGCAAGCTCAAGCCCGGCGGCACGATCATCGAGCCGACCAGCGGCAACACCGGCATCGGCCTCGCGCTCGTCGCGGCGGTCAAGGGCTACAAGCTCGTCCTCGTCATGCCGGAGAGCATGTCGCTCGAACGCCGCCGGCTGATGCTCGCCTATGGCGCGAGCTTCGACCTGACCCCGCGCGAAAAGGGCATGAAGGGCGCGATCGAGCGCGCGCTGGAACTGCAGGCGGAGACGCCGGGCGCCTGGATCCCGCAGCAGTTCGAGAACCCGGCCAATATCGAGGTGCATGTCCGCACCACCGCAGAGGAAATCTACGCCGATTTCAAGGATGAGCCGATCGACCTCATGATCACCGGCGTCGGCACGGGCGGTCACATCACCGGCGCAGCCCAGGTGCTCAAGGCGCGCTGGCCCGACCTCAAGGTGTTCGCGGTCGAGCCGACCCTCTCGCCGGTCATCTCGGGCGGCCAGCCCGGTCCGCACCCGATCCAGGGCATCGGCGCCGGCTTCGTTCCCGCCAATCTCCACACCCAGCTGCTCGACGGCGTGGTCCAGGTCGATCCCGCCCATGCCAAAGACTATGCCCGCCGCTCGGCGCGCGAGGAAGGCATGCTCGTCGGGATCAGTTCGGGTGCGACGCTCGCCGCCATTGCGCAGAAGCTGAAGGAATTTCCGGGCAAGCGCGTGCTCGGTTTCAACTACGACACCGGCGAGCGCTATCTGTCGGTGCCCGACTTCCTGCCCGAATGACGATTGCGATGCCGTCCACCCGACCATGGCGGGCGGCATCGTTCCCGTGACAATATAGTCGGATTGTAGGGATGTTCCGGTGCGGCCGGACGCCCTAGACAGCGGTCCCATGGATCGCACCGGCCATCATCTGCCCGCTTCGCATCTGCTGCTCGCTTTGGCGATCGTCGCGGTGTGGGGCACCAATTTCGTGGTGATCCGGCTGGCGCTCGACGAACTGCCGCCGCTGCTGTTCGCAACGCTGCGCTTCACCTTCGCCTTCCTGCCGGCCGCCTTCTTCATCCGCCGCCCGGCGGTGCGCTGGCGCTCGCTTGCGGCCTATGGCGTGCTGATCGGCTTCGGCCAGTTCGGCCTGCTCTATATCGCGATGCGTGGGCATATCTCGCCGGGGCTCGCCTCGCTGGTGGTGCAGAGCCAGGTCTTCTTCACCATCGGGCTGGCGATGCTGGTCAACCGCGAACGGATGCGCGCTTATCAGGGGCTGGCGCTGCTGATCGCGACCAGCGGCATCGCGCTTATCATCCTGCACGGCGATGCCAGCGCGACCCCGCTCGGCTTGCTCCTGACGCTCATCGCCTCGCTCAGCTGGGGCTGCGGCAACCATATCGCCAAGGCGAGCGGTACCAGCGACATGCTGGGGTTCGTCGTTTGGGCGAGCCTTTTCTCGATCCCACCGCTGTTCGCTGCCTCGCTGGTGATGGAAGGCTGGCCCGCCATGACGCAGGCGATCTCCCACGCCGGTAGCGGCGCCTGGGCGGCGGTGCTGTGGCAGTCGGTCGGCAACACGCTGTTCGGCTATGCCGCCTGGGGCTGGCTGCTGTCGCGCCATCCGGCGGCCAGCATCTCGCCGACCGCCTTGCTCGTGCCGATCTTCGGCATGGGCACCTCGGCGCTGGTGCTGGGCGAGGCGCTGCCCGGCTGGAAGATCGGCGCGGCTGCGCTCGTGATCGGGGGGCTGGCGTTAAACACGCTCTGGCCGATGATAGAGCGCCGCAAGCCGGTCGTTTAGACATCGGGTACCGAAGCGCGGCGGCCGACCATCCGCAAGGTCACGCCGCCAGCAGCAACTCGATCCGTTCGACTTCCCTGGCGAACTCGAACCGCAGCTGGTCGCGCTCATCCTCGGGCAACCAGTTCGCCATCTGCGGGAAAACGACCTTGTGATATTTGAACGTCCGCTCGTCCCACGGACATTCACTTTGAGCGCTTCTCGCCTCGTTCAAAAGGTCCTGCAACTCACGGCGGATTTCGTCGCGATCCGGCTCATAGGAGGGCGCAGCCGCCGAGTCGCCGAGGTCGAAGCCCAGCTGGGCCGCACCACCGAACAGATCGCCAGAGTTTTCCGCCATTTACCTGTCCAAAGCCGTTGCGGGCATCGCGCGCCCTGTGCGACAGAATATGAACGGGGGGCATCGGATGACGCAAGCCAAAACCATCGAAAAAACAGTGGGAGATTTCGGCGCCTCGGCCAGGGCCAAGCTGGCGGGCGGGGACGGTCAGCCGGAAGACCAGCTGCGCGCTCCGCTCGAAACGCTCTTCGCCGACGTCGCGGCGATCCTGCATCCTGCCGTCCACAATCTCGTGATGATCGGGGAAACCTCGCTCGCCGAGATGCGCACCCGGCCCGATTATGCGGTCAAGGTCAACAATGCGTTGGTCGGCTTCATCGAGGTGAAGGCACCCGGCAAGGGAGCCGATCCGCGCAAGTGGAAGACCGGCCACGACAAGGAGCAATGGGACAAGCTCAAGGCGCTGCCCAACCTGCTCTACACCGACGGCGACAGCTTCTCGCTGTGGCGTGATGGGGCGCTGGTCGGGCAGATCGTCCATCTCGACGGCGGGGTCGAGCATGCCGGCGCGAAGCTCGCCGCGCCGCAGACATTCCTGCCGCTGCTCAATGATTTCCTCACCTGGAATCCCATCGCTCCCAAAAGCGCGAACGAACTGGCCCGCGTCTCGGCGCGGCTGTGCCGGTTCCTGCGCGACGAGGTGCTGGAACAGCTCGGCACCTCGCAAAAGAATCCTAAGCTGACGGACCTGAAGGACGACTGGAAGGCGCTGCTCTTCCCCGATGCCGACGACGACAAGTTCGCCGATGGCTATGCGCAGGCGGTCACCTTCGGCCTGCTGATGGCGAAGTCGAAAGACATGGCGCTGACCGGCGGGCTCGATCATGTCGCGAAGGAATTGGGCAAGGCCAATACGCTGATCGGCACGGCGCTCCGGCTGCTGACCGAGCAGGACCTGAATCTCGGCCCCGCGCTCGACACGCTGACCCGCGTTCTGGACGAGGTGTCCTGGGCGAAGGTGTCCAAGGGCGATCCCGAGGCCTGGCTCTATTTTTACGAGAATTTCCTTGAGGTTTACGACAATAAGCTGCGCAAGCTGACCGGCAGCTATTACACCCCGCCCGAGGTGGTGCGCACCATGGTGCGGCTGTGCGACGAGGCGCTGAAAAGCCCGCGTTTCGGAATCGCCGACGGGCTGGCCGGCAAGGACGTCCATATCGTCGATCCCGCCACCGGATCGGGCACTTTCCTGCTCGGCCTGATCGAGCGGATCAAGGAGACCGTTGCGGCGCGCGACGGCGAAGGCAATGTCGCGGCGTCCATGACCGAAATTGCCGAGCGGCTGATCGGCTTCGAACTGCAATTCGGCGCCTTCGCCGTGGCGCAGTTGCGGCTGCTGGCGGAGATGTTGGAGATCGGCGCAGACGCGACCCCGCGCCTGTTCGTGACCGATACGCTGGGCGATCCCTTTGCCGATCTCGAAACGGGTCAGGGCATCTATCGCGAGATTTCGAAATCGCGGACCGAGGCGAACAAGGTCAAGCGCAGCGAACCGATCACCGTGGTGATCGGCAACCCGCCCTATAAGGAAAAGGCCAAGGGCAAGGGGGCATGGGTCGAAAGCGGCACTAACAACAAGGTTGCGCCACTCGCCGACTGGCAGCCGCCAAAGGCCTGGAAAGTTGGGACTCACGCCAAGCATTTGCGCAATCTCTACATCTATTTCTGGCGCTGGGCGGCGTGGAAGGTGTTCGAGCAGGGCGCAGGCGGGCGCGACAAGCAGCCGCCGGTCGAAGAAAAGCTCGCCGGGATGGTCTGCTACATCACCGTGTCGGGTTTCCTCAACGGACCCGGTTTCCAGAAAATGCGCGCCGATCTCCGTAGCCAGTGCGACGATATCTGGGTGATCGACTGTTCGCCCGAAGGCCATCAGCCCGACGTGCCGACGCGCATTTTTCAGGGCGTGCAGCACCCGGTCTGCATCGTGCTCGCCAGTCGCTCGCGCTCGCCGGGCGAGGGGGCCGGGCGGGTACGGTATCGCGCACTTGCCAAAGGGCATCGTGAGCGAAAATTCGAGGAGCTGAAGACCATCACGCTGGGCGGCAAGGGGTGGAGTGATTGCGCCTTCGATCCTCGCTCGCCGTTCCTGCCTGAACTGCGTGAAGGCTGGGGCGCGTTCGCTCCGCTCGATGCCGTGATCGGCGATTGCGGCTCGGGGGTGATGCCGGGCCGTACATGGATCATCGCGCCGGATGAGGCGTCGCTGAAGCGACGTTGGGCAGGACTGATCGACGAACCGAATGCTGAGAAGCGCGCCATGCTCTTCCAGCCCCATATGCGCGATGGGAAACCCGGTGACCGGCATATCGGCAAATCGGGGAAGGCGCTTTGGTGGCCTCAACGCGAAGTGCTGACCGCCATCGAAGATGCGCCGAAGCAGATCGATGATGAAAATGAGAAGCTCCGGCTTTTGGCGCGTCGCGCCCTCGCCGGAGAGGCGCCGGTTCGATATGGTTTCCGCTCGTTCGACCGGCAGTATATTCTGCCGGATGCGCGGGTGATAAATCAGCCAAATCCAGGGTTGTGGGATAATTATAGCGATCAGCAGATCTATCTCTCGGCGCTGATGGCGCACAGCCCGAAGTCGGGGCCTGCCATCTCAGCTACCGCGTTGATACCGGATCTCCATCAATATATGGGCTCATTCGGCGGTCGCGTCTTCGCCCTCTGGAAGAACGCCGCCGCGACCGAATCCAATGTCTCTCCGGCAGTCGTCGCGCACCTGTCCAAGGCGTTCGGTGCGCCGGTCGATCCGGTCGATGTCTTTGCCTATGTCGCGGCGCTGCTCGCGCATCCGGCCTATACCGCCAGCTTCGCCGAGGACCTTGTCCGCCCGGGCCTGCGCGTGCCCCTGACCGCCGATGCAACGCTGTTCGCCGAGGCCGCGATACTGGGTCGCGAGGTGATCCGGCTGCACAGCTTCGGCGAACGCTTCGCCACCGAAGACCCGCCCCGGCCCCCGCGTGTCGCGGAGGGTGGCCCGACCCTGCCCAAGGAGGGGGCGATCCCCTCGACGACCGAGGGATTTCCCGACACGATCGACTATGATGCGGCAAAGCGCCGCCTGCTCGTCGGCACCGGCTTCATCGACAATGTGCCGCCCGCCGTTTGGGACTATGAGGTGTCGGGTAAGCAGGTGTTGCGTCAGTGGTTCAGCTATCGCCGCAAGAACCGCGAACGCCCAGTGATCGGTGACAGGCGCCCGCCGTCTCCGCTGGGCGAGATCCAGCCCGATCGCTGGCTGCCCGAATATACCAGCGAGCTGATCAATGTGCTCAATGTCCTGGCGCTGCTGGTCGAACTGGAGCCGAAACAGGCCGACCTGCTCAAGCGGATCTGTGACGGCCCCCTGATTCCCGCCAGTAAGATGAGCGGCTGAGCGTGAATGTGCCGCCGGGGAGGCGGGCCCTTGTCCGATCCTGGCGGCGTTCGGGGATTGAAGCGGCGCTTCGTTACAGGCGGTTTCAAAAGATTTCGGCTCTGACGACAGGGCGCAAGACCGGCGTGGCAGGAGGGGGCATCCTTATGGAGCACAGCCCGATGCCGACCCTCGAACTGATCGCCGCCCGCAGCATCCTCGGCCTGCTGGCGCTGTCCGATGCGCTGCTGCTGGCTTTTGCGGTTATCCCCACCGCCTGATCCTCCAACCCGGCTTGACTCGCTGTCGGGAGAAGGAGGATAAGAACATAACAAGAACAAATATCATGAGCGAGTCGTCCCCCTTCCTGGCCGACCTTCGGGCGCGCATTGCCGCGATCGAGGGCCCGAAGCCCGTCGAAAGCGTGCTCTTCCCCCTGGGTAGCGTTTCCCTCGACGTGCAGCTGGGTGGGGGCCTGCCGAAGGGCCGGTTGCACGAACTCTTCGCCGCCGAGCCGGACGACCGCGCGGCGCTCGCCGGTGCGGGGCTGATGCTGGCGATGCGCGCGGGGACGGGGCCGCTGCTGTGGCTGCGGCAGGACGGGGCGGTGCGGGCAGGGGGATGCCTTTATGGTCCGGGGCTGGCCGAACTGGGCTTCGATCCGGCGCGCCTGATCGAGATCGTCGCACCCGACGAGGCGGCGTTGCTCCGCGCGGCGGGGGACGCGGTGCGCTGCGCACAGCTGTCGGTCCTCTTGATCGAGCCATGGAAGGCGGCGCGGGGGCTGGATCTGACCGCCACAAGGCGGCTGGCGGTCGCGGCGGAGAAATCGGGGGTGACCGTGCTGCTGCTGCGGGCGGAGGGGGAGCCGGTGCCGAGCGCGGCCTATAGCCGCTGGCGGGTCCGCTCCTCGGCCTCGGCGCCGCTGGAGGCGGGGGCGCCTGGCCATCCCGCCATCGAAATCGAATTGTTGCGCCATCGCGGAGGGCTGGAAGGCATGCGCATGTTGCTGGAGTGGAATCGTGACGAACACCATTTCCGCGAAGCGCCGCTATCTGGCGCTGGTCTTCCCGCTGCTGGCGAGCGAGCGGCTGGCGCGGGCGATCCGGAGCGGACAGGCGCGGCCCGGCTTTCCGCCTGATGCGCCCTTCGTCCTCGTCGAAAAGCAGAAAGGCGCGATCCGGCTCGTCGCGTCGAGCCGGGCCGCGCTCGACCTGGGGCTGGTGCCCGGCCTGTCGCTCGCCGATGCCCGCGCGCGTCATCCCGATCTGGGCGTCGTCGATGCCGATCCGGCCGAGGATGCGCGCCTGATCGAGGCGATCGCCGACGGGTGCGACCGCTATACGCCGATGGTGGCGATCGGCCCGCCCGACGGCCTATTGCTCGACATCAGCGGCTGCGCGCATCTGTTCGGCGGCGAGGAGGGCTTGCTCGCAGACCTGCGCGCGCGGCTGGAGCGGCTGGGGCTGACCACGCGCAGCGCGCTGGCGGACACCCCCGACGCCGCCCATGCGCTGGCCCGCCACGCGCGGTCGGGGGAGGCGCCCATCGAAAGCCTGCCGGTCGAAGCGCTCGAGCTTGGCGGAGAGGAGGCGGTCGCCTTGCGCCGCGCCGGGCTCAAGCGGATCGGCGACCTGCGCGCGCGGCCCTCGCAATTGCTGTCCGCGCGCTTCGGCGAGGCCGCCGCCGACCGGCTGGCCCGCGTCGCCGGTGGCCGCGACCTGCGCATTACCCCGCGCCGTCCAGAGCCGGCCTTGCAGCTCGAACGCCGCTTCGCCGAGCCGATCGGCCGCACCGAGGCGGCGCTCGCCGCGATCGGCGAGTTGATGGCAGGGGCCGCGCGGCGGATGGAGGAGGCGCATCGCGGCGGGCGCCGCTTCGAGGCGCAGCTCTATCGCACCGATGGCCTCGTCCGGCGGCTGCGCGTCGAAACCGGCCTGCCGGTGCGCGATCCCGCGACGATCATGCGGCTGTTCGACGAACGCCTTGCCGCGCTGGCCGATCCGGTCGATCCGGGCTTCGGCTTCGATCTGGTGCGTCTGGCGGTGCCTGTGTTCGAAGCGATGGCCCCGATCCAGCTGCCGCTCGAGGGCGGGGCGCTGGCCGAGGGCGAACTGGCGCAACTGCTCGACCGCCTCTCCACCCGGCTCGGCCGCAACCGGGTCAGGCGGCTGGCACCGCGCGACAGCCACATTCCCGAACAGGCGGCCTTCGCCTTTCCTGCCATCGAGGCCGGGCCCGCCGGCCCCTGGCCCGAGCCTGAGCGGGGCGAGCCGCCGCTGCGCCCGACCTATCTTTTTGACCCGCCCCAGCCGATCGAGGTGGTGGCGGGCGTTCCCGACGGGCCGCCCCAGCGCTTCCGCTGGCGGCGCGAGCTGCACGAGGTGACGCTGGCCGAAGGGCCCGAGCGGATCGGTTCGCTGTGGTGGAAGCGCGCCGACAATGCCGGGCTCAGTCGCGATTATTACCGCGTGGAAGACGGCAAGGGGCGGCGCTTCTGGCTGTTCCGCCTGGGCCTTTACGAGCGCGAGGCGAACAGCCCCGCCTGGTATATCCATGGCCTGTTCGCATGAGACGCCGACCCGATCCGGCCTTTGCCGAGATGGTGGCGGCGAGCAATTACAGCTTCCTGCGCGGGGCTTCGCCTGCCGAGGACATGGTTGCAGCCGCGCTTGCCGCCGGCCATGCCGGCCTCGGCATTGCCGACCGCAACAGCGTCGCCGGCGTGGTCCGCGCGTGGAAGGCGCTGCGTGACGCGCGCGAGAAGGCTGCCGAAGAGGGCCTTCCGGATTTCCCCTTCAAGCTGGCCACCGGGGCGCGCCTCGTCTTTGTCGACGGCACCCCCGACATCGTCGCCTATCCCGCGACCCGCCATGGCTGGGGGCGGCTGACCCGCCTGCTCACGGTCGGCAACCGGCGCGCGATCAAGGGCGACTGCATCCTGTTCCTCGCCGACCTGCTCGGCCATCTCGATGATCTGCTGCTGGTGGTGATCCCCGATGGCGAAGGGCTGGTGCTGGGAGGGGAGGGCGCCCGGCCACACCCGAGCTGGCAGGGACTCCATCCCGAGGCGACCACGCAATCCGTGGAGGAGAGCAGCGAAGGGCGGCCTCCTCTGGCGCTTGCGACGGTCGACGGGGTCAGGCTCGCACCATCGACCGTGCCTCCTGCGGACGGACGGCAGGACCGGTTGCGGCAGGTGCTGGCCCTTCTGAACCGCGCGGCGCCCGACCGGCTCTGGCTCGGCGTCACCATGCGCTATGCGGGGCGCGACCGTCGCCGCATCGCCGGGCTGGCGCGGCTCGCGGGCGAATTGTCGGTCCCGCTGCTCGCGACCAACGACGCGCTCTACGCCACCCCGGCGCAACGCCAGCTGCACGACATCGTCACCTGCATCCGGCTGGGCCTGAAGATCGAGGAGGCGGGGACGCGGCTCGCGGTCAATGCCGAGCGTCACCTCAAGCCCGGTCGCGAAATGGCGCGGCTTTTCGTCGATCATCCGCAGGCGGTGGGCGAAGGCGCACGTCTGCTCGAGCGGGTCGGTTTCGACCTCGGACAGCTCAGTTATGTCTATCCGCACGAGCCGGTGCCCGAGGGCTGGACCCCGCAGGCCTGGCTCGAGAAGCTCGTCGCCGACGGGGTGCGCTGGCGCTATGGCGACGCGCCCGGCCAGAAGGTGCTGGACCTCGTCGAGACCGAGCTGAAGCTCGTCCGCAAGGAGCAATATGCCTATTATTTCCTGACGGTGCACGACATCGTCCGCTTCGCGCGCGGGCGGAAGATCCTGTGCCAGGGGCGCGGGTCGGCGGCCAATTCGGTGATCTGTTACGTCCTCGGTATCACCGAGGTCGATCCGGTCGCGAACAAGCTGCTCTTCTCGCGCTTCATCTCCGAGGACCGCAAGGAGCCGCCCGACATCGACGTCGACTTCGAGCATGAGCGGCGCGAGGAGGTGATGCAATATATCTATGGCCGCTATGGCCGCGACCGCGCCGGCATCGCCGCGACCGTCATCCATTACCGGCCGCGCAGCGCGGTGCGCGAGATCGCCAAGGTGCTGGGCCTCAGCGAGGATATCGCGACCCGCCTGACCTCGACCATCTGGGGCAGCTTCTCGTCGAGCATGGAGGAGAAGCGCTTCCATGAGACCGGCTTCGATCCCGCCAATGTCGAGATCGGCCGGCTCAACATGCTGGTCGGGCAGCTGCTGACCTTCCCGCGCCATCTGTCGCAGCATGTCGGCGGCTTCATCCTGACCGAGGACCGGCTCGACGAGACCGTCCCGATCCACAATGCGGCGATGGACGACCGTACCTTCATCGAATGGGACAAGGACGATATCGACGCGCTGAAGCTGATGAAGGTCGATATCCTGGCGCTGGGCATGCTGACCTGCATCCGCAAGGCCTTCGCGCTGATCGAGACCCATATCGGGCGCCACTATGCGCTGGCGACGATCCCGCCCGACCAGCCCGACGTCTATGACATGCTGTGCACGGGCGACAGCATCGGCGTCTTCCAGGTGGAGAGCCGCGCGCAGATCAACATGCTGCCGCGCCTGCGCCCGCGCGAGCTGTACGATCTCGTCATCCAGGTGGCGATCGTGCGGCCGGGGCCGATCCAGGGGGGCATGGTCCATCCCTATCTGCGGCGGCGGCAGAAGCTGGAGCCGGTCGTCTTTCCTTCGCCGGCGCCGCCCCATGATCCGGACGAACTGCGCGAGGTGCTCGGCAAGACGCTGGGCGTGCCGCTGTTCCAGGAACAGGCGATGAAGCTGGCGATCGTCGCGGCTGGGTTCAGCGATGCCGAAGCGAACCGGCTGCGCCGGGCGATGGCGACCTTCCGCAATGTCGGCACCATGCCGACCTTCGAGCGCAAGATGGTCGGGGGCATGGTCGATCGCGGATATCCGCGCGATTTCGCCGAACGCTGCTTCGAGCAGATCAAGGGCTTCGGCAGCTATGGCTTTCCGGAAAGCCACGCCCAGTCCTTCGCGCTGCTCGTCTATGCCTCCTCCTATCTCAAGTGCCGCTATCCGGCGGTGTTCGCCTGCGCGCTGCTCAATGCCCAGCCGATGGGCTTCTATGCGCCCGCGCAGATCGTCCGCGACGCGCGCGAGCATGGCGTCGAGATCCGGGCGATCGACGTCAACCGCAGTGGCTGGGACAACAGCCTCGAAGGGCCCCCCGACCGGCTGGCGCTCCGCATCGGCCTGCGCCAGGTCGACGGCTTTCGCGAGGCCTGGGCAGAGGCGATCGTCGCCGCGCGGGGGCAGGGGGCGTTCGCGAGCATTGAGGAACTGGCCCGCCGCGCCGATCTGCCGCGCCGCGCGCTGCGCCTTCTGGCCGATGCCGACGCCTTCCGGTCGATCGGCCTCGACCGCCGCGCGGCGCTGTGGGAAGCGCGCCGGACGCCCGATGGCGAATTGCCGCTGTTTGCGGCGGCGCGCGCTCGCGAGCTGGGCAAGGAGCCCGATGCGCAACTGCCCGCCATGCCGCTGTCCGAGCATGTGGCGGCGGATTATCAGCTGACCCGCCTGTCGCTGAAGGGCCACCCGATGCAGTTCCTGCGCGAGCTGTTCCGGCGCGAAGGGGTGCTCAGCTGTGCCGAGGCGTCGGCGGCGCGCAACGGATCGCGGGCGAAGGTCGCAGGCGTCGTGCTGGTCCGCCAGCGCCCCGGCGAGGGCAAGGCGATCTTCGTCACGCTGGAGGACGAGACCGGCGTCACCAATGTCCTGCTGTGGGCGCGGACCTTCGAAGTGCAGCGGCGACAGGTGATGGCATCCCGGCTGATGCTGGTCGAAGGCGAGATCCAGCGCAGCCCCGAGGGTGTGGTGCACCTGATGGGCGCGATCGTCCATGATCGCAGCGCCGAGCTCGATCGGCTGTCCGAGGATCATCGCACCGAGATTGAACTGTCGCGGGCCGATGTGTTCGAGCATCCGCAGATGCCGCGCCACACTGTTCCGCGCGGCAGCCACCCCCGTGACGTCCGCATCCTGCCGCGCTCGCGCGACTTTCACTGATCCATCGCATTTCGGCAAGGCAGGGCGGCATCGCCACTTAGCGCTTTGCGGCGCCGGGTGGCTTTGGCAGATCGGCGCCCGGCTAGCAGAAGGGGGACGGATGAGCGGCTATCGGGCCATCGCACTGACCGCATCGATCCCCGTGTTCATGCAATATCTGGACGCCACTGCGATCAACACCGCGTTGCCCGCGATCGCGGCCGACCTGCGCGTCGCGCCGATCGACCTCAACGTCGCGATCCTCGCCTATCAGCTGGCCCTCGTGGTGTTCATTCCGCTCGGCGGCGTGCTTGCCAACCGCATCGGCGCGCGCAACGCCTTCATCGCCTCGCTGCTGCTGTTCATGGTCGGCGCGGTCGCCAGCGCGATGGCCTGGTCGCTCGGGACGCTCGTTGCGGCACGCGCGCTGCAGGGGGTGGGCGGTGCGATCATGATCCCGGTTTCGCGGCTGCTCGTCCTGCGATCGGCCGAACGGCACGAGCTGATCAGCGCCATGAACTGGCTCGTCATCCCCGGCATTGTCGGGCCGTTGATCGGGCCGGCGCTGGGCGGGTTCCTCGTCAGCTATGCGTCCTGGCACATGATCTTCCTCGTCAACCTGCCGATGGCGCTGCTCGGGGTGGTGATGAGCCTGTGGCTCGTCCCCGACCGGCGCGACGCAGAGGGCGAGAGTTTCGACGCGCCGGGCACGGCGATCGTCGCCATTCTGATCGTCTCGCTGGTGATCGGCCTGAGCGGGGTCACCGGTCAGGTCAGCCCACCGCTCACCGTCGCCATGCTGCTCCTCTCGGCCGTTTCCGCTCTGCTCTACCTGCGCCATCATCGCCGAGCGGCGGCGCCGATCATCGATCTGACGCTCTGGGCGATCCCCAGCTTCCGGCTGTCGATGCTGTCCGGCACGCTGATCCGCTGCCTGTTCGGTGCCCATGCCTTCCTGCTGCCGCTCTGGTTCCAGCTGGCGATGGGGTTCGAGGCGGCCAAAACGGGCGTGATGCTTGCGGCGGGCACGGTCGGCGTGCTGGTCAGCCGGTTCGTCGGAGGACCGCTGATCGCCCGGTCGCATCCCAGGAGCGTCGCGGTCGGGGGTGGGGCGGTGTTTGCGCTGTCGCTGCTCGGCACGGCCTTCCTGCACTCGGACCTGCCGATCCCGCTCTTCTATCTGCTGATCTTCGGGCAGGGCTTCGGCCTCGCGCTGGCGATGCTGGTGATCGGCCCGGCCGCCTATGTCGAGGTGCCGGCGGAGCGCATGGCGGCCGCGACAGGCTTCTATTCGACCGTCCAGCAACTGACCCTGTCGCTGGGCGTGATCACCGGAGTCTGGTCGCTCGCTGCGATGCGCTGGCTTACCGACGCTACGCCCTATGACAACCGCGCCTATGCGGGCAGCATGTTCTTGCTGGCTGCAATGGCGGTTTGCGCCGTCGCCCTGAACCGCCGCTTCGAGCCGGATGCGATTGTGTCGCTGCGACCCGTGCGCGCGGCGCGCGGCGCCTGAAACCGGCTCAGCGGCTTTCGAAGAAATCGCCGTCCTTCAGGCCCGCGCGCAGCCCGTCGATGCCGTGCAGCCACTCGATCGCCTGGACATCATCGTCGAGCGTCGCACGCCAGAAGGCGATGCTCGTGGCGATTACCGTATTGCGGATATGCGCGGGCGGCTCTCCGTTGAGCATCGAGGCGAAGGTCTGCCCGGCGAACATCTCATGCGTGGCGCCTTTCAGAACGAGCAGGAATTTGTCGCCGGCGGGCATCAGCCGGAACGGCTCTTGCCGCTGCTGCGCGGTAATCGGGATGACGAAGGGTACGGCATCCTCGGTCCCCGTGATCGACAGGAACGGGATGTGGATGCGCGAGAAGGCGACCTCGGGCGATCCGACCAGCGGCGGAGAGGGGCTCAGCGCCAGCGCGGCGCGGACCTTCAGGTCGACCAGTGGTGGCTGGATGGGGAAGGGAAAGATCTGCCCCGCCACCGCCTGAACGGTCTGCGCGCCGAAGCTGTGCCCGGCAATGCCGATCCGGCGCTGGTCGATCCGTCGAAGATCGCAAATGCCCTCTTCCTGCCGGATGCCCAGTTCGCGGATCACGAAGCGCATGTCGCGCGCCCGGGCGATCAACTGCTGGCTGCCCAGCGCAGCCCGGAAGCCGGGCTTGCCGAAGATCGCGCTGTCGCTGCCGCGATGCTGGAGGTTGATGACGGCATAGCCCGCCTCGGCCCAGGCATTGGCCCAGATCGTCCCCGCATCGAGCGATCCGCCGAGGCCATGGCTGTAGAGGATCACGCCCACCTTCTCGGCGCCGGCAGGCATGCGGATGCGGATGGGGATGGGGCGCTCGCGGCCGGGGTCGACCCAGACGCCTTCGCACAAGGTGATCGGCCCGGTCGCCTGTGCCGCCTCCATGCCGAACAGGGCAAGGCCGGCGGCGAGAACGGAACGGAAAAAGCGCACGAACATCATCGTTTATCCGTGGCGGAAAAAGGGGATTCAGACCAGCCCGCCCACAAAAAAGAAGGGCCCCGCAAAGCGGAGCCCTTCGATGGCCGGATTGTCCTTCGGATCAGAAGGAGAAGCGGACGCCGACGCGGATCGCGTAGAGCGACTGGCTCGCATAGATCGTGTCGGTCGGGTTGGTGAACTGCGAATATTGGTACTGGGCGCAGGGCTGTGACGAGCTGGTCGCCCGCGTTCCCTGGCCGTTTGCATTGCCCGCGGTGGTCAGGCAGGCCACGCGGACCGGCGAGACGTTGTACGGGAAAATATACTCGCGGATCTGACCCCACTTCTTGTTGATCAGGTTCGTGAAGTTCTCGATGTCGGCGAAGAAGGTGACCTTCGAGTCCCCCAGGCCGGTCGGAACCTCTTGCGACAGGTGAAGGTCGAAACGCGTGAACCACTTCGAGTTGAAGCCGTTACGCGGTGCAACCTTGCCCTGATATTTGTTCAGGCCCGAGTTGCGGATGAAGTTCTCGAACGCAGCCTGCGTCGCTGCCGAGTCATAGGAAACGCGCGGGTCGCCGCCGATCGTCGGAACATAGAGCAGGTAGCGCGATCCGCTGCCGGTCGTACCGAACACCGGGCTGCGACCCGACGCCGGATCGAACATCGTGTAGCTATAGGGCCGACCGATACGGGTTTCGCCGAACAGCGCAATGGTAGTCTTGTTGTCCCCGAAGAACTCACGCTCGAACGACAGGTTGTACTTGATATTGTACTTCACCTGGTCGTTGGAGGTGCCATAGGCCGCGCCATTGGCGTCGAAGAAGGCGCCATTGCCATAGTTGGACGAAGCGGTCGTCGAGGTTGCCGGCGTCTGGTCCTTGATGTCCTGCCAGGTAAAGCGCAGGCCTGCCGAAAGACCGAAGTCCCACGACTTGTCGACGCGCGCCACCGCGACGTAGCTGCGGCCCTTCTTGGTGTTGGTCAGGAAGAGGTCCGAGTTGTTGTCGGCGAAGCCCAGCGAGGTGATGCTGGTGTAGCGTTGGCGACCATCCGGGGTCAGCGATCCGACGATCGGCACCGAACGGATGTCGGTGAAGAACACCTGATTGCGGACCTTGGAATAGAGGAGGTCTACGCCGAACTGCCAGTCGTCACCCAGAAAGCCGAGATCCGCGCGATAGTCGGTCGACAGCGTGGCGCGCCACTGCGACGGGATCTTGAACGAGGGATCAACCGCGTTCGTCGACGAGTTCGCGACGATACTGCCATTGGCGATATACTGGTTCACCGCGCCGGGGATCGAATTGCCCGCCACGTTGATCAGCGCCGCCGTGCCGACTGCGGTCGCTGCAGCGCCGGTCAGGCCCGGGACGCTGAAGCCGCCATTGTTGAGCATGCGGATCGTCTGGTTGTTCGACAGCACGCCGGTGTTGGAGAAGCTGTTCGAGAAATAGACGTCCGGTGCGCCACCGCCGAAGATACCGCCGCCACCGCGGACCGAGAGGCGCGGGCTGGGCTTCCAGTCGAAGCCGAGGCGCGGCTGAAGAAGGCCGCGACCGCTGAGAAAGGCGGCGTTGTTGAAGCCATAGCGCGCGACGAAGTTCGGGTTGACCGTCGGACGGCTGCTGCCGCCATAGAGATCATAGCGCAGGCCGTAGGACAGGCTGAAGGTCGGATCCGGGCGCCAAGTGTCCTGCAGACCGAAGGCATAGGACTGATAGCGGAAGCGCGCCGCCGCGTCGTTCGGATCGAGCGACGGAATGGCGTTCTGATAGATCAGCTGCTGCGCATTGCCGGCCGAAAAATCGGCGAGCGAGTCGAAATAATAGTTACCTGCAGTGTTCTGCAGGAACAGGTTGAAGATTTTCACGTCCGAGAAGTCGACGAAGGCGCGGATGTCGTGATCGCCGCGGTTCAGGCGGGCGAGGAACGAACCGCCAAAGGTCTCAGTGTTGAGCGCGTTCGACTGGCGCGAATTGTCCGGGCCGATCGAGACGACCGGAACGCCGTTCGGGCAGTTGGTCGCTTCGGTCGTGCCGGTGGCAGTGCCGGTGCCGCGATCCGAGGTCGGCGCAGTGCAGACGCGGAACTGGGCGAAGCCGCGGCCGAGCAGCGGATCCTGCAGGCGCACATATTTCTTGTAGAAGCCGCGCGCCTCGGTCGAGAAGTCATCCGACCAGTCGGAGTTGATCTGGACAACGCCGATCTGCAGCTTGTTGCCTTGGACATAGGCGTTGGACGAAAGGCCCAGCGCCGGCTGCACATTGCCGCTGTTGGTGTTGTTCGTCAGAACGATCTCGTCCTTCGCATAGGCGTAGGTGAAGGAGAGGCGCTGCGTTTCGGACAGGTTGGCGTCGATCTTGGCGACCAGGCGGTCGTCCTTGTCGCCGGTGTTGTTGACGATCCCACCCGCGTCATAATTATAGCGGCTCTTGGCAGTCGAGACGACCTGGTCGACCAAGGCCTGGGTCAGGTTCGGGATCGCGGTGCCGGCGTTGTTCTCGAGCGAGCCTTCGGCGATCGGGCGCGGTGCGCGGATGCGCTCGCCCGCGATCATGAAGAACAGCTTGTCCTTGATGATCGGGCCGGAAAGTTCCGCGCCATAATTCTTGTACTTGAAGTTTGGCAGGGTCACGCGGCCGGTCGGCACGCCGGGGCCAGCCTTGGTCTTCTTGCCGCTCAGTTCGTCGGACGAATAAGCGTAGAAGCCGGTGCCCTGGAAGTCGTTGGTGCCCGAGCGCAGCACGATGTTGATCACGCCGCCTTGGAAATTGCCTTCGCGCACATCATAGGGCGCGACCTTGGTCTGGAACTGACCGACGGCGTCCAGCGGAATCGGCGAACGGCGGCTGGGAAGGCCGTCGGGGTTCAGGCCGAAATTGTCGGTGATCGGCACGCCGTCGACGGTGAAGCGGTTGAAGCGTGCATTCTGGCCGGCGAAGGAGACCGCGCGGCCGCCCGACGGGGTGTCGTCGAGACGGGCGAACGGATCGCGGCGCATGAGGTCGCGGATATCACGGTTGATCGTCGCGATCTTGGCGACGTCGGACGAGGTCAGCACGGTCGCCGGACCCTGCGAGACGGTGCGCGCATTCTTGATGCTGCTGGCGGTGACGACGATCTCCTGGCCGCCGACTTCGGTCAGTTCGATCGGCAGCGTGTAGGGCTGGCCGATGAAGGTGTTGATGTCGGTGACCTGGGCGTTGGTGTAGCCGCTGGCCGAGACCGACACGCTGAACGGACCGCCGATGCGGAGACCGTTGGCGTTGAAATTGCCCGAAGCGTCCGTGGTCAGCGTCGACTTTGTGCCCGACGGCACGTGCAGGATCGTCACCGTCGCGCCGGCGACGGGAGCTCCGTTCGACGTCACGGTGCCCGAGATCGAGGAGGTGGTTTCCTGCGCATGGGCCGGCGCGGACGCGACCATGGCGATGGCAAGCGCGCCCACCGCGCAGCCGAGCGAGAAATTACGCATTCCAAATGTCCCCTTTGGACGCCAAAAATGGCTTTGTGCGGCGCACAAGCATCACGGGCGGTTCTACCGCTGTCCGTCACCGGCCGTGCTCCAGTGGCGCGGTGTTTATGCCTCGATTATTACCGTTCCGTGGCAGCTTCTTCAACTGTGACAGCGACTTTCAAGCCTGTCAGGAAAAGCCCGGAAAATGGCGCTGCAGCGCAGGATTCGGCACGCTACCGTAACTTTACGGGGCGCTTCTGGCGCAGCTTCGACGGTGCGGAGGCATCAAAGTGATTCGCGTCCAAACTGTCGGGAAGCTGAACGGCGCGCACCCTGACGCCGGACGTTCGAATGGGTTCTGGGCGATCCGAAGGTGCATCAGATGATCCATCCGGCATCGCCTCGGCAGCCATGCCGGTCAACCGGTCCGCCGATGCCGATCGTCGTCTTGCACCCCCTCCCCGCGAAGTGCACGGTCGGCCGGAAAATGCCGCAGGCATCAGGAAGAGGACCGACATCGCATGAAGATCATCGTTACCGGAGGACTTGGGGCGCTGGGGCGGGCCGTGGTGGCGGAACTCGCCGCGCGGGGCCATGAGGTCGCGGTGGTCGACGTGGCGACGCCTTCGGGCGAGACGCAGGGTGCCCTGACCCTGGGCGGTGTCGACCTGACCGACGAGGCGGCGGTGCAGGCCGCTTATGTCACGATCGCCGAGCGGCTGGGCGGGATCGACGGACTGGTGAACGTCGCGGGCGGCTTCCTGTGGGAGACGGTGGCGGACGGCAGCCTCGACAGCTGGGACCGCATGTATCGCCTGAACCTGCGCACCGCGGTGATCTCGTCGCGGGCAGCCGCAGCGCACATGCAGGCCGGCGGTGCGATCGTGAACATCGGGGCGGCGGCAGCCGGCAATGCGGCGATGGGCATGGCGCCCTATGCGGCGTCGAAAGCGGGCATAAAGGCCTTTACCGAGAGCTTCGCGGACGAGCTCAAGAGTCGGTCGATCCGCGTCAATGCGGTGCTGCCGACGATCATCGACACGCCGACCAACCGCGCCGACATGCCCGATGCCGATCGGTCGGGCTGGGTGACTCCGGCGGGCGCCGCCAAGGCGATCGCCTTCCTCCTGTCGGCGGATGCCGGCACGATTACCGGCGCCAGCATAACCCTGTCTCTGCCGGGCTGACAGGTCAGCGCTCGGACCGCTGCAGGGCTCAGCCCATGGGCCCCGTCCGGAACCAGCGGCGCAGGACGGGCACCCGCGCCAGCGAGCAGCCGCAATGACGGCAGCGGCTGTGCTGCATGCCCTGTTCGTCGACGGTAAAGCTCGCTTCGGGCACATGCTGGCCTTCGCGGCAGGCGCGGGTGATGGCGCCGATCGTGCGGCGCTTTGACGGGCGGACGCGGCGGGGCTTGGTTTCGATCAGGGTTTCGACGGTCATGGGGTCCTCCTGTTCCCCGTTGAATGCCGCTTCGCCCCTTGTGTCGGGGTGACCCCCGCGTGAAATTCCGTTCATCTTGGCCATGGCCTCACTCCGCCGGGACGAGCGCGGTCATGGGTGCGACAGGAGCGTCGAGCGCCATGCGTGGCGTGGGGGCGTTGCGGCGCCCGGCAGGGCTCGGCATCGGGCTGCCGATCAGCCGATTGAGGTCGCGCATCGCCAGGATGAGACCCGCGCCGCCGGGCGCCGCGATGTAGCGGGGCTCCCAGCGGGGCGCGAATTTTTCCTTATAAGCGCGCAGGCCGCGGAAGCCGTACAGCCGCTCGCCATGCCGGAAGATGACTGCGGCCGCCTTGGCCCAGAGCGGCGACAGGCGATGGGAATCGATACCCGACAGCGGCGCGAGGCCGAGCGAGAAGCGGGCATAGCCCTGCTCCTGTCCCCAGCGCATCAGCTGCGCGAACAGGAAGTCCATCGTGCCGGTGGGTGCGTCATGGCTATGTCGCATCAGGTCGACCGACAATTCCCGCCGGTTGGCCGTCCGCCAGATATTGGCGAAGGCGACGATCCGACCTTCGACCCGCACCAGCGCACAGTCGAACTGCGCCAGATAGTCGGCATCGAAGCGACCGAGACTGAAGCCCTTTTCTCGTTGTCCCTTGTTTTCGAGCCAATCGTCGGAAATCCGCGCCAGTTCGGGCAGCAGCGCGGGCACGTTTTCGGCCGGCACGACTTCGAACTGCGCGCCTTCGCGTTGGGCGCGGCGGACGGTCTGCCGGATCGAGCGCATCCGCGATCCTTCGAGCGAGAAGGGGGGGACATCGACGATCGCCTCCTCGCCATATTTGATGATCTGCAGGCCGAGCGCGATCGCCAGTTCGAGCATCTCGCTGCTGATCTGATAGAGCATCAGGCGGCCCTGCGCGGCGTGCGCCATAGAGCGGATCTGCCAGAGCAGTTCGGTCCAGGCGTGGCGCGGCCCGACCGGGTCGCCCATCACGATCCAGCTTGCACCGCGGATCTGGTACATCAGCATGGCGTCGCCGTCCGAGGAGAAGAGGAAGCGCTTGTCGCCGGTCAAGGCGAGCATCGCGTCGGTCCGGTCCGCTTCCGCCAACAGGGTCGGCACGATGTCGGGCAGTCCGGTCGGGGCGCGGTGGGGCGAAGCTGGCGCGAACAGGCGCCAGAAGGCGACGGCGGCGAGCAGCATCGTCGCGCCCAGGCTGGCGCGCAGATAGCGCGACGCATCGCCGTGCAGCGCGAAATCCCACCACAGGCCGTTTTCATAGGGAACATGCTTGTAGGAGAAGAGCCCGACCCAGAGGGTCAGCGCGCCTACCGCGCCCACGCAGGCGATCCAGGCCGGGGTGAAGATCCCCGATACGAGCGTTGTCGATCGATAGAAGGCGGGGCGGGTCCACTGCAGCAGGCCGGCAATGGCGAGGCAGACCAGCGCCTCCTCATAATCGATGCCCTTGGTCAGCGAGAAGACCGCTCCCGCGAGCAGGAGCGCGCGGGCCGCGACGAACGCCCCGTCCAGCCGCCGGTACAGGGCCGGCGCCAGCAGCAGCAGGCCTGTGCCTGACAGGCTCGCGGCGAAGTGCGATGCCTCGATGAAGGGGAGCGGTACCACGGCGTGCAGATCGTGAAGACGGCCGGGCACGGCGGGGGTCGATCCCGACAGCAGCAGCAGCGTGCCGCCGAGGAAGCTCGATACGCTCATCAGCATGGGGGCGACGCCGCTCGCCATCTTCTGTGCCTGCGACAGCAGCCGGCCCAGGCGCCGATCGCGGCCTTCCTGCAGGGTCAGCAACAGGACACCGAGCGCGAGGGGCAGGATATAGTAGATCAACCGGTAGGCGATCAGTGCGGCGACAAGGCCGGCCTTGTCGACTGGTAGCGTCGCCAGGATCACCGCCTCGAAGATACCGAGGCCGCCGGGCACATGGGTGATCAGCGCCGCGATCATCGCCAGTGCATAAGCGACGAAGAAGGCCGGCATCATCGCGGGGGCGGCCGAAGGTACGAGCACGAACAGTGCAGCCGCCGCCGTGGCGAGATCGATCGCGGCGACGATCAACTGGCCTGTCAGCAGCGCCGGGGAAGGCAGCGGGACCGTCCAGCCGAACAGGCGGATCGTGCGCGGGCCGAGGATGCGGATCAGGAACAGCCCGGCGATCGCCGCCGACACTATCGCACCCACCATGTGTCCGCTGCCGCCGGGCAGGCCCAGCATCGCGGTCGCCTCGCTCGCGCCGCCGAGCAGGAGCGCCGTGCCCGTAACGGCGAACACACCCAGCCAGAAGGTGCCCGAGGCGATCGCCACCACGCGGACCACGTCGCCCGGCGAGAGGCCGGCGCGCGTATAGATCCGGAACCGCGCCGAGCCGCCGGTGATCAGGCCCAGCCCCAGATTGTGGCTGATCGTGTAGCTGGTGAAGGAGGCGAGCGCCGCCGTCCGCCACGGCAGCGGGCGTCCGATCGTGCGCAGCGCCAGCACGTCGTAAAGCGTAAGCGCGAGATAGCTCGCGGCGGTCAGTGCCAGTGCGGCCGCGATCTGGCGGCGGTCGATCAGATGATAGGCGCTCTTGACGTCGCGCAGCCCGATCTCTCGGGTCAGATCGTGGAGTGCCAGGAAACCCAACCCGATCAGCAGGATCACGAGCAGCGCGGAGAGAGGCGCCCGGCGGGCGCGAACACAGGCGATGACGCGGTTCATTGCGGCAGGCTTTCGATGCGCTGCCAGACCTGCGACTTGCACAGGAAGCCGCCGATCAGGCAGCCCTTCACGCGCAGGCTCCGGGCATCGGGCTGGGTGATGGTGGAAGAGAAGCGGTGTCCCATGTCGGGGACGTAGACCGTCCCTTCCCAGCCGCCCTCGCCATCGGGACGATAATCTTCGAGCAGTTCGAGCCCGTCGAGCTTGTCGACCCCGCTGTCCTTGGCGTCGGTGCGCGCCTGCGGGCTGGCCCAGACGATCCAGCCGCACAGCTTGTCGCCGCATGGCCCGGTGCGCACGGCAACGGTGCCGTGGGGATTGAGCCACAGGCCATCGACGGTGCTCTGCGCCGAGGCCGGTCCGGTGACGCAGGCTGTCGCAAGGCCTGTGATAAGAAGGATGAGTTTTCGCATCGATGAGCCCCGCTTGATCATGGCGCCGACCTAGGCCTGCGGGGATGGCGGCGCTGTGGGGGGCAACTGAACTATTCGTAATGTGCCGCCCATCCGGGGGTATGATGCCGTCCCCTATGTCGTTCGTGAAAGGAGCCGGATATGGCAAGCAACGCCCCCGATACACTGGCCGGCCGCTATCTCGGTGACCGGCCGCTCGATCCCGAAGAGGCGAATGTCCTCGCCAAGATCCTGACGCGCCAGCCGATCGCGCAGGATGTCGCCGACGTCGCCGACGCACAGGCGACCTTCGGCGAACGGCTGTCCGACCGCGTCGCTGCGGTCGGGGGCAGCTGGGCCTTCATCATCGGCTTCGCCTTCGCGCTGGCCGGCTGGATGCTGCTGAACACGGGCGTGCTCCGCCACTGGGGCCTCACCTTCGACCCCTATCCCTACATCTTCCTCAACCTGATCCTGTCGACGCTCGCCGCCGTCCAGGCACCGATCATCATGATGAGCCAGAACCGGCAGGCCGCAAAGGACCGGCTGGCCGCCAGCCTCGACTATGAGGTCAACCTGCGCGCCGAACTGGAGATATTGCGGCTGCACGAGATGATCGAGCGGCTGACCGTTCTGGTTGGAGAACGGCAGCAGCAGGGAGGGCAGTGACGTGGCTCGCTCGCCGGCCTGGATGGGATGGGTCGCGCTGATCTGTGCGCTGCTGGCGATCACCGTGATCGCGCTGCAGCTGTCGGATCGGTCTTTGCGGCACGATATCGTTGCCGGACGGTGGCGCTCGACCGGCGCGACGCTGGCGACGATCGATACCGAGGGGCAGCCGCGTCTGGTCGTCACCAGCCTGCGGTCGGACGGCCCGGCACAGCGTGCCGGCTTGCGCGTGGGCGATGCGATCGAGACGGTCGATGGCCGGCCGGCGCCGACGATGTCCGCACTCAATCGCGACGTGGCCGCAGGCAGCTTTGCGATCGTCCATCTTCAGGTTAGGCGTAACGGGCAGCTGATGGAGATCGGGGTCCCGCGCGGGTCAGGGGAAAGCCAATGAGTCACAAGATCCTCGTCGTCGAGGATGACGCCACGACCGCCGATTTCGTCGCCGCCGGGCTGATCGAGCATGGCTTCGTGGTCGACAAGGCGAACAATGGCCGCGATGGGCTCTTCCACGCGACCGACGGCAGCTATGACTGCATCATCCTCGACCGGATGCTGCCCGGCATGGAGGGCATGGCGGTGCTCGGAGCGCTGCGGGCCGCCGGGATCGAGACGCCCGTGATCATCCTGTCGGCGCTGGGATCCGCGGAGGACCGGGTGAAGGGACTGGAGGGCGGATCGGACGACTATCTGACCAAGCCCTTCGCCTTCGCCGAACTGCTCGCACGCGTGCGGTTGCTGATCCGCCGCGCCGGCAATGGCACCGGCGCCGCGCCCGAGACGCGCCTGTTCTGCGCCGATCTCGAAATGGACCTGCTGTCGCGCAAGGTGAAGCGGGCCGGGCAGAGCGTCGACCTGCAGCCGCGCGAGTTCCGCCTGCTGGAATTCATGCTCCGCCATGTCGACCAGGTCGTCACGCGCACCATGTTGCTGGAAGGGGTGTGGGATTATCATTTCGACCCCGGCACGAACGTGATCGATGTCCATGTCAGCCGGCTGCGCAAGAAGATCGACGAGGGCCATGCCCGGCCGCTTCTGCATACGGTGCGCGGTTCGGGCTATCGTCTCGGCGTCGAAGGCTGAGCCATGGCGCTCGCGCGGTCGACGATATTCCGCTTCGCCGCGCTCGTGTTCCTGTTGCAGCTCGCGGGGGCGGGCTTGCTGCTCGGTACCGTCCGCCTGCTCACCCATCATCAGATCACCGCCGAGGCCGAGGCTCAAGCCGACGATCTGCGTGGCGCGCTGATCGACGATTATCGCCGTGCTGGCCTGCCGACGCTGGCGGCTGAGGTCGGACAGGCGCTCTCGCCGGCGCGTGCGCAGGGCAGGGTCCTGCTGCTTGTCGACGGCAGAGGGCAGGTCCTCGCCGGGAATCTCGCCGAATGGCCGCCGTCGCTTGCGCCGGGTGGTTCGCCGGCAACACTCGAGCTCTTCCGCGTTGGTCGCGACGAATCGGAACGCATCTATGCGTCCGCCGTGTCTCTCGACGATGGCGCGAGGCTGCTCGTCGGCCATGTCGTCGAAAGCGAGTTGCGCTTCACGCTGATCCTCGAAGAGGCGATGCTCGGCGGCGTCGCGGTCGCGATCGCTCTGGCTGCTTTCGCCGCCTGGGCTGCTGCGCGGCTGATCCACCGGCGGCTGGCAGCGACCGTCGATACCGCCCGCGCGGTGACGGCGGGCGATCTCGCCCGGCGCGTTCCTGTCGACCATAGCGAGGATGTGTTCGACGCGCTGGGGGTCACGATCAACCAGATGCTCGATCGGATCGATGCGCTGATGACCGAGCTCAAGATCGCGACGGACGGTCTGGCCCATGATCTTCGCTCGCCGCTCACCCGTCTGCGGTCGACGCTGGAACGTGCGCTCGAGGCCAGCGAGTCCGACGAGGCGCGCGGCTCGGTCGCGCGGGCGATCGACGAGGGCGACCGGTTGCTCGCCATGCTCGATACCGCCTTGCGGATAAGCCGGGCAGAGGCGGGACTGGGCCGCGACCAGTTCGTCGCGATCGATCTGGCGGTGATGGTCGAGGATCTGGTCGAGGTCTACGGCCCGCTGGCCGAGGATAACGGGTTCGAGATCGTGGCCGACATCGCGGGGCCGGTCCCCGCCCATGTGCATCGCGAATTGCTGGGGCAGGCGCTGGCCAATCTGATCGACAATGCGATGAAATATGGCGCCGGCCGCATCACCGTCTCGGCGCGGCGCGCGGTCGATGAGGCGACCATATCGGTGACCGACCAAGGTAGCGGCATCGCCGAGACGCAGCGGACCGAGGCTCTGCGTCGCTTCGGAAGGCTCGATGCGGCGCGCAGCAAGGCCGGCGCGGGGCTCGGTCTCGCTTTGGCTGCGGCTGTGGCACATCTGCATGGCGGACGGCTGGAATTGGGCGACAATGCGCCCGGTCTGCGCGTCGATCTGCGCCTGCATGTCGAGGAACGCGGCAAGGTTGTTTGAGCGGATTACCGATGTTTAACGTCGTCCCCACGCTGCGACAGGGAGCCAGGAGCTAGCACCGGATATCGATCCGCTCAGGAGATGTCCGGTGCGCAGACTGTTCGCAGCATTTTCGATCATCGCCGGTGCGGCCGCGCTGCTGCTCGCATCGCTCTCCTCGACGTCGACCCCCGTCGTCGCCAGCGCGCCGGCCCCGGTCGCCACGGTCGAGCCGCCGCCGGCGGACGTCGCCGTCGACAGCGCGGCCTTCACCAGCCAGGGCCTCGATATAGCTTCCTATCGCCCGCAGGGGCCGATCCCGGGCGTCGCGATCTTTCTGTCGGGCGACGGCGGCTGGAACCTCGGTGTCGTCGACATGGCGCAGGCGCTCGCCGCGCGCGGCGTGGCGGTAGCGGGATTGTCGGTACCTGCCTTCCAGAAGCAGCTGGAACACAGCGCTGGCCATTGCGTCAATCCCAATTTCGTCCTTCAGGCGCTGGCACAGGACTATGAACATCGGCTCGGTCTGCCGGCCTATGTCCAGCCGATGCTGATCGGCTATTCGTCGGGCGCGACGATCGCCTATGCCGCGCTGGCCCAAGCTCCGGCGGGTACGTGGAAGGCGGCGATTTCGCTCGGCTTCGGCCCCGATATCGGCGGGGAAAAACCCTGGTGCACGATCCCCGGCGTGAGCGTCTCGCGGATCACCAAGCCCGAACATGGCTGGCTCTTCGGCCCGGCCGCCCATCTTCCCGGCCCCTGGATCGTGCTGCAGGGGGCTGCCGATCAGGTCGTGAGTGCGGATGCCGCGCGGCGTTTCGTGGCCGCCGTGCCGCAGGGACGGCTGATCGAACTGCCGAAGGTGGGCCATGGCTTTTCGGTTCAGCGGAACTGGATGCCGCAATTTCGCGACGCGATCGAACAGCTGCTGACGTCCGAGACGCCAGGCTCCGCCCAGGGCGAAGCGAGCGTCGCCGATCTTCCGCTTACCGTCGTCCGCGACCCCGGCGCGCCTCAAACCGACCTGATGGCCGTTCTTTACTCGGGTGACGGAGGCTGGGCAGGGATCGACCGTGATCTCGCTGCTAGCCTCGCCGCACGCGGGGTGCCGGTGGTCGGCGTCGACAGCCTGCGCTATTTCTGGACCGCGCGGACGCCGGCCCAGGCATCGGCCGATGCAGCCCGGATCGTCGAGCATTTCGCGCCGGCACTGCACCGCAAGCGCGTCCTGTTCCTTGGCTATTCCTTCGGTGCGGACGATCTTCCCTATATCGTCGGCGGGCTGCCCGCAGAGCTGCGCCCTGCGGTCGCGCGGGTCAGCATGCTAGGCCTCAGCGGGACCGCAGACTTCCAGTTCCACCTCGCCTCCTGGCTCGACGTGGCGGGCCAGGGCGCGCTGCCGACCCGTCCGGCCGTGGAAGCGCTGCGCGGAACGCCGATGCAGTGCGTGCGCGGTGCCGATGAGGACGGCAGCGGATGCCTGTCGCTCCCGACGGGGCTGGTCGATCAGGTCGTGCTGGCGGGCGGCCATCATTTCGGCGGCAATGATGACGCTCTCGCCGCGACCGTCCTGAAAGGGCTCCTCTGATGTGCAGCGTACGCCGTGGGTTTCTGGCCGTCGTGGCCTTCATCCTCGCCGGCCTCATTGGGTATGGCGCATGGCTGGGCTATTTCGGCGGCCGCGATCTCTATGTCGGCTTTCCGGCGCAGGCCACTGCAAGTCCGGTACATCGGGGTGTCGCAGCGGTGCTCCTGTCGGGCGACATGGGGCTCAGGGTCGGTATGGGGCGTCGGATCGCCCAACGGCTGTCGGCCAGCGGGATACCGGTCCTCGGCGTCGACTCGCTGGTCTATTTTCGCCATCGCAGAACGGCGGAAGAGGCCACGGACCTGCTCGAGCAGGCCGTACAGCGCGGACTTCGCTACGGCCATGCCGATCGCTTGGTGCTGATCGGCCAGTCCTATGGCGCCGACATGGTCCATGTCGGCTTTGCGGGTCTGCCTGCCGATCTCAAGAAGCGGCTCGCGATGGTCGTTCTCGTCGTGCCGACCGACACGGTGATCTATCGCGTTTCCCCCGCCGAGACGCTCGACCTCGTCAGGCCCGATGCTGCGGCGATCGATACGGGCCGCACCGTGACGGGCGTTCCGCTGCTGTGCATCCAGGGTCAGGAAGAGAAGGACAGCCTCTGTCCGCTGCTGACGCAGCCCAACGCCCGGCGGATCGCGCTGCCCGGTGGTCATCCCCTGCACCGCGACGCCGATCGCCTGTTCCGGACGATAACGTCCGAACTGGATGCGGTGCTCGCCCAAGCGAAGCCGCGCGCATGAGCCGTGGCCGCACCAGGGCGCTCTCCCTTCTCCTGTTCTGTGCGGTGTCGCTCGGCTCGACGGCGGCGGTCGCGCAGGACGTTTCCGGCGTTCCGGACGATGTGAAGATCGGCGGGGACCGGATCTCGATCGGTCTCGGCCTGTCCTCCACCCCGACCTATATCGGATCGTCGCGCAGCCGTGTGCTGCCGACCCTGGCGATCCAGGGCCAGAAGGACGGCTATGCCTTCAACAGTTCGGGCACCGCCTTCTATCTCGATCTCATACGCTCGAAAGGCGGCACCGGATGGAAGCCCGTCTTCGGGCCGTTGCTCGCGGTGCGCCTCGACCGGCACGGCCATGTCGGCGACCGCCGGGTCGACGCGCTCGACAATCGCCGGATCGCGGTCGAGCCGGGCGTCTCGGTCGGCATCCAGCGCACGGGCGTGGTGACGAGCCCCTATGACACGCTCTCGGCCAGCGTCTCCTGGCAGCGGGACGTGGCCGGGGCCCATGGGTCCTATGTGGTCAGCCCCGAACTCGACTATGACACGCCGCTGTCGGAAACGAGCTTCGTCAGCGTCTCCGCATCGGCCGATTATGTCGGGCGCGGCTTCGGCAGCTATTATTATGATATCGGCGCAGACGAGGCGGCGGCCAGCGGCCTGCGCCCCTATGACGGGGCCGAACGGGCGGGCTGGAAGGACTGGAATCTCAGCGCGACGGCCGTGCACAGCGTGGCGGGCATGCTCACCCATGGCATAGGCCTGTTCGCCACGGTCGGCTATCAGCACATCCTCGGCGCCTACCGCCGCTCGCCGCTGGTGGAGGATATCGGCGACGCCGATCAATGGAGTGGGGCGATCGGGGTAGAGTATAGTTTTTAGGAAGGATGTCCGAATAGCGGCTGGATGATCGGCTGATTTGGAAGCGCGTCATGAGCGGGGTTACGGTGACAGTGCATTAAATCGGGCGCTCTCGACCGAATCGCGCCGTTTAGAGAGCGTCGGCCGCCAGCTAGATGGCGCGTTCCTTGATGATATCGGAGCAATGACGTAGCGCGATCCAGAGCCGGGCAAGCGCGGGCAGAAAGCGAAGACAGGAACCAGGAACCAGTGTGCAGCCAAGTTAACTGCACTGTCACCGCAATGCCACCGCAATGCGGGACTGGGTGGAAAGCGGACATTCAGCGAGTGCTTAAAGCCCCCTCATGACACCGGCGGTGGCACATGCCATTGTGTCGGAATGACCGGCAAACGTATCCTCGCCATCTCTGTCTATGTGGCGTTCACCGCCGCCTGCTTTGTGTTGCTCGGCCTTCTCTGGGTGTCGGCCAACCTGCTCAGTTTTCCATGCGAAAGCCCTGAAGACCCAAGGCCCTGTGCCGAAGTGGTGCCGTGGTTCTTTGCAACACGCGGCCTTCTTCCCGTTGGAGGAATTTGGGCTTTCTTGACGTGGGCAACCTTTCGGCGTCGCAACAGGAAGTAGGGCGGTCGCTACCGTTCGCTATTGGGTCGTTAGCCGATTGGCCGCTTTTGAATATAAGCACCATAGGAAGACGTCCGCAGCGATACGGCGATACTATGAGCGCCGCGCTCATGCGAAAAGGGAGCGGCCGGCGGCTACTCCCTTGATCGCTTCGGTCGGGTGTTCGGATATCAGCCGGCGGTGGTCGCCTTGGCTTTTGTCGCCTGGGCGTGGCGTACATGATGCGCCTTGTGCGTCATGTGCGCGACATGCCGGCCCGGCGCCTGCGAGGGGTTCATGCATTTGTCGATGATCGTCCGCGAGCAGAGCGGGACGTCGCCGGTCGGGGTCTGTGCGTTGGCCGCCCCCATGACGAGCGTGGTGCCGAGCCCCGCAATCGCGACGGTCAGGGCAGTAAAGCGAAGGGCTGTCTTCAACATCATGCTATCCTTTCGTCCTGCGACGGCGAGGTCATCGGTATCGGTGACAGTGCATTAATCCTCTCGACCGAATCGCGCCGTTTAGAGAGCGTCGGCCGCTAGCTAGATGGCGCTTCCTTGATCATATCGGAGCAACGACGCGGCGCGATCCAGAGCCGGGCAAGCGCGGGCCGAAAGCGAACGGCACAGGCAACTGCCTGCAGGCAGAGTTAAATGCACTGTCACCGTAATTTAATATCTGTTTCTAAATCTAAAAAGTCGATCCTGATCTGGTTCCCGGATTAACGATCGCTCATGTTTCTTTGACCAAGGTCAAGGCGCCTAAGCCGCGCAGCCTTCATCAATGCGGGATCATATCTGGGAGGAGGCCCGCGCGATGAACAGGATGATGCCGTTCGACATGGTCGGGGGAGAGCCCGCCGTGCGGGCCATCGTCGATCGTTTCTACGATCTGATGGACGAGGACGCCGGCTATGGCGAACTTCGTGCGCTCCATGCCGGCGATCTCGATCCGATGCGCTACTCGCTCAGCGGCTTCCTCACCGCCTGGCTCGGCGGCCCGAGGGACTGGTTCGTCGACAATCCCGGCAAATGCGTGATGTCGCTGCACGGGGCGATCGCCGTGAACGCGCAGACGGCCCAGCAATGGGCCGACGCGATGGAGCGTGCGATCGGCGAGCACTGCGCGGCCCATGGACTGGATGCGGACTTCTCGACCAGGATGGCCGAGGCTTTGCGCAGCATGGCATCGGCAATGGTGCGGATGGAGCGCGTGCCAGCCTGACTGCCGGCTGGCGCAATGCCCCTTACAGACGCATGAAGCGGCGCAGGGCGGAAAGGCTCAGCCGGCTCGCCTCCTTCGCCAGATGCGAGTCCGCCGCCAGCTCGAAGCCGTGAAAGGCGCCGGGGAACAGGTGGAACTCGACGGGGACGCCGGCACGCGCCAGCCGCCGTGCATAGTCGAGATCCTCGTCCAGGAAGAGATCGAGCGCCCCGGTATAGATGAAGGCGGGCGGCAGTCCGGTGAGATCGGTCGCGCGCGCCGGAGCGGCATAAGGCGAGACATCGTCTCTCCCCGGCTCATGCCCCAGCAGCGCCGACCAGCCGAAGCGATTGCTGGAGGCGGTCCAGACATATTCGCCGACATAAGGATGCGGCTCGGATAGCGTGCCCGTGCGATCGTCGAGCATCGGATAGACGAGATGTTGAAAGGCGAGCCGATAGTCGCCGCGGTCGCGCGCGAGCAGGGCCAGCGCCGCCGCGAAGCCGCCGCCCGCGCTCTCGCCCATCACACCGATCCGCTCCGGATCTATCCCGCGCTCGGCCGCATGGTCGAACATCCAGCCAAGGCCCGCATAGCAATCCTCGATCGCGCCCGGAAAGACTGTCTCTGGGGCCAGGCGATATTCGACCGACGCCAGCGCGCAGCCCAGTTCGGCCACGAGGCCCTGATGCCGCAGCACCATTTCGGACGCCTTGCCGACGATATATCCGCCTCCATGGATGTGGTAGATCAGGGGCAAGGGCCCCTTCGCCGCGACCGGGGTCAAAATGTGCAGGTCGATGTCCGGTGCGCCGGCCGGTCCCGGCACCGTCACGCATTCGTGCCGTACCCGGTCGTCGGGCGGCGACGGCGCGGTCATCGGCGCCTCGCGCAGCGCGGGCAGCGCTTCCGGGGTGAAGGCCATTTCGGCGAAGATGTCGATCAGCGGTACGATCTCCGCATCGACAAGGTGACGACTGCTCATCCGCTTCTCTCTCCTGCCCGGTACGCGCGCGATTCCGCGCCTTGGATCACAGCTGGAATATCTTGCCGGGATTGAACAGGTCTTTCGGATCGAGCGCGCGCTTTATCGTCCGCATCATCTCTACCGCCTCGCCGAGTTCGTCGACGAGGAAGTCCTGTTTGCCCAGGCCGATGCCATGCTCGCCGGTGCAGCTGCCGTCCATCGACAGCGCGCGCGCGACGAGGCGCGCGTTGAGCGCCTCGACTTCGTGCATCTCCTCGGGAGCCTTCGGGTCGATCGCGAAGACGACGTGGAAATTGCCGTCGCCGACATGGCCGACGATGGTCGCGGGCACCGCGCAGCCGTCGAGGTCCCGTCGCGTCTCCAATATGCAGTCGGCGAGCCGGCTGATCGGCACGCAGACGTCGGTGGTCAGCCCGACCGCGCCGGGGCGCTGGTTCATCGCCGCATAATAGGCCTCGTGCCGGGCCTTCCACAGTCGCGTGCGCTCCTCGGGCAGGTTGGACCATAGAAATGGCCCCCCGCCATTGGCAGCTGCCAGGTCGCGGACCGTCGCGACCTGTTCTTCGACATGCCGTTCGGAGCCGTGAAATTCGAACAGCAGGGTTGTCTGCTCGGGATAGTCGAGTTTCGAATAGGCGTTGCAGGCGCGCATCTGCGCCGCGTCGAGCAGTTCGATGCGCGCCATCGGCACACCCAGCTGGATCGCCTGCACGACCGTGTCCACCGCCCCCGCCAGTGTGTCGAATGGGCAGACGGCAGAGGAGATCGCCTCGGGGATGCCGTGCAGGCGCAGGCAGATTTCGGTGATGATGCCCAGCGTACCCTCGGCGCCGATCATCAGACGGGTCAGATCATAGCCGGCGGCCGACTTGCGCGCCCGCCGTGCGGTGCGGACGATCGTGCCGTTGGGCGTGATCACGGTCAGCGACAGCACCGCCTCACGCATCGTGCCGTAGCGGACCGCGTTGGTGCCCGATGCGCGGGTCGAGGCCATGCCCCCGATCGTGGCGTTGGCGCCGGGGTCGATTGGGAAGAACAACCCCTGGTCGCGCAGATGCGCGTTCAGCTGCTCGCGGCGGACGCCGGCTTCGACCGTGCAGTCGAGGTCCTCCGGATTGACCGCCACGATGCGGTTCATCTCGCTCAGGTCGATGGTGACGCCACCGCGCACCGGCGTGGCGTTGCCTTCCAGCGATGTCCCGGCGCCGAAGGGGACGATCGGGATGCCGGCCGCCACGCACAGCCGCACGAGAGCCGCGACCTCCTCGGTCGAATGCGGGAAGGCGACGGCATCGGGCAGAACTGCATCGAAATGTGCCTCGCTCGATCCATGTTGCCGGCGCATCGCCTCGCCGAGATGGAGGCGGTTGCCCAGAAGGGCGCGCATGTCCTTGATCAGGGCGTCGGGAAGCGGCTGGCGGGCGAAGCTGGCGGGTGCGGTCATCTGCCGATCATAGGCCTGTCGCGCGGCTCAGGCCTAGCACATGCGTGACAGGCGGTTCGGAAGATCGCCTCAATGCCCGGCGCTGGGCGGGCCGCTGATCCTGGGGCGCGGCGCCAGCCATACGAGCGCGGTGATCGCGATCAGCAGGGTGCCCGTCACCAGGAAAACCTTGTCGGTCGCCAGCGTCAGCGCCTCCTTGTCGACCAGCTGCGCTATCAGCGTGCGGATCTGCTCGCTCGAAAAGCCCCGCTCGGTCAGCGTCGCCGTCATGCTGTCGGGATTGACGTTGCCCGACAGGTCGCTGCCGAACATCCGCGCCTGATCGTTCCAGAAGGTCACCACCACCGAGGTCGAGAAGGCGAGCGCGATCGTCCGCAGGAGATTCTGCAGGCTCGCCGCCGACGTCACCATCTGCGGCGGCACCGAACTCAGCGAGATCGAGGTCACCGTCACGAAGAAGAAGGGCATGCCGATGCCCATGATGAACTGCGGCATGGCGAGCGACCAGAAGTCGGCGCCGCTGGTCCAGTTGGTCCGCAACAAGGTCGATCCGCCCAGCCAGATCAGGCCGAAGCTGAGGACGAAGCGCGCATCCATCTTGCCCATCAGCAGCGGCGGGAAGCGGGCCACGAACAGGGCGGCGATGGCGGTGAAGGCTGTGGCGAATCCGGCCTGCGTCGCGGTGTAGCCGAGCGATAGCTGCATCCATTGGGGGATGACGACGATGCCGGCGAAATAGGCACCGAAGCCCAGCGCCAGCGTGAACGCGCTCAGGGTGAAACCGCGATAGCGGAAGATGCGCAGGTCGACGACCGGGTGCTCGTCGGTCAGCTCCCAGACGATGAACAATATGAAGAAGATCGCCGCAGCGATGCCGAGGCCGAGCACGAACGGGTCGGCGAACCAGTCATGCTCGCGGCCGATGTCGAGCATGATCTGCAGGCAGCCGATCCACAGGACGAGCAGGGCGATGCCGATCTTGTCGATCGGAACGCGCACCACCTCCGTCTCGGCAGGACGGAGCATCGCGTAGCTGATGCCGGCGCAGAAGGCGACGACCGGCATGTTGATGAAGAAGATCCAGTGCCAGCTCCAATTGTCGCTGATGAATCCGCCCATGATCGGGCCCAGAGCTGGGCCGGTCAGTGTCGTGATCGCCCATATGCCCATCGCCTGCGGGCGCTTCTCCGGCGGATAGATCCGCATCAGAAGGGTCTGGGTGAGCGGAACGAGCGGGCCGCCGCAAATGCCCTGGCCGATCCGCGCGACGACCAGCATGCCCAATGTGGGCGACAGGCCGCACAGGATGGAGAACAGCCCGAAGCCCAGCACCGAAAGGATGAACAGGCGGACGGTACCGATGCGCTGCGACAGCCACCCGGTCAGCGGCAGGCAGATCGCCTCGGCCACCGCATAGGAGGTGATGACCCAGGTGCCCTGGCTCGCCGAAATGCCGAGATTGCCCGAGATGTGCGGCACCGACACATTGGCGATGGTCATGTCGAGCACGACCATGAGATTGGCGGCCGCAAGCGCAGCGCCAGCGAGGGCGCGCTTGCGACCGGTCAATAGCGAAGAGGGATCGACGGACGTCATCGGATCAGCGATCGGTAACGTCCACTTCGGCTTCCATCGACAAGCCCACGCGCAGCGGGTGTTCCGCCAGCTCCTTGGGGTCGAGCTCGATCCGTACGGGCACGCGCTGAACGACCTTGATCCAATTGCCGGTGGCGTTCTGGGCGGGGATCAGCGCGAAGGCCGAACCGGTGCCGCCCGAGAAGCCGACGACCTTGCCGTGATAGACGACGTCGCTGCCATAAAGGTCCGCGGTCAGCGTCGCTGCCTGGCCGGGGCGGACGCGGCGCAACTGGCGCTCCTTGAAATTGGCATCGACATAGACCTTCGACACCGGGACGATCATCATGATCGCATTGCCAACCGCGACCCGCTGGCCGACCTGCACCTGCCGGCGGGTGACGACGCCGTCAATCGGGGCGCGGATGACCGCGCGGTCGAGGTCCAGCTTGGCGGCCTCGAGCTTCGCCTTGGCGGCGAGGACGGCGGGGTCGGTCTCGACGGTGGAGCCCGACACCAGCGCCTGGTTGGCGGCGAGTTCGCCCGAGGCCGCGCCCTGGTTGGCGCGGGCCTGCGCCAGCTTCGCCTGCGCGGCCGCGAAAGCCTTGCGCGCGGCGGTCAGTTCGTCGCCCGAGACGGCACCCGAGGGTTGCAGCGCGAGCCGGCGATCGAGGTCGACCTTCGCCTTCTGATAATCCGCTTCGGCGCTGGCGATATCGGCGCCTCGCGCCGTCACTTGGGCCGCGAGCGCCTCGCTCGTCGCACTGCTCTGGCGGAACATCCGCTTGGCGCGCGCCAGCTCAGCCTCGGCCTGGGCATACGCGATCCGCATATTGCTGTCGTCGAGCCGGACCAGAATATCGCCCTTCTTTACCGGCTGGGTGTCGCTGACCAGCACCTCGACCACCTGTGCGCTGACCAGCGGGGTGACCTGCGCCACTTCGGCGTTCACATAAGCGTTGTCGGTGCTGACATGGTTGCGCCCGACCAGCAGATACCAGGCGCCATAGAGCAGCGCGACGGCCGCAACCAGGATCGCGAAGCGGATCAGCCAGGTCTTGCGTTTCTGCAGGCGCGCTTCCTTGGCTTCGGGGCTTTCGCCGGCCGGCTGGCTTGGGGCGGTCTGGGGCTTCTGATCGGCTTCAGCCATTCTGGTCTTCCTTGGACGAAACGGTGGCGGGCGCAGCAAAGCCGCCGCCCAGCGCGCGGACGAGCGTGATGTCGATGCCGAACCGCCGGGCATCGAGCTCGGCTGCGGCACGGCGCGCCTGCAGCACTCTCTCTTCCGCCGTCAACACATCGAGATAGGTGGAAAGGCCGCCCTCGTAGCGCTTGCGCGCAATCGCATAGGCTTCCTCGGAATCGGCCAGCGCCTGGCGCGACTGTGTCAGTTGCTCGGCGATCGAGCGCTGGCTCGTGACGGCGTCGGCGACCTCGCGATAGGCGGCGAGGATCGTGCGGTCATAGTCGGCCACCGCCTCGTCATAGGTCGCGCGGGCGCCGCGATATTGTCCGGCCAGGCTGCCGCCTCGAAAGATCGGCAGGCTGATTGCCGGGCCGACATTGCCGAAGATCGAGTCCTTCCTGACCAGATTGTCGAAGCCCAGCGACTGCACGCCGACCAGCGCGCTCAGGCTCACGGCCGGGTAGAAATCGGCGCGGGCGACCTTGATCCGGCTGGCGGCGGCTTCGGCGCGGGCACGGGCTGCGGCAATGTCCGGACGACGGCCGATCAACTCGGTGGTCGTCTGCGCCGGCACGCCTGGCGTGAGAAGCCGGGCGAGCGCCGGTCGGGCGATGGCGAGGCCGCGATCGGGGCCCGCGCCGAGCAGCTCCGCGAGTTGGTGGCGGGTGGCGGAGATCATGTCATCGATCGCGACCAGATCGGCGCGTGCCGCCGGCACCGCCGCATCGGCCTGCTTCAACTCGGCCCGCGTGTCGAGCCCCGTGGCGACGCGGTTGGCGACCAGCTTCTGCGTCGCGATCCGCAGGTCGAGTGCAGCCACGAGCACGTCGCGATCGGCGTAGAGGCGCGCGAGATCGGCATAGGCCGCCGCGATCGACGTCGCGAGGGTTAGGCGGGCCTGTGCAGTTTCAATCCTGGCGGCTTCGGCCTCGGAGGTGGCGGCGGCGAGCGTTGCCCGGTTCTTGCCCCACAAATCGAGATCGAAGGACAGATCGGCGCTCGCCTGACCGCGCTGCTTCCAGCCCTTGGGGACGAACTCCTTGGGGAAACCGACATTATAGCTCTGCTTCTGCCAGCCTCCCTCGCCGGCGACGTCGAGAGACGGCAGCAGAGCGCCTCCGGCCGACTGAACGGCGGCCTCGGCCCGGCGCAACCGAGCGGCGGCGGCGGCGGCGTCGGGCGATCCGGCGAGGCCCTCCGTGATCAAGGCATCGAGCTGCGGATCGCCGAACGCCTGCCACCATCCGTCACCGGGCCACTGTCCGGCGCTGCTGGCCGCGAGGCTCTGTTGGGATGCGATCGCGGCGGGAGTGCGCGGCGTGGGGCTGTTGCCCAGATCGGGGACGGATGCGCACGCAGATAAGGCGATCGCCAGGGCGAGCGGCGTCACGTTGCGGAGAGCTGTTCGGTGATTCGGGATCATAGAAAACCGTACTGTGTCGTATTGTTTTGCTCTGCGCTCGACGAAGGCCCTTGTCAATGAAAATCTGTACCGTATAGTACGGTAATGAAAATGACACAGGAGAAGGCACCGCTCAGCCGCCGTGAAGCGCGGCGGCAGGACCGGCGTGAGGCGATCATCGAAGTCGCCATGCGCTTCTTTCTTGAGCATGGCTATGCCGCAGCGAGCATGTCGGCGATCGCGGCCGAGATCGGTGGATCGAAGGCGACGCTCTGGAGCTATTTCCCATCTAAGGAGGCTTTGTTCGAAGCGGGCCTGGAAAAGGCGACGAGCGAGTTCAGGCAGAAGCTGCTGCTCCTTCTCGATTCGTGCGGCGATGCGGAGCAGAGCCTGCGCAACTTCTGTCAGGGGTTCATCGAACGGGTAACGGCGCCCGACGCGATCGCGCTGCACCGGCTGATCATGGCCGAATGCGGTCGCTTTCCGGAGATTGGCCGGATTTTCTACGAACGCGCGCCGCGCGCGACCGAACGTGTTCTGGCCGATTTCATGCAGTCGATGATGGATCGAGGCAGGCTGCGTTCCGGCGATGCCGAGAGCGCTGCGCACCTGATCGTCATGCTGAACATGGCGGGGTGCCATCAACAGTTGATGCTGGGGCTGATGGAAGAAGCGTCGCCCGAGATTATCGCCGCGGATGCCGACAGGACCATGGCAACCTTCATGCAACTCTACGGCCCCGTCCCGGCCTGAACATCGGTCAGGTAGCTAGGGCAGCGGCCTTGCCGTCGAGGCGCTTCTTCCAGCGCTGGGCCGGGCGTTCGATCAACACCCAGCTCAACGCGCCCATGGCCCAGGCGGACAGCAAGGTTGCCGCCACGAAGAGCGGGAAGGACAGGGCGGCGAAGCTCCACAGGATGCCGAGTGGATAGCCGTAGAGATAGGTCCCGTAACTGATGTCGAAGCGGTCATTGATGCGTTGCAGCGGACCGAAGTTCGCGCGGAATGCTGCCCAGTAGAGCAGCAGTCCGCCTGCGAGGATTGCAGAGGGTTGCGCGATCGGGCGATAAAAGAGCGCGGCGAGGGCAATAAGGCCGGCTACGGCGGCGAAACGGCCGGTCAGAGCCTGCAGTTCGGCACGGTAGAGATAGGCGCAGCCGCCGAGCCCGAAAGCGGACAGGAAGCGCAGTGCGGGGTAGGGCGCACCGAGGGTCATGTCGACGAGCGGAAGGAAGCGGAACTGCTCGACCCGCCAATAGACACCTGGGATATTGCAGAAGCAGAACAGCGCGAAAGCGATAGCGGTAGCCTTGAGCAGCATCGTCCGCCGTTCCAGCTGTCCGAAGGCTGCGAGCAGCGCCACCAGCACATAGCAGCGAAACTCGTAGGAGATCGTCCACATCGGCGTGTTCGGCTCGATCATGGCCGTGGCGATCGCAAATGGTTCCGGCCGCTGAAGGATGGCCATGCGCCAGAACTGACCCAGGTCGGGCATATGGTCGTAGAGCAGGGGGACGAGCAGCGCGCTGAGCAGAAAGGCGACGAGGAAGCCCGGATAGATGCGCAGCGCGCGCTTGGCGAAATAGCTGCCGATGTCGCGCGAATGGTGCATCGACTGCACGATCAGATAGCCGCTGATCAGGAAGAAGGCATCGACGCACAGCGCGGCTACCGTCAGGCCGTTACCCGTCATCGTCTGGAGCAGGTCGCGCCCGGCGGGGGCCTGGCCCCATTGCTCGTGCGCATGGGTGAGGATCACCCCACTTGCAAAGACCAGGCGCAGGAAGCCGATATTGTTCGGCTGACCCGTCTTGTCCAAAAGCCACTCCCCCAACACGCGGCAAGGCCAGGTTAGCTCGCCCGCTGAAATGCCGCGCTGAAGTGATCGTCGTGCAGGCACGGCTTGTCAACTGACGATGACAAAAGAAAGGGCGACCCGAGGGCCGCCCTTTCCTGTGTCTGCAATGATGTCCGGATCAGCGCGAGTAGAACTCGACGACCAGATTCGGTTCCATCTTGACGGGGTAGGGCACCTCGTCGAGCGTCGGAACGCGGACGAAGGTAACCTTCGCGCCACCGTCCTGCGCGATATATTCGGGAACGTCGCGCTCGGAGAGGCCCTGCGCTTCGATGACCAGCGCCATTTCCTGCGCCTTGCTGCCCAGCGAGATCTCGTCGCCCGGCTTCACCTGACGCGAGGCGATATTGCACTTCACGCCATTGACGCGGATGTGGCCATGGCTGACCAGCTGGCGAGCAGCGAAGATGGTCGGTGCGAACTTGGCGCGATAGACGACTGCGTCCAGGCGGCGCTCGAGGAGGCCGATCAGGTTCTGCGAGGTGTCGCCCTTCATGCGCGACGCTTCGGTGTAGTTCTTCTTGAACTGCTTCTCGGTGACGTCGCCGTAATAGCCCTTGAGCTTCTGCTTCGCCTTCAGCTGGATGCCGTAGTCGGACATCTTGCCCTTGCGGCGCTGACCGTGCTGGCCGGGGCCATATTCACGCTTGTTGACCGGGCTCTTCGGGCGACCCCAGATGTTTTCGCCCATCCGGCGGTCGAGCTTATACTTGGCGCTGTTGCGCTTCGACATGATGTCGTCCTTCAATCGCTGTTACGTTGCCTGCGGCCGCGAAGCGGAGCAGGGTCGATCCCGGTACTCGCTCCTTTTGTCCATTCGGACATCGGGGCCACCGCTTCACCGGGGTGCGGGGCCGATTGCGAAGGCGCGCCTATGACGTGGTGGACTTCGCGAGTCAAGTGTGGGCGGGACGGTCAGCGGGCGGGTCTGTCGATAGCATGCAGGCCGAGGCGATCGAGCATGTCGCGGACCGCAGGTTCGGGGTCGGCGCGCAGCGGGGGACCCTGGCCGGTGCATCCGCCGGGTCGACGGTAGAGGCAGGTGCCGGCGCGATAGCAGCCCACTTCGACGAATCCGGCGTCGCCCCGCGCGAACCGGCTGCGTGAGGCTTCGAAGCTTATGGCATAATTGTAGAGGCCGTCCTGGCCGCTGCGGGCCGGGTAGAGGCCGATGTCCGAGCGCAGCCGCGACAGACCGGTCCGCATCCAGCGGTCGGGCGGCTCGACGCCCAGCCCACAGGCCTTCGGGTCGCGGCTCGCCTGCTCCAGCGCCAGGATGCTTTCGGACCCCTGCATCCACACCGGCCGCATCGCGCCGCGCACACCACTCAGCAGGGACAGGGCCAGCCACGCAAGGATGATCGCCCCAAGGATCGCCGCCCCCTTCACGGCGGGCAGCCGCCTTCTCACAATGGCCAGCACCTCGGCCGATCCGATCGCGCAGAGGCAGAAGAGGGGTGGCAGCGCCGGATAGACGAAGCGCCATTCCTTGTGCGGCACCGCCGAGAAGGTGATGAAAATGGTCAGGCTGAGGATCGCCAATATGGCCGCCCGGCGCGCGCCGAGAATGGCGGTTCCGACGATCAGGGGTGTCGCCACCCCCCAGACGGCAAGCTCGCGCGCGAGATAATAATGGCCCGGCTCGACCCCGAAGATATTGGCGATGCCGCCAGAATTGGCGCGGACATAGGTGAAGACCGAATGGAAAGGGCTGCCCCAGCTGATCCAGTCGACCGCACCCATGGCGAGGATCGGAACCAGGCCCCCCACCAGCAGCCATAGCCAGCGCGCGGTCGGGCGGACCCCGACCGTCCAAAGCCCGAGGATGATTGCTGCCGGGCCCAGTTGTGGCCGAAAGGCGACGGCAAAGCCGAGCATGATGCCTGCAGCGAGGAGCTTGCGGGGCGCCGGTTTCAGGTCGGACCGCTCGACAGCGCGGCGCCAACCGACAGCGAAGGCCACGCCGAGGAGCAGAAAGACGGCGGATACGGTATCCGCCAGGAAGTGGGGCGAAAAATAGACGAACTCGCACCAGAAGGCGGCCAGCAGCGCCGACAGGATCGCGGCTTCGCGGCTGCCGCCCAGATCGCGGCCGATCCGATAGGATGCCCAGACGCTCGCCAGCGCGAACAGAGACATGGCCGCCGCCAGAGCCAGACGCAGCAGCGCAGGATCGTGAGCGACCAGCCGGACTGTGGCGACGACAGGAATCTGCATACCGGCCAGCAGCCAGCTGCGCGCGCCCACCGCATATTCCCAAGGCACCAGTCCCCGTCCGGTGACGGCGCGATAGGCCTGCTCGCCATATTGGAAGGTCTCGTCGGGATGGGTGATGTTGGGCAGCAGATAGGCGCTTGCCAGCCGGAGCGCGAAGGCGACGAGGCAGATGAGCGCGAGCGGGTGACTCGCCAGAGCTTTCCAGTTGCGCGATCCGGTCATCTTGTCCCCCTGCGCGCCTCCTAGCAGGCACCCCGGCCTTCGTCCTCACAAAAGCCCCTTAGGGCGGTTCAACCGCGCCGCATTATGGTCTAAGGGCGCGCGCATGACAGAGCCTGCTGAAAAGACGATCCTGCCCGCCGCCGAATGTACCGAAATGCACGAGGTGCGGGCCGCCATAGACAGTCTCGACACGCTGATCGTGAGCCTGCTGGCCGAACGCATGCGCTATATCGAGGCGGCTGCCCGGATTAAGCCCGATCGCGGCGCGGTGCGTGACGAGGTCCGCAAGGCCCAGGTCATCGCCCATGCGGTCAAGGTCGCCGACGATCGCGGCTTTCCCCCCAAATTGGCCTATCGACTGTACGACATGCTTGTCGAAGGCTCGATCGCGCACGAGCTCGACCGGTTCGACGAACTTCGCAAGGACTGATCTCAGGCGGGTCTGTTCGCTTCGGAGGGGCTGTCGGCTGGCAGAGACATGTGTCCGTCCGGATCGAGCAGCACTTCCGGCCGATTCTGCGGCGCTATGCCATAGCTGGGCGGCCAGGCCTTTGCCGGCAGGTGAAGAGTTCCGAACAGCCGGTCGTAGATCGGCAGTACCGAGGCGTAATTTCGGTTCACATGCTCATCGCGCGAATGATGCCAATGGTGGAAGCGAGGCGTCGACAGCAACTGCTCGAACCAGGGCAGGTTGACGTTCAGATTGGCGTGGATGAAGAAGCCCCAGAAGGTGCCGATGATCAGCACGATCACCGGCACGAGGCTGCCCGAGCCCGCGCCGGGTGAACCGAAGCCCGCGATGTTGACCAGGGTCAGCCCGAACATGCGCGTGAAGATGATGTCGACCGGATGCGCGCGCGTGTTGATCAGCCAGTCCATCCGCTGCGGTTCATGGTGCGTCGCGTGGAACCGCCAGAGCCAGGGGACCTCGTGCATCAGCCGGTGGCCCCAGTAGAAGCCGAACTCGCCGACCACCAGGGCCATGAGGATCTGGATCCAGATCGGCAGACCTATGATCCACAGCAAATAGCCTTCGGGAAGAAGCGCTCGCCCCGTTGCGCCCATCACTGCCATCGGCATGGCAAGGACGAAGGTCGGAATGAACCCGGTCATGAAGAAATAGCCAAGATCGGCGAGCATCTGCGGCCGCAGCGTCGATTGACGCTGGCGCCCGGCCAGTCGTTCGATCGGCACGAAGATCGCGATCAGCAGCGCAAGCCACACGAACAGGCTGAGTGCGGTCCGGAGAAAATGATCGAGATCGGGCGTCATGCCTTATCCTACCTGTTAACGCTGCGTGCGTCACCCGGCCGTCGGGCCAGGGCGTGGTAGCGAGGGCGGATCAGACGATCTGTGCGTGTGCCGGATTGTGACGGAATGGCGATTGACGACGGCCGCGCATCACGCCGCCGATCAGGCCGAAACCGACCAGCATCATGGCCCAGGTGGTCGGTTCGGGAACCGACTGGAGGCTGATGCCGTCGATCAGGGAGAAGGGCGGCTGGCCGAGCGGGGTGCCATAGGCCAGCAGCGATAGCGTCTGGGTGGACGAGGTCGCGGTGAAGGTCAGATATTCATAGCGCCAGGGCACGAAGCCATGCTCTGGCACCGTCACCATGCCCGTGCTGATGATCTGGCTGTCGACTCCCGTGAAGGTCGCATAGCCATCGCCATTGGCGTCGTAGCTGGTCGTATAGGCGCAAGTGCCGAAGCAGATGTTCCAGCCGCTCGCGGTGGCGCCGTTGAAGGGAAATTGTTGGCCTGCCGCCCACCAGAAGGCTACCGAATATTGCGCGCCAACGGTGAGGCCGGTCAAAGTCTGCGACAGCGGCGCGTTCAGATAGGCGCCGTCGGCCGCCACGAAATTGCCGCCGACAGGGCTGGCCGTGATGCCATTGCTCACGCCCGTGCCCGGCATGCCCCATAGCTGCAGATAGGCGGGCGTCGTCGGGCTTCCCGAGGCGGAAGCCGACAGGTCGGCGTTGAAGATGAAGTTATAGCCGGCATTGTCCCAGCCCTGCACCGTCTGGGCCGGGAAATAGGGACCCCAGGATGTGCCGGGATAGATGGCATTGCCCCCGCCATCGAGGTAGAAGAAGGATGTGGTTTCAAACCCGCCATTGACGAGCAGATTTGCCGCATGGGCCTGGGCCGCCGACAGGCAAGCAGCAAGCACAGCTAGCAGCGCGACGAGCTTGTTACGCATCCAACCAAGGCCCCCGATACACAGTACGCATATAAGGTGATCTACAGTATACAATTGGTAAATGCAAGATTCCGCAGTTTTTTGCGGTTTACATCCAATTTACAATTGCTATGATAGGCTGTTAACCGTTCAAGTTCCGGGAAGTTCCCGGATTTACCGTGGCCGGGGTCGCTGCAACGCAGTCAAAACGCCCCGCATCGTCCGCACCTCCTGCGCATTCCAGGCCGGCTTGGTGAGCAGTCCGCGCAGCATTCGCTTGGTGGTCGGCACCCGGTCGGGCGGAAAAAAATATCCCGATTCGTCGAGCATCCGGTCGAGATGGTCGATCAGGCCGTCGAGCTCGTCCTGCGAGGCCGGCGGATCGAGATCGGTTGCGGTGGGCGAGACGAGCGCTTCGCCCTTCGACCATTCATAGGCGACCAGAATTACCGCCTGTGCCAGGTTCAGGCTGCCGAACTCGGGATTGATCGGGACCGTCAGGATCGTTCGCGCGATCGCCACGTCGTCGGTTTCCAGGCCAGAGCGCTCGGCACCGAACAATATGGCCGAACGGCCCGGCTCGCTCCGGATCGCGCCGGCGGCCTCCTCGGGCGTCATCACCGGCTTGGTCACGCCGCGCTTGCGCACGGTGGTGGCGAAGACATGGGTGCAGTCGGCTATCGCTTCTGCCACACTGTCATAGACACGGGCCTTTTCCAGCACGATGTCGGCACCGGAAGCCGCCGGACCGGCCTGTGGATTGGGCCAGCCGTCGCGGGGCGACACCAGCCGCATGTCGGTCATGCCGAAGTTCAGCATGGCGCGGGCGGCCTTGCCGATATTCTCGCCCAGCTGGGGACGGACGAGGACGATCGCGGGTTGCGGGGTGCTAGTACCGCTCACTCGCGCCCCGCCTCGCTGACGGCGCCGGCGAAATCCTCGAAGTCCTTGGCTTCGGTGAAGTCCTTATACACGCTGGCAAAGCGGATATAGGCGACGCTGTCGAGCGCCTTCAGCCCGTCCATCACCATCTCGCCGACCGCATTGGCCGCGATTTCGCTGTCGCCGGTCGTCTCGATCTGGCGCTGGATCGCGGTCGCCAGGCGTTCGATCCGGGCCGGATCGACCGGGCGCTTGCGGCAGGCAACCGCAATCGAGCGTTCGAGCTTCGAGCGATCGAACGGTTCGCGCCGACCGTCGCTCTTCACCACCGTCATCTCGCGCAGCTGGATGCGTTCGAAGGTCGTGAAGCGCGCGCCGCAGCCCTCGCACTGGCGCCTGCGCCGGATCGCCGCCCCGTCGTCGGTGGGGCGGCTGTCCTTCACCTGGCTGTCTTCATGCGAGCAGAAGGGGCAGCGCAATTAGAGCTCCGGATAGATCGGGAAGCGGTCGCACAGCGCCTCGACGCGGGCGCGCACATGCGCTTCGGTCTGGCCATTGCCTTCGGGGCCGTCTTTGGCGAGCCCGTCGAGCACGTCGGCGATCATGTCGGCGATCTCGCGGAACTCGGCCGGGCCGAAGCCGCGGGTGGTGCCGGCGGGCGAACCCACACGGATGCCCGAGGTCTTGACCGGGGGCAGCGGATCATTGGGCACGCCATTCTTGTTGCAGGTGATGCCCGCGCGCTCCAGCGCCTCGTCGGCGTCGCGGCCGGTCACGCCGATCGGGCGCAGGTCGACCAGCGCCAGATGCGTGTCGGTGCCGCCCGAGACGAGGTCGGCGCCACGCTCTTTCAGGCGCGCGGCGAGAACCTTGGCATTCTCGACCACGGCGGCGGCGTAGGATTTGAATTCGGGCTGCAGCGCTTCGCCGAAGGCGACTGCCTTGGCGGCGATGACATGCATCAGCGGGCCGCCCTGCAGGCCGGGGAAGACCGCCGAGTTGATCTTCTTCGCGATCGCCTCGTCATTGGTCATGATCATGCCGCCACGCGGGCCGCGCAGCGTCTTGTGCGTCGTGGTGGTGACGACATGGGCATGGCCGAACGGGCTCGGATGGACGCCGCCCGCGACGAGACCCGCGAAATGGGCCATGTCGACCATGAACAGCGCGCCGACCTCGTCCGCGATCGCGCGGAAGCGGGCGAAGTCGATCTGGCGCGGATAGGCCGAGCCGCCGGTGATGATCAGGGTCGGCTTGTGCTCGCGCGCCAGCGCCTCGACCTGGTCGAAGTCGATCAGGTGATCGTCGGGACGGACGCCATATTGGATGGCGTTGTACCACTTGCCCGACAGCGCGGCCTTCGCGCCGTGGGTAAGGTGGCCGCCCGCGTCGAGGCTGAGGCCCATGATCGTGTCGCCGGGCTTGGTCAGCGCCAGCATGACGGCGCCGTTCGCCTGTGCGCCGGAGTGCGGCTGGACATTGGCGAAGCCGCAGCCGAACAATTCCTTGGCGCGGTCGATCGCCAGCTGCTCGACGACGTCGGACGGGTGGCAGCCCTGATAATAGCGCTTGCCCGGATAGCCCTCGGCATATTTGTTGGTGAATACCGAACCCTGTGCCTCGAGCACCGCCTTCGAGACGATATTCTCCGATGCGATCAGCTCGATCTGCTTCTTTTCGCGTGAGATTTCCTGCTGGAGACCGGCGAAGACCGCAGGATCGGCATCGGCCAGACCGCGCGAGAAGAAGCCGTCCGGCTGGACCTGGGACAGGGTGGCTGCGGGGTTGCTGCTCATGCGGGTTCCTTGTCGAAGGCGGGGTTGGAGAGCTTGTCGACGCGGCGGAGATGGCGATCCCCGGCAAAGTCCGTCGACAGGAAGGCGGCGGCGCAGGCGCGGGCCTGCTCGATACCGATCAGGCGAGCGCCCATGGCAATGACATTGGCATCGTTATGCTCGCGGCACAGACGGGCGGAAAGCTCCTCCGACACCAATGCGCAGCGCGCGGCCGGGTGCCGGTTGACCGCGATCGAGATGCCGATGCCCGAGCCGCACAGTGCGATGCCCTTGGTGGCGCGGCCATCGGCAATCGCCTGGGCGAGCTTGTAGCCATAATCGGGATAGTCGACCGAGGCAGTGCTGTCGGGGCCGAGGTCGACGACCTCATGGCCTTCTTCGCGGAGCCAGTCGGCCAGCGCGGCTTTCATGTCGAATGCGGCATGATCGGATGCGATGGCGATGGTCTCGGCCATATCCTGTCCAGTGATTTACGAGTCGGGTTGCGGCACCCTCTAGGGATCAAAGCGCTGCGCTGCAATGCCGCGAAGCCATGACAAAGGGGAAGCGATGCAGGCGCGGGGGGACTGTTCCGCCGATCGCTTTTCGGTTGACCGGCGCGGGGTTCATCCCGTTCAAGGTGGCGCATCACGAAATCACATGTCGTTCGCGGAGCATAGTTCGATGAAGAGCCTTACCTTTTCCGGTCTCGCGGCCCTCGCGCTTCTCGGCGCCTGCGCGCGGGGCGAGGATGCACAGCCGATCGAGAATGTCTCGGTCGTCGACCAGGCTGCGGTCGATACGCTCGATGCGGAGACGCCCGCCGACAATGCCGCGTCGCCGCTGCCGACCGATGCCTGGGTGGGTAAATGGATCGGTGTCGAGGGGCTGGTGCTCGACGTTCAGCCTGCCGGCGAGCGCGGGCGTTACGTGCTGTCGGTTACGCTGCTCGACGGTACCAAAAGCTATGAAGGCACCGCCGATGGCGATCTGATCCGCTTCACCCGCAACGGTCGGCCGGAGAGCGTCCGCGCCGCGACCGGCGACCAGACCGGTCTCAAATGGCTGGCTGGCAAGCAGAATTGCTTGATGATCCAGCAAGGCGAGGGTTTCTGCCGGGAGGATGGCCCGGCGCCCGTCGCAGGGGCCGCCGCCGTTCCGGCCCCTGCGGAGGCCGCGCCCAAGCCTTGAAAAGGCCGGTTTTCGGGTCTAGGGGCGCGCGGATGACCAAGCCTGCACCCCTGATCCCGGCAGAGGAATTCGCCCGTCTCGCGCGCGAGATCGTCGCGACGATGAGCGGGCACGAGGCGCATCGCGCGCTCGACATCCTGACCAACGATGTGCTGCGCGGCCTCGGCTATGGCGAGGGCATCGACATCTTCGAGGCGGCCGTGTCCCACTGGCACGAGGCGGCGCATCCCTATCCGCATATCGGCCCCTGTCCGGATTGCGAACGCGAGGCGGAGCGTCGCGCGGCGGCCTGAACGCCCGTCCGGCAATTCGAAAGCAAGAGCCGGGGAGCAGCCGCCGGCGAGCAGCAGCATGATCCTGTCGACACAATATCGGTCGAAGGAGCTATGATATGCTGATGGACCCCATCGTCGAAGATCCCCGCTGGAGCCAGTTGGTCGCGCGGTCGGCCGCCGCCGATGGCAGCTTCGTCTATTCGGTTGCGTCGACCGGCGTCTATTGCCGCCCAAGCTGCGGTGCGCGCACGCCGAAGCCTGGCAATGTCCGCTTCCATGCCGGGCCAGCCGAAGCCGAGGCGGCCGGCTTTCGCCCCTGCAAGCGGTGCCGCCCGAACGAGGCGCCGCGCGCCGAGCGACAGGCGGCCCTGGTCGCCCAAGCCTGTCGCCGGATCGAGGCGGCCGAGGAGCCGCCTTCGCTCGGCGAACTTGCCGATGCGGCGGGGGTGAGCCCCTATCATTTCCACCGCCTGTTCAAGGCGGTCACCGGGCTGACGCCGAAAGGCTATGCGGTCGCGCATCGGTCCGGCCGGCTCCGCTCGGCGCTGGAGGCCGGCGAACAGGTGACGCGGGCGCTCTACGAAGCCGGGTTCGGATCGAGCGGGCGCTTCTACGCCGCCGCCGATGCGGCGCTCGGCATGCCCCCTGCGGCCTATCGCCGGGGTGGGCAGGCAATGGCGATCCGCTACGCCGTCGCTGCCTGCTCGCTCGGACGTGTGCTGGCGGCGTCGAGCGAGCGCGGGATCTGCGCGATCCTGATGGGCGACGAGGACGCGGCGATGATCGCCGACCTCCATCGCCGATTTCCGAACGCCGCGATCAGCGAGGGGGCCGATGCCTTCTGCGAAACGGTCGCTGCTGTCGTCGATCTGATCGAGGAGCCGGGCAACGGCCTGTCGCTGCCGCTCGACATCAGAGGAACGGCCTTCCAGCAACGGGTGTGGCAGGCGCTGCGGGCGATCCCGTCGGGCGAGACGCGCAGCTATGCCGAGGTCGCGCAGGCGATCGGGGAGCCGCGCGCGTCGCGCGCCGTGGCCGCCGCCTGTGCCGCCAACGCCATCGCGGTCGCGGTGCCTTGCCACCGGGTGCTGCGGTCTGACGGGTCGATCACCGGCTATCGCTGGGGACCCGACCGCAAGCGCCGCCTGCTGGCCCGCGAGAGCGAGGGATAGGGCGGCGGCTCAGGCCCCTGGCGCCGTCTCGTCCTCGCCCGCGCTGCCGATCGACTGGTCGATAAGACCCGCGCGCATCATCAACCAGAAGAGCAGGATGCCCGGCAGCGCGGCGAGCGTGGTGAGCAGGTAGAAATTCACATAGCCGACCGCCTCGATCATCGCGCCGGCGGTGGTGCCCGTCATGATCCGCCCGACCACGCTGGCCGCCGCCGAGATCAGCGCATATTGCGCGGCGGTGAAGCGCAGGTCGCACAGCGCCGAGAAATAGGCGACGACGCAGACCCCGCCAATGCCGCTGGCGATATTCTCGAACCCGATCGCGCCGGCCATCGCCCAGTTATCATGGCCGCTGGCGGCCAGCCCGGCGAAGCTGAGGTTGGAGACGGCCATGAGGATCAGGCTGATCAGCACCGATCGCTTCATGCCCAGCCGCGAGTAGAGGATGCCGCCGACGAAGATGCCGATCAGATAGGCCCAGAAGCCGAGCCCGACATCGTAGATCGCGATCTCGTCATTGGTGTAGCCGAGATCGTCGAACAGCAGCCGGAAGGTCAGGTTGGCGAGGGTGTCGCCGATCTTGTGCAGCAGGATGAACAGCAGCACGAGCATCGCGCCGCGCCGCCGGAAGAATTCGAGCAGCGGCCCGGCGATCGAAGCCCAGACCTCGCCGCCGCTGCGACGACCGGTCGGCTCGCGGTGGCGTTCCGGTTCGCCCATCACCAGCGCGGTGATCATCGCGGGCAGGGCGAAGGCGGCGCAGGCGGCATAGGCGACTTCCCAGCCGAAGCGCCCGGCCAGCACCAGCGCCACTGCGCCAGCGGTCGCCGAGCCGATCCGCCAGCCATATTGGGACATGCCCGCGCCCACGCCCAACTGCCGTGCTTCGAGCAGTTCGATCCGATAGGCGTCGATGATGATGTCGAAGGTCGCGCCCGCTGCCCCCACAAGGATCGCTGCGACGGCGGTCTGCATCAGCCCGGCCTTGGGGTCGACCAGCGCCAGATGGAACACCGCTGCTATCACCAGCAGGCCGATCACCAGCATCCAGGATACGCGCTGCCCCAGCCGACCGAGGAGCGGCAGGCGGACGCCGTCCACGACCCAGGCCCACAGGAATTTCAGATTATAGACGAGGAAGGCGAGGGTGAAGGCCGTCACTGCCTTCTTGTCGATCCCGTCCTGCGCGAGGCGCGTAGTGAGGGTCGCGCCGATCATCGCGAAGGGAAAGCCCGAGCTTATCCCCAGAAACAGCGCGGCGAGCGGTGCCGGCTCCATATAGGGCCGGATCGCCGCGATGATGCCCTTGTCCCCGGCGGTCTCGCCGCCGTCCCCCGATATGCTGTTCATAGTACCAGCATAGCGAGGCCGCGCGGGGTGGGAAGGGGCAGAGTCGTCCCGCCAAGCGATGCGCCGCCCGGAAAGCCGCCCTTTTCGACAGGCTTGCCCTTGACCGCAGCCCGCTTTGCGACGACCAACATGCTTTACATATTCCGGAGACGCCCGTGGCCAAGCGCCTCACGATGTACATTCTGATCGCGATGTTCCTCGGGATCATCCTCGGCATCACGCTCAACAAGACGGTCGCCGACCCGGCGACGCTCAAGGAGATCACCGGCTATATCTCGATCCTGACCGAGATATTCCTGCGCCTGATCAAGATGATCATCGCGCCGCTGGTGTTCGCCACGCTCGTCGTCGGCATCTCGCACATGGGCGACACGGCGGCGCTGGGCCGCGTCGGTGGGCGGGCGATCGCCTGGTTCCTCGGCGCAAGTCTCCTGTCGCTGACCCTCGGCCTGGTCATGGTCAACCTGCTGCAGCCCGGCGTCGGCGCGGACCTCGTCCTGCCGCCCGAAGGCGCGAGCGCGGGCCTGTCACAGGGCGATTTCTCGCTCAAGCAGTTCATCACCCATCTCGTCCCCAAGAGCTTCTTCGAGGCGATGGCGACCAACGAGATCCTGCAGATCCTGGTCTTTTCGGTCTTCACCGGTGTCGCGGTGACCGCGATCGGCGAGAAAGCCGCGCCGCTGGTCCGCGGCATCGAGGCGCTGGCGCAGGTCATGCTCCAGATCACCGACTATGTGATGCGCTTCGCCCCCTTCGCCGTCTTCGCCGCGGTCACGACGGCGCTGGCGGAGCAGGGGCCGACGATCCTGATCAGCTTCGGCAAGTTCATGGGCAGCTTCTATCTGTCGATGCTCGTGCTGTGGGGCGTGCTCCTCACCCTCTGCTTTCTGGTCGTCGGTTCGCGCACCGGCCTGCTCATCCGCTACATCCGCGAGCCGATCCTGCTCGCCTTCAGCACCGCCTCGTCGGAAGCGGCCTTCCCCCGCACGCTCGAGGCGCTCGACCGCTTCGGCGTGCCGCCGCGCATCGCCAGCTTCGTCCTGCCGCTCGGCTATTCGTTCAACCTCGACGGATCGATGATCTACTGCACCTTCGCGACGATGTTCATCGCGCAGGCTTATGGCGTCGAGCTGACCCTCGGGCACCAGTTCACGATGCTGCTGATCCTGATGGTGACCTCAAAGGGGATCGCGGGCGTGCCGCGCGCCAGCCTCGTCATCATCTCGTCGACGCTGGCCTTCTTCGATATCCCTGAGGCAGGGTTGCTGCTGATCCTCGCGGTCGACCATTTCCTCGACATGGGCCGCTCGGCCACCAATGTCGTCGGCAATGCCGTCGCCAGCGTCGTCGTGGCCAAGTGGGAGACCAAGCATCTCGACGTGATCGAACCCGCCGAGATCGAACCGGCCCACGCGCCCTGAACGCCGACATGAAAGAGCCCCCCGACCGCCGGTCGAGGGGCTCGATCTTTTTCGGGATGTCCGCCCGACTTATTGCCGGACGAGATAATCGAAATAGGCGCTGTCGGGTGGGCCGTCGATCGCCGCCATCAGCGCGGACATGTCGACCTTCTTGAACGCCTCGGCGCCGGCCTTGTGCGCCTCGATGCTCTCCCATTTCTCGATCAGGATGAAGCGCCGGTCATTGCCCGCGTCGCGGAGCAGTTCGGCGCCGTGCGAGCCGTCGATCGCCGTCACGCCGTCGATCAGATGGTTGAGCGCGGCCTCCATCTCTCCGGACATGCCTTCCTTGGCGTGCATCGTATAGACCCTGGCGATCGTCATCGTCCCTCTCCTCAGCGGCCGTTTGTCAGATATCCTGCGCGAGCCGGCCGTAGAGTTCGGGGCGCCGGTCGCGGAAGAAGCCGAAGGCCGCACGGTGGCGCTTTGCCAGGTCGATGTCCAGTTCGGCGACGAGAACGCCCGTCTCGGTCGCGCCGAACTCCGCCAGCAGGTCGCCGCGCTCGTCGCAGATGAAGCTGTGGCCGTAGAAGGTCTGGCCGTCTTCGGTCCCGATCCGGTTGGCGGCGACGACGGGCACGACGTTCGACACCGCATGGCCGATCATCGCGCGCCGCCACAGGCGGCTGGTGTCGAGATCGGGGTCATGCGGCTCATTGCCGATCGCGGTCGGGTAGAAGAGGATCTGCGCGCCCATCAGCATCATCGCGCGCGCCGTTTCCGGATACCATTGGTCCCAGCAAATGCCGACGCCGACGGTCGTGTCCTCGGCCGGCCAGACCTTGAAGCCGGTATTGCCGGGCCGGAAGTAGAATTTCTCTTCATAGCCGGGGCCGTCGGGAATGTGGCTCTTGCGATAGACGCCCTGGACGCGCCCGTCGGGATCGATCATCGCCAGGCTGTTATAATGGTGCGGCCCGTCCGCTTCGAAGAAGCTGGTCGGGATATGGACTTTCAGCTCGGCGGCCAGCGCCTGCATTGCGGTCACGGCCTTGTGCTCGCTCGTCGGCTTGGCGCGCGCGAACAGGCCTTCGTCTTCGACCCGGCAGAAATAATGGCCCTCGAACAGCTCGGGCGGCAGGATCACCTGCGCGCCCTTGCCCGCCGCCTCGCGGACGAGCTTCGACACCTCGGCGATATTCTCGTCGATGTCGTCGGAGAAAGCGAGCTGGAGCGCCGCGACCTTGATCTTGCTCATCTTCGTCTTCTCCTTACGCCGCCGGGATCTGCTGGCTGATGCAGTGGAAGCTGCCCCCGCCGGTCAATATATGGTCGGCGCGGAAGCCCGTCACCGTCCGGCCCGGAAACAGCGCGGCGATCGCGGCCACGGCGGCCTCGTCATTGGCGGCGCCATAGAGCGGGACGACCACGGCGGCGTTGCCGATGTAAAAGTTCATATAAGAGGCGGGGATGATCTCCCCGTCGCTTTCCACCGCGCCGGGGGAGGGGATCGCGACCACTTTCAGCCCGAAGGCCTCCGCGCGGGCGCGGGCATCGGCGAAGACCCCGGCATTGGGGTCGTCCGCGCCGGCCGGCTCGGGAATGGCGATCACGCCCGGCGCCACGAAGCGCGCGAGATTGTCGACATGGCCGTCGGTATGGTCGTTGAGCAGCCCGTCGCCGAGCCACAGCAGCCGCTCGACGCCCAGCCCATACGCCAGCCGCGCTTCGATCGCCGCGCGGTCGAGATCGGGGTTGCGGTTCGGGTTGAGCAGGCATTGCTCGGTGGTCACCGCGATGCCGCTGCCGTCGACGTCGATCGCGCCGCCCTCGAACACCCACTCCTGCCGGCGGGTCGGGAAGCCGGTGCGCGCGGCGAGGCGGGCGCCGATGCTCTCGTCGCCGGGCAGCTCATATTTGCCACCCCACCAGTTGAAGTCGAAATCGGTCGCGGCGAGGCCGGCATCCGAACGCACGATGATCGGCGCGCTGTCGCGCAGCCAGATGTCGCCGAACGCCTCGACGATTACCTCGGCGGCGTCGCCCGCCAGCGCGCGCGCCTGCTCGGCGGACGCCTCATCGGCGGCGACGAGGATGACGCGCTCGCCCTTGCCACCGGCATGGACCGCGCGTGCGAAGGCGACGACCTCTGCCTGGGCGGGTTGGAGATCGTCCTCCCACAGCTCGGGATGACTGGGAAAGCCGATCCATACGGCGTCGTGCGGCGCCCATTCGGCGGGCTGGCGATAGTTGTTCATGCCCGCGCAGATAGCGATGCGGCGTGACGGTTCAAAGTGGGGAATCGCCGATGGGAGGGCAGGGCGCGGCGATAGCCGATTCCCGCGCGCCGATTTCTGGGCTAGGCAGCGGGCATGAACGATCTCGACACGCTGCTTTCGGAGCGCCGCGCACACTGGCTGGTCACGGGGGCGGCGGGCTTCATCGGTTCGCATCTGGTCGAGACGCTGCTCCGGGCCGGGCAGCGCGTGCGCGGGCTCGACAATTTCGCCACCGGCCACCGCCACAATCTCGACGACATCCGCGCGTGGGTCGGCGAAGCGGCGTGGGCCGGCTTCGCGTTCATCGAGGGCGACATTCGTGACCGGGCGACCTGCGCCGCCGCCGTCGAGGGCATCGACCATGTCCTGCACCAGGCGGCGCTCGGCTCGGTGCCGCGCTCGATCGCCGATCCGCTGACGACGCATGACGTCAACGCCACCGGCTTCGCCAACATGATCGACGCCGCGCGGCTCGCAGGGGTCGGCAGCTTCGTCTTCGCCTCGTCGAGCTCGGTCTATGGCGACGAGCCGACCCTGCCCAAGGTCGAGGGCCGGGTGGGGCGGGTGCTGTCGCCCTATGCGCTGTCGAAGCTGCATAACGAGCTGGTCGCGGGCATCTATGCACGCAGCTATGGCTTCGCCTCGACCGGCCTGCGCTATTTCAACGTCTTCGGTCCCCGGCAGGACCCGGAAGGCGCCTATGCGGCGGTGATCCCGCGCTGGACCGCCGCGATGATCGCGGGCGAGGAGGTCGTGATCAACGGCGATGGCGAGACGAGCCGGGACTTCTGCTATGTCGCCAATGCGGTGCAGGCCAATCTGCGCGCGGCCCTGTCGCCCCCGGTGGGCGAGGCGCGCTTCCTCAACGTCGCTTATGGCGAGCGGACCACGCTCAACCAGCTGTTCGGCCTGTTGCGCGACGGGCTGGGCCCGCTCGGCCATCGCTATGACCGGGCTGCGACCCATGCCGATTTTCGCGCGGGCGATGTGCGCCATTCGCTCGCCGATATCGGCGCCGCGCAGACCGCGATCGGCTATGCGCCGACGCACAGTCTGGGCGAAGGGCTGCGCGAGGCATTGCCTTGGTATTGCGGGAACGCCAAGGTGGGCCAATAGAGCCGTTCGGTTTCGGGGTAAGTGGGCCAGAGTGATTGGGGGCGTCGTTCGTGAGCATCGATAAGCGGGTGGAAGAAAGCCGGATCGCGGTGGTCGGTCTGGGCTATGTCGGATTGCCGCTGGCGGTGGCGCTGGCCCGCCACTTCCCGACTGTCGGCATCGATATCGATCAGGCCCGGGTCGCCGAGCTGCGCGCCGGCCATGACCGCACCAACGAGATCGACGGGCCGACGCTCACCGCCTCCCCGCTGGAATACGCCACCGACATTGCGGCGGGCGCCGATGCCGACGTCATCATCGTCACCGTGCCCACCCCGGTCGATCAGGCGAACGACCCCGATCTGCGCCCGGTCATGTCGGCGACGCGCGCGCTGGCGGGCATATTGAAGCCGGGTCGCGGCACGATCGTCGTCTATGAAAGCACCGTCTATCCGGGCGTTACCGAGGATATGTGCGGGCCCGAGATCGAGCGCCTGTCGGGCCTCAAGCGCGGCGTCGACTTCTTCCTCGGCTACAGTCCCGAGCGGATCAACCCCGGCGACCGCGAGCATACGGTCGACCGCATCACCAAGGTGGTGGCGGGCGAGAACCCGCAGGTGCTCGACCGGCTGTGCGCCGTCTATGGCGCGGTCACCACCGGCGGCACCTTCCGTGCGGCCTCGATCAAGGTCGCCGAGGCGGCGAAGGTGATCGAAAATGCCCAGCGCGACATCAACATCGCCTTCATCAACGAGATCACCCAGATCTTCGGCAAGGTCGGCATTTCGGTGTGGGACGTGCTGGCGGCGGCGGGAACCAAGTGGAACTTCCTCCGTTTCGTGCCGGGGCTGGTGGGCGGCCACTGCATCGGCGTCGATCCCTATTATCTCAGCCATCTGGCGCAGCAGCTTGGCCATTATCCGCGCGTGATCCTGGCCGGGCGCGGCATCAACGACGGCATGGGCGGCTGGATCGCCGACCAGATCCACGAGCGCATCGGCAGCGGCGCGCGCGTCCTCGTCCTGGGGCTCACCTTCAAGGAGAATGTCCCCGACCTGCGCAACTCGCGCGTGATCGACGTCGTCCGCCGGCTCGAATGGCTGCGGCATGAGGTGGTGATCCACGACCCGCTCGCCGACGCGGCCGAGGCGCGGCACGAATATGGGGTCGAACTGGCCGGCGACGCGCTGTCGGGCAGCTATGACGTCGTGATCGGCGCGGTGTCGCACAGCGACTATGCCGCGATGCCCGCCGACCGGCTGGCGGCGCTGCTCAAGCCCGACGGCCTGCTCGCCGACCTCAAGGGTATGTGGCGCGACGTGGCGACCCCGGAGAGCGTCCGCCGCTGGACCTTGTAGTTTTTCGATGCCGCATTTTCCGAGCCGTTGACCGTGTACGGTCAACTTGAAAATGCTCGGAGGCCCGGCGCCCCTTACGCGGCCGGAGCCCCGCTCGCGGCCAGCGCATGCGCCTGCGTGCCGCGCGTAATGACGTCGTCGCCCGGCAGGATCGTCGCGATCGGAATGTCGCTCTCCAGCGCCAGCTGCGCATAGACCGGACCGAAATCGGTCTCCAGCGTCTGCCGCAGCAGATCCTCGAAGCTGTCGATCACGAAATAATTCTGCTGATAATCGTCGATCCGATACTCGGTCCGCATCACCCGGCGCAGGTCGAAGCCGATCCGGTTGGGCGAGGGATCGTCGAGCGCGAACAGCGATTCCGCGTGGGAGGAGACGATCCCCGCGCCATAGATGCGCAGGCCGTCCGCCTGCCGCACCAGCCCGAACTCGACCGTGTACCAGTAGAGCCTCGACAGCCGCTCGATCGCGCCGAGCGCCCCGGCGCGCTGCCCGCCCCGGCCATAGGCCTGCATATAATCGGCGAACACCGGATCGGCGAGCAGCGGGACATGGCCGAACACGTCGTGGAAGACGTCGGGCTCCTGCAGATAATCGAGCTGTTCGGGCGTGCGGATGAAATTGCCCGCCACGAAGCGGCGGTTCGCCAGATGGTCGAAGAAAACGTCGTCGGGGACGAGGCCGGGGACCGCCAGCACCTGCCAGCCGGTCAGCGCCATCAGCCGCTCCGACAGCTCCTCGAAATTGGGGATGCCCGGCCGCTCCATCCGCAGCACGTCGAGCCCGGCGAGAAACTCCGGCGCGGCGCGCCCCTGCAACAGCGTCGCCTGCCGCGCGAACAGCCTGTCCCACATCGCATGTTCGGCAGCGGTGTAGCGCTCCCAGCCCTGCGGGATCGTCCAGTCGGCGGCGGCCCCGGCGGGCGGGGTGGAGGCGTTGGTGGTCATGACGCGATCATTGCAGAGGATCGGCGAAAAAGCCTTTCAAAGTGATCGGCTTTCGGCGATTTGGTGAAATACCATATCGCTATGGAGCCGGATATGAATGATATCGTTCACATCGATGCGATCGACCGCCGCATCCTATCCGAGCTCCAGACCGACGCCGCGATCAGCCACGCCGATCTGGCCCAGCGCGTAGGCAGCTCCTCCGCCTCGGTCTGGCGCCGCATCCGCGCGATGGAGACGGCGGGCCTGCTGAAGGGCGCGGTCCGCACCGTCGACGCCGCGCGGCTCGGCTATGGCGTCAACGTGATCTGCAACATCCGCGTCCGCAGCCACAGCGCCGAAGACCGCGCCAGCTTCGAAAGCTTCGTCCGCTCGCGGCCCGAAATCCTGGAATGCTTCTCCATGTCCGGCGAATGGGACTACCTCCTCCGCGTCGTCGCGCGCGACGTGGCGGATTATGAGGCCTTCCTGATGCGGACGCTGCTCAACCATCCCTCGGTGGCGACGGCCTCCTCGCATTTCGCGCTGTCGCTGACGAAGCATGTGACGGCGTTGCCGGTGTGAGGGGGAGATGTAACGGATTGGGGATCGTTACTTGAGAAAATTGTATCTGCTCAATGTAGTCGACGTGAACGGCAGGCATTTTCTCTAACCTTGCCCTTCCGCGCCTAAAACTAACCGCTGTGAGGTTGGGTTGAGCACCCGATGCCGGGGCATCCGGCGCCCTGCTTGACCAATGCAAGAGGGTATAATACCCACTCGGCATGGAGCCTGTCCAATTCTCAGATGCGATGCGCTTGACCGAGCTGTCAGAAAGTCAGCTCAGGGAGTGGTGTGGCAAACGTGGGCTATTCCAACCGACCACCCCGGCGCGTGGGCCTGGCCGGGTGGCGCTATATTCTTGGCAGGATTTGATAGCACTTCGAGTGTTTAGAGAGATATTTCAGGTGTTTGGTGGACGAGCAAGCAGTTGGCGACTGGCATTGGGGAGCTGCGGAGCTGCTTGGGCGGCCAATTTTTTCCTAATTTGTGGGGGCGGGGCGTGGTCTTTCCGAATCAGAACTCTGCGTACCTGAGCATGTTATCTGCCCTGCCATCAAGCAGCGCTGCGCTGTTCGTCCCGCTTGATCCGCATCTAACAGTCATCTCCAGTCGCGCCACGCCCGAGGAGTTACAGGGGCAGTTGCCACTCGTCACGCAGGTGGGGACCTTGCGATGACCGAAAAATCACTGGGGGCAGAGTGGAGCGAGCGCTTTGGCCTTGCACGTTCCCCGATGTTCGCATTCGAACATTATGGGCCGGAAGGGGAGCATGATGTGCTGCTCGACGGCGGCTACGGTTCATTCGGTCTATCAGTCGTCGAAGAACTGGGAGCACCCGCGGAAGCCGCTGGCTGGGCCTGGTCTAGTGACTTGCCGCATCATGTTACCGTCACGCAAAAAGAGGTGCAGGTCGTACGCTGGGATGCTGCGCGTGACGCACAGGTCTATTCATTGGATTCAGTGTCTCGCGACCTTGATGGATTCTATCGGTATCTTTGCCGTGATCGATTGCGCTCCAACCGAACAGTTGTACAGCACCTGATCACGCTTTTCGGCCGAGTGCGAGCGCTCGTTGCGCATGCGCGCCTGCCGGACGCGCGCGCCATCGATGCTTTTGTGACTGTGTTGGGCGATCTCATTGCTGGCGAGGCAGCTCCTGCCCAGCCCGCCGAGTTCGGGTTACCCGAAGATGCCGAAGAGTTGCGTAGGCGAATAGCTGGTCACTCCTTGGAGGAGGCTTTGCGTGAAATTCGCACGGCTCCCGCGACCTTGTCGATGCTGACGCTTCATCCAAATCTCGCAATTCGGCATGCTGGTGGTCAGTTGTTCCAGGAAGCACATTTTGACTTAGTTCGAGCGCCGCCACCTGATCTCTTCGGCTTTGTTGACGCTGCCACTTCGGATCGTGTTTCGCGCGGCGGAACACACTTCACGCCTCCAGCGTTAGCGCGCAGCATTGTTGATTATACATTGGCTCAAATCACCGATGTCGGTAGCCGCCCGACGCTGACGCTCAGCGACCCCGCATGCGGTTCGGCAGCGTTTCTACACGAGGCATTGCGAGGGCTGCAGCGAGTTAACTTTGATGGCGCGCTCACTATCGTTGGTCGTGACGTTTCACCTCCGGCCATTGCTATGGCGCGCTTCACGCTCACTTTGGCATTGCGTGACTGGACACCAAATGGCGGTGCCGTCCTTGACCTCGCTGTTGAAGACTCGTTGGCGCAGCCGGCGTTCCCTGCTTCGGACGTTACGGTTATGAATCCTCCGTTCATCTCGGTCATCGCCCAAACACCCGAACAGAAGGCTCAATTGCGCTCCGTGGTTGGCGAAAAGGCTGGGGGTCGCGGCGACTATAGTATGGCATTTGTTACCCGCGCGCTCGATTCTATTGCAGAAGGCGGAGCAATGGGAACACTATTTCCCGCAAATCTGCTCACCCATGAAGCTGCAACACCTTGGCGCGAACATTTGGCTGAGGCCGGCGATATTCGGTTGCTGGCGCGCATCGGCGATTTCGGCCTGTTTAGTCAGGCGCTCGTACACGTCGCTTGTGTGGTCCTCGCGAAAGACTCCTCGCCGCGGCAGGAGTTTGCAGCGCTTGTAACGGGTAACGAGCCGGGGGCCACGGGGGATGCCCTGCGAGAATTGCGCAAGACGCACGGCACGGCACCGTCGCGCAGCATTGGCGATAGACAATGGACTTTGTTCTCCGCGCCGGCATCGGTTCTTGAACGCAAGTTTCCGTGGCGGATTCTAACGCCGGAACAGCGCCGGATTATTGACGCGCTGGAAGCCGCTCAAACTCCCACAGTCGGCAGCTTGTTCGATATTTCTCAAGGTGTGCAGGCGGGTAATCTAAAGCTATTCCTTTTTAATGAGGAGCAGTTCCGCCGCTTAAACCTTCCCGCTCGGGAAAAGCGATATTTTCGCGAAGCCCTGATGACCGATTCGATCGAGCACGGACGCATCGTAAAGACTTATCATCTTTTCTTCCCCCACGGCAGCGGGGGGGCATTGTTCGGGGATGATGAAGCGGCGCTCGCGGAAGCGGTGCCGATTTTTTATCAAACAATCCTCAAGCCGAACGAAGCGGTGCTTAAAGCGCGTGCATCTATCGTCCGTGCGAAACGTAAGGATTGGTGGGGGCTAATGCACGCGCGTACCGGCACGTTTGCGCTCGATGATAAGCCACGCCTCATCTCGAAGTTCTTTGGCAGCGAAGGCAGCTTCGTCCTTGACGAGGCGGCGCGCTATCTGCCCTCGACGGGCCATGTCTGGACGCCCAAGCGAGCCGCTCTGCTAACCGCAGAGGAGGCCGACGAGGATGTGGATGAGGGTTGGGCTGAGGGCGTCGGAGAAGCGGCTACATTGGAGGTACTACGCGCCTATGTGGCGCTGTTAAACTCCACGGCTTTTATGCGTTTGGTTGCTTTGCGCTCTGTCACGATCGCCGGCGGCCAATACGATCTCAGCAGTCGTTTCCTTAATCCGGTTCATCTGCCCGATCTTTGGGACAAGGCCGAAAGCCCGCTTTATTCCGATCATGTGCGCAATCTGGCGCGCGCTTCACGTGCCGCCGAGACGGGGCAGATGATCCCTGGCATCAACGTCGATCGCTTAGTCGCGCACCTCTATGGAGTGCCAGAGCTTGGCGAAATCTGAGGCGCCTGAGCCTCAGCTGTCGGTTGCAGCGTTGTTACAGCGCTGTAAGCGTCTCGCGGTAGACTTTGGCGGTGTAATCGGCTTGCCGACCGGCGATCTCGCCTTTGCACCTGAAGTCAGCAGCACTGTAGCCACTATGACGCTCGGGGGCCGGGCTAGTGAAATGATCGCTCGCAACCGTGGCAGATCGCATCGAGTCGTACCGCTTGCTGCTTTAAGCAACGACGTTTTTGTTTGGACGGGATACCGCGAGGCTTGGCAGAAACAAGGGTCTGAGCAGAACTTTCGCTTCGTGGAGGCTGGCTTCACGCTCCATCTTGGCCGCCAGGGAGATGTCACGAAGCCGCAAATTCTTCGGAGCGAATGGGTTGGCCGTCGAAGTCGGGCCTTTGTCGACGTGGCCGGACATCCACATTGGCAACTCGACGTTCTTGAAAGTGCTCGGTCGATTGTTCCCACGGCTACAGTTCGATTCGATGAACCATTCACTTCGCAGTCCGCAGTCGAATTTGACAGCAATGCCATATCCATTGATGGGCCAGATCTACTCATGGGCCTAACGGTGGAAAGCATGCACCTTGCCAGCGCAGCGCTCTGGTGGCGCCCGCCCGGAGGTGGCGTGGCACACCTACCGCAAACTGTAGTTGAACTTGATCGCTGGATACTCGGCTGCGTTGCCTATCTTCGCCAAGAAGCTGCTCGCTGTAAAATTGTTCCTTCTAAATTGGGGGCATGAGCGCTCATCCCGATCGAGTCTAAGTGGGTCACCGAAGGCAGCTTCGCCATATTTCTGGATGAAGCCGTCATTGCTGCCGCAGATGATCTGGATGACATGAACGTCAGTCCGCTAGGGAATATGAGCCGGCCCTTGTTGCGGTAACTGATCGTTCAGCCACCGTTGCTAGGCGAACGGCCCGTATGTCCCAATGCCAGTCAAGAGACTGCCGTCCAAGGGCGCCTAGGATGCTCTCGATGGTGTTTACAACTTCCGACATCCAACATGCCCCCCAAACCCACTAAACCTTCGCCCCAATCGCCCCCATCCGCGCCGCCACGATCTTCGCCGTCTCGGTCGACCGGAGCCGCTCCCCGAAAGCCTTATTCTCCTCCGCGATCCGGCTCGCCAGTGCCGCGCCGTCGCGCATCAGGCGTTTGGTTTCGGCGAAGGCCTGGGCCGGCAGCGCCGCGAAGGCCTGCGCCGCCGCCAGCGCCTCGGCGTCCAGTGCATCGGTCGCGACGACGCGGTTGGCGATGCCTGCCGCCAGCGCCGCCTGCGCGTCGATCGCTTCGCCTAGGGCGAACATCGCCATGGCGCGGGCGTGGCCGAGGCGGGCGGTGAGGAGCAGGCTGGAGCCGGCTTCGGGGACCAGGCCCAGCCCGACGAAGGGCGCCGTCAGGAGCGCGTCTTCGGCCAGCAGCACATGATCGCAGTGGAGCAGCATCGTCGTGCCGATGCCCACGGCACGGCCCTGGACGGCGGCGATCGCCGGCTTGGGGAAGGCGGCGATGGCGTCGATGAAGCGGGGGGCGTTCTCCGGCACCTTGCCCGCGCCCGCGACGGTGGCGAAGTCGAGCAGGTCGTTGCCCGCGCTGAACATCGTGCCGTCACCGCGAAACAGGACGGCGCCGATCGCCGCGTCGCGCGCGGCCTCGGTCAGATGCGCGGTTAGCGCGTCGTACATCGCCAGGGTGATGGCGTTCTTCTTGTCGGGCCGCGCGAAGCTCAGGATAAGGACGCGGTCGGCACGGTCGGCGCGGATATATTCGCTCATGAAGGACTCGCTCGAATGACTATGGCCCTATGCTGTCGTCGAAAGCCGGGCCGGCGTCGAGCCCCCGCGCTGTCCCGCTTGTCGCCGCGCGGCTTGGCGCTGTCCGGCTTGGCGCGGGCCCGAAGGCGGCTATAAGCCCATCGAAGGTTCATCAGGCGGGGCAGGGATGGCGTCGGGCACGCGACAGGACGACAAGGGCAGCGACCGCCGGCGGCAGATATTGGAGATCGCGGCGCAGCTGTTCGCGCGCAAGGGCTTTCGCGGCACGTCGATGCGTGACATCGGCGAGCAGGCGGGGGTACTGGGCGGCTCGCTCTATCATCATATCAAGTCGAAGGACGCGCTGTTCGTCGAGTTGCACAATGCCGCGCTCGACGCGGCCGAGGCGAAGATCGCGGGGGAGATGGCGCTGTATGGCGATCCCTGGGCGCAGCTGGAGGCGGCGTGCGGGGCGCTGCTCGACCTGCAGCTCGATCCCAATTCGCTGACCATGCCGATGATGAACGACTTTCGCGAGGTGCCCGCCGAGGTGCGTGCCGCGCTGATCGAACGCCGCGACCGGTTCGAGACGCTGTTCCGCGACCTGATCGATCGCCTGCCGCTGCCGGCCGATATCGACCGCTCGGTCTATCGCAACATGCTGCTGGTCCAGCTCAACTCGGCGGCGGACTGGTACCGGCCGGGCCGGCTGACCCCGCGCGACATCGCGCGTCAGGTGGCGCTGCTGTTCCGCCATGACGTGGGCGAAGCGCCCCGGGATGGCTGAGTGGCCGAAGGGGCAGGGGCGCGCACATTGCGACTGTAACAGATGTTTGGTATAAGGCGCCAAAGCCATTCAGAGGATGTCCGATGCAGACCTATATCCCGCCGATCGACGACTATAAGTTCCTGTTGACCGAGGTGCTCGGCTTCGACGGCGCCATGGCCGAGATGGGCAAGGAGGTCGACGCCGACCTGGCCGTCGCCGTGCTCGACGAGGCCGGCAAGATGTGCGCCGAACGGCTCCAGCCGCTCAACCGCGAAGGCGACGAGCAGGGCAGCCGCCTGATCGACGGCGTCGTCCACACGCCCGAGGGCTATGCCGAGGCCTATCGCGAGTTCGTCGCGGCCGGCTGGGCCTCGCTGTCGGGCGATCCCGCGCATGGCGGGCAGGGGCTGCCCTTCGTGCTTCAGCTGTGGCTCGACGAGATGATCTCGGCGACCAACCTGTCCTTCGGCCTGTTCCCAGGCCTGACGCGCGGCGCCTGCGAGGCGATCGCCGCCCATGCGAGCGAGGAACTCAAGGCGCGTTATCTCGCCCCGCTCGTCACCGGCGAATGGACCGGCGCGATGGCGCTGACCGAGAGCGGCGCCGGCACCGACCTGGCGCTGCTCAAGACGCGCGCGACGCCCAATGGCGACGACAGCTATGCGGTGCAGGGCACCAAGATCTTCATCTCGTCGGGCGACCATGATTTCGGCGGCAACATCGTCCACCTCGTCCTGGCGCGGCTGCCCGATGCCCCGGCGGGGGTGAAGGGGATCAGCCTGTTCCTCGTGCCGAAATTCCTGCCCGACACGGACGGCAATTTCACGGTCCGCAACGCCATGTCGGTCGGTGCGCTCGAGAAGAAGATGGGCATCCACGCCCAGCCGACCTGCGTGATGAATTATGACGGCGCCACCGGCTGGCTGGTGGGTGAGCCGCATCGCGGGCTCGCCGCCATGTTCACGATGATGAACGCCGAGCGGCTGATGGTCGGCATCCAGGGCCTGGGCATTGCCGGCGGCGCCTATCAGCAGGCGGTGGCCTATGCGCGCGATCGTCTGCAGGGGCGTAGCGCCGATGGGGCTCGCGGGCCGGTGTCGATCGTCGAACATGCCGATGTGCGCCGGATGCTGCTCAACGTCCGCTCCTTCGTCGAGGCGGGCCGCGCGCTGGCCGGCTGGACCGCGCTCCAGCTCGACCGCGCCGCCTCGCACCCCGACAGCGGCGAGCGCGCCAAGGCCGATGCGCTGGTCGCGCTGCTGACCCCGGTCGTCAAGGCGTCCTTCACCGATATCGGCTTCGAGGCGGCGGTGCAGGCGCAGCAGGTGTTCGGCGGCCATGGCTATATCCGCGAATGGGGGATGGAGCAGTTCGTCCGCGACGCCCGCATCGCGCAGATCTACGAGGGCACCAACGGGGTCCAGGCGATGGACCTGATCGGCCGCAAGGTGACGCTGGCCGGCGGTGCGGTGGTCGACGGCTATTTCGACCTGATCGCGGCGGAGCTTGGCGGGGTCGAGACGGCCGAGGCGCGCGCCATGGCGTCGCGCGTGGCCGAGGCGCTGGCTGAGCTGCGGGACATTACCGTGTCGGTGCGCGGCGCGTCGGTCGATGTGGCGGGCGCTGCGGCGGTCGATTATCTCCGCCTGTTCGCGCTGGTCTCGATGGGCTGGATGTGGGTGCGCATGGTCGATGCCGCACGCGGCGACGAACCGCTCCATGCCGCGAAGCGCGGCGTCGGCGCTTATTATGTCCGCCGCGTCCTGCCGCAGGCGCTCGGCCTGGCCGCCGCGATCCGCGAGGGCGCCGATCCGATCCTGGACGTTCCCGCCGAAATGCTCTGAGCGGCCGGGCCGGCGCTGCGTGCGTCGGCCCCGCCTGCCTGTCAGTCGAGCAGCAACTCCCCGAACGCAGCGCGCCAATCCTCGGGCAGCGGCACCGGCCGGCGCGAGGCGCGGTCGACATAGACATGGGTGAAGCGGCCCTGTGCGGCCGGTTCGTCCTTGCCGGCACCGAAGGCCCCGAGCCGATAGGTGACGCTCGACGTCCCGATCTTCTCCACCGCCAGGCCGATCTCGACGATCTCGGGATAGGCGAGCGAGGCTGCGTAGCGACAGGCGGTCTCGACCACGAGGCCGATCGGATTGCCCTTTTCGATGTCGAGCAGCCCGCGCTCGATCAGCCAGGCGTTCACCGCCGTGTCGAACCAGCGATAATGCACGGCGTTGTTGACATGACCATAGACGTCATTGTCCGCCCACAGCGTCTGGATGGATGTCCAGTGTCGATAGGCAGGGCGCGGCGAGAGCGGCGTGCGGTCCATCACTTTTCCTCGGTCGATGTGCCGGGCAGGACGATCTGGCGAATGGCCTCGCCCGCCGCCAGCCGGTCCATCAGCATGTTGATGTCGGCGAGCGGGCTGACCGATGTGAGCAGCCGCTCCACCGGCAGGCGCCCGGCGCGCCAGAGCGCGATGTAGCGGGGAACGTCGCGCGCCGGAATGGCGTCGCCCATATAGCTGCCGATCAGCGTCTTGCCCTCGGCCACCAGCGAGATCGCCGGGATCGACAGCATCTCCTGCGGGTTGGGCAGGCCGACCGTCGCGATGCGCCCGCCGCGCGCCGCCCCGGCATAGGCCTGCGCCAGCACCGCAGCCTTGCCGACCGTTTCGATCACGACCTGCGAACGGGGGAGCGCGTCGATATCGTCGGGCGCGAAGGCGCGGGCGGCGCCCAACTCCAGCGCCAGCGCCCGCTTCTCCGGCGACGGATCGACGACGCAGATGTCGATCGCGCCGCCCGCCACCGCACCCAGCAGCGCAGCGAGACCGACCCCGCCGAGGCCCCAGATCGTCACCGTCTCGCCGGGCGCGAGCCGCGCGCTGTTCCACACTGCGCCGACCCCGGTCAGCACCGCACAGCCGAACAGCGCGGCGATCTCGGGCGGGATGTCGCCGTCGATCTTCACCGCCGAGCGGCGATCGACGACTGCGTGGCTGGCGAAGGCCGACACGCCGAGATGATGATGGACCGTCTCGCCGTCGCGCGACAGCCGGCTGCCGCCGTGCAACAACTCGCCGCGACCATTGGCCGCCGCCCCGCGCGGGCACAGATAGCCGCGCCCCGACGCGCATTCCTCGCAGGACCCGCAGGCCGGCAGGAACACGAGGACCACCCGGTCGCCGATACGGAAGTCGGGATCGCTTGCGTCTCCCAGGCCGACGACGGTCGCGCAGGCCTCATGGCCCAGCGCCATCGGCATGGGACGCGGGCGGTCGCCATTGATGACCGACAGGTCCGAATGGCAGAGCCCCGCCGCCTCGATCCGGACGAGCAACTCGCCGGGACGGGGCGGGGCGAGGTCCAGCGCGTCGAGCCGCAGCGGCCGGGACGTCGCGAAGGGCGCTTCACTACAACCGCAACCGTCGAGCGTTGCTGCCATAATCGTCATGGTCATCGGGCAGGGCCTCCTGTCGAAGACCCTTAGAAGCGCAGCGCCGATCTTCCTAGCCGGAGGCCGCTCCGCTGCGCGCTATCCCCGATGCGATGGTCAGGTAGTAACCGTAATCGTCAGCTTCCTGTCAGGGGGATCATCTAGCGGTCGGGGAGATGATGACCAAAGCGGGGAATTGCTGATGACTATGATCGATCGCGAGACGGACGCACTCGACGCGCTGTCCGCCGTCGCCAAGGCGGCGCTTTTTAGCAGCAGCGATGATAGTGAAGGCGGGTCGGACAATGACGACCCTCAAGATGATGTCGAGGATGATCGCGACGACGACGACCGCGATGGCGACGGGTCCGATGACGATGTGGTCGATGGGTCGGACGATTCCGATGTGGAAAATGGCGGCCTCGGTGACGACTCGATCCTCGGCGGCGGCGGTGACGACGATCTCGGCGGTGATGATGGCGACGACGACCTCGAGGGCGAGGACGGAGACGACAGCCTGTCGGGTGGCCTCGGCAGTGACAATCTCGGCGGTGGGCGCGGCCGCGATCGTCTGCGGGGCGACGACGGCGACGACGATCTGAGCGGCGGCGACGACGACGACGATCTCGAAGGCGGCGAAGGCGGCGACCGCCTCGACGGCGGCAGCGGGCATGACGCCCTCTATGGCGGCAATGGCCGCGACACGCTGATCGGCGGCAGCGGCAACGACCATCTCTATGGCCGCAGTGCCAGTGGTGGCGCCGACGATGCGGACAGCCTGTCGGGCGGGGACGGCTCCGATTATCTGCAGGGCAATGCCGGGGCGGATACGCTCGTCGGCGGTTCCGGCTCCGACCGGATCAACGGCGGGGCGGACAGCGACTCCCTCTCGGGTGACGCCGGCAATGATCGCCTCAACGGCAACCTCGGCAATGACACATTGTCGGGCGGCGTCGGCGATGACAGCCTGCGCGGCGGCAAGGGGGACGACCAGCTGAACGGCGGAGACGGCGCGGACGAATTGCGCGGCGATCTCGGCGTCGATCTGTTGTTTGGCGGCGATGGTGCCGATGTCTTCAAATATTCGTCGGACTCGGCGCTCTATTCGGGCAGCGGGATCGAGACCATCGGCGACTTCCAGCATGGCATCGATGAAATCGACCTGGATTTCGATCCCGCAGCGCTGCTGACCGCCACGGCGGCCGATCTGACCACCGCGCTGACGGCCGCCCAGGGGGCGATCGATGCCAATGTCGGCAACAGCGAGGTTGTTGCCGTTACCGTGGGTGTCGACACCTATCTGTTCTTCTCCGGCAGCGGGGCGGGTGCCATCGACTCTGCCATCAAGCTGGCGGGGGTTACCCCCGGGCTCGTCGATCTCGGCGACTTCGACTGACGGCGAGGGAGCAGCTCGGCTGCTCCCTTACCTCCGACGGCAGATATGTCTGCCGAAACCCTTGTTCCAGGCTTTGAAAATCGGCCGCGCTTGCCCTCGGGCAAGGGCGGCTTCGCTGCCCGAGTGCCAGCGCGAAAGCGCTTGAGTACCAAGTGAAAGGAATATATACCCACCAGTATGAATCAGCGCTGAAGAGTAAGGCAGCGGTTCATCCGATTAGGGGAGGCCAGATGAAAATCCATCTTCGTACCGTCCGCAATGCGTCGCTGGCCATGCTGGTCATGTGGCCAGCGATCGTCAGCGCCCAGTCGGCCGCCAAGGCGCCGGCCGAGGACGCCGTGGCGGATGCCGCCGAGATCATCGTCACCGCGACGCGCCAGAACACCGCGCTCAGCCGCGTGGCCGCCGCCGTCAGCGCGGTCCGCGCCGCCGACATCGCGCCGGGGGGCGTGCAGAATATCGGCGATCTGCAGGTCGTCGTCCCCAACGTCTCGATCGGCGACCAGTTCGGCGTGAACCGGACCTTCATTCGCGGCGTCGGCCTCAACAATTTCGACGTCGGCGGCGAAGGTGCCGTTGCGTTCCTCCAGAATGGCGCGATCCTGCCGCGTCCGGCGCAGCAGCTCAGCGGCTTCTTCGATCTCGAGCAGATCGAAGTCCTGCGCGGTCCGCAGTCGATCCTCTACGGTCGCGGCGCGACCGCCGGTGCGATCAACATGGTGACCGCACGTCCGAAGGAAGAGCTGGAAGGCTATGTCCGGGCGACCTATGGCAATTACAACGCCAAGATCCTCGAAGCCGCGGTCGGCGGTGGCCTGTCGGGCGACAAGCTGCTCGTCCGCGTGGCCGGCAAATATGAGAAACGCGACGGCTACGGCAAGAACATCTTCACCGGCGCCGAGGTCGACGACCGCGACGCCTATTCGCTGCGCGGTACCGTGATCGCGAAATTCTCGGAGACGGTCACCGGCACGGTCATCGTCGACCATTTCAAGGAAGACGACAACAACTATGCCTTCCACTATTTCGGCCCATCGGTCGTTCCCGAGACCGGCCTGCCGCACAAGCTGATCGGTGGTCGGACGATCATCGAATTTTATCAGGCGCGCGGCGAGAAGGTGAACCTGCGCAACATCTATTCCGACCAGGAAGCGATCAACAAGCGCGACGGATATGGCTTCACCGGCCTGCTCGACTGGGATCTGGGCGCGGCGACGGTCAAGTCGACGACCGCCTATCGCAGCTTCGACCGCTTCCAGCGTGACGATCTCGACAGTTCGCAGGTCAACCTCGCCGGACGCAACGACTATGTCGAGAAGAGCCGCTCCTTCAGTCAGGAGTTCACGGTCAACTATCAGGGCAATGGCTTCACGCTGCTTGGTGGCGCGATGTACCTGCATGAGAAACTGACGGGCTCGGTGCTCGTGCCGACCACCAATCTGGGTGTCCTGTTCGGCCTGCCGGCCAACACTTTCGACAATGGCGCCTATGAGCAGAATGGTGTCGTCAAGATCGATGCCGTTGGCGTCTATCTCCAGGGCGCGGTCGATCTGAGCCCGACCCTGAAGCTGACCGCCGGCGCCCGCTATAATTATGAGCGGCGCAAGGGCGACGGCTTCTTCCGCTTCGACGCGATCGGCATCAACATCCCGACCGATGAAACCAAGGGCTGGTCGGCGCTCACGCCGAAGCTGCTGCTGGAATATCGCCCGACCGACACCACGATGCTCTATGCCAGCGTGACCAAGGGCTTCAAGTCGGGCGTGATCAATGTCGGCAGCGCCGATCCCGCGATCAACCCGGAAACGGTCTGGAGCTATGAAGGCGGCTTCAAGCAGCGCTTCGCGGGCAATCGCGTGATGCTGAGCGGTGCGATCTTCTATTATGACTACAGCAACCTGCAGGTCAGCTTCGTCAACGCGAACAGCATCGTCCAGACGATCAACGCCGCGACCGCGCGCAACTATGGCGGCGAGCTCGAACTGGAAGCGAAGGTCACGCCGCAATTCTCGGTCAACGCCAACGCCTCCTACCTCAACGCCAAGTTCACCAAATTCTGCAACGCTTATTATGGCGCGGCCTTCCCGGCGCGTCCGGGCATCTCCTATGCGCCGTGCCCCGGCCAGGCCGGCCTGGTCGACCTCAGCGGAAACCGTCTCCCCAACGCGCCGCGCTATTCGTTCGGCAGCGGGTTCAACTGGGACATCCCGATGGGCGAGGCCAAGATCAGCCTCGGCGGCGACATGAAGTACCAGTCGAAGGTCTTCTTCAGCGAATTCAACAACCGCGACGCGGTGCAGGGCTCCTATGTCCTGTTCAACGCCAGCGCCGCCTATCATTCACCGAACGACCAGTGGACGCTGACCGGCTGGGTGAGGAACCTGACCAACAAGTTCATCATCGCCAACAACATCATCGCGGCGGCGACCTACGCCTATCCGCGGGTCGGATCGCTGATGCCGCCGCGCACCTATGGTGCGACACTCGGCTTCAACTTCTGAACCAAGAGGGGCGAATCGAAAGGTTCGCCCCTTTTTCTTACGGAAGAGAACGGGCGGCAGGATGGACAGCTTCGCGATCGGCAAGATCCAGGTGCACCGGATCGAGGAATGGGCGGGCCCCTTCGCGCCGCCATCCGAACTTTTCGCGGGCTATGAGGAAGCGAGCTGGGAACGCCAGCGCCCGGAGTTCACCCCCGATTATTACGATGTCGACAGCGGCAAGGTCTTCGGCTGCCTGCAGAGCTGGGTGATCGACACCGGCAGCGTCCGCATCCTGTTCGATACCGGCGCGGGGAACGATAAGGACCGCCCCAATCTGCCGATCTTCGGCAATCTCCAGACCGATTTCCTGGGGCGCCTCGCACGGGCGGGCTATCAGCCCGGGGATATCGACATCGTCGTCTGCTCGCACATCCATGTCGACCATGTCGGCTGGAACACCCGGCTCGTCGACGGGCGCTGGGAGCCGACCTTCCGCAATGCCCGCTATGTCCTGCCGATCCGCGACCGCGACTATTGGGATCCGCTGATCGACGGCGCCGGACCGCAGGGCATCGGCGCGCTGGTCAACGCCAATATGTTCGAGGACAGCGTGCGGCCGATCCTCGATGCCGGACGCGCCGAATGGGCCGACGAGGGTTTCGAGGTCGTGCCCGGCATGATCCTGCGCTGTCGCCCGGGCCACACGCCGGGTAGCATGTCGCTGCACGTCGCCTCCGATGGCGAGAAGGCTATGTTCGTCGGCGACATCGTGCACCATCCTGCGCAGGTCTATCGTCCCGACTGGAACAGCATCTTCTGCGAGGACCAGGACCAGGCGCGCGAGACGCGGCGGACCCTGCTCGAGGAAGCCGCGCGTGAGGAAGCCTTGCTGGTTCCGGCGCACTTCGCAGGCAGCCACGCGGCGCGTGTCGTGCGCGACGGGAAGGGCTTTCGTCCGGTACTGACCGGTCTGCTGTAACGAATTGGGCGGTCGCGTGATGCGGCCGCTGCTCAGGACGCCTGGGCGAGCCCTGTGCCGCTCGTGCGATCCACACCCCAGGCCTTCAGTCGAGCCTCCCCGCCTTCGCCCGGCAGGCCGGGTGCCGAGGAAATCTCCGCCGGCGTACGGCTGAGACGCGGGGCGGGCGCCGGCTGCAACTCGCCGTCGACCGCGACATGCACCTGCCGCTCGACATTGGCCGGGTGCTCCAGCGCTTCTTCGGGGCTCAACACGGGGGTCACGCAAGCATCGAGCCCGTCGAAATGCGCTACCCACTGATCGCGGCTACGCGCACGCACGATGGGTTCGATCCGCGCGGCACGTTCGGCCCAATGCGAGGGATTCAGATGGTCGCCGAACTCGGCAGGGTCGAAGCCCAGGCCGGTCACGAAGGCCGCGTGAAATTGGGGTTCGAGCGCGCCGACCGCGATGAAACCACCATCGGCGGTCTCGTAGCAGCGGTAGAAATAGGCACTGCCGTCGAGCACATTGCCGCCGCGCCCTTCATGCCAGCGGCCCATGCGCGACCAGGCGAAGATCTGCGTCAGCAGCAGCGAGGCCCCGTCCAGCATCGCCGCATCGACCACCTGGCCGCGTCCGCTGGTCGACCGCTCGACCAGCGCCGCCAATATCCCCGACAGCATCATCATGCCGCCGCCGCCGAAATTGGCGGCGAGGTTGATCGGCGGCACGGGCGGGCCGTCATGCGGCCCCATCAGATAGAGCCCGCCGGTCAGGGAGAGATAGTTGATGTCATGGCCTGCCTTGTGCGCCAGCGGGCCGGTCTGGCCCCAGCCGGTCATGCGCGCGTAGATCAGCCGCTGGTTGAGGCTGGTCAGCCGGTCGGGGCCGAGATCGAGCCGTTCCATCGCGCCGGGGCGAAAACCCTCGACAAGCACATCGGCCTTGCCGACCAGGTCCAGCGCCAGAGCGAGATCCTCGGCCGACTTCAGGTCGAGCTCGATCGAGGGACGGCTGCGGTTGAGATAATTGTGCCTTTCGTCGCCCCCGCCAAAGGCCTGGGCGCCGCGCCGGTCGATGCGCAGCACCTCGGCGCCCATGTCGGCCAGCATCATGCAGACGAACGGGGTGGGGCCAAGGCCTGCAAACTCGACGACGCGAATGCCCGCCAGCGGTCCGGTCATGCGGGCTGTCCGATCATCTCGGCCCTGATCCTCTTCTTGTCGATCTTGCCGGTCGCACCCAGCGGGATGCGATCGACGAAACGAACCTCGTCGGGCATCCACCATTTGGTGATGCGGCCTTCGAGATGGGCGATCACCTCCCCGGCGGTGGCGGTGGCTCCCTCGCGCGGTTCGACGATCAGCAACGGGCGCTCGCCCCAGCGTTCATGCGGCTGGCCCACTACGGCGGCATTGGCCACGGCCGGGTGGCTCATCACCATATTCTCGATCTCGATCGACGAAATCCACTCGCCGCCCGACTTGATCAGATCCTTAGACCGGTCGGTGATGCGAACGAAGCCATGTTCGTCGATCGTGGCGACATCGCCGGTGTCGAACCAGCCATCGGCGTCCACTATGTCGGCGTCGTGCCGGAAATAGGCGCCCGCGACCGTCGAGCCGCGCACCATCAGATGCCCCGGTGTCACCCCGTCGTGCGGGACGATTTCGCCATCCTCGCCCTTCAGGCACAGGTCGACGTCGAACATCGGCCGGCCCTGCTTCAGCGCCTGCGCGCGGCGCTGTTCGGCGGGCAACGCGGCCGTGGCGACGGTGGGGCTGGCTGCCGTCGCGACCGGCGAGGTCTCGGTCATGCCCCAGGCATGGACGACTTCCACGCCATGGTCATCTTCCAATGCCTGCATCAGCGCTGGCGGACAGGCGGAGCCGCCGATCAGGACGCGCTGGAGCGTGCCCAGCGAGCCACCGCTGCGCGCCAGATGCTGGAGCAGTCCCTGCCACACCGTGGGTACGCCGGCGGCGAAGGTCACGCCCTCCTCGTGGATAAGGCTTTCGAGCGAGGCACCATCGAGACGGGCGCCCGGCATCACCAGCTTCGCGCCCGAGGCCGGCGCCGAGAAGGCGATGCCCCAGGCATTGGCGTGGAACATCGGCACGACCGGCAGGACGACGTCACGTGCCGAGAAATTCATGAAGTCGTGCTGCAGCGTCGCCAGCGCATGGAGATAGTTGGAACGGTGCGAATAGAGCACGCCCTTCGGCTGTCCGGTCGTGCCCGAGGTGTAACACAGACCGCAGGCCGCGCGCTCGTCGATCCCGACCCAGTTCGCCGCCGTCCCGGCTTCGCGCAGGAAGGCCTCATAACCGATCGTGGGGAAGGGGGCGTCCTCGGCCGAACCGTCGGGGAACAGTATGACCTGTTCGATCGACGGACAGTGCGGAAGCACCCGGGCAAGCAGCGGGATGAAAGCGGCGTCGGCCAGCAGGATGCGGTCGCCGGCATGGTTGATGATATAGACGATCTGCTCGTCGAACAGGCGCGGATTGACCGTGTGGCAGACGGCGCCGATGCCCATGACCCCATACCAGGCCTCGACATGGAGCGCATGGTTCATCGCCAATGTGGCAACGCGGTCGCCCTCGACGATGCCGCGCCCCAGCAGCGCCGACGACAGCAGGCGGGCGCGATGGGCGATGTCGGCATAGCTGGATCGCTCGGTCTCGCCGGTCACGGTCCGCGAGACGACCGGCGTCGTCCCATGCCAGCGGGCGGCGAAGTCGATGAAGCGGTCGACGGTCAGGGCATGATCCTGCATCAGCCCGGCCAGCGTCACCTTCTTCGTCATCGCCCCCGATCCTCCCTGGCGCATCATCGTCGCCCGCCGCGCGAAGCCAATCGCCTACCAACGGGTATTATGGCCGTCAAGCAAGCCACAAAGCCCGCACTTAATAACGGTCCGAAAATATACTATACAGTAGGTTCGCCCTGTGGCACTATCTTTTCTGCCCGGTCGAACGGGCGGAGTGGATGCGAGGAGGAGGACCAGGTGAGCAGCGTCACCGCAGGCCAGATGGGATTCACCGCGACCGAGAAGGTGACGTTCGGGCAGCCCGCCCGCGACGCCATTCTCGCGCAGGCGGAGGCGATGGGTGCGCGACGCGTGTTCCTGCTCGCCTCGGCGACATTGCGCAACGACACCGATGAGATCAGGCAGATCGAGGCGGCGCTGGGTGACCGTCATGCGGCGACCTACAGTGGCATCGCCCCGCACGCCCCGCGCAAGGACGTGCTCGCGGCGGCCGACGCCGCGCGCGACGCACGGGCCGATCTGATCGTCTCGATCGGCGGCGGTTCGGCCACCGATGCGGCCAAGATTGTTGCGCTGCTGATCAAGCACGACGTGCGGACCGTCGAGGCGTTCGAGCCGCTGCGGACCTATGTCGACGATGCCGGCAACGTCATCAACCCGATCACGGTCGGCCCCGATATCCGAGTGATCTGCGTGCCGACGACGCTGTCGGGCGGCGAGTTCAACGCGCTGTCGGGTGCGACCGACGAAGTCACGATGCACAAGCAGGGCTATGAGCATCGCAACATGGCGCCGATCATGGTCGTACTCGATCCGGCGATCACTGTGCACACGCCGCAATGGCTGTGGCTGTCGACCGGCGTGCGTTCGGTCGATCATGCGGTCGAGACGCTGGCCTCCTATCAGTCGAACGATTTCGCCGATGGTCTTGCCGACAATGCGCTGCGCCTGCTGGCGGAGGGCCTGCCTCGCGTGAAGGCCGATCCGTCCGATCTCGAAGGCCGGCTCAAATGCCAGATCGGCGCCTGGCAGTCGATGATCTCGATCATCGGCGGGGTTCCGATGGGTGCGAGCCACGCGATCGGGCATATCTTGGGCGGTACCTGCAACGTGCCGCACGGTCACTGCTCCTGCGTCATGTCGCCTTATGTGCTCGCGTGGAATGCCGAGCATGATGCGAGCCGCCAGGTCCGCATCAATGCCTGCCTCGGCAACACTCATGCGACCGCGTCGGAGAGCCTCGACGCCTTCATCCGGGGATTGGGCATGCCGCGCACGCTCTCGGAGGTCGGCGTATTGGAGGACCAGTTCCAGAGGGTAGCCGAATATACCATGCTTGATATATGGGGGAGGACCAATCCGAGGCCGGTCCGGTCCCCAGCGGACATCATGGAGATTCTAAGAAAAGCGGCATGACCAGATCCAGCGCTGCCTCCGTCAAGAAACAGGCCTCCGCCCCCGGAACGGGGCGCGAGATCAAGCCTGGTGTCGTGGCCTTCAAGCGCGCCCGCATCCTCGAGGAAGCGAGCGCCCTGTTCTTCGAGAAGGGCTATGAGGCGGCAACGCTGGAGATGCTGGCGGACCGACTGAGCGCGACCAAGCCGTTCCTCTACACCTATTTCAAAGGCAAGAGCGCCATTCTCAGCGCGATCTGCGAAGTGGGCGTGAAGGAGTCGCTGGCCGCGCTGGACCGGATGGCGGAAACCGAACGCACGTCGATCGACCTGCTCAAGGCGTCTCTGCGCGAAGTCGCGGAGATCATCGTGGCGCGACACGAATATCTGGTCGTGTACCAGCGCGAGATGATGAACCTCGAGCGGACCGATGCCCAGCGCATCCTGCGCCTGCGGCACGAGTTCGACCTGCGGATCGGCAAGCTCATCGACGATTGCGTGCGCGACGGTGATGTGACCGTCCCGGACGCCGCCGCGATGTCGGTCTGGATCGGCGGCCTGCTCAGCTGGATAACCTATTGCTATCGGCCAGGCAGCAAACGTTCGGCGGAAATGGTGGTCGACCAGGCGGTCGAGGCCTGTCTGCGGCTTATCGCCGTCGCCTGAACCAACTGCCTCCGGCCCATCGGGGATTTGGAGGTATCATGACAACCACTGCACCAGCGCGCCCGCGCGATTTCACCGATCCGCGCATCCCCAATCGGGATGAGTGCGTGCTGCGCTATCTTGTCGATCGCTGGGCGGTCGAGCGCGCCGACAAGACCCATGTCATCTTCGAGGATGGCGAGGAGTGGAGCTTCGCCGACGTCCGTCGGCTCGTCCGCGCCAAGGCGGCGGGATTGCGCAAGCTGGGCGTCAAGCAGGGCGATTTCGTCGCGGCCTGGCTGCCCAGCGGCCGCGACGCGCTGCTCGCCTTCTACGCGATCAACTATCTCGGCGCGGTATTCGTGCCCTTCAACACCGCCTATCGCGGCAATCTGCTGGCGCATGTCCTGTCCAATTCGGGTGCGGCGCTGATGGTCGTCCATCCCGATCTGGTCGGGCGCCTGCCCGAGGTCGACTGCGCCGAACTGCGCCAGCTGGTCGTGACGACCCAGGGAGCGGTTCCGGATATCGGCCTGCCGGTGACGCGCTTCGACGATCTCGACGGCGACGATGTCGGCGAGCTCGACCGGCCGATCCAGCCCTGGGACATCCAGTCGATCATCTACACCTCCGGCACCACCGGCCCGTCCAAGGGGGTGCTGTCCTCCTATCTCCACATGTTCTCGAACGCCGGCCCCGAATCCTGGCCGATGGTGGGCGAGGATGACCGCTATATGTGCGTAGCGCCGATCTTCCACATCGGTGGCATGGGCCCGCCCTTCGTGATGCTGGCGCGCGGTGCGTCGGTCGCGGTGATCGAAACCTTCTCGACCGACCGTTTCTGGGACATCGCCCGCAAGACGCAGTCGACCATGGTGTTCCTGCTGGGCGTCATGGCGACCTTCCTGATGAAGCAGCCGCCGTCGCCCGAGGACAAGACGCATGGTGTGCGCAAGGCCTTCATGGTGCCGCTGACCGACGACGCGCCGGCCTTTACCGAGCGGTTCGGGATCGACATCTACACCATCTTCAACATGACCGAGATTTCCTCGCCGATCGTGTCGGAGGCCAATCCGGTCAAGCGGGGCACCTGTGGCAAGGTGCGACCGCATGTCGAAGTGCGGCTGGTCGACGGCAATGATTGCGAGGTGCCGGTGGGCGCCATCGGCGAGATGCTGGTCCGCACCGACCGCCCCTGGGCGATGAACAGCGGCTATAACCGCAACCCGGAAGCGACCGCCAAGGCCTGGGCCAATGGCTGGTTCCACACCGGCGACGCCTTCCGACGCGACGAGGACGGCTATTATTATTTCGTCGACCGGGTGAAGGACGCGATCCGCCGCCGCGGCGAGAATATCTCCTCCTTCGAGGTCGAGGTCGAGGTCTGCGCACACCCGCATGTCCGCGAATGCGCGGCGATCGCGGTGCCGAGCGAATTCTCCGAGGACGAGGTGATGGTGATCGTGGCGCCGGTGCCCGGTTGCACGATCGACGTCGAGCATCTCGCCGCCTTCCTGATCGAGAAGATGCCCTATTTCATGGTGCCCCGCTACATCCGCATTCTCGACGAACTGCCCAAGACGCCTTCGGCCAAGGTGCTGAAGGCGGACCTGCGGCAGGAGGGCATCACCGCCGATACCTGGGACCGCGAGAAGGCCGGGATGCGCGTGCGCCGCGAGGTGTTCAAAGGCTGATCGGGCGCGAGGCCGGCGGGACGTGGGCGGTCTTTGGGAGAGGACGACGATATGAGCAACCATCCCGTGTTCGGGCCGAACCGGCTGAAGCTCGGCCTGTTCTGCATGAACACGCTGTCGGCGCTGACCACGGCGCCCGACATGTTCGCGGGCGACTGGGACGCCTGCGTCAGGCTCGCCCGCATGGCGGACGATGCGGGGCTGGAGGCGTTCGTCCCGATCGCGCGGTGGAAGGGCTATGTCGACGATGCTTTCGACCATCCGTCGAATGCGGTGTTCGAGCCTTTCACTTTCGCGGCGGGGATCGCGCAGGCCACGCGGCGCATCGGCGTGTTCGCCACGACGCACGCGCCGACCGTCCACCCGCTGATCGTCGCCAAGCAGGCGGCGACGGTCGACCATATAGCGCGCGGCCGATTTGCCATGAACGTGGTCGGCGGCTGGAACCGGCGCGAGTTCGACATGTTCGGCATCGACCTGCTCGATCATGAGCAGCGCTATGTCTATCTCGCCGAATGGCTCGCCATCGTCCGTCGGCTCTGGTCGGCGGATGCCGAGTTCGACGTTCAGAGCCGGCATTTCGCGATGAAGAAGGCGCTGTCGCGCCCGCAGCCGGTGCGTAGATCGGTTCCGATCATGAATGCGGGTTTCTCGCCGACCGGCATGCGCTTCGCGGCGGCGAACAGCGATATCGGGCTGATCGGCCTGTTCGGCGCCGACGAGGCGGCCTGGGCCGAGCAGATCGGCCAGTATAAGGCGCTGGCGCGCGAGCAGTTCGGCAAGGAGATCCAGGTCTGGACGAACGCACCGACGATCCTGCGCGACAGCGACGGCGATGCCGATCTATTGTATAGACATTATACCGAGGCCTGCGCCGACCAGGCCGCGATCGACAGCTTTGTGGGCACGCTGGCGCGCGAGAACAAGGTCGCGGAGGGCAGCGAGCAGATGGCCTTCCTGCGCCGCAACGCCGTGCTCGGATCGGGCTTCCCCCTGATCGGCTCGCCCGACAGCGTCGCGGAGCGGTTGCTCGCCTTGTCGCGCGCCGGGCTCGACGGGGTGATCATGAGCTTCGTCGATGCGATCGACGGCATGCACCGGGTCGAGCGCGACGTGCTCCCCCGCTTGCGGAAAGCCGGTCTCCGCGGCTGATCAGGCTGTTGTGACGGCTTGTCGTTCTACCGTTGCCGCACCGCTATAGACGGCCTCGGCAGCGGCGACGCGGTCGGCATAGCGCTTCATAGCGGCCAGCTTGACCGGTCCGAAACCACGGACCTCGGCGACAAGCGACAGCAGCTCTGCGGCGGCATCGGCGCGGGCCGGTGTCAGCGTTGAGACGACGCGCTCGACCAGCGCCTCATATTCCGCGACCAATTGCCGCTCCGCCCGGCGCTCGGCGGTCCAGCCGAAGATGTCGAGCGGCGTGCCGCGCAGGCCGCGCAGGCGTTTGAGCAGGCGAAACAGGGGCAGGGCGATGCGCGCCGAAATCTCCCGCTTGCGCGGCCGACCGTTCAGGCCGGGCCGGCTGAGCAGCGGCGGCGCGAGGTTGAAGCTGAGTGCGGCACCATCGGCGAAACCCTCGCGGAGTTCTGCGAGAAGGGCGGGGTCGCTTAGCAGCCGGGCGACCTCATATTCGTCCTTGATGGCCAACAGCCGGCCGAACTGGCGGGCGACGATCCGGGCGATCCCATCTGATCCGGGTGTCTTATCTCGTTCGACCGTGGCGACCCGTGCGACGACCGCGCGGTAGCGCTCGGCAAGCCGCTCGCTCTGATAGGCGGTGAGCCGACCTGCATGGAGATCGACGATCGCCTCGAGCGTCTCGGGCGGCGTCCCCGCGTCCTGAGGGGCGATGGACGGAAGCCGATCGGGGGCATGGACCGACAGGCGGCCGAGGCGAAACGCGGTGAGGTTGAGCGAGACCGCCACGCCGTTGAGTCGGATCGCCGTCTCGATCGCATCGACCCCAACCGGCAGCAGCCCCGCCTGCGCCGCGCGGCCGACCATCAGCATGTTGGCGGCGATGCTGTCGCCCATCAGTCCGACCGCCATGCCATTGGCGTCGAACGGATCGACGGCGTCGTCGCCGAGTTGCTTGCGCAGGCGGGCAAGCAGGATTGCGGGCTCCAGCCGGAAGTCGCGCTGAAACTGGAAGGCGACGGTTGGAACGACACCGGCATTGGCCAGCGCCCGCGTGCGGCCCTTGTGCAGGCTGCGCACCGCTTCGGCCGACAGCGCGGCGACGAGGTCGAAGGCGAGCAGCAGGTCGGCCTCGCCCTCACCGAGCCGCTGGCTGTGCAATTGCGCGGGATCGTCGGCGAAGCGCAGATGGCTGAACACCGCGCCATTCTTCTGCGCCAGGCCGGTCATGTCGAAGGCGGACGCGGCGCGCCCCTCGATATGCGCGGCCATTGCCAGCACCGCGCCGACGGTGATGACGCCGGTCCCGCCGATGCCCGCGATCATCATGCTGCTCGCCCCCGATCGCACGGCGGGGACGGGCATGTCGGCGAACAGCTCTTCGGACAGCGCGACCGCGGCCGGCTTGCGGGGCGCCGCGCCCTTCACCGTGACGAAGGACGGGCAGAAGCCCTCGTTGCAGCTATAATCCTTGTTGCAGCTCGACTGGTCGATCGCGCGCTTGGTACCCAGGGCGGTCTCGCGCGGCACGATGCTGACGCAGGTCGACTGGACCGAGCAGTCGCCGCAGCCCTCGCAGACCTCGGGCGCGATGACCATCCGCTTGGCCGGGTCCGCCATCGTCCCGCGCTTGCGGCGGCGGCGCTTCTCGGCGGCGCAGGTCTGTTCGTAGATCAGGACCGAGCAGCCGGTCACCTCGCGCAGCCGCCGCTGGACGCTGTCGAGGTCGTCGCGGTGGCCGATCGTGACGCCCGCCGGGAAGCCGCAATCCGCCCGGTGATGGTCGGGATTGTCGCTGAGAATGACGATATCCACTACGCCTTCGGCGTGCACCTGCTGCGCGATTTCGGCGACCGACAGCGGACCGTCGACCGGCTGGCCGCCCGTCATTGCCACGGCGTCGTTGTAAAGGATCTTGTAGGTGATGTTTGCGCCCGAGGCGACGGCGGCGCGGATCGCCAGCAGGCCCGAATGATAATAGGTCCCGTCGCCCATATTCTGGAACATGTGCGGCGTATCGGTGAACGGTGCGAGGCCGAGCCAGTTGCTGCCTTCGCCGCCCATCTGGGTGGGGAGCAGCGCTTCGTCGGGCCGGACGAAATTGGCCATGGTGTGGCAACCGATGCCGGTCATGCTGAGGCTGCCCTCGGGAATGCGCGTTGACCGGCTGTGCGGGCAGCCCGAGCAGAAATAGGGGCTGCGGCGGAGGTCGGCGTTCGCCGCCACAGCGGGGGCGGACGGGGCGGGGGCGTCCACCAGACCCGCGAGACGCGCGATCGCACGGGCAATGTCGCCGGGGTCGAGCGGCAGGGTGGACGAGAAAAGCGTGTGGCCCTGCGCGTCGCGCTTGCCGAGCAAAGCCGGTGCGGTCGGGCGATTGACGAGGGCGGACGCCAGTTGCTGTTCGACGAAGCTCTTTTTCTCCTCGACCACCAGCAGCGCCTCATGCCCATCGGCAAAGGCCGCAAGGCTCTCCCCGTCGAGCGGCCAGAGGTAGCCGATCTTGTACAGCGACAGCCCGGCAGAGGCAGCGGCCTCGTCGTCGAGGCCGAGCAGGTCGAGCGCCTGGCGGACGTCGGCGAAGCTCTTGCCCGCCGCCGCGATGGCCAGTCGTGGGCGTTCGGCGCGGAAGATGGCGCGATCGAGCCCATTGGCCCGGACATAGGACAGCACCGCCGGCAGGCGATGCTCGACCACGATCTGCTCGGCGCGCAGCGGATTGAACGGGCGGCGTCCGGCATGCAGCCCCTCGGGCGGCGCGCTATCGACCGCCGGCAAGACGGGGCGGAAGGCGGGCAGGTCGACATCGACGGTTGCGGTCTGCTCGACCACCTCGTTGACGCATTTTACGGCGACCCAGGAACCGCTGTGCCGCGACAGGGCGATGGCGTGCAGCCCGAAATGCTCGATCTCGCCGGCATGTGCCGGATAGAGAATCGGCACCATGCAGGCGGCCATCGACTGTTCGCTCTGAAAAGCGACGGTCGACGACTTGCCGGCATGGTCGTCGCCATAGAAGAGTACGACCCCGCCCTTGGCGTGGGCGCCGGCATAATTGCCGTGCCGGATGGCATCGAGCGAGCGGTCGACTCCGGGCCCCTTGCCGTACCAGGCCGAGAATACTCCCTCGAAGCGTGCGCCGGGAATCTGGTCGATCTGCTGCGTCCCCGCCACCGCCGTCGCCGCGAGGTCCTCGTTCACCCCTGGCTGGAAACAGACATCGGAGGCTTCAAGCCGCTGGCCGATCGACCAGAGCATGGTGTCGACATTGCCGAGCGGCGAGCCGCGATAGCCCGTGACATAGCCGGCGGTGCGCAAGCCGTCGCGGCGGTCGAGCCAGGCCTGACCGAGAAGGACGCGCCCGATCGCCTGCGTTCCGCTGACGAGGATGCGGCCGCTGCGCACCTCCCATTTGTCGTCAAGGCCGATCATCGCATTCTCTCCGGCAGATGCTGGAAGCTAGTATCAGCTTAAGGGTCATTCGATTGTCGCATATGCGACAGTGTTGGAGGCCGTCGACTTCTATGATTCGCGGAAAGGGAGGAGGCCAATTTGGCGCAGAAACATGAGATCGCAGCGCTGGAGCAGAGGGCATCGCGACGCCTGCTGGCTGCGGCGGCATGAGCGGTGGGCTTGCCACATTCGACTTCACCCAGTGGCTGAGCGCTGATGCACGCGCCGCATTGGCGGCTGCGGCGCGAACCCGCCGTCTGCCTGCCGGCGCCACCATCTATGCGCAGGGCGATGCAGGTGACGAGATGTTCCGCATCGTCAACGGCGTCGTCCGCCTGTCGGTGATGCAGCGCGATGGGCGCGAACTTCTGTTTCAACTGTTCCAGCCGGGCGACAGTTTCGGTACCAGCACGATCGTCGACGACGAACCCCGGCCGCAGACCGCCGAGGCCTATGAGGATGTCGAACTCGAAGTGTATTCGCGCAGGACTCTCGATGAGCTCCGTCGCGTCCATCCTTCGCTGAATGATGCTCTGCTCCGCCTGCTGTCGCGCCACATGCGGCTGCTGAGCGACTATTTTGCGGGCTTTGCCTTCGACGAGCTGTCCTGCCGCCTCGCACAGCGGATCCTCGGCGCGATCGACATGTTCGGGGTGGCGGTGCCCGGCGGCCACGGTTTTTCGCGGCCGATCAGCCAAAGCGAGTTGGCGCTGATGGTCGGTGGCACACGCCAGTCGGTGAACCGCGTGCTGCGCGATTTCAAGCGGGAGAAGCTGGTCGTGACGCGCGGCAACGCGCTGGTGGTGACCGATCTGCCGGCGATGCGCCGGATCGCCGCGCAGGGGTGGAAGCTGCGCCGTTTCGACGATGCCCCCGACGAGGCAAAAGACGATTGATGGAAGGAGAGGGCGGGATGACTGGCATGTTCGGGGAACGGCCACTGGCAGGCAGGACGGTGCTGGTCACGGGTGCATCGGCGGGATTGGGGCGGCATTTCGCGAAGCTCCTGGCAGGGGCGGGCGCGAGCCTGATCGCCGCCGCGCGCCGCGCCGACCGGCTTGATGCGGTCCGAGCCGAGATCGAGGAGGCTGGCGGCACGTGCCGCTGCATCACCATCGACCTGACCGATATGGAGGCGATCGCCGGTCTGGAAGCCGAACTCGGCGGAGTCGATGTGCTCGTCAACAATGCCGGCGCATCCCGGGCGGCGATGGCGCTCAAGCTGCGCGAGGCAGACTGGGACGTCGCGCTCGATACCAATCTGAAGGGGCTGTTCTTCCTGTCCCAGGCCTTTGCACGCGCGCGCAAGGCGGAGGGGAAAGCGGGGGCGATCGTCAACATCGCGTCGATCACCGGCCTGCGTCAGGGCGTCGGCCTGCTCCCTTATCATGTGTCCAAGGCGGGGGTGATCCAGCTGACCAAGACGCTGGCGCTCGAACTGGCGCCGGCCGGCATCCGGGTTAATGCCATCGCGCCTGGCTCCTTTCCGACCGAGATCACTGCGGGCTTCTGGGAATCGCCCGCGGGCCAGACGATGATGGCGCGCATTCCGCAAGGGCGGCTCGGCGAATTCGCGGACCTCGACGGGCCGATGCTGCTGCTCGCATCGGACGCATCGCGCTACATGACCGGATCAGTGATCGTGGTGGATGGCGGGCATAGCATAAGCGGTCTGTGATGCTTGCGGAAGCCGAAGGTCATTGACTCCATATACTCACCGGTAGATATATATTATCTATGGTATGGTTCCGCTGGAGGGGGCGGATTTCTTGGTTCCCGCGCACTATCGCGGGCATGGAGACAAGACGTTGAGCAACAGCACCGCACGCCCGATTTCCCCCGACATGGTCGACCGCGATCTCCTTCGCCGCGGCGTCGACGAAGCCAATATCCCGGCGCTGCTTATGTGCCTGGTCCAGCTGACCGGTGACGAGGCTTGGCTCGCCAAGCCCTATGCCCCCAATCGCGGCAAGGGCCTCGACGACAATGACAGCGGCGGGCTTTCGGACGAGATCCAGCGCGAGATTCGCGATGCCGCTTTCGCCGCGATCTCGATCTGGGTCGACGGCCAGCCGCTTGCGGTTGCGCGCCCGGCCAATGCCGATCTGGCACGGATGCTGAGCGTGGCCATGACCGAGGAGGTGCCTGCCGAATATGGCGACGTCGTCGCCTCTTCGCTCGGCTTTGATCCGGCTCCGTTGCCCGTTTCGTCCAGCCGTCCGCTGCAGGCGATCATCATCGGTGGCGGCATTTCGGGCATGGCGGCGGCGATGCAGTTGCAGCAGCGCGGGATCGCCTATCGGATCTTCGAGAAGAACGAGGATTTCGGCGGCACCTGGTGGGAAAACCGCTATCCGGGCTGCGGCGTCGACACACCCAACCTGACCTATACCTTCGCCTGCCGCCCCAATGACTGGAGCAAATATTTTCCGCTCCAGGAGGAGATCGAGCGCTATCTGCTCGATACGGCCAAATCGTTCAATCTCTATGAGAATGTCAGCTTCTCGACGATGGTGCTGAAGGCCGAATGGCAGGCCGAGGCAAACCGCTGGCGGGTCGTCGTGCGCGGCCCCGACGGCGTCGAGCAGGAGCATTTCGCCGATATCGTCCTTAGCGCGGTGGGCATCCTCAACATGCCGCTGATCCCGCAGATCAAGGGGCTCGAGAATTTCACCGGCCGGGTGGTCCATACCTGCCAGTGGCCCGACGACCTCGACCTCAAGGGCAAGCGCGTCGCGGTCGTGGGCAACGGTGCCTCGGCGATGCAGGTCGTCCCCGCGATCGCCGACGAGGTCGCCGAGATGACGATCTTCGCGCGCTCCAAGCAATGGGCGGCGCCTTTTCCGCAGTTCCGCAAGCCCGTGCCTGACGGCGTCCGCTATCTGATGAAGGTCTTCCCGCTCTATCGGGGCTGGGTCGAGCAGCGCCTGTCCTGGACGTTCAACGACCGGGTCCACGGCACGCTGTTCCGCGATCCGAACTGGCCGGCGCCCGAGCGCGCGGTCAACGCGATCAACGATGGCCACCGCGAGTTCTTCACGCGCTATGTCCGCCAGCAGCTGGAAGGGCGCGAGGATCTCGTCTCGCTGGTCCTCCCCGACTATCCGCCCTTCGCGAAGCGGATGCTGCTCGACAATGGCTGGTACCGCACCTTGCTCAAGCCGCATGTCGAACTGATCCCCGAGCGCCTCGCCGAGGTGAAGGGCGGGACGCTGGTCGCGAGCGGCGGCAAGGCGGTCGAGGTCGACGTCCTGATCCTCGCCACCGGCTATCAGGCATCGAACGTCCTCGGCTCCTATGACGTGATCGGGCGCGAGGGCCGCGTGCTGCGCGACTATTGGGACGGCGACAATGCCGCAGCCTATCTCGGCACGCTGGTTCCGGGCTTCCCCAATTTCTTCATCCTGCTCGGGCCGAATGTCGGTTCGGGCCATGGCGGCAGCATGATCCGCAACATCGAGAACCAGGCCCATTATGCGATGAGCCTGATCGAGACGATGGTCGAGAAGGGCGCCAGCGCGGTCGAGGTGCGCGAGGACGTCTATCGGGATTATGTCGCGCGGCTGGATGCGGCGCATGAGAAGCTCGTCTGGACCCATCCGGGAACCGAGAACTGGTACCGCAATTCGCGTGGCCGGGTCGTGGCGATCACGCCGTGGCGCAACGACGCCTTCTGGCGGATGACGCGCAAGGCTAAGGTCGAGGATCTGCTCCTCGACGGAGCCGGCGCGAAGGCCGACGCAGAACTGACCGCCTGACCGCGCAGCAGCGCGGCGGGCGGGGGCCGGCAACGACCGGCTCGCGAGAGGATGACCGAGGAGGAGCATGTGGAGGCAGTCGCCGTCGTCGAACCGTTCGATCCGTCGATTCCGGAACTGATCACCGATCCCTATCCGATCTTCGCGGCGATCCGCGAAAACGATCCGTTTCACTGGTCGAAATTCGGCTATTGGGTGGTCTCGCGCTACGATCATGTGCGCGAGGTGCTGATGAACCGGAAGGATTTCGGCACCGGCGACTTCATCGCCAATCTCAAGCTCTTCTATGGGCCCGACTTCGACCCGATGGCCAATTCGGCCTATCGCTGGCTGTCGGAGGTCTTCATCATGCAGGACCCGCCCCAGCACACGCGCATCCGGGGCCTGGTGACGGGATCGCTGACGGCCAAGCGGGTGCGCGCGATGGAGCCGCGCATCCGCGAAATCTGCGGCGAACTGACCGACGCTTTCATCGGTGACGGCCGCGCCGATCTGATGATCCAGTTCGCCTATAGGTTGCCGGTCATGGTCATCTGCGACTTGATGGGCATCGATTATGGTGCGTCGGCCATGGACCGTCTGATGGCGGCGATCCCGGAGGCTTTCGTCGCGTTCGAGGCGCGCAAGCTGACCGAGGCGGAGCTCGCGACCGCCAACCGCGCGATCGACGATCTCGAAAGCTTTTTCCTCGCCGAGTTCGAGGATCGCCTCGCCAACCCGCGCGACGACCTGCTCACCGCCCTGGCGCAGACGGGGACGATGCCCGACGGCCTCTCGATGCACGAGGCGACGACGGTTGCGATCGCGCTGTTCGGCGCCGGGTTCGAGACGACCGCGAACATCATCGGCAACGGTCTCTACCGCCTGCATTGCCATCCGGACCAGTGGCAGCGCCTGGTCGAGGCTCCGGCCGCGCTTGCCGCCTCGACCAATGAGGAAGCGCTGCGCTACGAAAGCTCGCTGGTCGCGGCCTATCGTACCGCGCTGAACGACACCACCATCGACGGCCATCCGGTCGCAAAGGGCCAGCGCGTCCTCACCCTGGTCGGCGCAGCCAATCGCGATCACCGCAAATTTCCCGACCCCGACCGGTTCGACATCGGACGGGGTGCTTCGGACCATATGTCGTTCGGCGGCGGCATCCATTTCTGCGTGGGTGCCGAACTCGCCCGGATCGAGGCACGGGTCGCCTTCGAGCATATGGCGACGGTGCTGCCGACGATGAAGGTCGACCTGTCTTCGGCCGAGTGGCGCGACAATTTCCTATTCCGGGGTCTGCTGCGCCTGCACGCCACATGGTGATCCCGCAGACCATGCGGGCACTGGCGGGCGACAGCCTCGACGGGCCCGGTGTCTTTTCGCTGCGGACATTGCCGGTGCCGCAGCCGGGTCCGGGGGAGGTGCTGGTCGAGGTCGAGGCGGTGAGCTTCGGCTATGTCGACGGACTGATCACGCGGGGGCTCTACCAGCTCAAGCCGGCCGTTCCCTACGTCCCCGGCGCGGAAATCGTCGGCCGTGTGGTCGCAGTGGGACCTGACGTCGCTAACCAAGCCATCGGCGACCGTGTGGCGACCTGGCAGCTGGCGCGGGGCGGTGGTGCTGCGGACTATGCGCTGCTCGACGCTGGCTGGACCGTGGCGGTTCCCGAAGGGCTCGATGCCGCCGGGGTCGCGGGCATGATGCTCGATTATCTGACCGCCTCTTATGCTCTGTTCGATCGAGGTGGCTTGCAACCGGGTGAGGGCGTGCTGGTGCTCGGCGCGGCCGGCGGTGTCGGTTCTGCTGCGGTGCGGATCGCGGCGGCGGCCGGCGCGATCGTCGTCGCGGGTGCGTCGACGGCCGCCAAGCGCAGCATGGCGCTCGACTGCGGTGCTGCGGCCGCGATCGATTATCTCGCCGAGGACTGGCGCGATACGCTGCGTGCGGTGCAGCCTGAGGCCGGGATTTCGGTCGTCGTCGATCCCGTCGGTGGATCGACCTTCGAGGGCGCCTTCCGTTCGCTGGCGAAGGGTGGCCGACATCTTGTACTGGGCTTTGCGGGCGGTGAGATACCGCGCCTTCCGGCGAACTTGCCGCTGCTCAAGAGCGGCGCTCTGGTCGGCGTCGACGCGCGGCATCTGGTGGAGAGCGATATCGGGCGGGCGAAGCAAATCTGGGCCGATCTGCTCGTGCGGGTCGCCGGAGGGGAACTCGTACTTCCTGCGGTTCATGCTTTCCCGCTGGAGCGGTCGTGTGAGGCGCTGTCGGCGCTGCTGGGTCGCGATAAGGCGGGCAAGATCGTGGTGACGATGTAAGGCGCGGCTGGGCGTGGCGCAGTTCAGCCGTCCTCAACCCGGGCCGCCTCCTCCATATGTGCGTCGATCGAGTCCGTCGCAGCCGGTGGCGGGCCGGCACTTGTTTTGACCGCAGCCGCGCTTTCGAGCGTGCGATGGACCGGACAGCGATCTGCGATCTCCAACATGCGTATGCGCTGTTCGTTGTCCAGCGCACCCTCGATCTCGATCCGGCGGGCGAAGAGGTCGGCTGGCAACTCGCCCTTGCGCTTCTGGTGGCCGACGGCCGTTCGAATGCGCGCCACGGGCCAGCCCTTCTGGTCGGCATAAAGGCGCAGCGTCATCGTCGTGCAGGCGGCGAGCCCGGCTGAAAGCAGGTCATAGGGCGTGGGTCCCGAACCGAGCCCGCCGACGCTCTGCGGCTCATCGGCGAGGAAGCTCGTGCCGCCGGCCTGGATCGCGACCTGAAAGCGGCCTGCGCGGCTCTCCTCGGCAACGACATCGGCCTCGCCGGCATCGCGCGTCTGTTCGAGCGCAGGCAGATAGGGGGAGGCCCAGGCGGCGATCATCGCCGCCACATGGTCGGCCTCGCCATCGCCGCTCAGCATGTGATCGGCCTTGTCCAGCGAGACATAGCTTTTGGGGTGCCGCGCCGCGAGGAAGATGCGGGTGGCGTTCTCCACGTCGACGACCTGATCGAAGGGGGCATGCAGGACGAGCAGCGGCTTGTGCAGGCCGGCGATCCGTGCGCCCTGATCCTGCTGCCGCAGATCGTCGAGGAAGCGCTTGCCGAAGCGGAAGGGACGGCCGGCAAGCGTCACGTCTCCGACGCCGTCGCGCTCGATAGCCGACAGGCTCTGCTCATCGAAATGGCGCAGCACATGGGTCGCGTCGAACGGCGCGGCAATGGTGGCGATGGCCTTGATCGAGGACATCTCGCCTGCCGCCGCGAGCGCCGCCGCGCCGCCGAAACTATGGCCGACCAGCAGCGATGGGGCCTTCCCCGCCGCCGCCATCGCCTCCCCCGCCGCGACGATGTCGCGCGCGTCGTCGGCGAAGCTACCCTCGGCGAGCGAGCCGCCGCTTTCGCCGATCCCGGCAAAGTCGAACCGCAATGTGCCGATACCCTGGGCGGCCAGCGCGCGGGCGATCCGGACGGTGGCCAGTTGGTCCTTGCCGCAGGTGAAGCAGTGGGCCACCAGCGCCCAGCCACGCACCGGCCCAGCCGGGACTTCCAGTCGGCCCGCGATGGTCGCGCGGGTGCCGGGAAAGTCGAAGACCTCGGTCGGCATGGGGCGCTTCTCCTTGGGTCGAAAGGTCAGATCAGGGTGGTGGCGATCGGGATGCCCGCCTTGAGCGTGAGCGTCACCGGCGTTCGTTCGGCGATGTCGAGCGACTCCAGCGGCCAGCCCTTCTTCTCGGCATACATGCGCAGCGTGATCGCGGTGCAGGCGCCGAGCGCGGCGAGCAGCAGGTCGAACGGCGCAGGGCCGCTATCGGCGCCGCCCAGCGCCTCGGGCTCGTCGGCGGTCAGCTGGTGACCGCCGGCGACGATGGTGGTGCGGTATCGATTGGCACCGATGGTTGCGGTTGCATGCGCCATCACGGCCTCTCGGTTCAGGGGTAGCGGACGGCCTTGGGCTCTTCGGGCAGGGGGATGAACTCCTGCTCGTCGGGCACGGGGGCGAAGCGGCGCTCGCGCCAGTCTTCCTTCGCCTGCTCGATCCGGTCGCGCGAGGAGGAGACGAAGTTCCAGTAGATGTTGCGTCCCTCGGGGAAAGGCTCGCCGCCGATCAGCATCAGCCGCGCCGCGCCCTTGGCCTTCAGCACGATCTCCGCGCCGGGCTTGAAGACGATCAGCTCACCGGCGGCGAAGCTTCCGGTCTGTCCGGCGACCTCGACCGATCCCTCGACCACATAGACGGCGCGTTCGACATGCTCGGCCTTGACCTGATAGCGCGCGCCGTCGACGAGGACGATGTCCGCATAGACCATGTCCGAATAGGCCTTCACTGGTGAGCGCAGGCCATCCCAGGTACCGACGATCAGCGTCAGCTTCGTGCCGTCCGCCTCGATCACCGGAATCTCCGATGCTTTATGATGCGCGAAAGCGGGGTCGATCTCTTCCTTGTCGGTCGGCAGCGCGACCCAGGTCTGGAGGCCGAACAGCGTGCTGCCCGAAGGGCGCAGCGCGTCCGGCGTGCGCTCGGAATGGACGATGCCCGAACCGGCGGTCATCCAGTTGACCTCGCCGGGGCGGATCGGCTGGACGCTGCCGACCGAGTCCCGATGCATGATCTCGCCGTCGAGCAGATAGGTGATCGTTGCAAGGCCGATATGCGGGTGGGGACGTACGTCCAGGCCTTCGCCGCTGCGGAAAGTTGCTTCACCCATCTGGTCGAAGAAGATGAAGGGGCCGACCATCCGCCGGTGCGGCGACGGCAATGCGCGCCGAACCTCGAAGCCCTCGCCCAGGTCGCGGACCGGGGGCAGGATCACCATGTCGACGCCGTCGACCTCGCTGCTGCGCATGCTCATCTGTGTCTTCCTCAAATCGATCGGTGGGGAGGCGGGCCGGTGCGGACGATATCTTGTCCGCCACCCGGCCCGCCGGTTCAAGGCTGATGGGTCAGGCCGCATCGACCAGGACGACCTCACTGTCCTCCAGCGCGGTAACGCGGATGACCTCGAGATCGCGGATCGCGGCGCCGTCGCGGGCATCGATCCGCTGTCCGTCAATCTCGATCGCGCCGGTGGCGGGCACGAGATAGGCGAAGCGGCCCGCGCCGAGCGGATATTCGGCGGTCTCGCCGGCCCGCAGCGTTGCGCCGACCACCCGCGCTTCGGCGCGGATCGGCAGCGCGTCCTCGTCTCCGGCTATGCCGCTGGCGAGGGTCACGAACTGGCCGGCGCGGTCGTCCTTGGGGAAGGGCTTGGCGCCCCAGCTCGGCTGCCCGCCGCGCTGCGCGGGCTGGATCCAGATCTGGAAGATGCGCGTGGTGACGTCCTCCAGATTATATTCCGAATGCTGGATCCCGCTGCCGGCGGACATCACCTGCACGTCGCCGGCTTCGGTTCGTCCGCGATTGCCCAGATTGTCCTGGTGGGAGATCGCGCCCTCGCGGACATAGGTGATGATCTCCATGTCGCGGTGGGGGTGCGGCGGGAAGCCGGTGCGCGGCGCGATCGTATCGTCGTTCCACACGCGCAGGTCGCCCCAGTTCATCCGGGCTTCGTCATGATAGCCGGCGAAGGAGAAGTGATGCTTGGCGTCGAGCCAGCCATGGTTGGCGCCGCCGAGGGTGGAAAAGCGTCGAATGTCGATCATGTCATGTCTCCAATGTCTGAGGCAGGGCCTTGGTTTCAGGCTGAAATCAGGGTGAGGGCGTCGACCTGCGCGCGGCTGAAGCCGAGGCCGAGCAGCTCGGGGACCAGCCGTTCGTCGGCGTGGCGGGTGCGCCGCACGGTGCAAACGAAACGGCGCAGTGCGTCGGCCCGGGGATCGAGCACCGGCAGTTCTGAATGCTGTCCAGTGACGCGGTCCAGTGCGCTGCGCAGGAACGACCGCTTGTGGGGGACCGAGCGATAGGCTTCGGCCTCCTCATAGGCGCGGGCGACCGCCTTCCACTCGGTGCGGCTCAATTCGGGTGCGCTGATCGGGGTGGTCGTCATCTCGTCCTCCTTCCTGTTGAGGACCTTCTAGACCTGCTCGACTTATCCGGTCAGACGGATAAAATTGGCCGAAACGTTCGAGGAAATTGAAATGTCAAATCCGGGCATGCCGACCTTCGACCAGCTGCGGATATTTCTCGCTATCGTCGAGACGGGCAGCTTCGCGGCGGCGGGGAGGAAGCTCAACCGAGCGGTGTCGGTGATCAGCTATGGCATCGGCAATCTCGAGGCGCAGCTGGGTCTGACGCTGTTCGATCGGGAGGGGACGCGTAAGCCGGTGCTGACCACGGCGGGCCGCGCAGTGCTCGCCGAGGCGCGTATGGTGTCTCAGGGGATCGATGGCCTTCGCGCCAAGGTCAAAGGTCTGCTGGACGGTCTGGAGGCCGAAGTCGATCTGGCGGTGGATGTGATGCTGCCGGCCGAGCGACTGGGACAGGTTCTGCGCGCCTTCGCCGAGCGCTTCCCGACGGTGTCGCTGCGCCTTCATGTCGAGGCGCTGGGCGCGGTCACCGCGATGGTGCTCGACCGGGTGGCGACGATCGGCATTTCGGGCCCGCTCGCCGCCGGGGTCAGCGGCATCGATCTCGTCTCGGCCGGCTCGGTGCCGATGGTGCCGGTGGCCGCGCCCGATCACCCCCTCGGCCGGACCGCGAAAATCCCGCCCGGCATGGGCCGCGAGCATGTCCAGATCGTGCTGACCGACCGCTCGCGCTTCACAGACGGACAGGATTATTCGGTGCTCAGCCACCGCACATGGCGCCTGGCCGACCTCGGCGCGAAGCACCAGCTGCTGCGGCAGGGCATCGGCTGGGGCAATATGCCATTGCCGATGATCGAGCCCGACCTGATGGCCGGCACGCTCGTCCGTCTGCACATGCCCGATCATATCGGCGGCACCTACCGCTTCAACGGCATCTGGCGCAGCGACACGCCACCCGGACCGGCCGGCTCCTGGCTGCTCGACCAGTTCGTGACGCTCGGCGCGAACGACGAGGAGGAGGAGGGGTTCGGCGATATCTGACCGGTGACATTTTGTTGCCGACAGCCCGCCGCGATTGCTCCTGGAGTGAAAGCCGTTACGGCATGGCAATGAGGCGGGGGGCTGGTCGTGCCCTCAAGGGGGCGCAGCGGCAATGGCGAACGGCGGACTGATCGACCTATTCTATCCGGCATGGAGCACCGGGCTGGAGCATTGTGCGCAGGTTATCCAGTCGGCCATCCGGAAGGTTTCCGGCGGCCGGATAGAGGTCCGGCCGATGCGCGGGCGGATGTCCCTCTACCGCAAAGAGAAGCGCGGCGATCCGCCGCCGGACTATCTTCGCAAGACCGGCCGGCTTGCCATTTTCCTGGAGCGGGTTTTCGAACGGCCCTTCCTCGAAAATTACAAGTCGCGCATATTGCTGCCCAATCCCGAATGGTTCCTGCCGGAGGATGTCGAGTCAGCGGGGCGCATGATCAATGCGGTGTTCCACCGGAGCCGGTTCTCATCCGACCATCTGGCGCCGCATCTGCCCGATGCTCGCCACCACCATGTCGGCTTCACCTCGCGCGACCCGGCGCTGCGGGTGAGCGACTACCGGACCTATGCGCATTTTCGGGGTAAGGCCACGACCCGGCATAGCCAGTTGCTGATCGATCTGTGGGCGAAGCGCGCCGACTTGCCGCTCCTCTCGTTGCAGGCCTATGGGCAGGACATCGGCCTGAACACGCGTCGATGGATCGAGGATGGCAATCTGCGCCTGTTCCTCGGCTTCTTCCCCCAACATGAGGCCTATTTCCGGGAACTCGCGGCGAGCGGAATCCACCTCTGTACGTCTGCGGTCGAAGGCTTCGGCCATTATATCAACGAGAGCCGGGCGATGGGCGCGCTGGTCGTGACGCTCGACGCGCCGCCGATGAACGAACTGATCCGGCCTGATTTCGGCATTTTGGTGCCCACTGTCGACAGTGCGCCGCTGAACAGGGGCGTGCGCTACGTTACGACCATCGACCTGATCGAAGCGGCGATCGACCAAGTGCAGAGCCTGTCACATGCGCGAAGGGCCGAAATGGGCGCCAACGCCCGCGACGCATTCGAACAGGATCAGAGGCAGATGCTCGCGCGCCTCACCGAGGCGCTGGCAAAAGAGTGGAACTGACCCGGTTCAGTCGGGATGCACTTCCTGTGCCACCGCACACTTCTCGTTGGTCTGTTGTGAGCCGCCCCCGACCAGCGTGACCGCCAGAAAACCGGCCACGACCAGGATCGCGAAAGCCGCCGTAACCTTGCCGAGGTGGCGGTCGATCACTGCCTTGATCGGCGCGCCGAACAGGCGGAACAGGATGCCGACGATCATGAAGCTGATCGAGCGCGACACGATCGAGGCACCGATGAAAACGAGCAGGTTCATGCCGATGAAGCCGGCAGTGATCGTCAGCAGCTTGAACGGGATCGGGGTAGCCCCCTTCACGATGATGATCTCGGCGCCATAGTCGCGCAGATAGCAGGCGGCCTTCGGGAAGCTTTCGGCCAGGCCGAGTGCGCGCAGCAGCGCCTCCCCGAACGCCTCGTAGACGAAATGCCCGATTGCATAGCCGAGCAGCCCGCCGGCCACCGAGGCCAGCGTCGCCACGGCGGCAAAGCGGATCGCCTTCTTCGGTTCGGCCAGGCACATCAGTCCGAGCAGCGGGTGCGGCGGTACCGGAAAGAAGCTCGCCTCCATGAAGGCGAAGGCCGCCAGCCACCATTCGGCATGGCGGTGCGCCGCCTTGGCCATGGTCCAGTCATACAAGCGGCGCAGCATTTCATTCCCCCGAGCGTTCGGCCGCCTGATAGAGGCTCCACGCCCGGGGGGAAAGGGTATCAGTCCGCTGCGCTCAACTGCGCGCGAAGGCGAGCAGGTCGGCGTTGAACCGGTCCTGATGCGTCGCGGTCAAACCGTGCGGAGCGCCTTCATAGACGAGCAGTGCGGCATCCTTGACGATCCTGGCGGAGAGTTCGCCCGAATTGCCGATCGGCACGATCTGGTCGTCGTCGCCGTGGATGATCAGGGTGGGGACGTCGATCGCCTTCAGGTCTTCGGTATAGTCGACCTCCGAGAATTCGTGGATGCAGAGATATTGGCCGAGAATCGAGCCTGCCATTCCCTGCGCCCAGAAGCCCTGCCGCAGCCCTTCGTTCGCCGTCACGCCTTCACGGTTGAAACCGTAGAAGGGTGTCGTCAGGTCGAGATAGAATTGCGAGCGGTTGGCTGCGACGCCGTTGCGGATCCCGTCGAACAGCTCGATCGGCAGGCCGCCTGGATAGGCTTCGGTCTTCGCCATGATCGGTGGGACCGCGCCCACCAGCACCATCTTCGCCACCCGCGCGGAACCGTGGCGGCCGACGTAATGGCTGATCTCGCCGCCGCCGGTAGAATGGCCGACGAGGATCAGGTTGTTGAGGTCGAGCGCCTCGATGACGGCCGCCAGATCATCGGCGTAATTGTCCATGTCGTTGCCGGTCGCGGGCTGGTCCGAGCGGCCATGGCCGCGACGGTCATGGGCAATGACGCGATAACCGGCCTGGGCGAAGAAGAGCATCTGACCGTCCCAGGCGTCCGCCGAAAGCGGCCAGCCATGGGCGAAGAGAATGGGCTGGGCATCCTTGGGCCCCCAATCCTTGACGAAGATGCGGGTGCCGTCCTGCGTGGTGACATAGGTCATGGTGAAGTCCTTTCCGAATGATCCGGCTGTCGGTACCGGGCCCGTTCGCCCGTCCGTCTGGCTGAAAGCAGATCTATGAGATCGCGGACCTTCGATGCAGTCGTATAAAATCGTCCAGAATGTTCTATATTTTAGAACAGATGGCCGGTCACAAGGGAAGGGCGGTCGAATATTTGATCTGCTCCATCGCGAAGGACGAGGTGACGTCGCGTAAGGGGACGGAGCGGATGATGCGCTTGTAGATGCGGTCATAATCGTCGATGTCGGCGCACACGATTTTTAGCAGATAATCGGTTTCCCCGCTCATGCGGTAGAACTCGGTTACCTCCGGGATTTCGGAGATCGAGCGGGCGAATAGCGACAGCCATTCCTCGCTATGCTCGTTGGCGCGGACGCCGACGAAGACCACGGTCTTCAGCCCCACCTTGGCCGGATCGAGCAGGGTCACCCGGCCGCGAATATAGCCCTCGCGCTCCAGCCGCTTGACGCGTTTCCAGCAGGGGGTCTGCGAGAGCCCGGCCGCCTCGGCGAGTGCCGCCAGCGGCAGTGTCGCGTCGCGCTGCAGATGGGCAAGAATCCGGCGGTCGGTGGCATCCAGCATTTTCATTCTCTCCAAACTGCCGAAGGGAGAATGATCTTATCGCATCTCGTACGGATGAAGACAGAAAAAAGAAGCATGTCGCGCCTGCGCGCCCATATTCTGGTGGCGAGGAGACGATCATGAAGAAGCTGTTCCTGGATCACCCCGCGTCGGTTGGCGAAAGCTATGCCGAGCATTTCGTAAACGCCGCAGGCTTTGGCCTGCTGCTGGGACGCGCGGCTTGTGCCTGCTTCATCCATGCGCTGGTGCCCGCGCTGTTCGAGCGGACGGCGAGCCGCTTGGTTACTCAGTTGCACGACCGGATGGTAACCAATCGGCGGCGAAGGGAGTTGGAAACAAGCGAGCCCGGTTCTGCTACCGCTCGTCAAAGCAAGATACACATTGGTGCAACGCAATAAGACAAAAGTTTACAGTATTTTACATTCCATACGTATTTATCGCAACCGTCCGGCACGCAAACCCTTGTATTGCAAAGGCTATGCTTCAGTCGCTGATATATGTGAGCCGCAGCCTGTTGGTGCTCCCGGTCCAATGTGGGGAGATCAAGGCCATCGTCGCGGTGTCCGAACGGCGCAATGCGGCGCTGGGTGTCCGTGGCTCGCTTCTCTTTACCGAACGGCATTTCGCGCAGCTGCTCGAAGGACCGCCGTCGGCCGTCGACGCGGTGATGCGGAGCATCGAGAAGGACCATCGCCACGAAGCGGTAACGGTGATCGAGACAAAGCCGATCGACAGCTATCGGTTCGCCGACTGGAGCCTGTCTTATTGGGGCGACGCCGGCTATGTCGACACGCAGATCGGGCGGCTCCTCGACGGTGAGGCGGGCGAAGAAGCGGCCGATCTGTACATGCTGATCCAGCGCATGGCGCAGGAGAGCCGCAAGGCAGGCGGGCCGATCGGCAGACCTTCGCAACGCTGCTGATCCTATTCCAATGAAAAAGGCCGGACCCCTGCGGACCCGGCCTTTTCCTTTTTTCCTGTCGACCGCGATCAGTCGAACAGCTTGCCCCAGGCGCGCTTGGCGCGATTCTTCCAATGGCCGCGATGATAGGCGTCCGATGCCAGCAGCGGCACGACCGAGCCGGCCTCGGCGAACACCATCTGCTCGATGCCGGTGTTGACCTTGCCCCAGCTGGCGGCTTCCTGCAGCGTCGAAGAGGAGCAGGCGCCGTCGCGCACGTCCGCGACGGTGATCTGCACGGCATATTTGTGAACCTCGACGTCCTCGTGGCCGAGAATCTCGGCGCAGACGACGGTGTCCTGGATGAAGTTCTTCGGCACGCCGCCGCCGATCATCAGCAGGCCGCTGGTGCCCGCCTTGATCTTGATGTCGGTGAGTTCGCGGAAATCGGCGATAGCGTCGATCATCATATAGGGACGGCCCGCCTTCATGCAGTCGACCTGATGCTTGACGAGGCCGAAGCCCGCCGAGCTGTCGACGAAGGCCGGGCAGAAGATCGGCACGTCATGCTCATAAGCGAGCTTGACGAGGCTGTTCTCCTTCTTGCCGTGCTCGACCAGATATTTGCCCATCTCGCGGATGAAGGCGCGGCTCGAATAGGCACGCGGCTCCAGCGAGTTGGCGATCTTGTTAATCGTGAAGTCGCAGTCCTGAAGCTGCTCCTCGTCGATATAGGTGTCGTAGATGCGATCGATCAGCAGCGAGCGCAGCGTGTCGTCATCGGGCACTTCGAGCGCCTGATAATGTTTGTGGCCGAGGCCCTCGAAGAAATCCATGTCGACGATCGTGGCGCCGGTGGCGACGACGGCGTCGACCATGCCCGAGCGGACCAGTTCGGCATAGGCGTCCATGCAGCCGCCGGCCGAGGTCGACCCGGCGATCACCAGGAAGATCGTGCAGTCGGGATCCTCGAGCATCTGGTTGTAGATGCCGGTGGCGCGCGCGAGATCGCGGCTGGTGAAGCTCATCTTGCCCATCGCGTCGATGATCGGGCGGGCATCGAAGCTGGTGATGTCGATATGCTCGACCTGCGTCGAAAGCAGCTCGGCCTTGCGCGTGTCGTTGACAGAGGGTGTGTTCATCTTGGTCTCCGGAAATCAAAACGGCCGCAGCTCCGGCGGAAGGCCGGACCATCGCGCTCGATCGAGGCGGATGATCCGGCTTTCCGCCGGAGACGGGCTTTTCTGCTGGGCAGCCCTTACAGGGTGATGACGTTGTGCGAAACCGTTTCGCGCTGCGTGTCGTCGTGCGTGTAGAGCGACGCCATCGGTTCGTCGGTCATGATGACCCGCTCGCCGGCGGTGAAGCCGTTGAAGCCGGTCCGCATCGCGCAGCCATAGGCGCCGAGCATGCCGATCTCGATATAGTCGCCGACATTGACGTCGCCAGGCAGGACAAACGGGCCGGCCATCCGGTCCATGTCGTCGCAGGTGGGGCCGTAGAAGCTGAACCCGGTGTCACGGATGCGCGGCTCGCCGTCGCGCAGCAGCTGGACCGGAAAGCGCCAGCCGACATGCGCGGCATCGAACAGCGCGCCATAGGCACCGTCGTTGATGTAGAGCTCGTCACCGCGGCGACGCTCGACGCGGACGAGCAGGCTCGCATATTCTGCGCACAATGCACGGCCCGGCTCGCACCACAATTCCGACGAATAGGACACCGGCAGGCTTTCGAACGCCTGATGGATGGCGTTGAAATAGGCCTCAAGTGCGGGCGGCTCCATGCCGGGATAGACCGAGGGGAAGCCCCCGCCGACGTCGATGACGTCGACCGTAACTGCCGCCGCGACGATCGCCGCGCGGACCTTCTCCATAGCCTGCACATAGGCCGACGGGCTCATCGCCTGGCTGCCGACATGGAAGCAGATGCCGAGCGCATCCGCGACCTGGCGGGTGCGCAGCAGCAGTTCCTTGGCATCGGCCAGCTCGACCCCGAATTTCGAGGCGAGGCTGAGCTTCGACATTTCCGACGAAACGCGCAGACGGACGCACAGCGTCAGGTCGGCCGCACCCTTGGTGGCGCGCACGATCTTGTCCAGCTCCTCGAGCGAGTCGAGCGAGAAGGTGCGGACGCCATAGTCGAAATAGGCTTCCGCGATTGCTTCCTCGGCCTTGACCGGGTGCATGAAGCAGAGCGTGGCTTCCGGCGCGATGCCGGCCACCAGCCGCACTTCCGCGATCGACGCCACGTCGAACTGCGTGATGCCGTTGTCCCACAGGATCTGGATCAGATCGGGGGACGGATTCGCCTTGACGGCATACATCGAGCGCCCCTGGAACTTCTCGACGAAGAACCGGGCAGCCCGCGCAGCGGCGTGGGGACGAAGAAGCGTTACCGGCTGAACCGGCTTAAGGGACGAAGCTAGCCCCAGCGCGCTATGGTGCTTGTGCAACTCAAGGGACCTCCGGGTGTAACGTGGGCAAGAAAGCTGCCTTGCGGTGGAAGTCCCATGGGGCAGCGGAGGCGCGGATATATGGTGCGCTGACCCCCATGTAAAGTTTCGAAATTCTACTTGCCGTCCAGCATGTTCGTCCGATCGCAAAAATGCCCGGATTACGGGGCGAATTGCGCGTGGCCCGCCCGATGTCCCGATGCTGCATCGCCGGGCGAATCGACGCCGACGCTTGCCTCTCGCTGGCCGAAATGGCTGAAGGAAAGCCATGCTCGATCTTCCGCGCGAATCCGATGTCCCTGCCATCGTCGATCTGGTCAACCGGGCCTATCGCGGCTGGGGGGCGCTACGCAGCTGGACGGTCGAAGACTTCATCACCGAACCGAGAGTCGACGAGGCCGAGATCCGGCAGGACCTCGCTGACCCCTCGGTGCGGCTTCGGATCGTCCGCGACGAGGCGTCGGGCGCGCCGGTCGCCACCGTCCGCTTGCAGGACGAGGGAGCGGGGCTATGGCAGCTGGGCATGCTCAGCGTCGATCCCGGCCGGCAGAAGGACGGCCTGGGTCAGCGGATCATGGCGGCGGCCGAGGATGTCGCTCGGCGCGAAGGAGCACAGCGGATGCGGCTCTACGTCGTCCACCGGCGCCCCGAGCTGCTCTCATGGTATGGACGGCGCGGCTATCGGCCGACGGGCGAGACCCGGCCCTTCCCGGGGCAGGGAGGCGTGGCGGCCGTCGATCCGCGCAACGATCTTCATTTTCTCTTGCTCGAGAAAAGCCTGTAGGTGGTCGCCATGACACGCGCGCTCAGCCCCTCTCATAGCGACCACAAGCACGACCATAGCGGCCATGCCCATGGGCATGGCGCCCATGGGCATGGCCATGCGCCCAAGGAATTCGGCCGGGCATTCGCCATCGGTGTAACGCTGAACCTCGGTTTCGTGATCGTCGAAGGAGCCGCCGGGCTGGCGTCCGGGTCGATCGCGCTTGTGGCCGACGCCGGACATAATCTGTCGGACGTGCTGGGGCTGCTGATGGCCTGGGCAGCCTATGCGCTGTCAAAGCGTCCCGCGAGCGCGCGCTACACCTATGGGCTGCGCGGTTCGTCGATCCTGGCGGCGCTGTTCAACGCGATCCTGCTGCTGATCGCCTGCGGGGCGATCGCGCTCGGCGCGATTCAGCGGCTGTTCGAGCCCGAGCCGATCCAGAGCGGGACGATGATGGCGGTGGCGGCGGTCGGCATCGCGATCAATCTCGGCACTGCACTCCTTTTCCTGCGGGGTGGGGATGACGACATCAACATCCGTGGCGCCTTCCTGCACATGGCTGCCGACGCGGCGGTCTCCGCCGGCGTCGTGGTGGCGGGGTTTCTCGTCGCGCGGACGGGGGCGCTCTGGATCGATCCGGCGATCAGCATCGTGATCGTCGCCGTCATCGTGGCCGGAACCTGGGGTCTTTTCCGGGATTCGCTTGTGATGTCGCTGGCCGGCGTGCCGAGCCGGATCGACCCGGCCAAGGTCTCGGCGCGGCTTGCCGATCTGCCGGGCGTGACGGCGGTGCACCATATCCACATCTGGCCGACGAGCACGACCGAGACCGCGCTGACCGCGCATCTCGTGATGCCCGATCTGGCCGAGCAGGATGAGTTCCTCGTCTCGACCGCGCGGCTGGTGCGCGAGGAATTCGGTATCGGCCATGCGACCTTTCAGATCGAGCGCGGCCGCTGTGCCGACGCCGGCTGCGCCGAGGGGGCGGGCGGGCAGGGGCACCACGATCATGACCATAGGCATAAGCACGACCACGACCATGATCACCATTGAGCCTTGTGGCTGCTGCGCCTCGACAAGTGCGGATAATTCGGTAGGTCGTTTCGCATGACCGAGCCCAAGATCGTCCATCTCATCGCCGCCGCCCGTCCCAATTTCATGAAGGTGGCGCCGCTCTGGCATGCGCTGAACGCGACGGCCGATTTCCGCCCCGTCATCGTCCACACCGGGCAGCATTATGACGCGGCGATGTCCGACGACATCTTCGCCGATCTGGGCCTGCCGGCGCCCGATCATCATCTCGGCATCGGCTCGGGCAGCCATGCCGAACAGACCGGTCGGGTGATGATCGCCTATGAGAAGCTGGCGATCGAGGAGCGCCCCGACTGGCTGGTCGTGGTGGGCGACGTCAATTCGACCGCGGCGGCCTCGATGGCAGCGGCGAAGCTGCGCATCCCGATCGTCCACCTCGAGGCGGGGCTGCGCAGCCGCGACCGCGACATGCCCGAGGAACTCAACCGCCTCGTCACCGACGTGCTCGCCGACGTGCTATGGACCCCGTCGCCCGACGCCGACGAGAATCTGCGCGACGAGGGCATTCCCGAAAGCCGGATCACCCGCGTGGGCAACATCATGATGGACAGCTACGAACTGGTCCGCCCCGCGATCCTCGCCGCCGACTATCCGGGCGAGTTGGGCTTTGCCCCCGGCAGCTATGGCGTGGTGACGCTGCACCGGCCGTCCAACGTCGACGTGCCGGAGCAGCTCGACCGGCTGGTCGACGCGCTGATCGCGGTGCAGGCGCATCTGCCGCTGATCTTCCCGGTCCACCCGCGCACGCGCCAGCGGCTCGGCGACGCGGGCGTCGCGAAGCTGGAGGCGGCCGGCCTGACGCTGGTCGGCCCCGCCGCCTATGTCCGCTTCATGAGCCTCGTCGCGGGTGCGGCGGCGGTGATCACCGACAGCGGCGGCATTCAGGAGGAGACGACCTATCTGGGCATCCCCTGCCTGACGCTGCGCGAAAACACCGAGCGCCCGATCACGATCAGCGAGGGCACCGCGCAACTGGTGAACGCCGACACTCTGCTGGAACGCCTGCTCGTGGCACTCGCCGAGCCGCGCCAGGACCGTAAGCGGCCGGACCTGTGGGACGGGCGGACGGCGGAGCGCTGTGTGGAGGATTTGAGAAGGCGGTCTGTGTAGGGTAGCCAGGGTTGAGTATGGTGTCCCTGTAGCTTCCTGTCGCTTCTATAGGGGAAGCCAAGAGCTTCCGGCCAAACGCGATCAGATCGTCGCCATGAACCAGTACGCCGCTGCGGTCTCCCCCAGTACCAAGGTCTCGAATTACGCCATCACGCCGCCGCCCTGCGACCTAGGATGGGCCAAAGACAATGATGGATTGGGCGATGGACCGAAGGATTTCGCCCTTTTCATTTCTTGATCGGCCCTGGTCGCGAGCTCCCGAAAGGTAAATTTATAGGATTGGCAATATATCTCTCGTAAGAAGGCTTAGAGCTTTATGCGTGAGGTGCAAAAATGGGTGCCAGTGCTGCTTGCTCCGGCTGTCGGGACGGCGCCGGGTTCGATCTGCCGATCACAATGGCCTTTCAACCTATCCTGGACGTGGCAAATGGTACTGTCTTCGCGCATGAAGCGCTCGTTCGCGGTGTAAACGGCGAAGGCGCAAGTCAGGTTCTGCAATATGTTTCAGATCATAACCGTTATGCATTTGACCAGAGATGTCGGGTGAAATCCATAGAATTGGCTGCAGCATTGAAGTTCGCCGACGAAGGCGCATGCCTGTCGATCAATTTTCTTCCCAATGCAGTCTATGAGCCGAGGGCCTGTATTCGCCTTACTCTTGCGGCGGCACTTGAGCATGGTTTTCCTCTGAACCGCATTATTTTTGAGTTCACGGAATCGGAAAATCTGGACACTGGTCACCTGCTGAATATTCTGCGGTGCTACCGCGCGATGGGATTTCGGACGGCGATTGACGATTTTGGCTCGGGCTACGCCGGTCTCAGTTTATTGGCTAAATTTCAGCCGGATCTGGTCAAGATTGACATGGACCTCATTCGCTCTATCGACACAGACCGCGTAAAGCGCAGCATTCTCAAGCACACCTTGAACATGGTGAAGGATCTGGGGATTCAGGTGATTTGCGAGGGGATCGAAACGATCGGTGAATTTGATGTTCTGCGCGATATGGGTGTCGAGTTGATGCAGGGCTATCTGCTCGGCCGCCCTTCGATCGCGGCGATCACGTCTCCAAATTGGCAGCACCAGCAACCGGCCGGCATGAGATTGCAAGCTTAGGCGGCGTGGGCAAATTGGTTGGCGCCAGCAGACCTGCTACTTTGGGTTGAGGCGGCCTGTTAACGCTGCGCAAATCTGGACGAGTATGTGCGCTTCGGGACGCACGGTGAACCGTTCCGGAGGTTGTGGGGACGTTGCGTAAATAAGATAGATAGAGAATAGTTTTCTCGTCGAGACTAGCTTTTGCCGCAGAAGTGCTTATGTTCAAGCGGCTGAACGTCGCCTGCGACGGATGATGGGCCGCCTTGGCTCCTCCCCTTGTCCTTCTAGCTTCAAGACGCCGGAATGTGCCGCTCGGGCGCATGTCCGATACCCGTGGGACAAGGAAGTTCTCATGATCACTGGCACCGTAAAATTCTTCAACAGCGACAAGGGCTATGGCTTCATCGCGCCGGAAAACGGCACGGGCGATGCCTTCGTCCACATTTCGGCGGTCGAGCGTGCGGGCATGTCGACGCTCAACAAGGACCAGCGCGTATCCTATGAGCTCGAAACCGATCGTCGCGGCAAGACCTCTGCCGTGAACCTGCGGGAAGCCTGACAGGTGGAGGCGGGCGCGCAAGCGTCCGCCCACCGCTCTCATCCCGGCGCGGATGTCCCCCTATCGGCAGGAGCCGCCCGCATGGCTGAGCAGGAACATGATCTGACCGCGCAGCAGTTGCTGGAGGCCCAGCAAGCGCTCGATGTGGCCGCGTTCAACGGCATATTGAGCCTCGCCATCGTCCTGCGGAAACGGAACCTGCTGAGCGATGTCGAGACAGAGGCGCTGCACGACATCATGAGCAGGCCCCTGTCGCTGCCGGGCAATGCCGACAATCCGGTCGTGCAGGACGCCCAGCAGAATCTCGATCACCTGTTCGGGCTTCTCATCGGTCGCAACTGACGCTGGTCGGCCATTACCATTGCCCAGCCACAGGCTGACCCGGCAAATCTACTACCCCGATTTCAACGAAGGACAGAAAAACTCGCATGGCTGCATTCCAAAACCCCACTTTCCAGGACCGTCAACAGGCGGCCGCGCGCGCGCGGACCGATGCGCTCGCCAAATATCTTGCCCGGCCTCCGGTCGATCCGGCCGTTATGGCGGACAGAGCGGCGCGCCGCGCCGCCCGTGAGGCCGCCGCAGCGGAAAAGCGGATCGCCATGAACCGTGCCAAGGCCGAAGCCGAGGAGCAGAAGCGCGAACAGGAGCGCCAGGCCGCAGCCGATGCGCAGGCCGCTGCCGAAGCCAAAGCCCTGATGATGGCGCAGGCAAAGGCAGATGCGACCGCCCGGAGCAGGGAAGAGCGGAAGCAGTGGACCGAAGAGGATCGGAAAGCCGCGCGCGATGCGCGCTACGCCGCCCGAAAGATGCGGCAAGGCAGGCGGTAACATACCGCGCTGGACTCCGGGCACGCCCGGAGTCCTGCGGCTTTCGAGCGGTCTGGACCTCTCGGAGAATTCCGATCCCGACCCGCGCTGATCAGTTGCGCGCCAGGCTCTCGTCGAGCAGCCGCAACGCGCCGGCGGCGAAGGCAAGCATGTTGCCGATCCGGTCGGGGCTGCCGGTTCGCACGAAGGCCGTTTCCTCACCCTTCGGTCCCACCACCGCGACGCAGCACAGGCCGGCTTCGATCCCATAGGGATGCGGGTCTGGCCCGGCCGAGCCGGATTCGGCCACGCCCCAGTCCGCGCCGAAGCGGTCACGGATCGCGCGGGCCTGGAGCAGGGCATAGGGTTCCGACACCGCTTTCATGCCGCGCAGCTGCTCCCGGTCGAGGCCGAGGAGCAGATCGCGCCCGGCCAGCGAATAGATCACCCCGCCGCCAAGATAATAATTCCGCGCGCCGGGTATGGTCAGCAGCCCCGCCGAGATCAGGCCGCCGCTCGCGCCGTCGGCAATGGCGACGGTCTGCCCCAATGCGACCAGCTTGTCCGCGATGCCGCGCGCGATCGGCACCAGCGCCGCGAAGTCCGTGTTCATGTTCCTGTCCCCTCCCGTTCGTGACGCATAGTCGGCGAGGGCGGGGCAGGGGACAAGGCACTTTGCGGTCGGCGCCGTCATTGTCGGTGAGTGGATATGGGTGGCGATCTCTTGAAAGATCGGCGGGATATCCCAACTCTCGGCAGAAATTTCAGCCGCTGTGCGGATGTGACTTCGCCAAAGGGCAGGCAGACGGGCCGACTCCAATCTGGCACGGGTCCTGCAGAGCTTTCGGGCATGGAAGCCCGGCGGCGGCGCACGCATCGGCCGGCGGGTACAGGATCAGGATTGAAGACATGCAGATCGACAAGAACATCGTCCTCTGGCGCCACGACACCTTTCTCGGCGTCTGCCAGGCCATCGGGCAGGATTTCGGCTTCAACCCCGACTGGCTGCGCGTCGTCTTCGCGAGTGCGTTGCTGTTCAACCCGACGGTCGTACTGGGCATCTACGGGGCGCTCGCGCTCATCGTTCTCGCCTCGCGGCTGATCTTTCCGGCACGTCGTGCCGATGCCGGCGCAGCCGTGCCGGCGGTCGAAGCCGAGGCGCGGCGCGCCGACAATGACCGGGACGTCGCGGAGATCGCCGCGGCAGCGTGAGTCGTCCCGCCGAACCCCGCTATTTTATGGCTGTCAGTCCCCGTCTTTGGAGCTATGTGCACCGCAAACAGCGCTAGATCCGGAGGCGGGGCATGACTGTCATCATCAAGGAAGCCGATCTGATCGAGAGCATCGCCGATGCCCTCCAATATATCAGCTACTATCATCCGATGGACTATATCCGGGCGCTCGGCGTGGCCTATGAGGCCGAACAGAGCCCCGCCGCCAAGGATGCCATCGCCCAGATCCTGACCAACAGCCGGATGTGCGCCGAGGGCCACCGCCCGATCTGCCAGGACACCGGCATCGTCACCGTCTTCATCAAATGGGGCCAGCAGTGCCTGCTCGAGTCCGAGCACAGCCTGCAGGACGTCGTCGACGAGGGCGTCCGCCGCGCCTATCTTCACCCGGAGAACCGCCTGCGCGCCTCGATCCTGCGCGATCCCGCCTTCAGCCGCGTCAACACCAAGGACAACACCCCGTCGGTCCTGAACGTCGAGATGGTGCCCGGCCACCATGTCGAGGTCGCCGTCGCGGCCAAGGGCGGCGGTTCGGAGAACAAGTCGAAATTCGCCATGCTCAATCCGAGCGAGTCGATCGTCGACTGGGTGCTCGAGATGATCCCGAAGATGGGCGCCGGCTGGTGCCCGCCGGGCATGCTCGGTATCGGCATCGGCGGCACCGCCGAGAAGGCGATGACGATGGCCAAGGAGTCGCTGATGGGTGACATCGACATGGCCCAGCTCAAGCAGCGCGGGCCGCAGAACGATATCGAGAAGCTGCGCATCGAGATCTTCGACAAGGTCAACGCGCTGGGCATCGGCGCGCAGGGGCTGGGCGGCCTGTCGACCATCCTCGACGTCAAGATCCTCGACTATCCGACGCATGCTGCGTCGAAGCCGATCGCGATGATCCCGAATTGCGCGGCGACCCGCCACGCGCATTTCCATCTCGACGGATCGGGCCCGGCCTATCTGGAGCCGCCAAGCCTGGAGGAATGGCCGAAGGTCGAATGGACCCCGTCGAAGGAAGCGATCCGCGTCGATCTCGACAGCCTGACGCCCGAGATCGTCGCCAGCTGGAAGCCGGGCGATCGCCTGCTGCTGAACGGCAAGATGCTCACCGGTCGCGACGCCGCGCACAAGCGCATCCAGGACATGCTGGCCAAGGGCGAGGAACTGCCGGTCGATTTCCGTGGCCGCGTCATCTATTATGTCGGCCCGGTCGATCCGGTGGGCGATGAGGTGGTGGGGCCGGCCGGCCCGACGACCGCGACCCGCATGGACAAGTTCACCGACATGATGCTCGACAAGACCGGCCTGATCGCGATGGTCGGCAAGGCCGAGCGCGGACCGGTCGCGATCGAGGCGATCAAGAACCACAAGGCCGCCTATCTGATGGCGGTCGGCGGGGCGGCCTATCTGGTCGCGCGCGCGATCAAGGGCGCCAAGGTCGTCGGCTTCGCCGATCTCGGCATGGAGGCGATCTACGAGTTCGACGTGAAGGACATGCCCGTCACCGTCGCGGTCGACGCGACCGGCGAGAGCGTCCACCACACCGCGCCGCTGGTGTGGCGCGAGAAGATCGCGCGCGAGAAGCTGCTCGAAAACGCCTGATCTGGTTCGGGAGCCGGGGGTGGGGCTAGCGGCCTTCCTCCGGCGCCGCGCGCGCAGCGGCGACTTCGGCGGCCGTGAAGGCGGTGCCGGGCGCGAGTGGGGCATCGTCGGCGATCCCGGTCACGAAATAGGCGACGCCTTGGCCGCGTTCGCGGTCGATCCACAGACCCGATCGCAGGCCATAGGCCTCGCCTGCATGGCCGACCCACGGGCGGCCGTCGCCGAACAGGTCGTCGGCGCAGCCTGCCACTCCGGTCGTGAGCGTCTGGCTGGCGAGGCCATAGCGGCAGATCGAACCGGCGGTCGTCTCGCCGGTGACGCCGTTGCTGCCATCATAGGTCCACAGCGGGCGGAGCAGCAGGTCGACCGAGGCGGGCTTGAGGAAGCGCCGTCCACCCGACCGGCCATCGTTCAGCAGCATCTGCCCGATCCGCGCCAGATCGCGCGCCGAGATGCGCAGGCCCCCCTGCGGTGAGAAGAGCGCGCCGTTCGTGCCCGGCTGCCACCGGCTCAGATCGCAGCCACCGTCGCGTGCCGACACGACCGGGCAGGCGGGGCGCCGGCCGCCATCGTCGTCGCGCACCGCCTTGCCTGAGGCGTCGTAGAGCGTGACCGCCCGCGCGATGGTGGCATCGTCGCAGCTTGCCCAGTTGAAGCAGGCGCGCAGCCTCAAGGGGCGCAGTACCAGCCGCTGCATCAGCCGGTCGAAACGCTCCCCCGTCACCCGCTCCATCGCCGAGGCGACGATGGGGAAATTGATATTGGCATAGCGGAAATGGTCGCCGGGGCCGTGTGCCGCGTCCCATGCGGCCGGATCGGCGAGCGCCTCGCGCAGCGACCGGTCGAGCGGCAGCGCATAGTCGATCCCGTCCACCAGCGACGCCCGGTGCGACAGCAGCAGCCGCAGGCTGATCGGGCGATCGGGAAAGGCGGGGTTGCGCAACCGCCAGCCGAGATAGGTCGAGACATCGGTGTCGAGGTCGAGCCGGCCCTGCTCGACCAGCCGCAGCACGCCGATGGCGACGACCAGCTTGCTGATCGAGGCGATGCGGACCGGATCGTCGGCGGTCACGCGGCGACCGCTGCGGCGGTCGGCCACCCCCCGGCTTATGGGCGTCGCCAGCGCATGGTTCGTGAAGCCTAGGCGAACCGAGGCGAAGTCCATAGGCTCGGCGGCGAGCGGGGCCGCGAACAGCGATCCGGAAATTATCAGCAGGCGGGCGGCGATGCACATCGTCCGATCATGGAAGGGTTAGCGGGTGCAGGCAATCCGTCGTTTGGCGCGCTGGACGGGATGGGCGCTGCTCGCGCTTGTCCTGCTGGGCGGGCTGTTCTGGCTCGCGCGCGGCTATTGGCTCGACCGGATCTATTATCGCGGGCCGGCCAGCGATCATTATGACGGACATCGTTTCCGCAACCCGACCGGCGACGGGGGCCAGGTCAACCCGTTCAAGGTTGGCATCGACCGGATCTGGCGAACCGCGACCGGGCAGCGCGGCGACGTCTGGCCGGAGACGATCGCGGTCACACCCTCGCGTCCGCCCGCCCGCGTCGAGGGTGCCGCGATCCGCGCGACCTGGGTCGGACATGCGACCGTGCTGATCCAGACGCAGGGCCTGAACATCCTGACCGACCCGATCTGGTCCGATGTCGCCGGCCCCTGGAACCGCGTCGGTCCGCGCCGCGTGCGGGCGCCCGGCGTGCGGTTCGAGGATTTGCCGCCTATCGACCTCGTCCTCGTCAGCCACAATCATTATGATCATATGGATCTGCCGACGCTGCGGCGACTGTGGCAGCGCGACCGGCCGCTGATCGTGACGGGTCTGGGCAATGACAGCATCCTGCGCGACGCCGGCATTGCCGCGCAGGCGCGCGATTGGGGCGGGCGCGTGGCGGTCCGGCCCGGCGTGTCGGTGATCGTCGAGCGGGTCCAGCATTGGAGCTCGCGCTGGGGCGAGGACCGCAACCGCGCGCTGTGGAGCGGGTTCACCGTCACCCTGCCGGGTGGCAACATCTTCTTTGCCGGCGACACCGGCTGGGGCGACGGCAGCTGGCCGCATGACGCGGCGCGGCATGGACCCTTCCGCCTCGCCGTCCTGCCGATCGGTGCCTATCATCCGCGCGAGGTGTTCGGCCAAAGCCATGTCGATCCGGCCGAGGCGGTACGCGTGCTGGGCGTGCTCGGGGCGCCCAAGGCGCTCGGCATCCACTGGGGTACGTTCCACCTGACCGATGAAGGGCCCGACGTACCGCCGCGCGAATTGGTCGCACAAAGCAAAGCGGCCGGCGTTGCCGCCGACCGCTTCGTCACGATCCAGCCCGGCCAGGCGATCGAGATCGCCGGCCGGTGATGACCCTTACTTGAGCTTGCGGACCTCGGCGGCGGTCAGCGAGGTCGTCACGCCGTTGTCGGCCTTGGTGAGCGTGCCGATGTCGAGGGTCGCCATCTTCGCGTCGTTGATGACGACGATCGCGGCCGGCGCGCCGTCGGCGCCCTTCTTGACCTCATAGACGCGGCCGAGCTTCTTGCCGTCGGCGCTGGTCACCAGCATGCCGTTCTTGACGGTGAGGGCTTCCTGCGCAAGCGCGGCGCCCGAAAGGCCGAGCGAGGAGACGATGGCGGCGGCGATGATGATGGAACGCATCGGTGCAAACTCCGTTATGAAAATGCCTGAGGCGATGCATCTGCCGACCCGTTCGGCGCACCGCTATAGGGACACTATCGTCGCTTAGTGCCGCAAAATCTTATGGCGTACTCCCATTTGGGTATCGCTTTATTCGCTTTGCGGCATCGCGGCATGAGTGGATTGATTCGGAACCATCTTTCCGAAAATCTATCGCGATGGATTATCGGTGCTTTTTCGCGAACTCTGCCCTGTGTGCGCCGCGACATATGCCCGAATCGAACGTTGTGCACTGCATTAAAGGACAGGTGTGCAGATTATCGGTCCGAGCGCGCCGTCTGCCAGCGGGTTTCAGGAAGAAACAGCGTCGTCACCAGCGCGACGCCCATGCAGCCGGTGACATACCAGAAGAAGGCGCTTTCCACGCCGGCGCTCTTGAAGCCCAGCGCGACCGATTCCGCTGTACCGCCGAAGATCGCCTGGCTGACGGCATAGGGCAGGCCCACGCCCAGCGCGCGGATGTGCGGGGGGAAGAGTTCGGCCTTGACGACCGCGCTGGTGGCGCTTGAACCCGAGATGATCAGATAGGCGACGCAGAGCAGCAGGAAGGCCTCGACCATGCCATCGGCGCGGCCCAGCGCGGTGAAGAGCGGTACCGTGCCTATGATGCCGCCGATCCAGCACCAGTAGAGCAGGGGCTTGCGCCCGACCTTGTCCGACAGCGCGCCGAGCATCGGCTGGATCACCACATAGAAAATCAGCGCGGCCGAGCAGATCAGCGAGGCCTTGTCCTTGGCGAAGCCGGCACTGCCCACCAGATATTTCTGCATGTAGGTGGTGAAGGCATAGAAGCTGACATTGCTGCCGATCGACAGGCCGAAGACCAGCGCGACCTGCTTCGGTCGCTCGCGCAGCAGGGTCAGCAGGCCGCCCTTGCGCCGCCCGCGGTCGCTCTCCTCGACGAAGTCGGGGGTCTCGTCGATCCCGCGCCGCAGCCAGAACACCGCCACGGCAAGGAGTGCGCCGGTCGCGAAGGCGAGCCGCCAGCCCCAGGCCTCGAGCTGCGCCTCGGTCAGGAAGAAAAATTGCAGCGTGACAAGCAGGCCGAGCGCCAGCAACTGTCCGGCGATCAGCGTCACATATTGAAAGCTAGACCAGAAGCCGCGTTTGTCGGGCGGGGCGATCTCGGTCAGATAGGTGGCCGCCGTGCCGAACTCGCCGCCCAGGCTCAGTCCCTGTGCCATCCGCGCGAAGGTCAGCAGGACCGGCGCCCAGATTCCGATCGTCGCATAGGTCGGCGCGCAGGTGATGATCAGCGATCCCGCGCACATCAGCGTGATCGACCAGGTCAGCGCGCTCTTGCGCCCATAGCGGTCGGCCAGCATGCCGAGCAGCCATCCGCCCAGCGGCCGCATGAGAAAGCCGATCGCGAAGACGACGCTGGTGGACAGCAGCTGCGCGGTCGGGTCGCTCGCCGGAAAGAAGCTCTGCGCGAAATAGAGCGAGAAGGCCGAATAGATATACCAGTCGTACCATTCGACGAGATTGCCGAGCGAACCGCCGATGACCGACCGGATCGGGCGGCGTGGACTGGACTGGGCCTGCAAGATGGATCCTCCCCGCTGTCGCGACGGTGGCTGTCTGCCGGGAAAGCGGAGGCGTGACTAGGCGTGAATTGGCGTATTGGGGAAAGGGGGCGAATGTCCGGATCGGAAAATCGCCCGATGCGGCCGTGCTGGCCAACAGTTCTCGGCGATCCTGGCGAAGCGGGGCTTCGACGAGCTGGCGATCAGCGTTCATCATGCGCGCGTCGCCGGGGAAATGAACATTCCCCACAAGGACCCCTTCGACCGTCTGCTGATCGCTCAGGCGCAGTCGGAGGACATGGTGCTCATATCGAACGAGGCGCTGTTCGATGGCTTCGCGCTCAAGCGCTTATGGTAGAATTTTAAGGATGCACTTCACAAAGCTGGCGCACGGCGCAGATCTTAGAGCCGCCGCCGCCGCCGACTACGACGATCGAAGGTTCGGCGACGATAGCACCCTGAACTGCCCAATGCTCTACTCGGCGGCTTCGGCCAAAGACCGCGCCGCAGGACGGAAGGGGCAGGTTTCCTCCTTCTCGGCCATGTCGAAGACGAACAGCATCTTTGCCAGACCGCCGAGATAGCTCATCACAGTGCCCAGCTCGAGGATCTGCGCATCGTCGAAGTGCTTGTGCAGCTTGGCGTAGAGCTCCGGTTCGAGATGCCCCTGAATGTTGGTCATCAGGAATTCGTCGGCCAGTTCGAGCACCGCGATCTCGACATCGCTGAAGATCGATCGATCGCCCTCAATGGCATTCAACTGCTCTTCGCTGTAGCCGACTTCCTTGGCGCCGATGGTGTTGCCCAGGTTGCAGCTGCGGCAGCCGTGACCGAGGCTCATGCGCAGCCGGGCAAGATGCTTGAGTTTGACGTCGACGCGCCCGCCGTAGAATATCTTCTCGTAGAAATCGACCATGGTGAAGTCGAGAAGTTCCGGTGCGTGGGCGCCTTTCTCGATGAATCCGGCCTGGCCCGTCAGTTTATAGACGAAATCCCAGTCCTGCTGGAGCTTGGGAGACAGTTCGTCCCGGCGGAAACTCTTGATCGTATCGGCCATGCATCTTCTCCTGTCTACGCCGCTGGTTCGATCATGCAGTGTTTTTCTGCATGATTTCAGCAGTCTATATGCAGGGAAGCTATCATGGCGGCGGTGCCCCCCGGCCTAGCCATTATGCTAGGCGCCTTGGCCCACATCGTTTCAGCCAGGCGTCGCCGAATTTCGGATAAGCCCCCTAAAACAGGCCCAGTCCCATCACCTCCACCTCGTCGAGGATCAGGCCGAAGACGAAGTTCAGGCGCAGGCGGTAGGCCTTGGCGCTTTCGATCTCGCTTTCGACCTGTTCCTTCGCGGTGTGCCGGACATAGCGGCGGTCGACGAGCGAGGCGAGGCCGCTGGGGAGGACCAGGCTGACGATCGTCTGGCTGGTGAAGCGGGTTTCGGGGCGGGTCGAGGTCCAGTGGTTGGACATTTCCAGATCGGCCGGAAATACGCGGTCGGTGGTGAAGCTGTACTGCCGTTCCCAGCCTCCGGCCCGGTCCGCGCCGGGGGCGAGGCGCTCGAGCGTCCAGCCATGGTCGGCATCGAGGCGCATGCGGAACAGCGCGCCGTCGGGGCCGGAGGTCTCCGCCCCGTCGCTGAGCGGCATGGGGGGCGCATAGCCGCCGCCGAAGCCGGCATCGGCGAGCCAGGTCTGCCCGCCGATTTCGACCAGATTGGCGGTGTGGGTGCGCGGCGGGAGGCCTTCGGTGCGCAGCCAGACGCGCGCCAGGATCGGCCGCGCCTCGAACCCGATCGCGTGCAGCGCGCGCAGGAACAGCTGGTTCTGCTCGAAACAATAGCCGCCGCGGCGATGGTGGACGAGCTTGGCGAAGACATGGTCGGGATCGAGGCTGATCCCGCGCCCCAGCGAAATATCGATATTTTCGAACGGTATGGTCAGCCGGTGCTGGCGCTGGAGGAAATCCATGCCGCCCCAGTCGGCCTCGGGCGCCTGTTTCAACCCGATCCGCGCGAGATAGGCGTCGAGGTCGAAATCGGCGGGGTTGGTCGTGTCGCTCATTTCTTGCAGGATCCGGTACGGTGACCGCTGCCTTCGGTCACGATCTTCACGGGCTTGCCTTCCTTCATGCCGGTTGAAACGGTCGAGATCTTGTAGCTGTCGGCCGTGTAGCTGCCCTTCGATGCGACGAGCAAGCCATCAGGGAAACGCTTGTTGGTGCAGAAGGCGTCATAGGCGAGTTGCCCGCCCGCCATCGAGAAGCGCCGCTTGGTGCAGACCGCCGCATCGTCCTGGGTCAGCAGCGCCTCCGGCCGGCGCGCCAGTTCGGCGGCGTCGTGGCAGCTGGAGCGCTTGCGGTTGCCGGCGAACATCTTGATCACCCATTGCGGCACGCCCGGCACGTCGGCGCTCAGCATGGTCGTGTGGTGGGTCCAGCCGCCGGGAGCGAAGCCGTCCGCCGCAGCAGGCGTGGCGGGAACAAGCGTCAGGGCGGCGGTAGCGGCCAGCGGGGCGATGCCGGTCGAAAGGCGGGCTTTGATCATCCGTGGGTCCCTCATGGGCTGCGCATGTGGATCTGGTCGTGGTGCAGCCATTGCTGATTTACGGGTCGGTGGCGGGAAAAGGTTGCGGGGGGCTCAGCGAAAGCGGTTCAATTTGCGGGCATAGCGCTGCAGGCGTAGCGGAACCCAATCCTGGATGAAATGGTCGATCGCGACGCGCCGGTCAGGCCGGTCGCCGCTGCCGGGGCGCGGGCGGAAGACGGTCGTGCGCTCGGGCGCGTCGGCTTCGTCGGCGGGGAAGGCCGTGTAATAATAGGTCGCGATCGAGCGGCGCGATCGATCGGGCGGGCAGCGCAGCGGATCGGGGTGGCCGTGATAGCTGTCGGCGTCGGTGTTGAAGATCACCGCCCGGCCGAGCAGCGGGGCGACGCGCACCTCGCAACGCTGCATGGCGCGGTCCCACAGTTCGAGATCGCCGCCCCATTCGGGCTGCCAGCCGTCGTTCAGATAAATGAGCAGATTCAGCCGCCGGCGGAGCTTCAGGCGCGGATGGCGGTTGAAGTCGGCATGGACCGACAGATGACCGCCCGGCAGCGTCTCGTGCAGCCCGCCGCCCAGATACCAGGGATCGGGCACCAGCCCCTCGATTCCGGTCAGCGCCTCCAGAAAGCCGACGAAGGCCGCGCCGTTGAGCTCGGTGAGCAGTGTCCGCAGCCCGCCATGGTCGATCTCGTCCGGCCCGAACTGATATTTGAACCGCTCCTGGTCGCGGTCGAAGAAGCGCTTGCCCATCCGGTCGGGGAAATGCGCGGCCAGCCCCGCCAGCAGGGCCGGATCGATCAGGTCGTCGATGACGATGTGCGGGAAGGGGGAGGCCTCCGCATAGTGCGCGGCCAGCGCCATGCCTGCCGCACGGCACGTGGCCGCGTCGAACCCAGGCGCGCCGCCCTGGTCGCGATAGGGAAGCAGGCTGCCGGACTGGCTCATGGGGAAGGAAGATAAAAGGTGAACATTCGTCCCCTCTATCCTACATATGCAAAGCCATGACCATCCAGATCCGCACCAGCCTCGATGACGTCGACCTCGGGCAGAGCTTCGTCCCGCACCGGCCGGAGCGGCCCGCAAAGAGCGAGGGCGGCAAGGCGTTCAAGCTCGTCTCCGACTATCAGCCCTCGGGCGACCAGCCGACCGCGATCGCCGAGCTTGTCGCCCAGGCCGAGCAGGGCGAGCGCGACCAGGTGCTGCTGGGCGTCACCGGATCGGGCAAGACCTTCACCATGGCGAAGGTGGTAGAACAGCTGCAGCGCCCGGCGCTGGTGCTGGCGCCGAACAAGATCCTCGCCGCCCAGCTCTACGGAGAGTTCAAGCAGTTCTTTCCCGACAATGCGGTCGAGTTCTTCGTCAGCTATTATGATTATTATCAGCCCGAGGCCTATGTCGCCCGCACCGACACCTATATCGAGAAGGAAAGCTCGATAAACGAGGCGATCGACCGGATGCGCCACTCGGCCACCCGCTCGCTGCTCGAACGCGACGACGTGCTGATCGTCGCCTCGGTGTCCTGCCTCTACGGTATCGGATCGGTCGAAACCTATTCGGCGATGATCTTCGACCTGAAGAAGGGCCAGACCGTCGACCAGCGCGAGATCATCCGCAAGCTGGTTGCGCTCCAGTATAAGCGCAACGACGCCGCGTTCTCGCGCGGCAATTTCCGGGTGCGCGGGGACAATCTGGAAATCTTCCCGTCGCACTATGAGGACAGCGCCTGGCGGATCGCCTTTTTCGGCGACGAGATCGAGGAGATCGTCGAGTTCGACCCGCTGACCGGCAAGAAGGCCGCCAGCCTCGACTATGTCCGCGTCTTCGCCAATTCGCACTATGTCACCCCTGGGCCGACGATGAAGCAGGCGATGGAGGCGATCCGCTTCGAGCTGACCGAGCGGCTGAAGGAATTGCAGGCCGAGGGACGCCTGCTGGAAGCGCAGCGGCTGGAGCAGCGCACCAATTTCGACCTGGAGATGATTGCCGCCACGGGCAGCTGCGCCGGCATCGAGAATTATTCGCGCTTCCTGACTGGCCGCCTGCCGGGCGAGCCGCCGCCGACCCTGTTCGAATATCTGCCGGAAAATGCGTTGCTGTTCGTCGATGAGAGCCACCAGACGATCGGCCAGATCAACGGCATGTCGCGGGGCGACCACCGCCGCAAGATCACCCTCGCCGAGTTCGGCTTCCGCCTGCCGTCCTGCATCGACAACCGCCCGCTGCGCTTCGCCGAGTGGGAGGTGATGCGTCCGCAGACCGTCTATGTCTCGGCGACGCCGGGCGACTGGGAGATGAACCAGACCGGCGGCGTGTTCGTCGAGCAGGTCATCCGCCCGACCGGCTTGATCGACCCGCCGGTCGACATCCGTCCGATCGAAAGCCAGGTCGACGACCTCGTCTTCGAGGCGCGCGAGACCGCGAAGAAGGGCTATCGCACGCTGGTCACGACGCTGACCAAGCGCATGGCCGAGGACCTGACCGAATATCTGCACGAGGCGGGGCTCAAGGTCCGCTACATGCATTCGGACGTCGAGACGCTGGAACGGATCGAGCTGATCCGCGACCTGCGGCTGGGCGTCTATGACATCCTCGTCGGCATCAACCTGCTGCGCGAGGGGCTCGACATTCCCGAATGCGGGCTGGTGGCGATTCTCGATGCGGACAAGGAGGGCTTCCTGCGCTCCGAAACCTCGCTGATCCAGACGATCGGCCGCGCCGCGCGCAACGTCGATGGGCGTGTGATCCTCTATGCCGACCGCATCACCGGCTCGATGGAACGGGCGATGGCCGAGACCGCGCGCCGCCGCGAGAAGCAGGAAGCCTATAATCTCGAACATGGCATCACGCCCGAGACGATCCGCCGCAGCATCACCGACATCGTCGGCCATCTTGCGTCGAAGGACCAGGTCACCGTCGACACCGGGATCGAGGAGCGGCCGCACATGGTCGGCCACAATCTGCGCGCCTATATCGAGGAGCTGGAAGGCAAGATGCGCGCGGCGGCGGCCGATCTCGAATTCGAGGAGGCAGGGCGACTGCGCGATGAGATCCGCAAGCTGGAGCAGGAAGAGCTCGGCCTGCCGGTCGACGAGCATCGCGCGCCGGTGAAGAGCAACAGCTTCGGCGGCAAACCCGGCACGCGCACCACCAAATATGGAAAGATGAAGGCCGCGCGCGCCCGCCGCTGATTGCGCTTCGCTTTTTTGTTCCTTATATGTTCCACAGCATTTGCTGTCATGGATCGGGAATATGGGCGTCATGCAGAGCGTCGGCGAGAGGATAAGCGGGGCGATGGAAGAAGGCTTCGATCTCGACCGCTTCGTGGCGGCGCAGGAGGGCGTGCTCGACCAGGCGCTGGCCGAAATCCGTCGCGGCGCGAAGCGGGGCCATTGGATGTGGTTTATCTTCCCGCAGCTGCGCGGCCTTGGGCGCAGCCCGACCGCGCAACATTATGGGCTGGCCTCGGCAGCGGAAGCGGCGGCCTATCTCGCGCATCCGCTGCTCGGCGCCCGGCTGCGCGCCTGCGTCGAGGCGCTGCAGGATCTGGAGCAGGGGAGTGCCGCCGAAATCTTCGGTGCGGTCGACGCGATGAAGCTGCGCTCCTCGCTGACGCTATTTGCCGAAGTGGCGGGCGAGCGGCTGTTCGTCGCGGCACTCGAACGCTGGTTCGACGGGCAGGCCGATCCGCTGACGCTCGATCTGCTCCGGGAGGGCGGGCGATGACCGAGCTGTTTCGCTGCCGCTGGTCCGAACGCGATCCGGTCGAAACCGTCTATCATGACAGCGAATGGGGCGTGCCCGAACGCGATCCGCGCGCGCTGTGGGAGAATCTGATGCTCGAAGGCTTCCAGGCGGGCCTCTCCTGGACGGTCATCCTGCGCAAGCGCGAGGCGTTTCGCGCGGCCTTCGCCGGCTTCGATCCCGAGCGCGTGGCGGCCTTCGGCCCCGACGATGTCGAGCGGCTGATGCAGGACCCCGGCATCGTCCGGTCGCGCGCGAAGATCGAATCGACGATCGCTGGCGCGCGCCTCTTCCTCGCCATGCGCGACCGGGGCGAGGATTTCGCCGACTATGTGTGGTCCTTCACCGAGGGTAAGGTTCTGCTGGGCGACGGGACGAGCGTGCCGGCCAGCACGCCGCTGTCCGACCGCATCTCCAAGGACCTCAAGAAGCGCGGGTTCAAATTCGTCGGCCCGACGATCGTCTATGCGTGGATGCAGGCTATCGGCATGGTCAACGACCACGCGCAGTATTGCTTCCGCCGCGATCAGGTCTGACGCCGGGCGCTGGCGATGGGTGCTGAAGAGGGGCGGCGCGCGGGGCTTGCGCGGCGAGGGCGGCCATGCTGTCTCGCACCATGCAGATCGCGGTCCTGACCTTCGACGGGTTTAACGAACTCGACTCCTTCGTCGCCTCGTCCATCCTCAACCGGATGCGCGCCAAAGGATGGAGCGCGCAGATCTGCGCACCGACACCCCAGGTCACCTCGATGAACGGGCTACGCATCGACCGCCAGCAGCCGCTGGATTTCGCGATGAAGGCGGACGCCGTGCTGATCGGGAGCGGCATCCGCACCCGCGAGATCGCCGAGGACCGGACATTGCTCGACCGCCTGCGCCTCGATCCCACCCGCCAGCTGATCGGCGCGCAATGTTCGGGGACGCTGCTGCTGGCGAAACTCGGCCTGATCGGCTCGCTCCCCGCCTGCACCGACCTGACGACCAAGCCCTGGGTGGTGGAGGCCGGTATCGACGTCATCGACGCCCCCTTCATCGCTCATGGCAATGTCGCGACGGCCGGCGGCTGCCTCGCCTCGATCTACCTCGCCGCCTGGACGATCGCGCGGGGTGCGGGTCTCGACGATACGGCGGAGGCCATCCACTATGTCGCGCCGGTGGGGGAGAAGCAGGCGTGGATCGACCGGACGCTGGGGGTGGTTGGGCCTTTTCTCAAGTCGAAACATTAAGCGCGCAACCGCAGGCAGTTTGACTGTCGGACAGTTAACTGCAGTGTCAACGTAATTCACCGTAATTCAGGCTACAGCTTTTCGAGCAGTCCGCGATCGAGGGCATCGGCTGGATCGATCCGATATGGCGGAAATGGTTGGAAACGATATTGCATTTCGTCCCGCCTCTGGCATGCGATGCCTGCGTAAAAGTGCGCGAGTGAGAGTTAATGCCGCTAGACGATGTGTTGGAGGCGCCGGATGCGGAAGAGGCCGCACTCCGCTCGGTGCGACGGCGGGGTCGCTGGATCATATTGGCGATGTTGGGCGGCGTTGTCGCGCGTGAAACCCTCTCGGGCCACACTGTCCTCCTGACGCAAGTGCCGGAAGTTGTTCGATGGCTGTCTTATGCTTGCGGATTGCTTCTTGGAGGCATCATTGTCCGACTAAAACTCCTTCTCGCGCCGACCGGGCCGGTCGTGAAGAGATATGCCGCTCTGATAGCCGCGATTGCTCTTTCTATCGTGACCTGTTCTTACTTGGGCCGCTGGGTTTTCGAGCTTTCTGCTTTCTCAGTTATGCCGATTAGGACTCACGAAATTGAAGCGAAGATCAGCCACGTTACAGGAGGAAAGTCGCGCCCACGCGCCAGTTTAATCGCCGTGCCTGGTGGGCGAGAGGCTGATGCCTTCATTACCAACGACCTCTATTATCGATTGGGGGCGATTAGACCTCCGCTCTGGAGCCTGTCCGATTCAGATAAACATTTCTGCGTCACCCTGCGCGCGCAGCAAGGGCGTTGGGCGGCTGTAAGGGCGGAGGTACCCGCACTTTGGGATGACGGGCTGGACAGCTATCATAATTGCCGATCGCGCATTTGAATGTCCGCTACTAAAATTACAAACTCCGGTGACGCTGCGGAATAATATGGATTGCCCCCCTGGATTGAGACAGAGAAATTAGGGACAGCCCTTTTTGGGAGGGGTATATGTCCAAAGTGGTTCGACGAAGATTTGGGCGGGCGTTCGAATTGCGGTGACGCTGCATGAAAAAGGCTGATCGGAATCGTGGATAGATCGCCCCTCAGCCCCGAACATAGAGCGATAATTCGCTGCACTGCCAGCGCAATACCAATTTATGCGACGGCAGTATCCCTCAGAGCGCCGTCCACACCATCACCGTAATCCCGGAGGATGCACAGTGCCTCAGAATTTGAAGGTTGCCGATGCCCCCCACTCGCGGGGACGGCCGTAACTGGCTTCGGCAAGGCCAAATGCACCTGATGCATTACCCGAGACCAGATATAGCGTATCGGTCAGATTTGTCCCGAAAACCGCAAGTGTCAGAGCATCGCCCGGAAGCGTATAGCTCAGACGTGCATTCAGCAGCCCATAGGCCTTTTGCGCAACAATAGGTGTATTTGCCACGTCATTGAAAATGGTGCTGTAGGTAGAGTAATCAAGCCTGAGACGAGCTTCGGAACCATCAGCAAACCCATGGCTTAGCTCGCCCCCCACAGCGACAGTCCATTCTGGCGTTTTGACGAATTTGGTGTTCAGCGTAATTGGCAGGATCTGGGTTGGCCCAAGCCCCTGACCAATGCCGGTGTATCGGGCATCAGTGTAGCCAATCCCGGCATTAAACGAAAGCCAGCGGGCTGGACGCATGACGGTTTCGAGTTCGAAGCCGTTGATCCTGCCAGCAGCGGCGTTGGCAACGAAGTTGATCGGGGTCTGATTAACGGTCAACTGGATGTTCTTGTAAATGGCATGGTAGGCTGCAAAGTTCGTGGTCAATGCGCCGTCGAGCCATGATGCCTTGATGCCGCCTTCATAAGTATCGAGCGTTTCAGGCGAATACTCCGTCACTTCGGCTTCGCTCACCAGCGGCCGTCCATTGAAGCCACCTTGTTTGAACCCACGCGAGAACGAGCCATACACCAGTAAGTCATCGCTGGCTTTCCAGTTGATGCCAAAGCGAGGCGTGAACTTCTTGAAAGTAGCCTGGCGCGTGACATCGACATACTTCACATTGTCACGCTGCCGAATATCGATCGCCGTGAATATCTTGCGGTCTGATGTGTAGCGAGCGCCCAACGTGATGGATAGCGATGGCACGATCTCAAAATCAGCTTGGCCGTAGGCTGCAAAACTGCGATTATTTGTATAGTTTTCGATAAAGGCAGCAGGAGAAAACGGCGGTGTTGCCGCCAGCGGCGGCCAAAGACCAACTGCCAAGTCGGCGGTTGCTATGTCAGAGGCCTTCTCCTTGAAATAGAACGCCCCCAGCACAAAGCTTAGACGGTCATCCATCAGCTTGCCACTGGCTTGCAATTCCTGACTGAACTGCCACTGTTCATCATCATTGGTAGTTTGCCGGAATACATGCGGGGTGTTATCGCCATCGCGTGTGAAATACGCTTTCATATCGCGATAGGCGGTGATGGATTTCAGTGTCACCGCGCCGATTTCCAGCGCGATTGTGCCTTGCACACCCCACAGATCCAGATCATTGCGGTTCGGCCCGCCAGCCCAGGTTTCGAAGGGACTATTCGTGATATAACTGGGGTTTAGCGTAAGCGCGCCATTGGGCGCGACGATGCCACGAACGGGAGCCACAAACCGGTTGTAGTTCGACAGAAAGGGAATGCCTGTGATGCCCGGCGCATTGCCTACTGCCAGAAGATCAGAAGGTGCCGAATTCTCTCGCGCCCGGGTGTAGTCGGCTCCGATGTCAATGGTCAGCGTCTCAGTTGGCATCAGCCGCAGCGCCCCACGCACCATCTGAGCATTGCGATTACCCTGCGTACCACCATCGAGCAGCCGTTTGACATAACCGTCGCGGTTAAATGTCGCACCTGATAGGCGCAATGCAGCCTTGCCATCAGCAAAGGGTAGATTAATAGCGCCCCGAACATCGATCCGGTTGAAGCTGCCTGTAATTGCTTCAATCTTGCCCTCAAAAGTGTCCATGACGGGCCGCGTGGTGCTAATCACAACCGCCCCGCCGATGGTATTCTTGCCAAAAAGCGTGCCTTGCGGCCCACGCAATACCTGAACTGACGATATATCGACCGCGTCCATCACCCCGCCAATTGATCGGGCATAGTAGACGTCGTCGACATAGAACCCGACCCCAGGATCCGAAAAAATCGCAAAATCGTTCTGGCCGACGCCACGAATAAACACAGTGGCGTTGTAGTTGCCACCCGACAGAGCAGCCGCACCGTCGAAGCGGACACTGGGGGTAAAGCGCGCGATCTGATCAAGAGTGTCGACACTGCGCGCGACCAACGCATCGCCACTGAGCGCAGTCACCGCCACCGGCACGTCCTGCAACCGCTCGCTGGTGCGGCGGGCTGTTACAATGATGTCGTTGCTATCAGTCGGGGCACTGGCCCGCTCATCCAAATCCGTGCTTGCGGTCTGCGCCAGAACCAAGGCTGGCGAGGCCAGTACGTGGCAAGCCATTAGAATAGTCGCTGTCTTTGCGGCCACCTTCACTCTCCCTGTCGTTTATCATTGTCCGCACACTCAACGTCAGCCGAGCGTATGTATGACAAACATACATACGCTCGGTGTGGCCGGAGCGCAAGGTAGAAGTGCCGGTTGATTTTCCCCTCAACGCTTTGGGCAGCCCTCAGTGGTGGCCATGCCTTGCTCTGCACTGATCAGGCGCTCCATCAGCTTGCGCATCAGGAATGGCCCTTTGTCTTGCGGCAGGAAGAGCTTGGGGATGGCGGGATCCGTCAGATCCCAGATTTTCTGCTGCGCCTCAATCAACTGTCGATCTTCTTCGAAGGCTGCCATGACAACGTCCATCCGCGTTGCGAGTTGCCGTGTTATGTCGGGCGTGCTCCCGATCAGGCCGGTGGCATAATGATAGGCTGTCCGGGTGCGGCTTACTGGCGTGACTGCCTGTTGATCGATGTTCCTGACGATCGGCTCGATCCCTGTCGGGGCCTTCCAGCCAAAGCGCTTGGCCGTCCCCAATGGATAGCGCGCGCCTTGCAAGATAAAGATACCCGGCACGGCAAAATCGTAAGTGATCCAAGTGTCCACCTTCTCGCCGGGCCGTCCAGGCAGGTCTGCATTTTCAAACCACCGCTCGAACCGGATGGCGCGGTCCTGCTTTAGAATGCGCGGCGCTGTCTCGGACCAATAGGCACCCGTGGCCTGCCGCAACGTTGCATCATGTACGAAATCAACGTGCGAGAGATCACAGAGGTTATCATGCACGAGTTGGTAGTGCGCGTCATACTCGATGCTGTTTGACCGCATCGGCCGATCTGCATCATCGATTCCGAATGCAGAAGGGATAAGATTTTCGTCCGCGAGGGCAGGATCTCCGGTCCAAACCCAGATCCAGCTATCCTTTTCGACGACTGGATAGATACGGATCGAAATATTCGGCGGCTCATTCATCAAAGGCATGTGCAAACATTGCCCGTCAGTGCCGAATGTCATGCCATGATACATGCACTGGATAGAGTTTCCCACGACACGCCCATGAGAAAGTGGCGCGTGACGATGTGGGCAACGGTCTTCAAAGGCGTGCAGCAGACCTCCTTCATCCCGCCAAACGACAATAGGCTGTTCGATGATCACCCGGCCAATCGGGGGGGCGGCAGGAGCTAGAGCGTTCGCCCAACCGAGGACGTACCAGGAATTCTGGAGGAACATCTTGTTTCACTTTCATGACTTGAACGTATGGATGACATACGCCCAAGTCGGTGTTATTGCAATCCGTATGAAGGTCGAAAAAGCGCGCGGCACGCCACGAGTTCCAGATGCAGACGCGATCTTGAGGTTCCGCGATAGCGCGGCAGTTTGGCTCACGTTTGCCGGTTCTGCCGTCTACGAACTATACAGTTCCCTGCTTGTGCCGATCGGCCTGAAGCCAAGCTGGGTGACTGCGATGGCAATAATTGAACAGCGTCCCAACATTACCCAGAGCGGCTTGGGACGCGAACTGCGGATCAATCGAGCATCGTCTATGGCCACGTGTGCGCGAATGGAAGAGACGGGCCTCGTTATTCGCACAGCGCTCAAAGGCCGCAATCAGACAGGGTTAAACTTATCAGAAAATGGCCGGCAAAAGCTGGAAGATGCCTGTAGTATCGAGCGGGAAATGATCAACCAGCTGTTGGAAGACATTCCACCTAGTAGCCGCAGCTCCTTGATAGAGATGCTCAGACTGATCACCAATCGATCAGCAATCGCGGCCTAGCACTACTTTCGATTCCGGTGACCGATTCCGGTGACGCTGCACTAAGATTTCGGATTCCGGTGATACTGATATCGGTGACGCTGATTTCGGTGTGATTTTGGTGACGCTGCATTAAAAGTGATTTTGGTGACGCTGCATTAAAAGGCGTGGCATTCCGCCCGCCAGCTGATCGGCGCGCAATGTTCGGGGACGCTGCTGCTGGCGAAACTCGGCCTGATCGGCTCGCTCCCCGCCTGCACAGATCTCACCACCAAGCCCTGGGTGGTGGAGGCCGGCATCGACGTGATCGACGCCCCCTTCATCGCCCATGACAATGTCGCGACGGCCGGCGGCTGCCTCGCCTCCATCTACCTCGCCGCCTGGACGATCGCGCGGGGTGCTAGCCTCGACGATGCGGCGGAGGCCATCCACTATGTCGCGCCGGCGGGGGAGAAGCAGGCGTGGATCGACCAGACGCTGGGGGTGGTTGGGGCTTTTCTCAAGTCGAAACAGTGAGCGCGCAACCGCAGGCAGTTCGACAGTCGGACAGTTAAATGCAGTGTCACCGTAATTGCAAAAGCTCGACCGGATAATCGCTGCCGAACTTACATCGCGGTTGATGACACAAATTTTTGGATGGTTGCATTGTGGCGGCAATAACACCTGCTAGCCGGATCGAGCGGCATCGGCAGAAGCTTGCCGAAACCGAGCTATCTTTTGTTGACGGCACTATCCGCTGAGCGCAGTCCCTCAACGAGCTAATTGAGGGGGATGCAATGCTGCTTCGGAAGTTTGGCCTAGAAAATGTTCGTAGCTTCTACGACCGCTCAGAGCTGCTAATAGATAAGCAAATTTCTATTATCATCGGTCCGAATGGTGGGGGCAAAACCAACCTGTTGGATGCGATTACGATCACGCTACGGAAGTACCTTCTGCTCAGCATGTGGGCGGCGCATGCGCCCACATCGGAACAGCCAGACCGCTACGAAATTCGGCAAAATGATATGCTCAACAGCATGCTGCTTCCGAAGCATCTAGAGAGAACTTCCGACCACCAGCGGATAGAAATTGATATAGAAATCTCTCAGTCTGATATTGATAATATCGCCAATATAAAGAACACCTGCATAGAACTGCATGATCTTGCATCAACAAAATTCTTTAATATTGATATTAAATTTGCCGCGGAATGGGATTTGTCAATTATCCAAACAAATCAGATTGTGAGCTATGTTATTGAAGATTCGGTCGTTACCTTTGCTGATAACGCATCGAAATTATTTCTCGAATATATGAGGTCATTCGAAATCCATAGTTTTTTGCGAGAGCAATATGGTCTAGAAGGTCTGCGATTTCCCTTAATTTATCTCCCTGTAAGCAGGGCTTCCGGCAGTTTTTCGTCGAACGTTCATCTTGGCGGGATGAATATGTTCGAAACTAAACGCCAGGTCGATGCGATACATTCTCGCATGACGCCCTCCTACATCGCCTTAGCTGTGGCGCGTCTTGCTGATCGCTATCTCACTTTACTAGCTGAGGACAAGGGCGATGCCAAGGGGCGCTTCAGATCTGAACCCAATCTGGTCAGATTAACAAATGCTTTGAAAGACTTGGGATATGACTGGGACCTAAAATGTCTTAATATGAGGACGAACCAATATAATATAGAACTGCAAAAGCACGGTAAGTCATTTTTAGTATCCGAGGCTTCATCCGGAGAGAAAGAACTTCTTACTTATCTATTTTCGATTTACGTTCTGGATATTAAGGACTCGCTTATTGTCATAGATGAACCAGAACTTCACCTCCACCCCACATGGCAGAAGTCTCTTTTGAGTATATTTATTTCTCTTGCCGAGAATACCGGCAATCAATTCCTTATTGCAACGCACTCACCGATGTTTATCAATCCCGAATCTATCGAATATGTTTCGAGAGTTTATGCCAAAGATCAGCGTAGCTCTATTGTTCGATTTGATCGCGATAATGTGGTGAAGAAAAAATTGCTCTTTAAAATCGTAAACTCTCAGAATAATGAGAAAATTTTCTTTGCGGATCGAGTTATTCTCGTCGAGGGCTTGTCTGACAGAATATTCTTAGAAGCCATATGGGCCGAAAAACTGAAACGCCTGGCAACGTCGAGTAATATTGAGATAGTTGAGGTCGGTGGGAAAAATATATTCGCCTCTTATAAGGCTATACTAGATTCCTTTCAAGTAGAGAATTTTACAATTGCAGATTTTGATTATCTTGAACAGGTTGGAGATGGCAATGTAAAATCCCTATTTAAGGTCAAGGTAAACTCTCTGAAGAAAAAAGTCATAGATAACGCCGGTAGTTTGGATGGGCAGCAACTCGTAAGAGATATCGATCAGGCTATCAAAACAAATTCGTGGTCCCATGCCGAGTCGACCTGGGATTATATTAAATCAAGACATAATGGAATAGTAGGCCCCCTAACGACTAATGAGAAGAGGATAATTTCAAATTTCATTGATAGCTTGGCTTCGTCTGGCACCTACGTCCTCAAGCGCGGGGCTTTAGAAGATTATCTTGGGGCAGGATTTAAGGGCAAGGACATAGATAAGCTCATCACATTTACTAGTACCGATGGGTTTGAGGCCGACCTTCCCTCGCCTGGCTTGCGGGAGCTCAACCGATTAGCCCAGTTGGCACTTGGTTGAAGCCTAGAAGGCGATCGACACTCTCAGATTGTAGGCTGAGGCTGCAAAACGGTGGGGTCGATGCCCGCACGGTACGATATCACCTAAAAGCCGTCCGCCCCTCTAAGATTGCAGGCTGAGGCTACAATCTGAGGGGTGAAACGGGCTGTTATCACCGACCGTTTAGCTTGCGCTTCTCATTGATGCGATCGATCTTAGCGATGATAGGCGCTATTTTGGCCTCATCGACATATCCGCCGCTCTTCGTGCCTCGTGGGGTC
>NZ_JBLTWO010000004.1:0-319157 GCF_049889055.1 Rhizorhabdus antheiae | reverse complement strand
GAGCGATCCGTCCGATGCAATCGGAACGGATTTCGCCCTAGACGCGAAAGGCCCCACGATCAGCGGCCACGTCGGCCAACGCCGAATCCGGATCCTCGGGCGGGATGTATCATGATGAGCGGCTCGGCGCCGCGATCGGCCTTCATCTGGGCTATCTGTGCGATCGGCCCAAGCCTGTCTCGCGCTACATGCCCGCGGAATGCTTCAACTATGGCCGCTATGTCACAGCTGAGCTGATGGCGATGATTCAGGGTGTCGTCGATGAACGACTCGACATCAGCCTGCTCGTGACGCCCCAGCCTATGCAGCTGCGGCCCGGACGCCATGCTGACGCCGGCCCTGCCCCCGCGACGGAGCAGGGCCAGCCCAAATAGCGTGACCGCTCAGACGGTCAGGATCACCGATCCGGTGGTCGCGCGGCCTTCGAGCGCCCGGTGCGCATCGGCAGCCTCGGCCAGCGGCATGCGCAGGCCGATCTCCACCTTGACCCGCCCATCGGCGACCATGGCGAACAGCGCGGCGGCCGACGCCTCCAGTTCGGAGCGCTCGGTGATATAGTCATAGAGACGCGGCCGAACGACACTGAGCGAGCCGCGCTTGGCGAGTTCCAGTGGCGTGAAGGGGGCCACCGGTCCCGAGGCGTTACCGAAACTCACCATCAGCCCGCGCGGCCGGAGCGAATCGAGCGAGGCGGTCCAGCTGTCCGCGCCGACCCCGTCGAACACCACGTCGACGCCTTTGCCGCCATTCGCCGCCCGCACCGTGGCCGCAAGGTCCTCGAACGGGCAATCTATCGAGGTGCTTGCGCCGAGCGCGCTGGCGATGGCGGCCTTTTCCGCCGACCCGGCATGGGCGATGACCCGCACCCCGATGGCGCTGAGCCATTGGACGAGCATGCGACCGACGCCACCGGCAGCGGCCAGTACGAGCGCGCTCTGGCCGGGCTGGACATGGGCACATCCATTGACGAGACTCTCCACCGTCAGCCCCTTGAGCAGGATCGCGGCTGCGGTCTCGTCGTCGATCGTGTCGGGCAAAGCGAGAAGCCGGCTCGCATCGACATCCTGCCAGCTCGCATAGCTGCCGGGCGTGGCGATGGCGTAGCCCACCCGGTCACCGGCTTGCCAGCCACTGACGCCTTCGCCCACCGCCTCGACCACGCCAGCCGCCTCGACGCCGAGCCCGGCAGGGAGGGGCTGTGGGTACAGTCCCGTGCGGTGGTAGGTGTCGATGAAGTTCACCCCCACCGCATGGTGACGCACCCGGACCTTTCCAGGGGACAGGGCAATGGGTTCGAGCGCGACGGCTTCGATGACTTCGGGGCCGCCGAAAGCGGGGGCGACAAGGCGGAAATCGGACATGGGGGATCGACCCTTCTTCAGGCGAGATGGTCGGCGAAGAAGGCCTCGGTCCGGCCATCGGCCAGCTGGGCCGCCTCCTCGACCCGGCGATTGCCCATCGTCGCCGCGAAACCGTGGTCGACCCCTTCATAGTCCCACAGCGTGACCTTCGGATGGTCGTCCAGACCGGCATGCATGCGGGCCTGCGCATCCTTGGGCACGAAGCCATCGTCCACCGCGATATGCTGCGCGTGCGGATGGGCGATGGCATGCGCCTCGCCCAGCAACCCATCGATCCCGACACCATAATAGCCCACGCTCGCATCGATATCGGTCCGCGCAGCGGTCATGAAGGCCAGGCGGCCCCCGAGGCAATAGCCCACCGCGCCGACCTTCTTGCCGCCGACCATGCGGCGCGCTTCGCGGATGGTGGCCTCTATATCGCGAATGCCCGCTTCCTGATCGAACTTGCCGAACAGACCGAAGGCCTCCTGCAGTTCCGGCTCGACATCGGGATCGAGCTCGATGCCCGGACGAATCCGCCAGAAAAGATCGGGCGCGATGGCGAGATAACCGAGCTTCGCCCAGGCATCGCATTTGATGCGGATGCCTTCATTGACGCCGAAAATCTCCTGAATGACGATGATCGCGGCCTTCGGCTCCGATGTGGGCTGCGACGTGTAAGCGAGAAATTCCTCGTCCCCGGCCAGCGCCTTGATCTCGGTATAGCTCTTCACAGCAGTCCTCCTCGTCTCTCATGCTCGAGCAGCCACAGCTTGGTGGCTACCCCATCGCCGGCCGAATAATGGCCGATCGCGCCGCCATTCCCTAGCACCCGATGGCAGGGAACGACGATGGGAAAAGGGTTGCGGGCGCAGGCTTGACCGATGGCCCGGGGGCTGGACGCGGCGAGCCGCGCGACCCCGCCATAGCTGAGCGATGCGCCATATGGGATGGCGGTGATCGCCTGTCGCAGGACGTCACCCCTGGCCGTCGTGGCGGGTGCAAGGGGCAGCTCGAAGTCCTCGCAGGCACCGTCGAAATAGGCCCGGAGCTGTGCCGCTGCGCGTCCCGCGGGCGAGGCTGGATCGATCCTCTCGATCGCCAGACCGCCCGTCTCGCCGCCCGTCTCGCAGCCGATGACGATGCGATGCACATAGCGCTCGTCACCTTCGATCAGGATCGATCCGAGCGGAGAAGCCAATAGAGTGGAGAGGATGGTCATGGACATGCGCCTGCGGAGACTCTAGCCATGGATACCGACGTTTCAATGACCCTTGGAGCCGCGCATGAAGATCACCGTCGACGTCGATTGCACGCCGGAGGAAGCGCGCCGTTTCATGGGCCTTCCCGACCTGTCCGTCGTTCACGACGTCTATATCGACAAGATGAAGAAGATGATCGAGGAAGGCATAACGCCCGATGCGGTCGATCAGATGATGCGCAACTGGATGCCGATGGGTGAGGCAGGAATGAACATATGGCGATCGATGTTCGACCAGATCGGCCGCACCGGCAGTGGTGGAAAATAGCCCGCAATACGCCGCAGACGCCGCGACCATCTTCGCCCTGTCGAGCGGGTCGCCACCCGCCGGCGTAGCTCTGATCCGTGTCAGCGGCCCTCGGGCGGGTGACGCGATGGACGCCCTGCTCGGCGGACGACCGAGGCCTGCCCCAAGACGCGCCTCGCTCCGGTCGATCGTCGACCCGGTCGACCATCACCCACTGGATCAGGCCCTGCTGCTCTGGTTTCCCGGTCCCGCCAGCGCCACCGGTGAGGATATGGCGGAGTTTCACGTTCATGGGGGCAGGGCTGTCGTAACCGCCGTTCTGCGATCGCTCAGCGAGCAGCCGGGCCTGCGCGCGGCGGAAGCCGGCGAGTTCACCCGGCGCGCCTTCGCCAATGGACGCATCGATCTCACCGAAGCCGAAGCACTGGGTGACCTGCTGACAGCCGAGACCGAAACCCAGCGGCGGAACGCGCTTGCGCTGGCAGATGGGGCGCTGAGCCGCAAGCTCGCCGCCTGGCTGGACCATATTCTCCTTCTGTCTGCGCGCGTCGAAGCGGTGCTCGATTTCGAAGATGAGGCGGATGTCCCGGATCTCGGAGACGCTTTTACGACAGAGCTTGAGCACATCGCGAAGGATGTGGCGGGTTGGTGCGGTCGGCCGGCGGTAGAGCGCCTTCGCGACGGTATCCGGGTCGTCCTAGCCGGGCCGCCCAATGCGGGCAAATCCACTTTGCTCAATGCGCTCGCCGGACGTGAAGCGGCAATCGTGACGCCACTCGCCGGGACCACGCGCGACCTCGTCGAGGTCCCGGTGTCAATCGGGGGCATAGCCTTCCTCCTCACCGACACCGCCGGCCTGCATGAGGCGGCTGCAGATGCGGTAGAGGAGATCGGAATCGAGCGTGCCCGTCAGGCTATGGCGCGAGCAGATATTCTGCTTTGGCTCGGCCCGCCAGACGAAGCGCCGGCGGGCGCACTGCGGATTGCCGCGCGGTCCGACGAGACGGGCTTCGCACCTCCGGACGCAGCGGATCTCATTCTGTCTGCGCGGACGGGGGAGGGCATGGAGCGACTGGTGGCGGTGCTGGGGGAGCGAGCGGCCACGCTCCTGCCCCGCGAGGATGAGGTGGCGCTTTCCCGGCGGCAGAGAGACGGCATCGAACATCTGGCGGTGATGCTCGGTCTGGCGGGGGCGGAGCAAGATCCGTTGCTCGTGGCCGAGGCGCTGCGCATGGCCCGCGCTGCGATCGATCGGCTCACCGGCCGCGCCGGAACCGAGGACATGCTCGACACGCTGTTCGGGCGTTTTTGCATCGGCAAATAGGCTGTTCCACGTGGAACGCTTTTGACTTGCCAGCGGCGCTGCGATAGCGCGGCGGCATGCTCTTAGCGGATCAGAAGGACCGGTTCGACGTCATTGTCGTCGGTGGCGGACATGCGGGGTGCGAGGCTGCCGCAGCCGCAGCGCGCATGGGTGCATCCGTCGCATTGGTGAGCATGCGACGCGACATGATCGGTGCCATGTCGTGCAATCCGGCGATCGGTGGCCTCGGCAAGGGTCATCTCGTCCGCGAGGTCGACGCCTGCGACGGCATCATCGCCAGGGCTGCAGATCGAGCGGCGATTCACTACCGCATGCTCAACAGCAGCAAGGGGTCGGCTGTTCAAGGCCCACGTATTCAGGCCGATCGCCAGCTGTTTCGGACAGCGGTGCGGGATCTGCTCGCCCAACTCGAGACGCTTCACATCATCGAGGGATCGGTCGAGTCGCTGATCCTCAGCGATGTTCCACGTGAAACATGCGGTGTGAAGCTGGCCGACGGACGGGCGCTTCATGCGCGGTCCGTAGTCCTGGCGACGGGGACATTCCTCAACGCCAAGCTTCACTTCGGCATGACCAATTGTGCTGGTGGACGGGTAGGGGAGGGCGCCGCCCTGGGCCTCGCGGAACAGCTGCGGGCTCTCGATCTTCCGCTGGGCCGGCTGAAAACAGGGACACCTCCGCGCCTCGACGGCCGCACGATCGACTGGGCCGGGCTCGACCGCCAGCCATCCGACGATGAGGATTGGACCTTCTCACCGCTTCACGGGGCGCGCTCGGTACCGCAACTCGCCTGCGCGATCACGCGGACAAACCAGCGGACCCATGATATCATCCGCAACAGCCTCGATCGCTCGCCGCTCTTCTCCGGGGTCATCGAGGGAACCGGGCCGCGCTATTGTCCCTCGATCGAGGACAAGGTTCACCGCTTCGGCGACCGGGACGGACACCAGATCTTCCTCGAACCTGAGGGTCTTGGCGATCATCTGATCTACCCGAACGGCGTCTCGACGTCGCTTCCCGAGGACGTCCAGCTCGCGATGCTGCGTACGGTGGGCGGGTTGGAACGGGTCGAGATCGCTCAACCCGGCTATGCGGTGGAATATGACTATATCGATCCGCGCAGCCTGACAGCAGGTCTCGCGCTACGCGCCTTGCCGGGGCTGTTCTGTGCTGGCCAGATCAACGGCACCACCGGTTATGAGGAGGCCGCTGCGCAGGGCCTCGTCGCCGGATTAAATGCGGCGGCCTTCGCCGCCGGTTCACCGCCGGTCCTGTTCGATCGTGCCTCCAGCTATATCGGCGTCATGGTGGACGACCTCACGCTGCAGGGTGTGTCCGAACCTTATCGCATGCTCACCGCGCGCGCCGAGTACCGCCTCCGGCTCCGGGCCGATAATGCGGCGACCCGCTTGACGGGGTGGGCCGAGGCTTTGAGCGCTGTCGGCTCAGAGCGCAGGGCCTGGTTTGCTGAACGCGAAGCGGCGCGCATGCTCGGTCGAAGCCAGTTGGACAGCTTGACCGTCACGGCCCATCAACTGATCGAAGCTGGCTCTCCTGTTGCAGCCGATCACAGCAAGCGGAGCCTCGCCGAGTGGCTGCGCTACCCGGATGTCCGTGACGAGCACGTCGCAGCGCTGATACCGGGCTGGCGGGAGATCGCTCCGCCGGTTCGTGCCGAACTGATCGAGGATTGCCGCTACGCGCCTTACCTCGAACGGCAGGACGAGGAGATCGCCCGTCTCAAGCGCGACCAGACTCTCTCGCTCATGGCGATCGACAGCTATAGCCATGTCGCCGGTCTTTCGAACGAGATGATCGAACGGCTCGATGCCGCCCGCCCGGACGATCTTGCCGCTGCGGGCCGGATCCGCGGTATCACTCCTGCGGCGCTGGCGGCAATCATGGTCTATGCGCGGAAGCTCGCGGCATGACCGAGGACGACGCCCGCGCGGCGATCGCCAGCACTGTTCCACGTGAAACAGTCGAGAAGCTCGACCAGCTGATCGCCCTCGTAACGGATGAAATGGGCCGGCAGAATCTGATCGCGGCGTCGACCGTGGATCATATCTGGGTGCGACATATTTTGGATTCCACGCAGCTGTTGCCGCTCGCGCCCGAGAGCGCGTCGAAGTGGATCGACCTCGGTTCGGGCGCCGGCTTCCCCGGCATGGTGATCGCACTGCTGCGCGACAATATGACAGTGACGCTCGTCGAATCGCGCCGGAAGCGAATCGACTTTCTGAGCTTCATGGCCGAACAGCTCGGGATCGCCGATCGGGTCCACGTGGCCGGCGCGCGACTGGAAACACTCGAGCCATCACCCTATGACGTCATCAGCGCCCGGGCCTTCGCACCTCTCGATCGGCTGCTGCCTCTGGCCCAGCCTTTCGCTGGGGAGGAAACGGTCTGGCTGCTGCCAAAAGGACGCAGCGCCGCTTCCGAACTGGAAGCCGTCACAGGAACATGGCAGGGTGAGTTCAGCATCGTTCCGAGCATCACCGATCCCGAAGCCTCGATCATCGTGGCGTCGAAAGTGTCTGCGGCACGGGGCGCCTCGCTGAAGTCCAAGCCTCGATCAAAGGGACGAACATGATCCGGATCGCCATAGCGAACCAGAAGGGCGGGGTGGGAAAGACCACCACGGCGATCAATCTCGCCACCGCTCTTGCCGCCACCGGATGGCGGGTCCTGCTCGTCGACTTCGATCCGCAGGGCAATGCGTCCACCGGCCTGGGCATCGATCGAGCGGCCCGCGACCACAGCAGCTACGAGTTGCTCCGTCGCGACTGCACGCTCGGCGAGGCCGTCGTGCCGACGCAGATCCCGCGGCTCGACATCGTACCGGCGACGGTCGACCTCAGCGGCGCCGAGATCGAGCTGATCGAAGTCGAGAAGCGCACCCATCGTCTGCATGACGCACTCGCCCAGGACGAGAATCGCTGGGATGTCTGCCTGATCGACTGCCCCCCGTCGCTCGGCCTGCTGACGGTCAACGCTCTGGTCGCCGCCAACATGATGCTCGTTCCGCTGCAATGCGAGTTCTTTGCGCTGGAGGGCTTGAGCCAGCTGCTCCAGACGATCGAGCGGGTCCGCGCGCGCTTCAACCCGCAGCTCTCCATCCTCGGCGTGGCGCTGACGATGTACGACCGTCGCAACCGGCTGTCCGAACAGGTCGCCGCAGATGTTCGCAGCGTCCTCGGCGACGTCGTGTTCGAGACCGTCATTCCGCGCAATGTGCGGCTGTCCGAAGCGCCCAGCCATGGCGTGCCCGCCCTCATCTACGATCATCGCTGTCCCGGATCGGAGGCCTATATCTCGCTCGCCCGTGAATGCATCACTCGTCTGACGCGCAAGGCACAGGCCGCATGAGCGCCGACGCCCCCCGCCGTGGTCTGGGACGCGGCCTGTCCGCTCTGCTCGGCGAAGTCGCGTCGGAACAGCCGCTGGCGCCCGGCGCGCCGCGCCCTGCCGGCATCCAGATGCTCTCGGTCGCCGCGATCGCGCCCAATCCCGATCAGCCGCGCCGACATTTCGACGAAGAGGCTCTGGCCGATCTCGCCAGTTCGCTCGCCGAGCGGGGGCTGCTGCAGCCAATCGTGGTGCGACCGCACCCGTCGAGCGGGGGCTATCAAATCATCGCCGGCGAGCGCCGCTGGCGCGCGGCGCAGCGGGCGCGGATTCACGAGGTGCCGGCGATCGTCCGCGAGCTGTCGGACAGCGAGACGCTCGAACTCGCGATCGTCGAGAATGTGCAGCGGCAGGATCTCAATGCGATCGAGGAAGCCGAAGCCTATCAAAGGCTTGTGACCGATTTCGGCCACACGCAGGAAGCACTGGGCAAGCTGGTCGGCAAATCGCGCAGCCATGTCGCCAATCTGCTGCGCCTGCTCGACCTGCCGCAAAGCGTCCGCTCGTTGCTGGCAGACGGTCGCCTCAGCATGGGTCATGCCCGCGCGCTGATTACCTCGCCCGATGCCGAGATGCTCGCCGAACAGGTGGTCAGCCAGGACCTGTCGGTCCGCGACACCGAAGCGCTGGCCAAGAAGGCGCGGCCGGCAGCAAAGGGCGATGGCCGCTCGGCTCCCGCTGCCGCCGCGCAACCGGCCGCCGATGCCGATATCCAGGCGCTCGAACGCCAGATCGGCGACATATTGGGCCTCAAGGTTCAGATCGAACATACGGAGAAGGGCGGGAAAGTGACGATCGCCTATTCGACGCTCGACCAGCTCGACCTCGTATGCCAGCGGTTGAGCGGAGAACCGATCTGAACAGGCTCAGACGGCGTCATAACGGCCTGTTCGCACAAAATGCGAAGTTTTCGAAAAGCTGCGAAGTTGCAAAATGATCTTTAAGTGAAATTGCGAAGACGATTCCGCAGATTGTTTGAGACCAGGCTTAACGATCTGAAACCAGGCCCTTATCACCGACGCGCAGCAGCCGCCCGTGCTATGGTCAGCAGTTCCTCGGTCACCAGCACCATGCCCGCCGAACCCGAACGCTTATAGGCCCGCTCCAGCCCCGCCAGACGCTCGGTGGCCGCTGCGATCCGCTCGGGCGACCAGCGCTGAAGAAGCCCGGCTACGGTCTTCTGTTCCTTCCAGAAGATCGCCTTGCCACTGCCGGCCATGACCGCGTCGATGGTCCGCCCCTGAGCGACTTCGGCCCGAAGCGGGGTGATCAAGGCCAATTTGCGGAGCACGGCCCGCACCACGCCAATCGCTTCGGTCGGGCCGATCAGGGCGAGCTCGGCTGCTGCGATATCGGGCCTTCCGCCCATCACCGCATCGACGATGGCCGCCACGTCGCTTTCGTCATTCTCTGCACCGATCGCGGCAAGCGCATCAGCGTCGAGCTCCTTGGGGCTCTCGGGGCTGGCATCGAGATAGAGCGCGATCTTCTCGACTTCGCGCTGGATCAGGCCCCGGTCGGCATTGGTCGCGGCCACCAGCGACTGCGCCATACGCGGATCGAGCCGCAGGCCCAGTTCGCGGGCCATCTCGACCGCCACCTGGTCCGCCTGACGGCCCTCGGGCAGATAGGAGGCGAAGGCGAGCGCCTGCGGGGAGGCAAGAGCGGCCTTGACCAGCTTGGCATCCTTGCGGAGGTTCCCCGCCACGACGACCACCGGATTGCCGGCAGACGTCGCCTCCAGCAGCGCCTCGACTGCATCGATGATCTCGTCGCCGGCCGGATCGACGCGGATATGACGCGCTCCACCGAACAGCGAAATCGACGCCGCCTCGTCCGCGAGACGCGCGGGGTCATCCTTGATCTGGCTGCCGGTCAGATCGATCCGTTCGGCATCGGCGCCCATCGCCTTGTCGAGCCGCGCCGCGAGCGCGCGTGAGCCCGACTCATCTGGCCCGTAGAGCAGGAACAGCCGGACGGACGGGTCCCCCTTGTCGAGGGCCCGCGCGATCTGGCCAGCGTCGGCTTTCACCGGTTCGTGCTGCGGCCGGCATAGGTGGCGACACGCGCCACGATCTGGTCGGCCAGCCGGTCTGCCATGCGTTCGAGCGCGGTCTGCTCGGCCGCCAGCGTCGCATAATCGGACTGGGTCACGTCGATGCCCGCGTCGGCCGCCGCCGTCTGGTCGAGCAGCACCGAGCCGGTCGCCGCGTCGATCAGCCGATAGCGCGCCCGCAAGGTACGCCGCTCACGGCTGATCGTATTGTCCAGACGGGTACCGAAACCGGTGATGTCGTCGTCGAGTTCGACTTCGAGCTTGTAGCGCGCGGCAGACTCGCCCTGACGGTGCATCCGGTCGTTGAGCGTATTCCGAACCAGCCAGCCACTCTGCCCGCCGATCGCCGACACCTCGACCGAGGACAGGGCGCTCGCCACGCCGCCGGCCCCGCCGTCGACATAGAGCGGCCGCAGGCTGCAGGCGGAAAGGCCGGCGACCAGCGCAAATGCCAGGCCGAGGCGGGCGAGGGGCCTCATGCGACGATGTTCACGAGGCGGTCGGGAACCACGATCACCTTCTTGGGCTCGGCGCCTTCCAGAAGCTTCACGATCTTCTCCGACTGCAGCGCCAGGCTCTGCAACGCGTCCCTGGACATCCCCTTGGGCGCCGTCAGCGTGTCGCGCAGCTTGCCGTTGACCTGAACCGCGATCGTGACCTCATCGTCGACGAGCAGCGCAGGATCATGATCGGGCCACGCCGCATCGGCGACCAGACCCTCTTCGCCAAGCCGTGCCCAAGCCTCCTCGGCCAGATGCGGCACCATCGGCGCGATCAGACGGACGAGGGTCCGCGCTGCGGTCGCCCGGCTTGCCGAAGGCGGAGCCTTCTCGATCGCATTGGCAAGCTCGTGAACCTTGGCGACGGCGCGGTTGAAGCCCAGCGCCTCGATATCGGTCGCGATTCCGGCGATGGCACGGTGCAACTTGCGGTCGAGATCCTTGTCCTCGCCCTCCGCCGCCTCGGCGACATCGGTCATTCGCCACAGCCGGTTGACGAAGCGCCAGCAGCCCTCGATGCCGCTTTCGGTCCATTCGAGGTCGCGCTCGGGCGGGCTGTCGGACAGCATGAACCAGCGAACCGCGTCCGCGCCATATTGCTCGACGATGGGCCCCGGATCGACGACGTTCTTCTTGGACTTCGACATCTTCTCGATGCGTCCGACCGTTGCCGGCTCGCCGGTCGCCACAACGACCCCGTTGGAAACCTCCTCCGGGCTCAGCCACTGACCGTCAGGGCTCTTGTAGGTCTCGTGCGTGACCATCCCCTGAGTGAACAGCCCGGTGAAGGGCTCCTTGACCGACAGCTTGCCGATCCGCTCGAGCGCCCGCGTCCAGAAGCGGGCGTAGAGCAGGTGCAGGATCGCATGCTCGACCCCGCCGATATATTGCCCGACCGGCAGCCATTGCTCGGCCACCGCGCGGTCGAACGGCTGATCGCCCGGGGCGCTGGCGAAGCGGATGAAATACCAGCTGGAGTCGACGAAGGTGTCGAGCGTGTCGGTCTCGCGCCGCGCGGGCTTGCCGCAGGACGGGCAGTCGACATGCTTCCAGCTCGGATGGCGATCGAGCGGATTGCCGGGAATGTCGAAGCTGACATCCTCGGGCAGCACCACCGGCAGCTGTTCGCGCGGAACCGGAACTGCGCCGCAATCCTGGCAGTGGATGATCGGGATCGGCGTACCCCAGTAACGCTGCCGGGAGACGCCCCAGTCGCGCAGGCGCCACACCGTCGTGCCTTGGCCCCAGCCTTCGCTCTCGCCGCGTGCGATGACGGCGGCCTTGGCTTCTTCCACCGACAGGCCGTCGAGGAAGGCGGAATTGACGATCCGGCCGGGCCCGACATAAGCCTCGTCACCGATCGGCGCGTCGGCCTCCTCGGGTGTCGGCGCGACGACGCGCTTGACGGGCAGCGCATATTTGCGGGCGAAGTCCAGATCGCGCTGGTCGTGCGCCGGACAGGCGTAGATCGCCCCCGTTCCATATTCCATCAGCACGAAGTTCGCGACGAACACCGGCAGCTTCCACGTCGGATCGAGCGGATGCGCTACCGTCAGGCCGGTATCATAGCCCTTCTTCTCGGCGGTCTCGATCTCGGCCGCTGCGGTGCCCGTCCGCTTGCAATCGGCGATGAACGCCTGCAGCGCTTCGTCATCCGCCGCCAGCGCCTGCGCGATCGGATGATCGGGAGCAACCGCCGCGAAGCTGGCGCCGAACAGTGTGTCGGGCCGGGTCGTGAACACCTCGAAGCCGTCGATCTCGCCGACCGGCCGATCGAGGGTGAAGCGGAAGCGCATGCCCTGCGACTTGCCGATCCAGTTCTCCTGCATCGTCCGGACCTTTTCGGGCCACTGGTCGAGCGTTTTCAGGCCATCGAGCAGCTCGTCGGCAAAGTCGGTGATCTTGAGGAACCACTGGCTGAGCTTACGCCGTTCGACCAGCGCCCCCGAGCGCCAGCCCCGGCCGTCGATCACCTGTTCATTGGCGAGCACGGTCATGTCGACCGGATCCCAGTTGACCGCCGACTCCTTGCGATAGACCAGCCCTGCCGCGAACAGTTCGAGGAACAGTGCCTGCTCCTGGCCATAATAGTCCGGCTCGCAGGTGGCGAGTTCGCGGCTCCAGTCGAGCGCGAAGCCGATCCGCTTCAGCTGCTCGCGCATGGCCGCGATATTGGCGCGGGTCCAGTCGCCCGGATGGACCTTCTTCTCCATCGCGGCATTTTCGGCCGGCATGCCGAAGGCGTCCCATCCCATCGGATGGAGCACTTCATAGCCCTTCATCCGGCGGAAGCGGGCGAGCACGTCGCCCATGGTGTAATTGCGCACATGGCCCATATGGATGCGCCCCGACGGATAGGGGAACATCTCGAGGACATAGCTTTTGGGCCGCTCGCTGTCGTCGCGGGCCTGAAAGGTCTGCCGGTCTTCCCAGACGCGCTGCCAGTGCGCGTCGGCCTTCAAATGGTTGAAACGCGCGTTCACTTGATCTTTCGCTTCTTGTTCAGCCGGCGACGGTCGCGCGGCGCAGGTCTCGGGCCTTGGTCAGGATGATATCTTCAAGCTTCTGCGCGGTCGCGGCCTGTACCGACGTGTCGACCCAGCTGCCGTTCGACAGCACCTGGCGCTGGGGCGCGACGCGGACGGCATCGGCGCGCAGATCGGCGTCGAGGATGGTCACGGTCACCTTCATCCGTTCGGCGGGCTGGTTAGGATTCACATACCAGTCGGTGACGATGACGCCGCCATTGGAATCCGCCTGCAGCAGCGGCATGAAGCTGAGCGCCTCGAGCGAGGCCTTCCACAAATAGGTGTTGATCCCGATCGTGGTGGTCTTGGCCGCCGCAACATCGGACGCGAGCTGCGCCTTGTTGCGTCCACCTCCGCAGGCCGCCAGCGAGACGACGAGGGCAAGGGCGATCGCGGTACGGCAGGGGCGACGGATCATGTCAGGCAAGTCCTTGAGGCTCGAAAAGGCGTTGCGCGCCGTTATAGACACATGCCCCCACCGGGCAACATGTCTTTGCCCCGCGAGGCAGGGTCCACGTTGCTCCGGACGCACGGTTAGATTCATCGATCTGAAACACATATGCCTCTACAGGCGTTCGGCGGTTGTGGAGTCTGTGCAACAGGGACGGACTTTCGCCGCAGCCGGCTGGCATCGACTCCGATCGAGTGCTAACCGACTGGTATAGAGAAAAGTCCGGATTTGGCAGGATGATGGTCAAGGGGGTCACGGCAAGGATGATGGGGACGGCGCTGCTCGCGTCGCTGGCCCTGTCTGTGCCGGTCGCAGCCGCCAAGACTCCCGCCGCGCCGAAGGTCAAGGTCGACCGCAAGAAGGCACGCGGTATCGGCTTCTTCACCCCCGCTGCGTCCGATCCTCGCCAGGCCGCACTGTTCGATCGCGTCGGCGGCAGCTTCGCCGAACCCAGCTTCCGCTTCACTCCCTCGGGTGGCAATGGCAAGCGCGCGGTAACGGTAGCCATCCGCGCCCGCTCGTCCAAGCCGGGTACCTCGAGCACCACCATGCTCGCCGGATCGACGATCAGCATTCCGAACACCACAGCGCTCAACATGGGCCTGGCACCCACGGCCTACAGCCTTGGCGCATCCGTGGGCTGGAAGCATTTCACCCTGTCGGGCGACTTCGCACGCATCGACGGGGGCACCATTGCCGATACCCGTCAGATGGCGGATATCGGCGTGAGCTACTCGCGCTCCAAATGGAGCACTCGACTGCTGTTCGGGACCGAAAAGGCGACCGGCGCGACCAATCTCGGCGGACCCGAAGAGGCCCTCTCGGTCGATCTGGGTGGCTCTTTCTCGCTCACCAAGAATCTGGAGCTCTCGGGTGGCGTTCGCTACAAGAGCCAGCGTGACCACAGCGACCTGACCAGCGACCAGCGTCGCGACAGCCAGTCGGTCTACGTCGGAACCGCCTTCCGCTTCTGATCGCCGGCGTCAGGCTTGCTTTCGCCCGGACGCCCGACCGCCCCAGGCATCGATCGCCGCCCAACCCTGTGCGCCGAGCAAGCGCGCATGGCGCCCACGTCGAGCCGTCATGCCCCCCAGAGCGATCACCGGCAGACGCGTCGCGCGCAGGAGCGCGGCAAAGCGCATCCGGCCAAGACCCGACGCTCCGGGATGGGAGCGTGTCGCATAGAGCGGGGAGAGGAGGAGCGCGGTGGCGCCCGATCGCTCCGCCGCCCGTATCTCGCGCCGATCATGCACCGGCGAAGTCCCGAAGCGCGGCGCATGCGGCTGACGGTGATGGGCTCCGTCTGCCCCCCAGCGCAGAGCCATATGCTCGTCTCCTGCCAGCAACAGGACCAGCCCTCGTCGTCGAGTCCGCCGGCGGACGGCATCAAATAGCCGCCGACGCTCGGCAACCGGCAGGCTATAGTGTCGGAAGATTACGCCCGAACCGCGCGGCAGCCGGTCGATCGCATCGAACAGCCTTTCGCCGAGCCGTTCGTCGGTCATCAGCCACAGATGCGGCAGCACAGGCTGGCGGGGCGTCATCGGCGCTTCTATAGCGGAGCCCATGCCCGAGATCGACACCACCACCACCACCCTTCCTTTTCCAGCGCAGCAACGGATCGACGCCATCCTGTCCCGGATCGCCCATGCCGCTGCACTGGCCGACAGGACAGCGAGCGAGATCGAGCTGATCGCGGTCTCGAAAACCAAGCCCGCAGCGGCGATCGCCCCCCTGATCGATGCCGGTCACCGGTCCTTCGGCGAGAACCGCGTGCAGGAGGCCGAGGAAAAATGGCCCGATCTCTGCCACGTCGACGGGCTGAAGCTCCATCTCATCGGCAAGCTCCAATCGAACAAGGCCGAGCAGGCCGTCGCCCTGTTCGATGCGATCCATTCGGTCGACCGCCCCTCGCTGATCGAGGCACTGGCCAAGGCGATGGATCGGCAGGGTCGACGGCCCGACTGCTTCGTCCAGGTCAATATCGGCGAGGAAGACCAGAAGGGCGGTTGCGCCATCGCCGATCTGCCCGCCACCCTCGTGCGGGCCCGCGACGCTGGTCTCCCCATCGTCGGACTGATGGCGGTGCCTCCGCTCGACGTCGAACCTGCGCCCTATTTCGCGCTGCTCGCCAAGCTGGCGGCCCGGCACGAGCTTGTCGGCCTCAGCATGGGGATGTCGTCGGATTTCGAGACCGCGATCATGCTCGGCGCAACCCATGTCCGGATCGGCACGGCCCTGTTCGGAGAGCGCGGCTGAGTTTTTTGTCTTGGTCAGCTGGCCATGCAAAAGCCGGTCTGGCATGTTCCGTCGACCGCGTGACTGGCGACGAGGATGGATCACCATCGGGGAGCGCGGGCTGAGTCCGCCGCTCGCCTGGGCACCATCGCAAGGAGTGATGCCCATGACGCGCCCTTCACATGTCGAAGATCCTGTTTCGATCCGCGCCTGGCGGCGTCTCGACGATCGCCTGACGACCTCCGGTCAGCCCACTGAAGAGCAGCTGAATCTGCTGGCAGCTATCGGCGTTTCCGACGTCATCAACCTGGCCCTGCACAGCCATGAAGACGCGCTCGTCGACGAAGCCGCAAGCGTGGCGACGCTCGGCATGCGCTATGTTCATATTCCCGTCGACTTCGCCGCACCCACAGACAGGGATTTCGATCATTTCATGGCTGCGCTCGATAGTCTCCACGGCCGCAACGTTCATGTCCATTGCATCCTGAACGCCCGCGTCTCGGCCTTCTTCTACCGGCGGGAGCTGGTGCTGGGCAAAGATGTCGCCGAGGCTGCTGCACGGCTTGATAGCATCTGGCGTCCCGGCGGTGTCTGGGCGGTCTTCGTCGGCCGAGCCAAAGACGAAGCTCTCCCGCATCGCTTCGCAGGGCAGGACTATACCCCGCTGACGAGATGATTACCCGCGACTGCGCCGCCTATTTGATCGCCTGCGGATTGACCGGTGACCCGAAACCACCCGTCACGGGCAAGGGCGGCGCGGACAGCAGGAAATCATATTGCCTGTCGGCCGCACAATCGGCTGCCAGCGCTTCGAGATTGAAGATTTCGCCCAGCGGCATGCCCATGTCGCGCAGCGCCAGCATGTGGACGGGCAAGGGGACATCATAGCGCGGATCGGGTTCGATCCCCAACGCCTCGACCGCCATATTGTCGGCGGCCACCGCAGCGACATCATGGTCGTGCAGCCATTCGACGACATCGGCACCGAGCCCTGCCTGCGCACCATGGAAGGCATGCGCGTCGCCGGTATCCGTGAACAGCCGGATCATGCCGGTGCGCACGAGGATGATATCGCCCTTCTCGATGCGGACCCCCGCCGCTTCGCAGGCCGCATTCATGTCGTCGGGGGTGATGACATAGGTGCGCGGCAGCATGTCCATGCCCTTGAGCCGGGCGATGTCGAGCAGGACGCCACGCGAACTGATTCCCGGCAGTGCCAGATGCTCGATGCCGCAGCGATGCGCACCGTGCCGTGCATCGACATGGCTGCGCGCGTCCAGGCCATTATAGAGCTGCCCGCCATAATGCATGTGGGCGAAGGCGTCCCATTGGGTCGACGCCTGCAAGCACATATGAATGACGTCGTCGCAATATTGGACATCGCTGCCCTCCGCGATCGGCGTGAACAGCTCGGTGACATATTTGACGGGGTTCGACCGGAATGTCCCGATCTGCGGGCCGTTCGAGTCACAGTTCAGTCCGAGTGCGAACAGCTTGCCCTGACGAACGGCACCTGCTCCGCGACGAAGCGCTTCGGGACCGATATGGTTGAGCGTCCCGCGCTCGTCCTCCGGCCCCCAACGGCCCCAGTTGCGAAGCCTTTCGGCCAGTCTGTCCCAGGCCTCGGTCGCCATGCCTCGCTCTCCTCTCCCCGGTCCCGTTCGATGGGACTCCCGACCGCGATCTTCACGCCCTGCTGCCTCAGAGGCAAGCGCGATAGATCTCTGTCGGTGGCAGAAGGAGGGAGGGCCGCGCCGAGCGACCCCGGCTCAGGAGTTCATCGAGTCGAAGAAATCCTCGTTGGTCTTCGAATCCTTCATCTTGTCGAGAAGGAACTCCATCGCGTCGATCGTGCCCATCTGCATCAGGATGCGGCGCAGGACCCACATCTTCGACAGCTTGCCCTTGTCGACCAGCAGCTCTTCCTTGCGGGTGCCCGACTTGCCGACGTCCATCGCCGGGAAGATGCGCTTGTCGGCGACCTTGCGATCGAGGACGATTTCGGAGTTACCGGTGCCCTTGAACTCTTCGAAGATCACTTCGTCCATGCGGCTGCCGGTATCGATCAGTGCGGTGGCGATGATCGAGAGAGAACCGCCTTCCTCGATATTGCGGGCGGCACCGAAGAAGCGCTTGGGACGCTGCAGTGCATTGGCATCGACACCGCCGGTCAGCACCTTGCCCGACGACGGTACGACGGTGTTGTAGGCCCGACCCAGGCGGGTGATCGAGTCGAGCAGGATCACGACATCCTTCTTATGCTCGACGAGGCGCTTGGCCTTCTCGATCACCATTTCGGCAACCTGGACGTGGCGCTGGGCCGGCTCGTCGAAGGTCGAGGAGATGACTTCGCCCTTCACCGAACGCTGCATGTCGGTGACTTCCTCGGGGCGTTCGTCGATCAGCAGGACGATCAGGAACACCTCGGGGTGGTTATCGGTGATCGCCTTGGCGATGTTCTGGAGCAGCACGGTCTTGCCGACGCGCGGCGGCGCGACGATCAGCGCGCGCTGGCCTTTGCCTTGGGGGGCGATGATGTCGATCACCCGCGACGACTTGTCCTTGACGGTCGGATCGAGCGTGTCGAGCGTCAGCTTCTGCTCGGGATAGAGCGGCGTCAGATTGTCGAAATTGACGCGGTGGCGGACGACATCGGGATCGTCGAAGTTGATCGAGATCAGCCGGGTCAGCGCGAAATAGCGCTCGCCGTCCTTGGGCGCACGGATCTCGCCCTCGACCGTGTCGCCGGTGCGGAGACCGAATTTGCGGACCTGGTTCGGCGAGACATAGATATCGTCGGGACCCGCGAGATAATTGGCCTCAGGGCTGCGCAGAAAGCCGAAACCGTCGGGGAGCACCTCGATCGTGCCCTCGCCCATGATCTGCTCGCCATTCTCGGCCTCGACCTTGAGGATGCCGAACATCAGGTCCTGCTTGCGCATCGTCGACGCGCCCTCGACGCCCAGCTCTTCCGCCATGGTGACGAGATCGGCGGGGCTCTTCTTCTTGAGGTCCTTCAGGTGCATCGACGGAATCCTGAGTCTTTGGGCGTAGAATGGGAGAATCGGCGGCGGCGATGGAGAGGGCCGCTTCGGCTCTGGACAGGAGAAAGGCTTTCCGCTCGGACGGCGGTGCTGTTCTAAAGGCCGACCTAAGCGTGGCCGCGCGTCAAGTCAAGCACCCGACCGTCGGGGAAGACGGCGGGTCCTCCCGGCTCAGAAGGGGCGGACGATCACCAGGATGACGATGATCGCGGTAGCGATCCCAGGAATCTCGTTCATGAGGCGCAGCGCCTTGTCGGATGGCGCGCGATGGCCGGCTGCCATCTTCTTGCCATAGCCGATCGCCCAGCCATGAAATCCCGAAAGCAGGATCACCGTCGCGAATTTCGCGTGGAACCAGGCCGTGCTCCACAGACCCTGGTCGAAGGCGAGCATCAGCCCGAACAGCCAGACGAGGATCATCGCCGGATTCAGGATGATCGACCGCAGCCGCCGCTCGCGTTCGATCCAGGCCTGATCCTCCATCGAGCCCGGTGCTGCGGCATGATGATAGATGAAGAAGCGCGGAAGCATGAAGAGCCCCGCCATCCAGAAGATCACGAAGATCAGATGGGCGGATTTGACCCAGAGATAGGCATTGCCGAGAAAGCCGAGCAGCATGGTTGTGTCCCTTACCCTCTGATCCGTGCCAGCAGCCGTTCGACATGCGCGATCGGCGTGTCGAGCTGGATGCCATGACCGAGATTGAACACATGCGGCCGATGGGGGAAAGCTGCCCTAACGGCATCCACCGCCGCATCGAGCGCCTCGCCCCCGGCAATGAGCAGGAGCGGATCGAGATTGCCCTGTACCGGAAGGCCCTCGGGCAAAGCCTGATCGGCCCAGACCGGATCCACCGTCTCGTCGAGGCCGACCGCATCGACTCCCGTTTCACGGGCATAGGCCGGCAGCTTTCCGCCAGCCCCCTTGGGGAAGCCGATGATCGGCGTTCCCGGGTGACGCGCATGAAGCCGGCGGACGATCTCGGCAGTGGGTGCGACCACCCAGCGCTCGAACTCGCGCGGTGCCAGGCTGCCCGACCAGCTGTCGAACAGCTGCACGGCATCGACGCCGGATTCGATCTGACGCGACAGATAGTCGGTCGTTGCCTCGATGAGCCTGTCGATGATCGCGGCGAAGGCGGAGGGATCGCGATAGGCGAAGCGCCGAGCCTCGGCCTGCTCCTTGCTGCCCTGACCCGCAACCATATAGGTCGCGACCGTCCAGGGACTGCCGGCAAAGCCGAGGAAGGTCGTCTCAGCGGGCAAAGCCTTCCGCACCCGTTCAATCGTGCCGTAGATCGGCAGCAGCCGCTCAGGAGCTGCTGTCAGCGCGTCCAGCGTCGTGTCGAGCAGGGTCGGCGACAGGCGGGGCCCTTCGCCGGCTGTGAATCGCAGATCCTGTCCCAGGGCATGGGGAATGACCAGAATGTCGGAAAACAGGATCGCGCCGTCGAATCCGAAACGGCGGATCGGCTGCAGCGTGATCTCCGCCGCGGCGTCGCTGTCATAGGCGAGCGCGAGGAATCCGCCCTTGCTGGCGCGCAGTTCGCGATACTCCGGCAGATAGCGCCCCGCCTGCCGCATCAGCCAGACCGGTGGCGGGTCACGACGTTCGCCGCGCAGCACGGAGAGCAGGGGGCGCGTTTCGGCAGGCTGGGCGGCCATCTTATTACTTTCTGATTCTTTTAAAGAGAAATTGAAGCTGTTGTAGGGGCGTGTGAACCGGGGTTTATTCACAACCGGTGCAATTGCCAACAGCTTGACTCACAGGGACTCGCGCCGAGTCCGCGAGTCATTCGCGCCATGCCCGTTATCCACAGGCAGTGCCGGGATTGTCGATGCTGTGGATGAATCCAGGGACGATCGGCCGGTCAGCGGGGATGAAAGCAGCGCTTGAAAGCGTGCCCAGCCTTCCGCTAGCCCGATCCTCATGCTTTTCCACAGAACCGTCCCCGATCATGTCCGCTTCGCTTCGGGGCAGTGCGGATCATGATCCGCCTTCATCTCCATCTCCTGTCGGATTCGACCGGCGAGACGCTCGAGAACATCGCCAAGGCGGGGCTCGCCCAGTTCGAGGGGGTCGAGACGATCAAGCATTTCTGGCCGATGGTCCGCAGCCAGGGCCATCTCGACCGGATACTCCTCGAAATCGCCCAGCGCCCGGGGCTGGTGATCTTCACCCTGGTCAACAACGACATCCGCAAACGGCTGGAATCGCGCTGCCACGCCCTCGGCCTGCCGAGCGTCTCGGCCCTCGACCCGGTGATCGAGGCGCTGTCGCAGCTGCTGGGGCAGGAGGCGCTCGCCCGGCCGGGGCGCCAGCACATGCTCGATGCCGCCTATTTCGCGCGCGTCGAAGCGATCCAGTACACGATCGCGCATGACGACGGCCTGATCCCCGAGGATTGGGAAGAGGCCGACATCATCCTGACCGGCGTATCGCGATCGTCGAAGACGCCGACCTCGATCTATCTCGCCAATCGCGGCTACAAGGTCGCGAATGTCCCGCTGGTCGTCGAATCCCCACCGCCACGCTCGCTCTATTCGCTCGTCCATCCGCTGGTCGTCGGGCTGACCACCAGCCCCGATCGGTTGATCCAGATCCGCCGCAACCGGCTGCTGTCGCTCAACCAGTCGCCCGAGACGGCCTATGTCGATCATGAGAAGGTCGTCGCGGAACTGGCCTTTGCCCGGCGCATCTTCTCCGATCAGGGATGGCCGGTGATCGACGTCACCCGGCGATCGATCGAGGAGACCGCAGCCGCCATCATCAATCTCGCCAATGATCGCGCAGCGAAGCGCAACCAGGGGAAGGACAGCTGATGGTCCCACCCCGCCTGATCCTCGCCTCTCAATCGAGCTCGCGCCGTGCGATGCTGTCCGCAGCCGGCGTCGACTTCGAAGCGATGGCCGCCGGCGTCGACGAGGAGGCGATGAAAGACGGGCTGCGAGCCGAAGCTATCTCGCCGCGCAACCTTGCCGACGCCCTGGCAGAGTTCAAGGCGATGCGGCTGTCGCAGCGCTTTCCCGACGCGCTGGTGCTCGGCTGTGACTCCACGGTCGCGTTCGACGATGATGCCATGATCGACAAGGCTGGCAGCCGCGACGAACAACGCGATCTGCTGCTGCGTCTTTCCGGACAGCGGCATCGGCTGTGGAGCGCTGTGGTGATCTGCGAGGGAGGACGCCCCATCTGGCGGCATGTGGATGTCGCTGCCCTTCACATGCGCCCGCTCGGCGAGGCATTCATCGATGCCTATCTGGATGCCGAATGGCCCGAGATCGGCCACTGCGTCGGCGGCTACCGCCTCGAAGGGCGCGGGGCCCAGCTCTTCGCGCGGATCGAGGGAAGCCAGTTCACCATATTGGGCCTGCCGCTGCTGCCGCTGCTCGACTATCTGCGGACACGGGGAGTCCTGCCGTCATGACCGACGACGTATCGAACCTGCCCTATGCCGAGGTGATCGGCGATCCGATCGCCCATTCCAAATCGCCGATGATTCACAGACATTGGCTGCAACAAGCTGGAATCGCAGCCGATTATCGTGCATCTCACATTCGGTCGGAAGATCTTCAGAGCTTTTTCGAACAGCGGCGCGCCGATCCGCTGTGGCGCGGCTGCAACGTCACCATCCCGCACAAGCAGGCAGTGATGCCGTTTCTGGATGAATTAGACCCGGCGGCCCAGCGCATCGGCGCGGTCAACACGATCGTCCCGCGCGAAGGGCGGCTGATCGGCCATAACAGCGACTATGCGGGATTCCTCGAACCGCTCCAGCCCTTGCTCGCGCAGCAGCATCTGTTCCGCATGGCGCGAATCTTCGGGACCGGCGGCGCCGCGAAGGCGGTCGCGATCGCCCTCCACGATCAGGGCTTCACCTGCGTCATCATCGCCCGCGATCTCGACAAGGCCCGTGCGCTGCGCGAGGCGTTCGAGCCCGACGACCGGCTGGTCGCACCGATCGACATCTTCGCCCAACCCACCGATTTCCCGTTCGACGACCGCCAAGGCATATTGGATGTCGTGGTCAACACGACCTCGCTCGGCATGAAGGGGCAGCCGCCGTTGCAGCTCGACTTCAGCCACGTTCCGCCCAATGCGGTGATCTACGATATCGTCTATGCCCCGCTCGAAACGCCGCTGCTCGCCGAAGCGCGGGCGCGGGGGCTCCGCACGGTCGACGGGCTGCGCATGCTGGTCGGGCAGGCGGCGGTCGCCTTCGAGCATTTCTTCGGCGTGCCCGCGCCGCGCGGCGCCGATGAGGATCTGCGCCGGCAATTGCTCGCCTGAGCCGCGCGATGATCGTCATCGGACTGACCGGCTCGATCGGCATGGGCAAGTCGACCGTCTCGGCCATGTTCGCGCGCGCCGGGGTGCCCGTCTATGACGCCGACGCCGAAGTTCACCGTCTCCAGGGGCGAGGCGGCCGCCTGGTCGCCGCGATCGAGGCGGCCTTTCCGGGCACGGCCGGCCCCCATGGGATCGATCGGGCGGTGCTGTCGAAAGCGGTGCTCGGCGACAAAGCCGCGCTGCACCGGCTCGAGCGGATCGTGCATCCGGCCCTCGTCGAGTCGCGCCGTCTCTTTCTGCGGCGATACCGTGCGCGGCCGCTCGTCGTGCTCGACATCCCGCTGCTGTTCGAGAAACGCGGCTGGCGTTTGGTCGATGCGACCGTCGTCGTCTCGGCTCCCGCGTGGAAACAGGCCCGTCGAGTGCTTGCCAGACCGGGCATGAACCCGTTGAAACTCAAGCATATCCGTTCGCTGCAGCTGCCCGACCACGAAAAACGCGCGCGCGCCGACTTCGTCATCGACAATGGCGGGACGATCGATCGGACGCGCAGGGCCGTCCGTCATCTCGTCACTTGCTTACGGACGCACGGAGTCCGATATTGTCGTTCATGCGAGAGATCGTCTTCGACACCGAAACCACTGGCCTGAACCCTGCGACAGGAGACCGGCTCGTCGAAATTGGCTGTGTCGAGATGGTCAACCGGGTCGAGACCGGGCGCACCTATCACGCCTATTTCAACCCTCAGCGCGCGATGCCGATCGAGGCCGAGCAGATCCACGGCCTGTCGGACCGCTTCCTGAGCGACAAGCCGCTGTTCGCCTCGCTGGCAGACGAACTGCTGGAGTTTCTCGGCGATGCGCCGCTGGTCGCGCACAATGCCGGATTCGATTTCGGCTTTCTCAACGCGGAGCTGACACTGTGCGGTCGGCCGAAGATCGCCATGAGCCGGATGATCGATACGGTGCCGATGGCGCGCAAGCTCCATCCGGGCGCCAAGCACACGCTGGATGCGCTGTGCAGCCGCTATGGCATCGACCGCAGCCACCGCGTCAAGCATGGCGCGCTGCTCGACGCACAGCTGCTCGCCCAGGTCTATGTGGAATTGACGGGAGGCCGTCAGATCGGCCTTTCGATCACCGAAATGGTCGTCGAGGAGACGATCGTCGTCGCAGCGCCCAGCATCGTGGCCGCGCGCGCCATTCGGCCCATCCGGCCCCATTTTGCCAGCGAGGAGGAACAGGAAAGACACAAGGCCTTTGTACAGAAGCTCGACGCGCCGCTCTGGCTGGAGGGTGTGGCGGGCTGATTCTATCCGAAAATGTGCGGATGGTCGCGGACCTGTGAGCGCCGCACCATCAGCGTAACACAGTTGGAGAATTGCCATGGAAATTCGTGTTTCGGGACATCAGGTGGACACGGGCGAAGCGCTCCGGACCCATGTCGAGACCCGGCTCCAAGCGATTGCCGACAAATATTTCTCGCGTAGCCTTTCCGCTCACGTGACCTTCGGTCGTGGTCAGCACGGCAACGGCTTTTCCTGCGATATCATCGCCCATGTCATGCAGGGCGTGATCCTCAAGGGATCGGCCCACGCGATGGAGGCCCACCCCGCGTTCGAACAGGCCGCCGACCGGATCGAGACCCAGCTCCGTCGCTATATGCGTCGCCTGAAGTCGCGCACTGCCCCCGTCGCGGCGCCGATCGACGCGATCGACGAGAATGCCGGCTACACCGTTTTCGAAGCCCCGCGCGAGGAAGAACTGGATGAAGCCGGCGACAGCCCGGTGATCATCGCCGAGACCCGTGTCGACGTTCCCGATGCATCGGTTTCCGATGCCGTGATGATGCTGGACCTGCGAAATACGACGGCGCTTCTTTTCCGAAATTCTGGTACCGGCGCCTTCAATATGGTGTATCGGCGCAACGACGGCACGATCGGCTGGGTCGAGCCGAGCCGGGCAGCCGGATAAGGAATAGCGAATCCCGTCGAATGAGTGACAGCAAATCGATGGATGACCTGAGCGACCTGCTGTCGCTGCAGGCGGTGCAGGCCGCTCTCGTCGTCCCCAACAAAAAGGCGCTGTTCCAGCAGCTTGCTGGCGTTGCTTCGAAGCTGGTCGATGTCGATGCAAAGCTCGTCGTCGACCGGCTCGTCGAGCGCGAGCGGCTCGGTTCGACGGGTTTCGGCGCAGGTATCGCGATTCCGCACGGCAAGATCGACGGCCTCGACCGGGTCGTCGGTCTGTTCGCGCGACTCGGTAACCCGATCGACTTCGCGGCGATCGACGATCTGCCGGTCGACCTCGTCTTCCTGCTGTTGTCCCCGGTCGATGCCGGGGTCGAGCATCTCAAGGCTCTCGCCCGCGTCAGCCGGCGGATGCGCGACAAGACGTTCGTGGCGAAGCTGCGGGGCGCCGGTTCGGACGATGCGCTCTATGCGCTGTTCGCGACCGGCGAGACCCGCCACGCCGCCTGAGCCGCCGGCGGACGGCATGAGCGGAGAGACCGGCGCAGAGGCGCATTATCGTGCCCTCGAATCGCTCTACGCTGCAGCGCCGATCAACCAGCTCTTCGCCTCGCGGCTGGAAATCCCCGAAGAAGGTATGGCTCGCATCCATTTCGAGGTGGATCCGCGCCATTATCATGCGGCGGGTGCAGCGCACGGCACCACCTATTTCAAGATGCTCGACGACGCCGCCTTCTATGCGGCCAACAGTCTGGTCAACGACTTCTTCCTGCTGACCACGGCGTTCAACCTGCTGCTCACCCGCCCGATGAAGAAGGGGCCGATCATCGCCGAAGGGCGCTGGGTCAACGGACGGCGGCGGGTATTGGTCGCCGATGCGCGCCTGATCGACGGCGAAGGGGAAGAGGTTGCCCGCGGCACCGGTACCTTCATGCGGTCGCGCATCGCGCTGGCAAGCCTGCCCGGCTACGCCCGCCCGACCGGGAACCAATGACCGAGGCCCGGCCCGCCACGGGATTGTCCGTGTCGGCCCTGATCCGCCGGACCGAAGCCGGCGGAGGCTCGGCGATGGTGCTGGCGAAGGGCGATGCGACTGCGGGAGCGATCCTCCTGCTTCTGTGCGACCGGGGCCGTCCCGTCGGACTTTGCGAACGCGTCTGGCGTTTTGAAGGGGGCTTCGGCCTGGAGACGGTCGGGCCGGCCGATCCGAGCGAGCCGGGGGCGGCTGCGGACTATATCGCACGGCGGCGGCGCACCGATCCCGACCTGTGGGCGGTCGAGATCGACCATCCCGAGGCTTTGCAGCTCGCACGCGACTGCCTGTGCTGAAGAATTCGTCTGCGTGGCCATAGCGGCGCGACCATAGCATTGCCTGCCGATCCCAGGCTTTATCCCGTTCCCGGATTGTTCTAGGCTGCGACATGGCCGACGCGTGTCCATCGACAGATCCCGCCCCTTCGCCGCTGGTCGCGCAGGATGTCGCGCGCGGCGTCGCCCGTCTGTTTCTGCAGGCGGAAATGACCCCGCTGCTGGAGGTTCCGCTGGGCAATGGTCGGCGGGCGGACATGATGGCGATCGATGCGCGCGGCTGCATCACCATTGTCGAGATCAAGGTGTCGCGCGCCGATCTTCTGGGCGACGGCAAGTGGCCCGACTATCTCGACTATTGCGACCGTTTCTTCTGGGCCGTTCCCGGCGGCTTCGATCTGTCGCCTTTCGAAACGGGGCATTTCCGCCCGCACTGCTGCGGACTGATCGTGGCCGACCGCTATGAGGCTGCGATCCTGCGCGATGCGCCGCACCGGCCCTTGTCCGGTGCGCGCCGCAAGGCCGAGACGCTGCGCTTCGCGCGACGCGCTGCCCGGCGCCTGTGGCCCGATCTCGATACCGCTCCGGGGAACTGCGTCTAAGCGACGGGCTTTTAAAGCCCCGGACCCATTTTCGGCTTGGCGGGCGCCGTCGACTTGGTTTCCTCGATCACCTTGCTGACGGCGGCTCCGCGCGGATCTTCCTTCGCATAGTCGATCGCATTCTTGCCGGCGATCCGGTCGGCGATCTTCGGATCGGCGCCATTGGTCAGCAGCAGGCGGACCATCGGAATGTTGCGCTGCTGTACGGCGATCACCAGCGGGGTTTCGCCGCTGTTGTTCGTCGCGTTGATCTGCGCCTTCTGTCGCAGCAGCAGTTCGGCGCCTTCCTGAAAGCCGAGCAGCGCGGCTGCGTGGAGCGGGGTGTTGCCCTGTCCGTCCTTGATGTTCGGATTGGCGCCATTGCCCAGCAGGAAGCTCGACCAGGTCAGGTCGCGCCGCTTGATCGTGATCGCCAGCGCGGTTTCACCGGTTGTGTAATCCTTGGTGTTGACCAGCGTGGCGCCCGAACCCTGCAAGGCCTTGGTCGCCTTCTCGCCGTCCGACTGACGGACCGCGTTGAGGAAGTTGTAGCTGTCGGAAAATTGCGCGCTCGCGGGTGCGGCGCTGAGTGCGATCGCAGCGGCGGCACAGCCGATCAGGATGTGGCGGTGGATCATTTGGTGTGGCATGTCCCTGTTATGAAACGCGCTTGCATGGGCGCCAATAGCAAAGCATGGCTGGCCTTACCATGAACAAAGCGACCTTCTCCTTCTGGCGTGGCGTGTCGGCCGCCCTGGCGCTGGCTCTGGTCGCGCCGCTCACCGGGTGTAGCCCGGCCGCCGAAAAGCCGCCGCTTGCGGATTCGGGCATCGGCGGCGCCTTCGCGCTGACCGATCAGGACGGGCGCAAGCTATCCGACAGCGATTTTGCCGGCAAATATAGGCTGATCTATTTCGGCTACACCTTCTGCCCCGATGTCTGCCCGGTCGATGTCCAGATCCTGATGAAGGGCTATCGTGCGCTCGAGGCCAGTGATCCCTCTCTGGCGGCGAAGATCCAGCCGATCTTCATCACCGTCGATCCCGAGCGCGACACGCCCGCCGTCCTCAAGCAGTTCGTCGGCGCCTTCCATCCCAAGCTGATCGGCCTTACCGGCACCCCGGCGGAGATTGCGGCGGTCGCCAAGAAATTCGCAATCTATTATCGCAAGCAACCGGCTGCCGCCGGATCCAACGCCTATCTGGTCGACCATAGTCGTCAGGCGATGCTGTTCGGCCCCAAGGGTGAGCCGCTGGCGCTGATCACCCAGGACAAGGATGCGGCAGCGGTCGTTTCCGATCTCAAGCGCTGGGCGAAATGACACCGGCTTCCCGGCCCTTCTGGGAGACGAAGCGGCTCGACGAGATGACGCGTGCCGAATGGGAATCGCTCTGTGACGGCTGCGGAAAATGCTGCCTTCACAAGCTGGAGGATGAGGACACGGGCGAGCTTCTGCCGACCAACGTCGCCTGCCGGCTGCTCGATCGCCGCTCAGGACTGTGCAAGGATTACAAGAACCGCCGGGTGCATGTGCCCGAATGCGTGCGCCTGACCCCGCGCCTCGTCGAGGAGATCGACTGGCTGCCTTCGACCTGCGCCTATCGGCTGCTCGGCGAGGGGCAGGGGCTGCCCGACTGGCATCCGCTGGTGACCGGTGATCCGGAGTCGGTGCACCGGGCGGGCATATCGGTGCGCGGCTGGACGGTGTCGGAGGACGAGGCGGGCGACCTCGAACATCATCTCGTCGAGCGCGAGCTGTAACGGGTTCGCCATGCCGCCGACCGACATGATCTGGGACAAGGCGGCGTTGATCTTCCGTCGCCGTTCCCCCACGCAACTCTCCTTCGAATCCGGCGGGCGCTCGCGTCCGCTGGAAGTCCGTCGCATGGCGCAGGCCCGGCGGATGCGGCTTAGCGTCGACCCGCGCGACGGGGGCGTGCGGCTGATCCTCCCGCCCCGCGCGTCGATGAAGGCGGCGCTGGCCTGGGTCGAAAGCAAGCGCGGCTGGATCGAGGCGGCGCTGGATGCGCTGCCCAAGGCGCAGCCGATCAGGCCGGGCATGATCATCACCGTCGCGGGAGAGCCCTTGCGCGTCGAAATCGCTGCGAAGGGGCGGATCACCCGACGCGACGGCGATGTGCTGCTCGTGCCCGGTCCGGAAGAGCTGATCGGTCCGCGCGTCCTGCGCTGGCTGCGCGCGCAGGCGCTGGAGCGACTGGAGGCGGAGACGTGCCGTTTTGCGGCGCTGGCCGGCGTGAGCGTCGCCCGCGTTGCGGTCGGCGATCCGCGCGCCCGCTGGGGCAGCTGCTCGGCCAGCGGCGACATACGCTATAGCTGGCGGCTGATCCTCGCCCCGCCCGCCGTGCTGGAGGCGACGGTGGCGCATGAGGTCGCACACCGGCTGCATATGGACCACAGCGCACGCTTCCATGCGGCGGTCGAACGGCTGCTCGGGCGGTCTCCCGATGCGGAACGCGAATGGCTCCGCATCCAGGGGCGCGATCTTTACTGGTTGGGCCGGGCGCCCTGACGCGGCTTCGGCGCGTCGAGTCCGTTCAGAAAGTCCGATCCGAGCGCCGGCTTCTGCGGCTGAGCAGGGGTGGGTGCGCGTGTGGATGGTGTCGCGACAGGGGGCGTACGGGCGGCTGCGGGTTGCGCGGCCGGGCGGGCCGGCGGGATGAGCGAGGCCGGGCCGGCCTGCGGCTCGAACCCGTCTTCCGGATCGGCCTGGGGTTCCTGACCTGGGTCGACCGCTTCGCCCTCCGGGGCGAACAGGCTCTCGTCGGGAGTACCGAAAAAGGCCTCGTCGTCGGGCTCGATCTGGAACTCGGGAAGAGTGACCTGCGTCTCGAACTGTTCGACGGGGCGCTTCGATACCGCGACGCGCATGAAGTCGGCGAAGGCGCGGGCCGGTGCGCGACCACCTTGCAGGCCCGAAACCGCTTTGGCGTCGTCGCGCCCCATCCACACGCCGGTCGTGATCCCCGACGAGAAGCCGAGGAACCAGCCATCCTTGTTGGACGAGGTCGTGCCGGTCTTGCCGGCGACGGGGCGGCCGATCTGGGCTGCGCGTGCGGTGCCGGTGTTGACCGCGGTCTGGAGCAGATCGGTCATTTCGGCGGCGACCCAGGGGGCGACCAGTACGCGATTATCGTCGGCGCGATGCTCGTAGAGCATATCGCCCTTGGCGGTGGTCACCTTGACGATGCCATAAGGCACCACTGCGACGCCCTTGCGCGCCACGGCGGCAAAGGCCCGGGTCATGTCGATCAGGCGGACGTCGGACGTGCCGAGGACCATCGAGGGGTGGGTGTTGAGCTTGGAGCCGATCCCGAAGCGCCGGGCCATGTCGGCGACGGTGTCGAACCCGACTTCCCGGCCCAGCTTGGCAGCGACGGTGTTGACGGAAAAGGCGAAGGCGGTGCGGATATCGATCGGTCCGGCGAACTCGCGGTTGCTGTTGCGCGGGCTCCAGCCGTCGATGTCGACCGGCTCGTCGACCACGGCGGTGTCGGGCTTCATTCCGGCTTCGAGCGCAGCAAGATAGACGAACAGCTTGAAAGCGGAACCCGGCTGCCGTTCCGCCTGGGTCGCCCGGTTATAGATCGAACTCACATAGTCGCGGCCGCCGACCATCGCGCGCACCGCGCCGTCGCGGTCGAGTGCGACAAGAGCGCCTTGCGTCCCCGCCGGCGCATTGGCGCGGATCGCGGCATCGGCGGCCTTCTGCATTTCCGGATCGATCGTGGTCCAGACGTCGATCGGCTCGACCTGCTCTTCGACGAGTTCATCGAGCTGGGCGAGCGCCCAGTCGGTGAAATAGCGGACGGCATTCTGGTCGCGCTCGGGCGCGAGGCGGACCTTCGACAGATCGACCTGCTCGGCCTGCGACGGTGTGATCGCGCCGGCATCCTGCATCACCTCGAGCACCACCTTGGCGCGGCCGATGGCGGCCTCGCGATCGGCGGTGGGCGAATAATGCGACGGCGCCTTGACGAGGCCAGCGATGATAGCGCTTTCGCCCAGGCTCAGCGTCGTCGCACTATGGTCGAAGAATTTGCGCGATGCCGCGTCGATACCATAGGCGCCGCCGCCGAAATAGACCCGGTTCAGATAGAGTTCGAGGATCTGTTCCTTGGAGAATTTGCGCTCCATGGCGAGCGCCAGGATGATCTCCCGGAACTTCCGGCCGAAGCTGTAGGCGTTGGTCAGGAAGATGTTGCGGGCGAGCTGTTGCGTGATCGTCGAGGCGCCCTGCAGCCGCCGGCCTTCGCCCTGCCGCTGGAAGGCCAGCCAGGCTGCGCGCGCCATGCCGATCGGGTCGATGCCGGGATGCATATAGTAGCGGCGGTCCTCGACGGCGACCATCGCCTTCTTCATGTCGTCGGGAATCTGCGCGACCGGCAGCCAGTCGCCATAGCTCGGCCCGAGCGAGACGATCACCGAGCCGTCGGCCGCGCGAACGCGCACCATCTGACCGTTGGGGCTCGACTTGAGCTCCTCGAAGCCCGGCAGCGAGGCCATGGCGATGATCACGGCGATGACCAGCGCACCCAGCCCGGCGAGCGCGGCAAAGAGGCTGATCTTGAGAAATTTGCGAAGCCAGCCCATGCGGCGGTTCGGATCCTTGGTTGTCTTGGCGCTGCTGGACATCGGCTGATGTCCGATTAGCGCCTATCCCGACCGCTGCCAAGCGCATCGCCGGTGCTTTTCCACCGGGTGACGGCCGAATCCGACGAGCGACATGGGCCGATCGCTCGACTGGCCAGCAGGGGTCAGTCGGTTTCCAGGTCGATCGACGCCGAATTGATGCAATAGCGCAGGCCGTGCGGACCGGGGCCGTCCGGGAAGACATGGCCCAGATGCCCGTCGCACCGTGCGCAGCGGACTTCGGTGCGGACCATCCCATGGCTGGTGTCGACATATTCGCTGATCGAGCGTTCGGCTGCCGGTTCGGTGAAACTCGGCCAGCCGCAACCCGAGTCATATTTGCTGTCGCTGCTGAACAGCAGCTCGCCGCAGCCTGCGCAGCGATACGCGCCCGCGTCCTTGGCATTCCAATATTTTCCGGTGAAGGCGCGCTCGGTTCCGGCCTGGCGGAGCACATGATATTGCTCCGGGGTCAGCCGCGCCTGCCATTCCTCGTCGCTGAGTTCGAACTTGTCCATGACGCCAATGTGGTGCCGACCCTCCATCGGGTCAAGCATCGGCGCTGTAAGGCAAAGCGGGTCGCTGTGATGCGCATCACTGCCTGCGAAGCGCGCAGCGGCTATCCGATGGCTCGGCGTTGCATGGCGTCCGGGTTGTTGCGTTGGCGTCGGGGGCGCAGGGGAATCGCCCCCATCCGCGCAATGTGGCGTGAATCGGGTAGCGTGGAATCGGGCGAGCCCGGCGATCAAGGCCTCGATCGCCGGGCAGCCATATCCGGCCCTGCGAACCGTCTTCTTCGGATCAGGCGATGCCGCCAGTGTCGGCGCGCCACGCGCCGATCTGATAGCGCATCATGCTACGGACCCTCTTCAACCGGGCGATCTCGCTGTCGGGCCGGTGCCGACTGCGATGGTCGGCGATCATGGCGTTCAGCCGGGCATGCTCACGTTCCATATAACGGACAAATCGATCCGACATGGTCGTCTCTCCTTTCAGGCTGAGAGAAGTAAGAGCGTTAAGCACCTCATCCTGTCATCCCCGCGATCCGCACAGCGGACAGCCTCCCGGGGATCGTGACGTCCCCCTTGCTGCCATGATCCCGGACTTTGCCATAGCGAGTCAATGGGCGCCTGTAAGCCATTGATCTCAATCGTTTTGAAACCACGACGAGCTGACCGTGCCTGCGGCATGTCGCGCCGAGATGAGTCAGGGGTGCGATCAGTGGCGGATAAATTGGCGTAGCAAATGATTGAAAGGGGGTGTTTTTCAGCTTCATCGCCTCAGAACGACGTCAGCGCGACTCGACATCGCCGCGACTGCTTCCGCCGGACTGGATGATTGCGCCCCATTTTCGTCGCGCAGCCCCTTCGGATGCTGTGGCTACGGCCTGCACATGGCCGGATCCGTCATTGGGTGTCAGGACGCTGGATCGAGCGTAAGGCTCATCGAAAAACAGCGGCTCGCACCCGGTGCGATCGAGACGATTCCGGGCTTGTCGGCGATACACCCATAAAAACCCGCCGGATCGCTATGCCCTTGCCAGGGCTCGATGCAGAGAAAGCCGGCACCGGGCTTCGTCCAGAAGGCAAGGTGCGGCATGTCGGCAAAGGCGACCCGGACGCTGCGGTGCCGTCCACGGAAGGTCAGCGTCCGGCTGCGCGGGCGATCGAGGATCAGCGCATCCTCCTCGAATAGCCCGTCGTCGAGCGCGAGCCGCTTGCCGGCGATCGGGCTCGGGCGAGCGATCGGATCCACCAGGCCATCAGGGTCAAGGCGCCGCACCGGTGCCGGCTCTTCCTCATCGAACAGGATTTCGTGTGACGATCGATCATCCTCGCCCGGCAGCGGCCAGCGCAACGCCGGATGAAAGCCGAAGCTCGCCGGCATAGGCTCCGCTCCTTGATTGAGGACATCGGCCGTGATCGTCAGCGTCGAGCCCTCCACCGCGTAGCGCACGTCCAGCCGGAAATCGAACGGCCAGCTTTCGCATATGGCGGGCGTCGGCTCCAGCCGGAGGGTTATGCCGTCGTCGGTCTTGTCGACACAGCGAAAATGGTTGTTCCGTGCAAAGCCGTGGCGCGGCAGCTCGTAGCTCTGCCCGCCGGTGCGGAAGCGGCCCCCCGCGAGCGTGCCGACGATCGGGAAGAGCAGCGGCGCGCGGCCGGACCAATAGGCCGGGTCGCCATTCCATAGCCAGTCGGCGCCGGCCCGATCGACGAGGCGGACGAGTTCGGCGCCCGCCTCCGATATCTCGGCCGCCAGCCCCTCGGATTCGATCCGATGGAGGGCGGGAGCGGCCATCCGGGTCAGCCTTCCTGTGCCGCGTCGGCTTCGGGCTCATCCTTCAGATAGGGCTCGACCGGACCCTGCAGCTTGATCGTCAGCGGATTGCCCTTGCGATCGCGGGTGTTGCCGACCGACACGCGGATCCAGCCCTCGCTGACGCAATATTCCTCGACATTGGTCTTCTCGACGCCCTTGAACCGGATGCCCACGCCACGCTCGAGCAGGGTGCCATCATAATAGGGGCTATTGGGATTGATCGAGAGACGGTCGGGCATGGAGTCGGTCATGGGCATGTCCATAGCTTGATGCGGAACGCGAAATGCAGGCCGCCGCCTTAGCCCCGCCGACCGGTCATCTCAACGCTTCTTAGAGGGATAGATGTATCGCGCTCAGGGACTGACCGTCCAGGGCGGCTTGAGGAAGGCGGCGGCGAGGAAGTCGATCAGCGCCTTCACGCGTGCCGGGCGGAGCGCAGTAGGCGGTGTCACCAGATGCAGCGCGGCGTCCATGCCCGTCGACCAGTCGTGCAATATCTCGACGAGTCTCCCGTCTTCCACTTCGCGCCAGACGAGGAAGTCGGGCGCGCGCGCGATGCCCATGCCCGCCACCAGCGCGTCGATCAGCACATCGCCATTATTGGCCCGGACGGGACCCTTGACCTCCACGACATAATCGCCCTCGACCGGGTGGCGGCAATGCCAGCGGCCGGGATTGCGGACATGGGTGTAGCTGAACACCGGAAAGCGGACGAGGTCGCGGGGATGCTCGGGCCGACCCAGCCGCTCGATCAGCGATGGTGCCGCGACAACGGGCAGGCGCACCGGAAACAGTCGCCGTGCCTTGAGCGCCGAATCCTCGAGTTGCCCGATCCTGAGCGCGATATCGAAGCCCTGCTCGATCAGGTCGATCCGCTCGTCCGACAGATGCAAGTCGATGACGACTTCGGGATAGGCCTGGTGGAACAGCGGCAGGATCGGCCCCAGATGGGCAAGCCCGAACGACATCGGCGCGGCCAGCCGGACCAGCCCGCGCGGGACCGCGCCGCGTTCGGAGATCGCTTCCTCGATCGCCTCGCCCTCGGCCAGCAGCATCGACGCGCGTTCCTGCGCCAGCTGCCCGCTTTCGGTCAGCGACAGCTTGCGCGAGCTGCGGTGGAAGAGCGGTGCCGCCAGCCGCTATTCGAGCCGCGACACCGCTTTTGAAATGGTCGCTTTGGACAGGCGCAGTTCATCGGCCGCCGCCGAAAAGCTGCCGAGTTCGGCCACTTTGGCGAAGATGGCCCAGGCCTCGAAATCGGGAAGACGGGCCATCGCGCTGCATCCAATATTGGAAACGATAGGTTTCGATCATCTCCATTTAATTGCCGATGCGCAAGCCTAGATTGGGTTCCAACAGGCCGCTCCGGCGGCAGACGGGAGCAAGACCCATGATCGACGTTCGACCCTTTTCCACGCTCGGCGGCGCCAACCATGGCTGGCTCGACGCCAAGCATCATTTCTCCTTCGCCGATTATCATGATCCGAGCCGCGTTCACTGGGGTGCGCTGCGGGTCTGGAACGACGATCGCATCGCCCCGCACACGGGCTTCGTGCCGCATCCGCACAACGACATGGAGATCATCACCTATGTCCGCTCGGGGGCGATCTCGCACCGCGACAGCCTGGGCAATGCCGGTCGTACCGAGGCGGGCGACGTGCAGGTGATGTCGGCCGGCACCGGCATCGTCCATTCCGAACGCAACGAGGAAGATGTCGAGACGACGCTGTTCCAGATCTGGATCATTCCCGATCGGCGCGGCGAGACCCCCGGCTGGGGCGCGCGTCCCTTCCCCCGCGGTGAGCGGGCCGGTCGCTTCGTGACGCTCGCCAGCGGCCATGCCGAGGATGGCGACGCGCTGCCGATCCGTGCTGATGCGCGGGTGCTGGGCGCCACCCTCAAGGCCGGCGAGACGGCGACGCACACCCTCGGTGACCGCAAGGCCTATCTGGTCGCGACCGCCGGCCGGATCGAGGTCAACGGCGTGGCGGCCGAACCCCGCGACGGCGTCGCGATCGCCGAGGTCGACTCGATCGAGGTCCGCGCGCTCGACGATGCGGAGATCGTCCTCGTCGACGTCGCCTGATCCTTCCCCCCGCCGCCGCGCCACCCCCCTCCAGGGCGCGGCGGCACCCCTTTCAAGGCAGATCGCTGCCGAGTCCGTCCCTCTTTCCAGGAGCAAGACCATGTCCAAGCCCAAGATCCTCGTCCTCTATTATTCGAGCTACGGCCATATCGAGACCATGGCGGAAGCCGTCGCCGAAGGCGCGCGCTCGGCGGGTGCCGAGGTCGACGTGAAGCGCGTGCCCGAGACGGTGCCGCTGGAGATCGCGCAAGGCGCGCATTTCAAGCTCGACCAGAAGGCGCCGGTCGCGACCGTCGCCGAACTGGAGAATTACGACGCCATCATCCTCGGCACCGGGACCCGCTTCGGCCGCCTGTCGAGCCAGATGGCGGCCTTCCTCGACGGCGCCGGCGGGCTGTGGGCGCGCGGCGCGCTCAACGGCAAGGTCGGCTCGGCCTTCGTGTCGACGGCGAGCCAGCATGGCGGGCAGGAGACGACGCTCTTCTCGCTCATCACCAACCTGCTGCACTTCGGCATGACCATCGTCGGCCTGCCCTATTCGTTCCAGGGGCAGCTGGGCGTCGACGAGGTGAAGGGCGGTTCGCCCTATGGCGCGACCACGATCGCCGACGGCGACGGCTCGCGTCAGCCGAGCGGAGTCGAACTCGACGGTGCACGATTCCAGGGCCGCCATGTGGCGGAGATCACAGCCAAGCTGATCGGCTGAACGTAAACAAGCGTTACATCAGGAGGAGACCATGACGACGACCGCCCGCATCACCGAAGGGACCGAGACGGAATTTCCGCCACTGTCCCCGCTCGAGTGGAAGGTCGTCAGCCTGGCCATGCGCGAAGCCACCGGAACCGAAGGCGACACCGGTGGCAATGGCTGGCTGGGGCGTCTCTTCCGCAAGGCTTCGGGCCTGCGTCCGACGCTTCCGCTTGCCGATCCCCGGCTTGAGGCGCTGCGCCGCTTCACCTGCCGGGTGCGCGACCGTGGCGACGCGTCGGACCTTGGGCCGCAATTGCTCGAACTGGGGTTTCACCCCGGCCAGATCCGCGCGGTGACGATGCTCGCCCGCTGAGTATAGCTGCCACGGGCATCAGCCCCCCGCCCATGGCACCGCGCCGCCCGTTTCCCGTTCGCGGGGAGCGGGCGGTTTGCTATGGTGACTGCGAACATGATTTCAGGGGAAGCCTGTGACTGCCACCACGCTCTATTCCGCCTCGATCCCGGTGATCCGCCGCACCCTCGCCAATCTGTCGACCGTGCTCGACAAGGGCGCCGAACATTTCGCCGAAAAGGGCGTGGCCGAGGCCGAATGGCTCAATGCGCGGCTGGCCGAAGACATGCACCCCCTTCTCCGCCAGATCCAGATCGCCAGCGACGGTGCCAAGGGCGCGGCGGCACGCCTGTCCGATCAGACGCCGCCGAGCTTCCCCGACGACGAGACGAGCGTCGCCGATTTGCAGGCCCGGATCGCCAAGACGATCGCCTATCTCGACAGCGTCCCCGCCAGCGCGATCGAGGGGCGCGAGGATGCGCCCATTCTGCTGGAGATCGGCGATTTCGCGATTCACTTCACCGGTGCCACCTATGTTCGCGACTTCGTGGTGCCGAATGTGCTGTTCCACACGACGACGACCTACGCGATCCTGCGCAACCTCGGCGTGCCGCTCGGCAAGCGCGATTTCCTCGGAGAGATGGACATCCGTCCGCGCGTTGCCTCGTGACCGCTGCATGAGGGCATCGCGGGGCCGCTACGGGAACGCCGGACCGGCCTGATCCAATATTTCGGCGCTAGGGCTTCTGCCGAGCACCGGGATTACCCCGGATAGTGCCGCTTGAGTTTCACCAGCGCGGCATCGAGCGCGGACAGGAAACGCGAGCGGTCGGCCTTCGAGAAGGGGGCAGGGCCGCTGATCCCCTTGTCGGTCATCCCGGCGCGCAGGTCGGCCATGATCGCGCGGGTGGCGACCGCCGACCCGATCGAGTTGGCCGTGAAGGGCTTGCCGCTGGGCGAGATCGCGGTGGCGCCGGCTTTGAGGCAACGATCGGCCAGCAAAATGTCGGCGGTGATGACCACCGTCGCCGGGCCGCTCGCCTCGGCGATCCAGTCGTCGGCAGCATCGAAGCCCGCCCCCACCACGACCTTGTCGATCAGTGGGTGCGGGGGAAAGCGCAAATGGGCGTTGCTGACCAATGTGACCGGGATATCCAGCCGCCATGCGACCTTGTAGATTTCCTCCTTCACCGGGCAGGCATCGGCGTCGACGAGGATGCGAATAGTGCTCATCGTCGCGTGTTTAGCAGGGTTGGATGAAAGGCGATCCGGCTTTCTGCGGCGGATCAGGCCGCGACGATGCCGTCGGATATCCACTGCCGCAGCAACAGCCCCGCGCGTCGCACTCCGGCCTCGAAGCCTTGCTCGGTGACCAGCATCTCGCACACCGCACCGAAGCTCCGGGTCGAGAAAACAGATGCCAGCGCCCCAACCTCGCCGGGTTCCGGCATTCGGAAGCGGCTTTCTCCGTCCTTTCTCCAGACGAGGAGGCGTGCATCGGGGGCCACGTCCCGCACCTCAGGCTGCGGCTCGCCGCCCTCGACCAGCCAGGACCAGAGGTCCGCAACATTGGTCGCGACCGGCAGCAATTGGGTCGAGGGGGTGAAGATCAGGGGGCGGGCGTCCCAGTCGATCGATGCGACAGCATCGATCGTCATCGACTCACTGTCGGCCGCGACGAAAACCTGTTCGAGCGCCCGCTCAAGCGCCGCAAGGTCGCGGACCTCGCGGTCGTCGGGGAGCAGCGCGTCGAGCGTTTCGGGGAAATCCTGCCCATAGGCATCGAGCGTCCAGCTGCGCGGATGGACGCGGTCGACATGGTTCACAGCGGCGTGGAGGAAGGCGTCTTCGCCGATCCACTGCCGGGTCCGGGGATAGCTTGCTTCGAGGCAGGCGATCAGCTGCGACCGATAATTGTTCAGATAGATCTGCAGACCGGCTGCACGGAAAGGCGGGGTGTCCGCCTCCTCGCCCGACTGGAGAAAGGCGGCAAAGGCGCTCTGCGTTTCGGCGAGGCTCATGCCGCCACCGCCAGCGGCCGCGCTGCGATCGACCGGGCGATGTCGAGCTCGTCGAGCAGCTCTGCCAGCGGCGGGATGTCGTCGTCGCGTTCGATCATCGTGGCCGCGCCCGTGATGCGTGGCAGGACATGGGCATAGAGCGACCAGACCGAGTGCGGCACCGGCTGGTCATGGCTGTCGATCAACAGGTCGCGCCCCTGGCTGTGGCCGGCGAGGTGGATCTGCCGGACATGCTCCACCGCGAGACCGTCGAGATAGGCGATCGGGTCGAGGCCATGGTTGGAGGCGCTGACGAAGACATTGTTGACGTCGAGCAGCAGGCCGCAGCCCGTGCGCTGCGCGAGGGCGTTGAGAAACTCCCACTCGCGCATCTCCGCGCCCGGAAGGACGAGATAGGAAGACGGGTTCTCGATCAGCATGGCGCATCCTAGCGCGGACTGCGCCCGGTCGATATTGGCGCACAGAAGGTCGAGCGTCGCCCGGTCATAGGGCAGGGGCAGCAGATCGTGCGAATTGAAATCGCCGATGCGGCTCCAGCTCAGATGGTCCGAGACGAACAGCGGCTCGACCTCGTCGACCAGCGCGCGCAGCCGCCGGAGATAGTCGGCGTCCAGCCCGTCGACCGAGCCGAGCGACATCGATACGCCGTGCAGGGCGACCGGGTAGCCCTCGCGAACCCGGCGCAGAATCTCGCGCGGGCGGCCGCCGTCGACCATGAAATTTTCGGAGATGACCTCGACGAAGTCGACCGCCACGTCCTGGGCGAGGAAATCCGCATAATGCGGACGGCGCATGCCGAGGCCGAAGCGGGAGGGAGGCGGTGGCGCCATGGTTGGTCTATCTCCGCAAACTCCGGCCGACGCGCTGCGCCGGCCGGAGCGATCGATCACTTCGCTTCGGTCAGGCTGCCGCCCTTGGCCTTGCACTGCTTGACCGTCATGACCTGGAAGCCCTGGCCCTTGCAGTCGTTCAGGCCCTTGCAGTCGTTCTTGGCGGTCTTGCAGTCCGACGTGCCCTTGCAGCTGTTGATGCCGTAGCAATGGACCTTGGCGTCACCCGACTGGGCGAAGGCAGGGGCGACCGGCACGGCGGCCGAGACGGCGACGAGGGCTGCGGTGGCGGTAAGGCTCATTGCCTGGTGGATCGAGGACATGGGTAGGCTCCTGAAGCGAAGGTGGATGCCATATGGCCTCCTCTATTCGTCGGCACGGTTCCGGCGGTTACAGCAGCGCCGAAAATTGTTCACCAGCGCAGCAGCCGAGGCCCGAGCAGCGCCCCGATCGCGGTGGCGAGCAGGATGCCGAGCGAATACCAGGTCAGCACGAAGACCGCCGCCGCCTCGGGGCAGTGGATGCAATAGATCATCGCCGCAAAGGCGCCCGATGCCAGTCCTGCCGCTGCGCCGGTGGCGCGAAGCCGGGTCGGGGCAAACCGACGGAACGCCCAGAGCAGCCCGGCAAAGATGGGCGCCGAAAGGCTGAGGACGTTCCACGGGCAGGACGTCCAGCTGTCGCCCAGCCACATGGCCTTCCAGTCGGCGCGCGGTGTGGTCGCCAGTTCGATGACGCCATAGCCCGCCAGCGCAACGATCGGGGCCGCCAGCAGCCACAGCCATCCGAAGCGACCCGCGTCCGGGCGCGCCAGCCTCGCCGTGGCGGCAAAGGCGAGCAGCGCCAGCGAGATGGTGTAGCCCCATTTCATCCACAGCGCGGAGCTTTGCAGCGCGAAGCCGAGATCCGGGCGGACACCCAGCATGGCGGCGACCAGGGCCACAGAACCGACGCCGCCGATCGCGATGCCGCTGGCAAGCCGCAGCCCGACACCATGGCGCGCCACCGGCTTCACGTCCTGCGCGAGGGACTCGATCAGATCCTCGGTTCTCATGGCCGGTCCCGCTGGACGCGGGCGACGAGCGCCTTCAGCCCCCTATGGACCGACACCTTGATGTCGGATTCGCCCAAGCCCGCTCTGGCGGCCGCTTCGGACACGCTGCTGCCTTCGATCCGCGTCGAACGGATGGCGGCGGCCTGCTTGTCCGGCAGCAGGCCGAGCAGCTGCTCCACATCCATCCGTGCATCGGCTGCGTCCGCGAAGCATTCCTCGCTCGGCCATTCGGCGAGATCGTCGAGCGGAACGAGGCGGCGGGTGCGGCGGAAATTGTCGACCATCTTGTACCGCGCTATGGCAAACAGCCAGGCGGTAAAGGGCCGCTCGCGGTCATAGGTGCCGCGGCGCGTGTGAACTGCGATGATCGTCTCCTGTACAAGGTCCTCGATGTCATCCTCGCTGCCGCGGGCCCGCCGACGGTAATAGCTGCGGAGAAGCGGAGCGAGCGAACGGAGCAGCGCACTATGGTCCGCTGCACTGCCCTCCAGGCCGCCGATCATCCAGCTCTTCAACTGATCTTCGCTCGTCACCGGATGGCAGGCCCCCGAGACATCGTTCGCGATGCGCCGGCCAAAGGTTACAGCGCCGAACGGGGCGATCATAAAATATTTCGCAAGACCGGCCTGTAACCGCGAGCGGGTCTGCGCCGAAATCCTGCCATGATCCGGCTTTCGCCTCCTCCGGATCATCGCGCACCGGCCAGAGGCCGGGCGCGCGAGGGGCGCGATAGAAGGACTTATCATGTCGACCAACAGCACCAAGATCGCCGCAGGAATCGCGGCGATGATCGCCGGCACCGCACTGGCCACTGCCGCTTCCGCCCAGGACAAGCCGGCGATGGAGAAATGCTATGGCGTGTCGCTCGCTGGAAAGAACGACTGCAAGGCCGGCGCCGGCACCAGCTGTGCCGGTACCTCGAAGGTCGATTATCAGGGCAATGCCTGGAAGCTGGTCAAGGCCGGCACCTGCACCAAGATCAAGACCCCCAAGGGCCCCGGCTCGCTGACCCCCAAGGCGTGACGGCGCGGGGCGGCGGCTGGCCCGGTCGTCGCCCCATCCTCCGGGAGACCCCCATGATCCAGATCGCCCCCTATCGAGCCGCCGTCGAACGGCTCTCCGCCACCATATCCGATGCGCTGTTGCTGCTGGTCGCCCGGCTGGGCATCGCCGGCATCTTCTTCCTGTCCGGCCGTTCCAAGGTCGAAGGCTGGCTGACCATCACCGACGGAACCTATGAGCTGTTCCGCACCGAATATAGTCTGCCGCTGGTCCCGCCGGAGATCGCCGCAGTGGCTGCGACGCTCGCCGAACATGGTTTGTCGATCCTGCTCGTCCTGGGCTTGTTGACGCGTCTGTCGGCGGCGGGACTCTTCGGGATGACGCTGGTCATCCAGATCTTCGTCTATCCCGATGCCTGGCCGACCCATCTCAGCTGGGCCGCGATCCTGCTGCCGCTGATCGCCCGGGGCGGCGGTGCCTGGTCGCTCGACGCGCTTCTGGCGGGCCCGACCGGGACGGCGCCGCAGCCCCGGCCATAGGCGCCGGCATCGTCAGACGTCGAGATTGGCGACGCTCAGCGCGTTCTCCTGGATGAACTCGCGGCGGGGTTCGACGACGTCGCCCATCAGGCGGGTGAAAATCTCGTCGGCGACGTCGGCCTGCGCGACCTCGACCTTGAGCATCGCCCGGTTGGACGGGTCGAGCGTCGTTTCCCATAGCTGCTCGGCGTTCATCTCGCCGAGCCCCTTATAGCGCTGCACCGACATGCCCTTGCGGCCGGCGGCGAGGATCCCGTCCAGAAGATTGGACGGCTGGAACACCGCCGTGCCGCGCGTGTCGGGGACATCGTCCTCTTCGGCCTCGGCGGCAGCCTGCGCCGCGACGCTCTTGACCGAGACGAGGCGCGCAGTCTGGGCGTAGCTGTCGGCCTGTTCCGAGGCGAGGGCGTGGAGCTTGCGGGCTTCTGCCGAGCGGACGAAGGCCGGATCGATCAGGTGAACGTCGGTCACGCCGCGCCACAGGCGACGCAGGTCGTAGCCACCATCCTCGGACAGGTCGCCCGTCCATTTCGCTTCGGGATCCATGCGACCCATCCACGCGGCCATGCGGGCCACCGCCGCGCGGTGTGCGGCTTCGTTACCCTCTGGGTCGAGCGCGCCGGTCAGCGCCAGCGCCTCGATAATCACCGGGTCGTAGCGCTTGGGGACGAAGCGCATCAGCGACTTCATCCGGCGCGCATGTTCGACCAGCTGGCGCAGATCCTCGCCCGAACGCGCGCCGAGCGGGGATTCGAGCATCATCGCGGCGAGGCCGGCGGTGACGAGATATTCGTCGAGCGCCGCATCATCCTTCAGATAGACTTCGGAGCGGCCGCGGCTGACCTTGTAGAGCGGCGGCTGGGCTATGTAGAGATGCCCGGCCTCGATGATCGGCCGCATGTGCCGGTAGAAGAAGGTCAGCAGCAACGTTCGGATATGCGCGCCGTCGACGTCTGCGTCGGTCATGATGACGATCTTGTGGTAGCGCAGCTTTTCGAGGTTGAAGTCGTCGCGGCCGATGCCGGTGCCCATCGCCTGAATCAGCGTGCCGACTTCCTTCGACGACAGCATCCGGTCGAAGCGGGCGCGCTCGACGTTGAGGATCTTGCCCTTCAGCGGCAGGATCGCCTGATAGACGCGGTCGCGCCCCTGCTTGGCCGATCCGCCGGCCGAGTCACCCTCGACGAGGAAGAGTTCGCACTTGCTGGGATCGCGCTCCTGGCAGTCGGCGAGCTTGCCGGGCAGCGAGGCGATGTCCATCACGCCCTTGCGCCGGGTCAGCTCGCGCGCCTTGCGGGCGGCTTCGCGCGCGGCGGCGGCATCGATCACCTTCTGGACGATCGAGCGGGCGTGGGCGGGGTTTTCCTCAAGCCACTCGGCCAGCTTGTCGGCCATCAGGCTTTCGAGAGGCTGGCGGACTTCGGAGGAGACCAGCTTGTCCTTGGTCTGCGACGAGAATTTGGGATCGGGCAGCTTGACCGAAACGATCGCGGTCAGGCCCTCGCGCATGTCGTCGCCGGTGAGGCTGACCTTCTCCTTCTTCAGCGCGCCCGACTTTTCCGCATAATTGTTGAGCGTGCGGGTCAGCGCGGCGCGGAAGGCGGCGAGGTGGGTGCCGCCGTCGCGCTGCGGGATGTTGTTGGTGAAGCAGAGAACCTGCTCATAATAGCTGTCGTTCCACTCGAGCGCGACGTCGATGCCGACATCGTCGCGCTGGCCCGTGATCGCCACCGGTTCGGGCATCAGCGGGACCTTGGTGCGGTCGAGATATTTGACGAAGGCCGCGATGCCGCCTTCATAATAGAGCTCGACCTCGCGCCGTTCGGCATGACGCTCGTCGACCAGGAACAGGCGGACGCCCGAATTGAGGAAGGCGAGCTCGCGATAACGGTGCTCGAGCTTGTCGAAATCGAACTCGGTGATCTTGAACGTGTCGGCCGACGGCAGGAAGGTCACCTTGGTACCCTTCTTGCCGTTTGCCGGTCCGACGACCTTGAGCGGTGCGACCGCGTCGCCCCGGCGGAACTGCATATAATGCTCTTCGCCGTCGCGCCAGATCGTCAGATCCAGGATATCCGACAGCGCATTGACCACCGACACGCCGACGCCGTGCAGTCCGCCCGACACCTTGTAAGCATTGGCGTCGTTGGTGTTGTCGAACTTACCGCCGGCGTGGAGCTGGGTCATGATGACCTCGGCCGCCGAGACGCCTTCCTCGGTGTGGATGCCGGTCGGAATGCCGCGGCCATTATCCTCGACCGAAACCGATCCGTCGGGGTTCAGCGTGATGATGATCCGGTCGCAATGGCCGGCCAGCGCCTCGTCGATCGCATTGTCTGACACCTCGAACACCATGTGGTGGAGACCCGAGCCGTCGTCGGTATCGCCGATATACATGCCGGGGCGCTTGCGCACCGCGTCGAGGCCCTTGAGGACCTTGATCGAATCGGCGCCATAGCTGTTGGTGTTCGGGCTGTTCTCGGTTTCGTTCGTCATGCCCAGCCTATAGCCCCGGCTGTCATAAAATCCAAAAGAAAGCGCCCGAATCGATGTCCGCTGGCCCTTCCGCTGCGGCCATCCGAGGCTTGATCCTTCGCCGCTCCGCGAGAGGGTCCGAACTTGTCGTCTGGCGCGACATTGCGAGGGGGCGGGCAGGGCTCAGCGCAACATGCGTCGATAGAGGATCTGCGAGGCGACGAAGGTCTCGGCGTCGAACGGCCGGTTGTGCAGGGCGTCGAAGGCGTCGAGGCGCAGGGCGTCGATGTCCCCGCCCGCCGCGAACAGATTGGCGATGTCGACGAACAGCTGGTGATTGCCCTCGTCGCGGCGGTCGGTGAGCGTCGTCTTCGCCCCGGGATCGAGGCCGACCAGATAGGGGAAGACATAGCGTGCCTTGAGCATGCCCGCGTTGATCGCACGCATGTGCGCGATGTCGACGGCGCAGGGATAGCCATGCTCGGCCATTTTCTGGAGGAGCGATGCGACTTTACCCGCCGATCCGGCCCGGATGATGTAGGCGGCTGTGCAGGAGGCGAAGATGTTCTTGCAGTCATAGGTCGCGAACTGGGTGAAGGACGGTGAGCGTATGTCGCCCACGTGCCGTCGCTGACGCAGAAGCTGGTAGACCGATCCGACGTTGGTGAAGGAGATCATCTGGGTCAGGAACAGGACGTCCCACTCCTCCTTCTCACACTCTGCCAATGCGTGGCCGACATAGTCGCCGAAGGCATCCGGAAAGCGGATGTCGTCTTCGAGGATCAGGAAGTGACGGTCGTCGCCGATCGACTCCGTAACCGCTTGATGCGACAGGAAGCAGCCCAGTTCGTTCCGGCTGATGCCCCGTTTGCGATCGTCCCCCTGCAGCGCGGGAAAACGGCCGACCTTATCGAGTCCATATCGCGCTAGCGCCTCTTCCATCCTGGCGCGGCGGTCGGTCGACCTGTCCAGATTGATGAACAGCCCCGAAATATCCCCCAATTTCATCTGCGCTACGACTTTCTCTCCACCCCTGGAGCGCCGATCTATACAGCCCCGCTCGCGTGAGGCCAGTCCGCCTTGGTTCACTCTTCCCGAAGGATGCCATTTTCCACGGCAAGCCAGGTGGCCGTGCCGATGCCCTCGAACAGCGCGCGCTCGGTGCCGGTCAGCCAGATCTGGCCGCCGCTTCGTGCGAGCCGTTCGAACAGCGCGCCGCGGCGGATTGGGTCGAGATGGGCGGCGACCTCGTCCATCAGCAGCAACGGCCGCTGGCCGCGCTCCTCGGCGACCAGATCGGCATGGGCCAGCACGATCCCCAGCAGCAGTGCCTTCTGCTCGCCGGTCGAGGCGCGGGCTGCGGGTTGCTGCTTGGCGGCGTGGCTGACCGCGAGGTCCTGCCGGTGCGGTCCGGCCAGCGTCCGGCCGGCGGCCCGATCGCGCGCGCGGCCAAGCCGAAGCTCCTCGGCCAGCGGGCGGCTTCCCGGCACCCAGCCTTCGATGGCCAGCGCGGCCCGCGCGAAGGGCGCTTCGACCTCGGCGGCGATGCGAAAGCCCAGCGCAACGACGGTGCGTGCGCGCGCTTCGGCGATCGCGCCGCCATGCTGGCCCATCTGCAGTTCGAGCGCATCCAGCCAGGCCGCGTCGGGCGTACCTTCGGCGGCGAGCAGCTTGTTGCGCGCACGCATCGCGGCTTCATAGCGGCTGACATGATGCGCATGGCCCGGTTCGATCGCGAGGACGAGGCGATCGAGGAAGCGGCGGCGCGCCTCCGCGCCCTCGGCGAACAGCCGGTCCATGGCCGGGGTCAGCCACAGAAGGGCGGTCCATTCGCCCAGCGCCGTGGCCGAGGCGGCCGCGCCGTTGATCCGGACCTGGCGGCGATCGGGCGTGGCGGCGGTGGTCCCCGTGCCGAGCCGGACGCCGTCGGCCAGTTCGGCCGCCACCGCGAAGCCGCCGGGCCCGCTGCTGCGCGCCATTTCGGACAGAGGCGCGCCGCGCAGCCCGCGACCGGGGCCGAGCATAGACACGGCTTCCAATATGTTGGTCTTGCCCGCACCATTCTCGCCGGTGAGCACGACGAAGCCCGGTGCGGCCGCTATCGTCGCCGACGCATAGGAGCGGAAGTCGGTCAGCATCAGGCGGGCGACGGTCATGCGCCCCTGTTGGCGATTTTTGCGCGCAAGGGGAAGCGCAGGGACGGAGCGATGATCATGCGGGCAGCGCATGGCGCTCTCGACCTGTCTCCAAAATGGGCTAAGCAACGGCGATGATCGCTGCTGCATCCTTCCGTCGCGCGCTCCTGATGGGCGCTTTCCTGATCCTGTCGGGCGCCGGCACCGCCGCGCAGGCGGGGTTGCGTGCCATCTATATCGATATCGCCAAGGCGAAGCAGCTGCAGATCGACGTTTACGACAATGGCGACGCGCGCATCGGCGAGGTGGGCAGCGAAGATTATGGTCTGCTGGTCGGCGGACAATTCTACATCGTCGACAAGGAGGGCGGCACGACCACCGTCGCACGGCTCAGGGACGTGGCGGCGGCGATGGACCAGGTGCTGCCGCCGGTGTTCAACGGCCTGTTCGAACTGGCGCCCGACGCCATGCCGAAAGCACCGTTGACCGTCGAACCGGGAGAAGTCGCGAATGCAGGCGGCCGCGACGGACGCGTCTACCATATCAAGGGGCTCGACCATGTCCGGCCCGACAAGCCGAGCGATTTCCTGATCAGCGCGGACGAGGATCTGAAACCGGTCGGTGCCGCGCTCGAGGGCTTCATGAATGCGGCGGTGGTTCCCTCGGCGCCGCTGATCGGGGCGATGGCGAAGGAGCTGATCGCCGAGACGCGGACAATCTTCTCGCTCGGCACGCCGATCGACGTGGGCGGTCGCTTCCGGCTCAACGTCGCCAGCAAGGCGGCCTTTCCTTCGGCTTATTTCCGCCTTCCGGCCCAGCCGCAGAGCGTCGGATCGCTGGTCCTGTCGATGAAGGCGGCGATGGCACAGAAGCCGCAATAAGGAACAACACCCTCCCGCACCGAAGTGCGGGAGGGAGCGGGATCGTCAGTGGGCGATGCCCGATGCGGCCAGCAGCGCCAGCGTCATGATCTCCGACGCGTTGGACGACATGGTCGCGATCTGGACCGGCTTTTCCATGCCGACCAGCATCGGCCCGATCACCGAGCCGCGCCCGAGTTCGCGCAGCAGCTTGGCCGAGATATTGGCCGACTGCAGGCCGGGCATGACCAGCACATTGGCCGGCGCCGACAGGCGGTTGAACGGGTAGAGCTTCATGATCGACGGGTTCAGCGCGGCATCCGGTGCCATCTCGCCTTCATATTCGAAGCTCACGCCGCGCGCGTCGAGTTCGCTGACCGCGCCGCGCACCGTCTCCAGCCAGGTGCCCGACGGATTGCCGAAGGTCGAATAGCTGAGGAAGGCGACGCGCGGTTCATGGCCCATACGGCGCGCGACCGCTGCGGTCGCCTCGGCAATGTCCGCCAGTTCGGTCGCCGAAGGCCGCTCGGTCACGGTCGTATCGGCGATGAAGGCGGTGTGATTCTGGCCGACGAACAGATGGATGCCCAGCGGCTTCTTCCCCTCGACCGGGTCGAGCACGCGGCGGATCTGGCGGAAGGTCTGGCTGTAGGTGCGGGTGGTACCCGTCACCATCGCATCGGCCTCGCCCAGCGCCACGAGCAGCGCGCTGAAGACATTGCGATCCTGGTTGACCAGTGCCTGCACCTCGCGGCGCAGCGCCCCGCGCCGCTTCATGCGGTCATACAGATAATCGACCATTTTATCGACCAGCGGCGAGTTGCGGCTGTTGTGCAGTTCGAAGCTTTCCGGATCCTCGACGCCCAGCTCGCGCAGCTTGTCGGGAACATCGTCGCGGCCGACCAGAACCGGGGTGCCATAACCGAGCGTCCGGAATTGGATTGCCGCACGCAGCACCACCTCTTCTTCGGCCTCGGCGAAGACGACGCGCTTGGGATGGGCGCGGGCGATGTCCGACGCCAGCGTCAGCACCGAGGTGGTCGGATTCAGGCGTGCCTTCAGGCTGTCGCGATAGGCGGCCATGTCGAGGATCGGCTTGCGGGCGATGCCGGTATCCATCGCTGCCTGCGCGACCGCGACGGGGACCACCTCCATCAGGCGCGGATCGAAGGGCGCCGGAATGATATAGTCGCGGCCGAAGCGGGGCGCTGCGCCGCCATAGGCTGCGGCGACCTCCTCGGGCACCTGCTCGCGCGCCAGTTCGGCCAGCGCACGGGCGGCGGCAATCTTCATCTCCTGGTTGATCCCGCTCGCGCGGACGTCGAGCGCACCGCGGAAGATGAAGGGAAAGCCCAGGACATTGTTGACCTGGTTCGGATAGTCCGAGCGGCCGGTGGCGACGATCGCATCCTCGCGCGCCGCCTTGGCTTCGGGCGGCAGGATTTCGGGATCGGGATTGGCCATCGCGAAGATGATCGGGTGCGGGGCCATGGTCTTGACCATCTCGGGCGTCAGCGCGCCCTTGACCGACAGGCCCAGGAACACGTCCGCGCCCTCGACCGCCTCGGCGAGCGTGCGCTTGGAGGTCGGCGCGGCATGGGCCGACTTCCACTGGTTCATGCCTTCCTGGCGGCCCTGATAGACGACGCCCTTGGAATCACACAGCAACACCTTGTCGGGCGACACGCCGACATCCTTGATCAGCTCGGTGCAGGCGATCGCGGCGGCACCGGCGCCGTTGACCACCACGGTCATGTCCTTGAGGTTGCGGCCCGTCAGAAAGGCGGCGTTGATCAGCCCGGCGGCGGCGATGATCGCGGTGCCATGCTGGTCGTCATGCATCACCGGGATGTTCATGCGCTCCTTGAGCGCCTGTTCGATGATGAAGCACTCGGGCGCCTTGATGTCCTCGAGGTTGATGCCGCCGAAAGAGGGCTCGAGCAGGGCGACCGCGTTGATGAAGGCCTCGGGATCCTCGGTGTCGAGTTCCAGATCGATCGAGTCGACGTCGGCGAAGCGCTTGAACAGCACCGCCTTGCCTTCCATCACCGGCTTCGACGCCAGCGCGCCGAGATTGCCGAGGCCGAGGATGGCGGTGCCGTTGGAGATGACCGCGACGAGGTTGCCCTTGGCGGTATAGTCATAGGCGGTGGCGGGGTCGGCGGCGATCGCCTTGACCGGAACCGCGACGCCGGGGGAATAGGCCAGGCTCAGGTCGCGCTGCGTCGCCATCGGCTTGGAGGCGATGATCTCGATCTTTCCGGGACGGCCGGTCGAATGGAAGAAAAGCGCTTCGCGATCGGAAAACTGAACCTTGCTGCTGGTCATGTGCGGCCCCCCTCGGCGCCAGATGTTTTGCCCGGGCTGCTTGTGGGGCATGGTCGGGAAATCGACAAGCCGCTATCAGCCCGTGCATGGCGCAAAACCCAAAAAACCGCAGCGACAGCCAGGCCTCTGCTCCGACGCCGATGATGGCGCAATATCTGGCGCTGAAGGCGGCGGCAGAGGACTGCCTTCTCTTCTATCGCATGGGCGATTTCTTCGAACTGTTCTTCGATGACGCGCGCGCCGCATCGGCCTGCCTCGACATCGCGCTGACCGCGCGGGGCGAACATCAGGGGCAGCCGATTCCGATGTGCGGAGTCCCCGTCCACGCCGCCGAGGCCTATCTGGCCCGGCTGATCAAGGCCGGCCACCGCGTCGCCATCGCCGAGCAGACCGAAAGCCCCGCCGAGGCGCGGAAGCGCGCGGGTTCGAAGGCGCTCGTCGAGCGCGCGATCGTGCGGGTGGTGACGGCGGGAACGCTGACCGAGGAGGCCCTGCTCGATGCGCGCTCGGCCAACTGGCTCGTCGCCGTCGCCGCGATCGGGCAGGGCAGCGACCGCCGGCTGGGGGTCGCCGCCGCCGATATTTCCACCGGGCGGTTCGAGATTGCGGGCCTGCCTGCCAGCGGGCTCGATGCCGAACTGGCGCGGCTCGGTGCGGCCGAGGTCGTCGTGCCCGAGGATCTGGACGAGCCGGTCGCCGAGGCGGTTCGCTGGCCGCGCGAACATTTCGACAGCCTGCGGGGCGAGGAGCGGCTCAAGACGCTGCTCGGCGTGGCGACGCTCGACGCCTTCGGATCGTTCGAGCGGGCTGAACTGGCGGCGGCGGGCGCGCTGATCGCCTATCTCGAACGGGCGGGGCAGGGCAGCCTGCCTTTCCTGCAGCCGCCGCGCCGCCGCGTGGTCGCCGATCATATGATGATCGACGCGGCGACGCGCGAGAGCCTGGAGATCACGCTCAGCCAGTCGGGGCAGCGCAAGGGCAGCCTGCTCGACGCGGTCGACCGCACCGTCACCGGCGCGGGGGCGCGGCTACTTGGCAACGACCTGTCGGCCCCGCTGACCGACATCGCCGCGATCGAGGCACGGCTCGACCTCGTCGCGCTGTTCGAAGGGGACGGACTGCTGCGTGACAGGCTGCGGTCGGCGCTGCGGGCACTGCCCGATATCGGTCGTGCCCTCGGCCGCCTCGTCGCCCGCCGGGGTGGCCCGCGCGATCTTGGGCAACTGCGCGATGGTCTCGAACAGGCGCACATGCTCCACGACCTGCTGTCCGGGGTGGCGCCGATGCCGCAATTGCTGGAGGCGCTGCTGCCGCGGCTGTCCGGCCATCAGCCGCTGATCGAACTGCTGCGCCGCGCGCTGGTCGCGAGCCCGCCGATCGATGCCGCTCAGGGCGGCTATATCGCCGAGGGCTATGATCCCGCACTCGACGCGCTGCGCGGGCAGGGGGGCGAGGGGCGCAAGGCGATCGCCGCGCTCGAGGCCCGCTACCGCGCGGAAACCGGCATCGCGTCGCTCAAGATCCGTCATAATGGCGTGCTCGGCTATCATATCGAGGTTCAGGCGAAACATGCCGACCCGCTGATGGCAGCGGACTCGGGCTTCACCCACCGCCAGACGCTGGCGGGCGTCGTGCGCTTCAATGCGCCCGACCTCCACGAACAGGCGATGAAGGTCGGCCAGTCGGGCGAACATGCTCTCGCCGCCGAGGCCGCTCATCTGGAGGACCTGATCTGCACGGCGCTGGCCGGGACCGCCGAGATCGCCGTGACGGCAGACGCGCTGGCGCGGCTCGATGTCGCAGCGGCGCTCGCCGACCGCGCGGTCGAGGGCGGCTGGACCCGCCCCCATTTCGAGCCGCACCCCTGCTTCGACATTCGCGGCGGCCGCCATCCGGTGGTCGAGGCGGCGGTCCGGGCACAGGGCGGACGCTTCGTCGCCAATGACTGCGGCCTGTCGGAGCAGGAGCGGCTGTGGCTCGTCACCGGGCCCAATATGGGCGGCAAGTCGACCTTCCTGCGCCAGAACGCCGCAATCGCGATCCTCGCCCAGGCGGGCAGCCCGGTGCCGGCCGCGAGCGCCCGGCTCGGCATCGTCGATCGCCTGTTCAGCCGGGTCGGGGCCTCCGACAATCTGGCGCGCGGCCGCTCGACCTTCATGGTCGAGATGGTCGAGACTGCGGCGATCCTTGCCCAAGCGACCGAACGCAGTTTCGTGATCCTCGACGAGGTCGGGCGAGGCACCTCGACCTATGATGGTCTCGCCATCGCCTGGGCGGTGGTCGAGGCCGTGCACGACATCAATCGCTGCCGCTGTCTGTTCGCGACCCATTATCACGAGCTGACCCGGCTGGCCGAGCGGCTCGACGCGCTGTCGCTCCACCATGTCCGCGCGCGCGAGTGGAAAGGCGAGCTGGTGCTGCTGCATGAAGTGGCGGAAGGCCCGGCCGATCGCAGCTATGGCATCGCCGTGGCGAAACTTGCCGGCCTGGCGCCGGCGGTGCTGGGACGGGCCAAGGAGGTTCTGAAGAAGCTGGAGGCCGGGCGCGCCGCGACCGGCGGGCTGGCGGCGGGCCTCGACGATCTGCCGCTGTTCGCTGCCGCCGCGCAGGCCGAGGAAGACAAGCGCGATCCGCTGCGGCTGGAGATCGAGACGATCGACGTCGATGCGCTCAGCCCGCGCGAAGCGCTCGACCTGCTCTACCGTTTGAAGGCGCTGGCGCGCGACGGGGCCTGATCCCCACGCGCGCCAGGCTCTTCCTTAGAAGCCGAGGCCGAGGCCTGCGACCAGCTGGTGGCGCGAGAAGCCGCCCTCATAGTTGCTGTAGCGATATTCGAGCTTGGTATAGGCCGACGAGCCCAGCTTCATCTCGACCCCTGCACCGGCGCGGAAGCCGTCGCCATTTACCGACGTGCTCTCGGTAATCGTTCCCGGAAAAATGACGATCGTAGCCGTCTGCTTGATCCGGGCATTGGTATAGCCGGCGAGTGCATAAACCTTGATCTTGTCGCTCGCCTTCAGCCCGACCCGGGCAACGGCGGCGAGGTCGCGCTTGGCCTCCTGGCAAAAGCCGCCGCCAAGGAACTGGTCGCACTGCTTGGTCGAACTCAGATCGGCATCGGCTTCGAAACCGATGAACGCCATCGATCCGATCGGCACGTCGACGCCAAGACCGATGCCATAAAGCAGGCCATCGTCATCGCTGCCGCCGACCGTGACGCGGTCCCAGCCGCCATGGGCTTCGACGCGGAAGGTGACGGCGTCGTCGGCCGCAACCGCCGGTGCCGCGATCAAGCCGGCCGCAACCGCAGCCAATATCCGATAGCGCATGAACATTCCCCCTGTTGAAACGGAGGTGTTTCTAAAGCGGTCGCGCTTTGGCCGGAAGATGAGGGGGGCGGCAATCTGCTCCATTGTGGACCAAGCCGGGCAGCATATTGGGCTAGAGACGGAGCAGAGTGCGAAGGCCCTCGAACGCCCGCGTCAGGCTTTCATGGCCGATCGCGCCGCCGATCGAGATGCGGATCGCCCTTTCGGGTGCCCCCGGATCGACCGCGAAGCGCTCGCCGGGCACGATCGACAGGCCCAGGGGACCCAGCCGCGCGGCGAGGTCCGCCGGGGCAGGGGCATCGCCCGGCAGGCGCAGCCAGAGATGATAGCCTTCCGGATGACCGGCATGGTCCAGCCCGGCGAGCAGCGGTGCGATCCGGCGCTGCCGCGCCACGCCCTCGGCGCGAACCCCTGCGACGAGCTCGGCGAAGATCCCCTCGCGCAGCCAGTAGGTCGCCAGCGCCGCATTCAGGGGCGGGGCCATGACGCTCGTCTCGTGGAGATCGTCGGCAAGCAGTTTCGCTGCTTGGGCCGACGGTGCCCGGACATGCGCCACGCGCAGCACGGGCGAGACGATCTTCGACAGGCTGGCGATATGCCAGCTGATTTCGGGGGCGAAGGCGGCGAGCGGCGGCAGGGGCTTTTCGGGGAGCTGACCATAAGCGTCGTCCTCGATCAGGATCAGCCCATGTCGCCGCGCGATCGCTGCCAGCCACAACCGTCGCTCGATGTCGAGCGTGGCGGTGGTCGGATTGTCGTTGGTCGGTACGACATAGATGGCCTTCGCGCCGGCGAGCGCGGCCGACTGGACAGCGTCGGGATCGAGCCCGTCCCGATCACCGGGAATCGCGTGCAGGGTCAGGCGGAAGCGGCGCGCCAGCGCGATCAGGCCCGGATAGGTCGACCGCCCCGCGCAGATGATGTCGCCCGGCGCGAACAGCGTGCCGATGATTGCGTGCAGCGCATGCTGCCCGCCTGCGGTGACGATGGCCTGCTCTTCCCTGGTCGCCATAGCGCGCGCAGCAAAGGCGCGCGCGGCTTCCTGCCGGTCGCGCACCGCCCCGCCGCGCGGCTGATATTGCAGCAGCGGGGATTGCCCCCCTGCGTGCAGCAGCCGCGCCATCCCCTCGCGCAGGGCGTCGCCGAGGCGCGCGAAGCCCGGTTGCGGCGGCATGATCATGCCCGGATCGCCGACCAGATCGGCGACCGGCAGGCCGGCGGCATTGCGGACGAAACTGCCGAGTCGGCCCGACCCCTCGATCAGCCCGGCGTCGCGCGCCAGCCCATAAGCGCGCGTGACCGTAGTGAGATCGACGCCCAGTTCGCCGGCCAGAGCGCGTTGTGGTGGCAGGCGTTCGCCGGGGCGCAATGCCCCGGTCCGGATCGCATGGTCGATCGCGTCGGCAATCGCCTGATATTTGGGGCCGTGATTGCTCTCTATGCCGTCGAGCCAGCTTTGCATGGCCGGGTGCGATCCTTATGTATGGTTGAGAAAGCCATACAATCTTCCCTATCTGGGGCAAGCAGGCTGGAGCACCCCATGACCGACCTTTCCCCGATCGCCAGCGAGGATATCGCCTGGCCCCGTCTCGACCCGGTCAAGACCGGCACGCGCGGCCGCTGCCCCCGCTGCGGCGAAGGCGCGCTGTTCGACGGTTTTCTCAAGCTGCGTTCCTCATGCGACCATTGCGGCCTCGATTACGGCTTTGCCGACCCGGCCGACGGACCCGCCTTCTTCGTCATCTGCTTCGGCTGCGTGCCTGCGGTGATCTTCGCGCTGATGCTGGAGATATTCGCCAATGCGTCGCTGCTCACGCAGCTGCTGCTGACCGGGCCTTTCCTCCTCGTCACCTGCCTGCTGCCGCTGCGGCCGCTGAAGGGCTGGCTGACCTGCAGCCAATATTTCTTCAAGGCGGGCGAGGGGCGGTTGAGCCGGCCCTGGTATCCCTATGGCGCCGACGGCCCCGCAGTGCTGCCGCCCGAGCGGCGATGAACGCTGCGGGCCCTCTCGCTGCTGCGCGCGAAGCGGCGGCGCGTCACCTCGATGCTTCGGGCTATCCTGCCGAAGCGGCGCTCGTGCGGACGGGTGAAGGCGACGATTTCGCGGAAGTGCGCATAGCCCTGTCGGTGTTGACGATCCTGTCCGACGGACGGGAAGCGGCGGAGCCAGCAGGCATTGCCGTACGGCGCGACCGCAACGGGCACCGGGTCGGCGGGGAAGAGTTCTGATCGACGCCCATTCCCTCGCGGTCGCCTAGCTCTTTTAACCATTCCTCCCTATGTGGCTGCCATGGCCACGAAGTTCGATATCCTGCCGCAACGCCGCGCGATCATCGATCGCCGCGCCGTGGCCGATGCTCTGTCCGCGCTCCTGCCCGGCTCCACCGACGCGACCGCGCTGCGCAATGCGGGGACGACCATCCTCAAGGTTGCGCTCGACGTCGGTCGCGCGGAGATCGCCCGCCGCCTCGCGGCGGCGCCGACGCGCGGGTCGGAGACCGCGTCGGCTTATGCCTTTCTGACCGATCAGATATTGCGCCTGATCTACGATTTCACCACGGAGCGGCTTTATCCGATCAGCAATCGTTCCTCGGCCGAGCGGCTGACCCTGATCGCGGTCGGCGGCTATGGCCGGGGCGAGATGGCGCTCCATTCGGACGTCGACATCGCCTTCCTGACCCCGTGGAAGCAGACCAGCTGGTCCGAACAGGTGATCGAGTCGATGCTCTACTCGATGTGGGACCTCGGCCTGAAGGTCGGCCATTCGAGCCGCTCGCTCGACGACATGATCCGCATGGCCAAGAGCGACCTGACGATCCGCACCGCCCTGCTCGAAGGGCGTTTCGTGTGGGGCGACATCGCGCTCTACGACGAGGCAGCGGTGCTGTTCCGCCGCGATGTCGTGACCGGCACCGCGCGGACCTTCGTGTCCGAAAAGCTGCAGGAGCGCGAGGACCGGCACAAGCGGATGGGCGACAGCCGCTATGTCGTCGAACCCAATCTGAAGGAGGGCAAGGGCGGCCTGCGCGACCTCCACACGCTCTTCTGGATCGGCAAATATGTCTATCTCGTGCAGTCGGTGCCCGAGCTGGTCGAAAAGGGGCTGCTGACCCGCGCCGAGCTGCGCCAGTTCCAGAAGGCCGAGAATTTCCTCTGGGCGGTGCGTTGCCACCTCCACATCGTCGCGGGGCGGCCCGAAGACCGCCTGACCTTCGACGTCCAGCCAGAGATCGCGCGGCGGATGCGCTATGCCGAACGGCCGGGCAAGTCGGCGGTCGAGCGCTTCATGCAGCATTATTTCCTGATGGCGAAGCGCGTCGGAGACCTGACCGCGATCTTCCTGGCGCATATCGACGAGACCTTCGCGGCGCGTGGACGACGCTTCGGTTTTCCGTCGCTGCGTCGGCGGCCGTCCAAGCTCGACGGCTTCGTGCTCGATCGCGGACGGCTGGCAATCCCCGCGGACGATTTTTTTGCGCAGGATCCGGTGCGGCTCGTCCAGATGTTCGCGATCGCCGACCGCCATGGGCTGGAGATCCATCCGTTGGCGATGCGCGCGGCTGGTCGGGACGCCAAGCTGATCGACAATGGGGTACGCCGCGATCCGCGTGCCAACGCCTATTTCATGGATGTTCTGACGTCGCACAACACGCCGGAGACGGTGCTGCGGTGGATGAACGAGGCCGGGGTGTTCGGCCGCTTCGTGCCCGACTTCGGCCGCGTCGTCGCGCAGATGCAGTTCGACATGTACCATCACTATACGGTCGACGAACATTCGATCCGCGCCATCGGCCTGCTCAGCCGCATCGAGAAGGGCGAGCTGAGGGACGATCATCCGCTCGCGTCGAAGATCCTGCCGGGGATCGTCCAGCGTCGCGTGCTCTATGCTGCGGTGCTTCTCCACGACATCGCCAAGGGGCGCGGCGGCGACCATAGCCTGCTGGGGGCGGAGGTGGCCGAGAAGCTGTGCCCACGCTTCGGGCTCAGCGCGGCGGAAACCGAAACCGTCGCCTGGCTCGTCCGGCACCATCTCGCCATGTCCGACACCGCGTTCAAGCGCGACCTGTCCGACTTCAAGACGATCCTCGACTTCGCCGAAAAGGTGCAGAGCCCGGAACGTCTGCGCCTGCTCTTCTGCCTCACCATCGTCGATATCCGCGCGGTGGGGCCGGGCGTCTGGAACAGCTGGAAACGCCAGCTGCTCGGCGATCTCTACGAAGCGGCCGAGGAAGTGCTGCGGCTCGGCCACAAACAGACCGGCCGCCGCGAGCGGATTGCCGCAAAACATGCGCAATTGCAGCTACGCCTCGGCTGGGACGATGCTCGCTTCGCAGCCTATGTGGCGCGCTTCCCGGAGGCCTATTGGGTTGCCGAAAGCGTCGACATATTGGAGGGCAATGCGCGCCTGATCGAGGCGGCCGATGGCGAAGGCAAGCCGCTTTCGATCGCCTCCTCGCCCGACCCCGATCGGGGCGCGACGCTGGTGAGCATCTATGCCGGCGACCATCCGGGCCTCTTCTACCGCATCGCGGGTGCCATCCACCTCGCGGGGGCGAGCGTCATCGATGCCCGCATCCACACCACCCGCGACGGCATGGCGATCGACAATCTGCTGGTGCAGGACCCGTTCGGCCAGCCCTTCGAGGGCGACGACCGGATGACGCGGCTGAGCATCGCGATCGAGGATGCGCTCGCCAACCGGACGCGCATGGCCGACCGCCTCGCCGCCAAGCCGCTCACCCGTCCGCGTGCCGACGCCTTCTCGATCGAGCCGGCCGCGCTGATCGATAACCGCGCCTCGAACCGCTACACGGTGATCGAGGTCAACGCCCGCGATCGTCCGGCGCTGCTCCACGCTCTCGCCCATGCGCTGTTCCAGGCGAAGGTGATGATCCATTCCGCACATATCGCGACCTATGGCGAGCGTGCGGTCGACGTTTTCTATGTGGCCGATCTGACCGGGGACAAGATCACCAGCGCCGCGCGGCTCAAGACGCTCGAGCGATTGATCCTCGATGCGGCTGCTGGCGGAGTCAGCCGCAAGGCGGCGTGATCGCGTGCCGGCGGCGCGTCGTCAGGCGAGCGCGCGCCGCATGAACAGCGAGGCCGGGCCATAGGGCCGGTCGGGACCGTCCGTGGCGGGCAGAAAGTCCTGCGAGCTCCAGAAGGGGCCAGAGTCGCCGACTGCGATCAGGCTGATGTCCGCGAAACCGGCACGCTTTGCCTGCGCCACGATGATCTCGACCGCAGCCCTCCCGGCACCGGTGCCGCGCGCTTCGGGCAACAGGGCCAGGTCGTGCAGATAATAGGTGTCGGCATCTTCGGGAATCGCGCCGAGCGGATGGTCGAGCTTGGGCGGCGTGGTCCGGTACCAGGGATGAGCGAGCACATAGCCGATGGCACTGTCCGATCCGTCGAGGATCAGGCAGCCTTCCGGGTAGAGTGCGAATTTCTCGGCGATGATCTCGGGGCGTTCGGGATAGTCGACATGGACGCGGTCGGCGATGCGGACCACCGCGTCGAGATCCCGACGCGCCATCGCGCGCCATCGGCCAATCATCGGCTTGCGCATAGGGAGCGTCGTCGCGCCGCGAGGACGCCGGGCAATCCGATCAGGAGCGCCCGGCCTCTTCGCTTATTTCGGCGCGATCACCATCAGCATCTGGCGGCCTTCCATGCGCGGAAACTGCTCGACCTTGGCGGTTTCCGCCATGTCGGCCTGCACGCGCTGAAGCACCTGCATGCCCAGCTGACCATGGGCGAGCTCACGGCCACGGAAGCGCAGGGTGACCTTCACCTTGTCGCCTTCGCCGATGAACTCGTGAATCTTCTTCATCTTGGTGTCATAGTCATGGTCGTCGATGTTCGGACGCATCTTGATCTCCTTGATCTCCTGCGTCTTCTGCGACTTCCGGGCAAGATTGGCCTTTTTCTGGGCCTCGTACTTGAACTTGCCGACATCGAGGAACTTGCACACGGGCGGGTCGGCGTTCGGAGACACCTCGACCAGATCGAGCCCGGCTTCCTGTGCCTGCTCGATCGCCTCGCGCGTATACATCACGCCCAGATTCTCGCCCTCTTCATCGATCACCCGAACCTTGGGGACCTGGATGAATTCATTGTAGCGCGGGCCGTTGAGCGGCATAGGCGGCTGCCCCAGGGGGCGGCGCATCATCGGGGGACGTATAGTTCAATCTCCTGTCATCGTTATTCTCGGGCGATATAGGCCTAAACGCCGGGCTTTGGAAGATGGGCGCGCGCCACTGTTGCGCTTTCTCCGCACCTGTGTCGCGCGTGCGTCAGACGAGGCCGACACCGCTGACCGGTTCGGTCTCGAAATAGGTGTCGAAGCGGGCGATCAGCGGCCGCCCGCGTGCGATCGCGGACTGGACCGAGGGCAGTTTGAGCGACGCGGCGTGGGCCTCGCGGCTGGCCCAGACTTCGGTGACGAAGATCGCATCGGGATCCTTGGCGTCGCGGGCGACGATATAGGATCGGCAGCCGGGCATGGCGCTGGACCCCTCGGTCAGGATCGCGATCAGCGTGTCGCGCGTGCCCGGTTTGGCGAACATCCGACCGATCAGTCCGTACATGGTCTGTCCTTCCTTATCGGCCGGCGACGCGGCACCGGCCGCGCTGCCCAGCATTGCCAGGGCCAGGCCCCCCGCCATCATATCCCGCCGCGTGGTGGACATGTGGGGGGAGCCTGCCCGATCCATCAGGCCCGCAGGTCGGGCGGAGTCGCCTCGGCGCGCAGCATGGCGATCGCTTCGTCGAGGCCCATCACGCTCTGTGCCTGCTCGCCGAGCCGCCGGATCGCGACCGTGCCTTCCTCGGCTTCGCGCTTGCCGACCACCAGCAATGCCGGGACCTTGGCGAGCGAATGCTCGCGCACCTTGTAGTTGATCTTCTCGTTGCGCAGGTCGCTCTCGACGCGCAGGCCTGCTGCCGCCAGCTTCGCCTCGACCTCGCGGGCATAGCCATCGGCATCGGAGACGATCGTCGCGACCACCGCCTGCACCGGCGACAGCCACATCGGGAAGCGGCCGGCATGATGCTCGATCAATATGCCGATGAAGCGCTCGAAGGTGCCGAGGATCGCGCGGTGGAGCATGACCGGGCGGTGGCGCTCGCCATCCTCGCCGACATAGGAGGCGTCGAGCCGCTCGGGCAGCACCGTGTCGGCCTGAATCGTGCCGACCTGCCAGGTGCGGCCGATCGCATCGGTCAGGTGGAATTCGAGCTTGGGCGCATAGAAGGCGCCTTCGCCCTCCAGCTCTTCCCAGCCGAACTCCTCGGTCGCGCGGCCCGAGGCGGCGACCGCGTCGCGCAGCGTCTGCTCGGCCTTGTCCCACATTGCATCGCTGCCGAAGCGCTTCTCGGGGCGCAGCGCCAGCTTGATTGCATAGCGCTCGAAACCGAGATCGCGATAAACGGAATCGAGCAGATCGCAGAAATCCTTGATCTCGGGGATCAGCTGGTCCTCGCGGACGAAGATATGCGCGTCGTCCTGGGTGAACTGGCGGACGCGCATGATGCCGTGGAGTGCGCCGTGCGGCTCGTTGCGGTGGCAGCAGCCGAACTCGGCCATGCGGATCGGCAGGTCGCGGTAGCTCTTTATGCCCTGGCGGAAGATCAGGACATGCGCCGGGCAGTTCATCGGCTTGAGCGCCATCAGATCGCCCTCGCCCGACAGCACCGGACCGTCATCCTCGGTGCCCGGAATCTCGTCGGGCACGACGAACATATTCTCGCGATATTTGCCCCAGTGGCCCGACTGCTCCCACTGGCGCGCGTCCATCAGCTGCGGCGTCTTGACCTCGACATAGCCCGACGCGTCGAGCCGGCGGCGCATATAGGCCTCCAGCTCGCGCCACAGGCGGAAGCCCTTGGGGTGCCAGAAGACCGAGCCTTGCGCTTCGGACTGGAGGTGGAACAGGTCCATGTCCTGCCCGATCCGGCGATGGTCGCGCTTGGCGGCTTCCTCAAGCCGGGTCAGATGCGCGTCGAGCTGCTTCTTGTTGAGCCAGCCGGTGCCGTAGATGCGGCTCAGCATCGCGTTCTTCTGGTCGCCGCGCCAATAGGCGCCCGACACGCGCGTCAGCTTGAACGCCTGCGGGTCGAGCTTGCCGGTGCTCGGCAGATGCGGCCCACGGCACATGTCGAGCCAGTCGTCGCCCGACCAGTAGACCGTCAGCGCCTCGTCACCCGGCAGTTCGGCGGCCCACTCGGCCTTGAAGCTCTCGCCCTGCTGCTTCCAGCGCGAGATCAGCTGCTCGCGGCTCCATTCCTCGCGGCGGAGCGGCTTGTCGGCGGCGATGATGCGGCGCATCTCGGCCTCGATCGCGGGCAGATCCTCGTCGGTGAACGGGCCGCGATCGGGCGCGGGCGCGAAGTCATAATAGAAGCCGTCGTCGGTTGCGGGGCCGAAGGTGATCTGCGTGCCGGGGAAGAGCGCCTGCACCGCTTCGGCGAGGATGTGCGCATAATCGTGGCGGGCCAGCTCGAGCGCATCCTTCTCGTCGCGCGCGGTGACGAGGGCGAGCGCCGAATCCCGCTCGAGCGGACGGTCGAGGTCGCGCAGTTCCCCGTCGACCCGCGCGGCGAGCGCGGCCTTGGCCAGGCCCGGTCCGATCGCGGCGGCGATCTGGGCGGGGGTAGTGCCGGTCTTCACTTCGCGCACCGAGCCGTCGGGAAGCGTGATGGTGAGAAGATCGGACATGGGAAAGGGAGATTCCTTCGAGTTTGCGGAGCGCGGCTTATGCCCGGACTAGGGGGGCAGGGGCAAGCGCCGCGATTCGCGTGCCGAACCGCATGGAATCCGCCGGAACGGACTTATCTGCGCTTGACGCGAACCCCCGTTCGCGGTCCCCTGCTGCAGGGGGAAAAGGGGGATCATCGGGATGGAAGACGCGCGGACCGACACGGCCTTCCGGTTCGAGGGAACATGGCGCGAATTCGCGCCGATCGCCTTCACCAACCTGCTGCTGATGATCGCCACGCTCGGCATCTATCGCTTCTGGGCCAAGGCGCGCGAGCGGCGCTATCTGTGGAGCCGCACCGCCTTCATCGGCGACCCGCTCGAATGGACCGGCACGGGCAAGGAGCTGTTCATCGGTTTCCTTCTGGCGGTGCTGATCTTCGGCGTGCCCCTGATCCTGATCCAGTTCGCCGCACAGGCGCTCATCACGCGGGGGCATCTGGGCGCGGCCCAGATCTTCGGTTTCCTGTTTACCTTCGGCCTTCTGTACGTCGCTGGCCTCGGCCGATTTCGTGCGCTGCGCTATCGCCTGAGCCGCACCCGCTGGCATGGCATACGCGGCGGCAGCGACGAAAAGGGTGTGGCCTATGGCTGGTCCTATCTGTGGAAGTCGCTGGTCGGGGGGCTCGTCTTCGGCCTGATGCTGCCTTGGTCGATGATCGACCTGTTCAACCAACGCTGGAACAGCATGAGCTTCGGTCCCCATCGCTTCGATGCGGGCGCCGAACATGGTGCGCTCGTGAAGCGTCTGCTCATCTGCTATGGGGTCGGCGCCGTGATGATCGCTCTGATCTTCACCCTGGCAGCTGCCGCTGCGCCGCTGGCGGTCTTCGTCTTCCTGCTCGGCTTCATGCTGGTCGCGTTTGCGCTGGTCACGACCTATTATGCGCTTTTCCTCCGCCTCGCGATCGGAGGCCTGTCGCTCAACCGGATCGATTTCGGCTTCACCGCGCGATCCTATGATGTCGCCAAGCTGGTTCTGGGCGACCTCCTCCTGCTTGTCGGCACGCTGGGCCTCGGCTTCGTATTTCTCAGCTATCGGCATTGGACCTTCTTCATCCGTCATCTCGAGGCCTATGGAGAGGTCGAGCTCGCCACGCTGGTCCAGTCCGCTACCGAAGAACCCCGCCAGGGCGAAGGGCTGCTCGATGCCTTCGACGTGGGGGCCTTCTGAGCGAGTCGGCGCCGGCCTGGCTGCACGACGGCAGGAGCGCGGTTCGTCACGACGTCCGCGTGAGCGTCGCCGGCGGCATGCTGGTGATCGAGGGCTTCGATCCCGTCGCCCTGTCCGATCTCGAACGGATCGATCCCGATCGGCTGCTGTTCGGGCGCAAGGATGTCGACGGCTGGCGGCTGGGCTTCGATGCCGACCCACCGGGACCGATATTGTGGCAGCTTCCGGCCGCCGCCCGCTATGGCGGACCGATCGATCGCGTCGGTTTGTGGTGGGCGGCTGGCATCGCGCTGGTCCTCTCGGCACTGGTGCTGGTGGGGGCGATCAAGGGGCTCGATCTTCTCGCCCGCGCCATTCCCTATGCGTGGGAGCAGAAGCTGGGCGATGCGATCAGCGGGGACTTTGGCGAGCAGGCCTGCCGCGCACCGGGCGGACAGAAGGCGCTAGACGATCTCGCCCGGCGGCTGTCGCCATCAGACCGTCCAATCCGGATCGGCGTGGTCAACATCCCGATCGTCAACGCCATCGCCCTTCCGGGCGGGCGGATCCTCGTCTTTCGCGGCCTGATCGACGAGGCGCGCTCGCCCGACGAGGTGGCGGGCGTGGTGGCGCATGAGATCGGCCATGTCGAGAACCGCCATGTCATGGTCGCGCTGCTCCGCCGCTTCGGCCTCGGCCTGCTGATCGGATCGGGCGGGTCGGCGGCCGAATATGGTCAGGCGCTGCTCGACGCCCGCTACAGCCGGTCGGCCGAGAGCGAGGCAGACGAATTTTCGGTGAAGCAGTTGCTACATGCCGGGATCAGCCCCGCCGCGACCGCCGCTTTCTTCCGGCGGATGAGCAAGGAGGAAGCGGGCCTGGGCGGGCCGCTGGTCTATCTGGCGAGCCACCCGCCCTCCGATGAGCGGCGCCGCCGCTTCGAGGCCGCTGCGGCCGGTGGCAAGGCGGCGTTCCGGCCGGCGCTGTCGCCCGAACAATGGGCCGCGTTGCGCTCGATCTGCGCCGGGACGAAGCCGCTGGGCGACATCGATCTTCGCTTCTGACGGCGAATCGCGGTAAGGCGCGCGCATGACAGCCTTTCTCACCCGGCCCGACAAGCCCGCGCTCGCCTATCGCTACCGCCCCGGGCGCGGTCCCACGATCGTCTTCCTGCCCGGCTATCGTTCCGACATGGAAGGCGACAAGGCGACCGCGCTCGATGCCTGGGCGGGGCGCGAGGGCAGGGCGATGCTGCGCTTCGACTATTCGGGCTGCGGATCGAGCGAGGGCGCGTTCGAGGATTTCACCCTCGCCGATTGGCGCGACGACGCCTTGGAGATGATCGACGCCTTCGCCTCGGCAGGGCCGGTGGTCCTCGTCGGTTCGTCGATGGGCGGCTGGCTGGCGCTGCTCGTCGCCCTGGCGCTCGGCGACCGTGTGGCGGGGCTGGTGGGCATCGCGGCGGCGCCCGACTTCACCGAATGGGGGTTCAGCGCCGACGTCGTCGCACTGCTGCGCCGCGAGGGCCGGATCGCCGAGCCGAGCGACTATTCGGATGAGCCCTATGTGACGACGCTCGGCTTCTGGGAGTCGGGCCAGGCCAATCTGCTGCTGGAGCAGGAGATCGCACTCGACAGCCCGGTCCGGCTGCTGCACGGCCAGCTCGACGAGACCGTTCCCGTGTCGATCGCGCTGCGCCTCTCGCGGGCGCTTCGTTCAGGCGATGTGCAGACGATCCTGGTCAAACAGGGCGATCACCGCCTTTCGCGCCCGTCGGATATCGACCTCCTCATCAGGACGGTCGCCGCGCTCATGGAGCCTTGATGGTCCCGTTTCTCGTCGCCATTACCGTCGCAGCCGCGCCTTTGCTCGTTCCGCCCAAACCGGCGGTGCCGGCGCGGCCGACCATATCGCAGGAGGATCACAAGGCGCGCGGCGCCAGATGTGGTGCGCTGGCGGGCACGGCTCCCGAAAAGGCGGTCGAGGAGGCGAAAGCCTGGCAAGCCGCCGGGGGCGGCATGGCCGCGCGGCAGTGCCTGGGCATTGCGCAGAGCAATCTCGGCCAGTGGCGCGAGGCGACCGAAAGCTTCGAGGCGGCGGCCAAGGATGCGCTGCTCGACGACAACCAGATGACGGTCGTGCTGTGGATGCAGGCGGGCAATGCCGCGCTTGCCGCCGACGAACCGGTGCGCGCCAAGGGTTCGTTCGACCGTGCCTTGCTGATTCCGGGGCTGTCCGACGAGATGAAGGGTGAGGTCCATCTCGACCGCGCCCGCGCCAATGTCGCGGCGAACGACGTCGCGGGTGCGCGCGTCGACCTCGAACAGGCGACACGGCTGGTCCCGCGCGACCCGCTCGGCTGGCTCCTGCGCGCCAATCTCGCGCGCAAGGCGAAGGACCTGCCGCTGGCCTTCACCGCGATCCGCGAGGCGACGAAGCTGGCGCCGAACGATCCTTCGGTCGCCTATGAGGCCGGCAACATCGCCGCCGCATCGGGCAATATGGACGATGCCCGCGCAGCCTGGACCCGCGCCGCCACTGCCGCACCCGAGAGCAACGCAGGCAAAGCCGCCGCACTAGCTCTGCGCGGCGGGGAGTCCGAGCCGCAGCCCTGACGCCGGCCGGGCCCGTCTGCCGGTTGCACCCGGCGATGGGCGTCCTACATTGGCGCGATGAAATATCTCCACACCATGATCCGCGTCTCCGATCCGCAGGAGACGATCCGCTTTCTCGAACTGGTCGGCTTGCGCGAAATCAAGCGCTTCGACAATGAGGCCGGGCGCTACACCTTGATCTTCCTCGCCGCTCCCGGCGATGAGGATGCGCAGGTCGAACTTACCCACAACTGGGACGAGAAGGGCTATGACGGCGGCCGCAATTTCGGTCACCTCGCCTACCGCGTCGACAATATCTACGAGACCTGCCAGCGCATCCTGGACGCTGGCTATACGATCAACCGTCCCCCGCGCGACGGCCATATGGCCTTCGTCCGCACCCCCGACGGCATCTCTATCGAGCTGCTGCAGGACGGCCGCCTCGAACCCGCCGAGCCCTGGGCGTCGATGCCGAACAGCGGCAGCTGGTAATGGCGCTCGAGATCGTCCGCATCCCGGTCCTCGACGACAATTATGTCTGGCTGCTCCATGATGCAGCCAGCGGCGAGACGGTTGCGGTCGATCCTGCGGTGTCGGAACCGGTGCTGGCCGAGGCGGCCCAGCGCGGCTGGACGATCGGCCAGATCTGGAACACCCACTGGCATGGAGACCATGTCGGCGGCAATGCGGCGATCAAGGCCGCGACCGGCGCGCGCATCAGCGGCCCGGCGGCCGAGGCCGACACCATCCCCGGCCTCGACGTGCCGCTGGCCGAAGGCGATCGGGTCGCGATCGGCGCGCTGCAGGCGGAGGTGCTGGAGGTACCGGCGCATACCGCCGGACATATCGCCTTCCACCTGCCCGAGGCGGAGGTCGTCTTCGTCGGCGACACCCTGTTCGCTATGGGCTGTGGACGTCTGTTCGAGGGCACGCCCGAGCAGATGTTCGACAATATGCGCCGGCTCGCCGCGCTGCCGGGCGACACGCGCGTCTATTGCGCGCATGAATATACCCAGTCCAACGGCCGCTATGCGCTGGTGGCCGAACCCGACAATGTCGCATTGCGCGACCGCATGGCCGAGGTGGACCGGCTGCGTGCGGCGGGCGAGGCGACGGTGCCGACCACGATCGCGCTCGAACGGGCGACCAACCCCTTCATGCGCGCGGCCGATGTGGCCGAGCTTGCGGCGCGGCGTGCGGCCAAGGATGTGTTCCGGGGCTGATCCGGCTATAAGCTGTGCCGAGGAGAGTCGCGATGGGCCGGGCAAGACATCTGCTGTTGCTGCTCGCACTGCCGCTGCTGATGGCGGCGGAGGATGTGTCGGCGCCGCTGTCGGACAAGGCGAAGGGCGAACTTGCGGGACGCATAGCGGGCGAACCGCTCAACTGCGTGCCGCTCCGCGCGCTCCGCTCGACCCGGATCGTCGACGCAAGCGCGATCATCTATAAGGTGTCGAAACGGCTCTGGTACGTCAACCAGCCCGATCGCGGGCATTGCGCGTTGCTGCGGCCCGACCGGGTGATCGTGACGCGCACCCCGAGCAGCCAGCTCTGCATCAATGACCTGATCATGGTCGCCGAGCGGAACGCACCCGTGACCTATGGCGCCTGCGGTCTCGGCAGCTTCGTCCCTTATACGCGCTGATACCGGGAACGCCGGCGGTCAGCCGGGGTCGCGCTCGTTGAAGATCGACCAGCCGGTCGCTGCCGCCAGCTTTTCGAGCGCGAGCGACCCCAGCGTCGAATTGCCGCGCTCGTTCAGGCCCGGCGACCAGACGGCTATCGACGCGATGCCGGGAACGATGCACAAGATGCCGCCGCCCACCCCCGACTTGCCGGGGATGCCGACGCGAAAGGCGAACTCGCCCGACCCGTCATAATGGCCGCACATCATCATCAGCGCGTTGATCCGCCGCGCTCGGGTCGGCGAGACGATGTTGAAGCCGGTTTCGGGATGCTGGCCTTCGAGCATCAGGAAGCGCCCCGCGCGGGCCAGCTGGACGCAGCTCATGCTCAGCGCACATTGGTGGAAATAGACGCCCAGCACCTGCTCGACCGGATGCCGGATATTGCCGAAGCTGCGCATGTAATGGGCGAGCGCGGCGTTGCGATAGCCTGTCTCCGCTTCCCCCTGCGCCACATCCTCGTCGATCGCGATATCGTCGTCACCGGCCAGGTCGCGGACGAAGCGCAAAATCTCTCCGATCGCCTCGCGCGGCCGATGGCCCGACAGGATCACGTCGGACACGACGATGGCCCCCGCGTTGATGAAGGGGTTGCGCGGAATGCCCTGCTCGGCTTCGAGCTGGACGATCGAATTGAAGGCGTTGCCCGATGGCTCGCGGCCGACCCGCTTCCACAGCGCATCGCCCACCTTGCCGAGCGCGATGGTCAGCGCGAAGACCTTCGATACCGACTGGATCGAGAAGGCGGTGGCCGCGTCGCCAGCGGAAAAGATCCGCCCGTCATGGGTGGCGATGGCGAGCCCGAAATGGCGCGGATCGACGCGCGCCAGTCCCGGAATATAGTCGGCCACCTTGCCGCGATCCTCGCGGGCTTCCATGTCGGCGGTGATGCGATCGACGATCGCCTGGAGATCGGGGTTGACCGTGACCGGCATCGCGTCGCGTCCTCCCCCTCAGCCCCCGGCCGATGCGATCACACCCGCATCGGCATCAGCACATAGAGCGCGGGCGACTTGTCATTCTCGCGGATCAGCGTCGGCGCGGCGGCGTCGGCCAGATGCACCTCGACCGAACTGCCGTCGATCTGCCCGAGAATGTCCATCAGATAGCGCGCGTTGAAGCCGATCTCGAAACCGGGCGACGTATATTCGCCGGGGACTTCCTCGGCGGCGGTGCCGTTTTCGGGACTGGTCACCGACAGCGTGACCTTGTCGCGGTCGAGCGCCATCTTCACCGCGCGGGTCTTTTCCGAGGCGATCGTCGCGACGCGGTCGACACCCTGCATGAAGCTCTTGGGGTCGAGCTTGAGCAGCTTGTCGTTCGCGGTCGGGATGACGCGATTATAGTCGGGGAAGGTGCCGTCGATCAGCTTCGACGTCAGGATCGCGCTACCGAGGCCGAAGCGGATCTTGGTCGGCGACAGCGAGATGCTCACCGCTTCCTCGGCCTCGTCGAGCAGTTTGCGCAATTCGCCCACGCATTTGCGGGGGATGATGATGTCGGGCATCCCCTCGGCCCCGTCGGGGCGTGCGATGGTGACGCGGGCCAGCCGGTGACCGTCGGTCGCCGCCGCCTTCAGCACGTCATCCTGCACATGGAAGAAGATGCCGTTGAGATAATAGCGCGTCTCTTCGGTCGAGATGGCGAAACGCGTCTTGTCGATCAGCTGCTTGAGCGTTTCCGCCGAAAGCTCGAAGCGCGTCGGCAGCTCGCCCTCCGCGATCATCGGGAAGTCGTCCTTGGGCAGGGTCTGCAGGTTGAAGCGGGCGCGGCCGGCCACGACCTGCATCTTGCCCTCGGCGGCGGCCAGCTGGACCTGCGATCCCTCGGGCAGTTTGCGGGCGATGTCGAACAGCGTGTGCGCGGAGACCGTGGTCGCGCCCGGCTGGTCGACTGCGGCGTCGTCGATCACTTCGACGATCTGCAGGTCGAGGTCGGTCGCCATCAGGCGCAGCTTGCCCTCGGCGGTGGCCTCGATAAGCACGTTCGACAGGATCGGGATGGTGTTGCGGCGCTCGACGACCGACTGGACGTGACCCAGGCTTTTGAGAAGAGTCGCGCGTTCGATCGTTACCTTCATGGACTGCCCCGGGATCCCCGATGTTAAATGGAACCCGGTTATAGCGCGGCTTTGCGCACCCGCCAGCCCAAAGCGTCGAAAGCTGGGGACAAAAGCGGCTTTTTGGGATTCGCCTTCAAAAGCTGGCCGCAAGACTGGAGAGTAGCCTAATCCTCGGAGACGCCAGAAGATATCTCGCTATACTGTGTGCAGACGGTCAGCGAAGGATTCGGACAATGCGCTCCTGAAGGTGTACTAGCATTGGCTGGCCGCTGTGACGTGCTAGCTCAAATTCACACTCTATGAGTGGCATCATTTCCCGCAGTCTCCGCGCAGCCAATGGTTCAGGCAGTTGGAGCATAAGCCTAGATAGAGCTGGATATCGCGCTCTATCGCGTGGAGAAACGAACCGCTGAATTCGCTTCATGTCGCGGTCATGGCTAACGAGAATCCGCCCTTGCTCCATCGCTCTTGTAGCAACGACAGGATCCGGCGCATCCTGCCCAACTTCTATTTTAGAAAGCGCAACGTCATGGTGCATCTGCTTTAACACGCGATGCACACTTGTTTGAACGTTATGATCGATCAGGAACAACACTGTCCCGGAATAAGGAGTATTACGCGGCGCGAGTCAAACCCTCTCTGAACCGACGAGCAGCTTCAACATCTTCACGCGTTAGATCGGGGTACTCCTCGATGATCTCTTGAACTGAATAGCCCGCGTCCAAATAGCTCACGACAGAGGCCACTGTTATACGTGTTCCACCAAACACAGGGGCGTTGCTCATAGTGAATTTATGACGCTCGATGGTACCTACTCGGTCGCGATCTCGTTCACGTAACTTGTTGGCTTCTTCACGTAACTCCTCTGCAATGCTTTCCAAAGGAATGGTTGCGCCGTATTGACCCGAAATTACGCCTTCAATCTTGCCGTCTTTTGGGTTTTTGAAGTGAACTTCGTCATTGAGGGTATATAACGTGAGGTCCGACCACGGTTTCCCGCTATGCTGCTTCAAGCGCAGGGCTGCCTTTTTCAAATGCTGCATCGAAACGCGGTCTCGAAGGATGTTGAGGGTGCGCAGCCCGACCAAATCTTCAAAAGAGTAAACGCGCGAATACGGGCTTCGCCGGTCCTCGTAGGCAAGAGATGGAATGAAAAAACACTCTCTGTCCCAATCGACCAAGCGAGCTTCAGGAACTCCGGTCAACTTGCTTGCTTGGGGCAAGCTAAAGGCGGCGACGACGTCGATCAATTGCGCCTCCTTCTCGATAAGCCGCGTGGCGGCTTATCATTTAGCGCACGGCAAATCAAGTACGCCGATCATTTTCCTTGTGTAGAGAGTCCGGCAGTCGATCAAGGCCCCCTGCGTGATTTCTCGGCGCGATGAAACCCAATGACACAAAAGAAAAGGGCCCGGCGTCCCGCGGCCGAGCCCTCCCCTTTCGGACCGGGAGCGGTCGATCCGACGGTGTCAGATCGACCGCTCCATCTTCGTCGCGATCAGAAGCGGAAGCCGAAGCCGCCCATCACCTGATGCCGCGAGAAGCCCTGCTCATAGTTCGAGTAGCGATACTCGGTCTTGATGAAGCTGTTGGGGCCGACCGCATATTCGACGCCCGCGCCGACGCGCACGCCGTCGAGGTCCTGCTTGGCGAGGGTCACCTGGCCCGTGCCGTCGTCGCCGGTCAGCTTCGCACGGGTGTTGGTATAGCCGGCCTTTGCGTACAGCAGGGTACGACCGCCGATGACGGTGCCGACGCGACCGCCGACATAAAGGTCGCGGCCGGCCTTGGCGCAGAGGCGCGGATCAGCGGCGGTGGCCGCACCGGCGCATTGCTTCACGCCGGAATCGGCAACCTCGCCCTCGATGCCGACCAGGCCCATGCCGGTCTGGAAATCATAGCCGGCGCCGAGGCCATAGGCCACGCCGTCGTCATGCCCGTTGTTCTGGACGCGGTCCCAACCGACGAGACCTTCGACGCGCGGGCCGGTAAATGGCGCACGGTCCTGGGCGAGGGCGGGGGCTGCTGCGCTGGCCGCGACGAGGGCGGCGACAACGATGCTACGCATAGTATAACTCCATTTTCTAACGCGTCGCCTCAGGGGTACTGGCGACGTGGATGCCTAGTGCACCAAGCCGGCAGGAGTTGCATGAACGCCAGATAAACAGCAGAAAATGTTGCATTTTTGCAACTAGGACAAGATTGGGGATTGACAGGTTGAAGGCCCGTTTCTGTGCATTTGTGCTCTTTGCGACCCTGATCGCGGCGGCGCCGGCCGGGCGCACGTCGCTTGGAATTTTCGGCGGCTGGGGCGCTTTCCGGGATGTAAATCCCGCCCGCTGCTATGCGATCGCCATGCCGGAGCGGCGCGGATCGGGCCAGTGGCGCAGCTTCGCGTCGGTCGCGGTCTGGCCGAAACAGCGGATCAGCGGCCAGGTCCACTTCCGCCTGCGCGAACCGCGCGCGCCCAACAGCCCCATCCGCCTGATCTTCGGCGAACGAAGCTTTCCGCTGGTCGCGGCGTCGGTCGACGCCTGGGCGCCAGACCCGCGCGCCGATGCGGCGATCATCGCGACGATGCGCAGCGCCACCTCGATGCGCGTCGCCTGGGTCTCGAAGGAAGGGCGCGACCGGTCGGACGGCTATCTGCTGAAGGGCGTCGCCAGCGCGATCGACGCCGCGGCGGTCGGCTGCGCGCAACGCTGAGGAAAGCGGCGATCTTAAAGACCGGCCGCCTTCCTCAACTCATCGTTGATCCGGGTTTGCCACTTGGCACCCGATTGCTTGAACCAGTCGACGACGTCCCGATCCAGACGCAGCGAAACCAGTTTTTTGGTTTTGTCGGCCTTTGGGCGTCCGCGCTGTACTAGCTTGGTGCCGATATATGCATCGGCTTCTTCAAACCAATCCTCGTCTAGGATGGGCTTGCGCTCATCCGCTTCGATCGCGGCGTCGATAGAATTTTTCACGTTCTCCATGATCTGCTTTCCACATTGTGATGATGCGGCGGCTATCTTCCCTCGGCGTCCAAACGACCAGAATGACCTGGCCTCTTATCTCCCCGATCGAAATATACCTCTCTTCATCATAAGGCCTGTCATCTCGCCGTGTGAGATGGAACGCTTTGAAAAGTTCAGCCGCGTCATCAAAGTCGATCTGGCGATCGTTCAAAACTTTGAGACGCTTTTCCTCATCGTAGGAAATCCGCATGTCTCGTGAATCCAAAAGGGCTTGCTGCCCGCAGGCTGGTGGCTTTGATCATTGATCTATCCTCCGGCTTTGCTGACAGGAATGGCCGCCGCCATAGGCAGTTCACCCCAAACCCCACCTTTAGCTCCACATTTTTTGTAAATACGATTAATTCAACCGAAATTCAATATTCGTATCTACAATAAATGATATTCCGCAGCTAAGCTCGCATCGCCTCGGCCGCCAGCGCCTCGGCCTCGATCAGCAGCACATCGTCGGCGACGCCCTGCGCCACCGTTTCCCGGCCGATCAGGACAAGGACGGGCACGGCGAGGGGGGATACCCGCTCCAGCGGCACATGCACGATCCGCTCGGCCGCTCTTTCGATCAGTCCGCTCAGCCGGCCGACATCGGTCATCTTGGCGCGGGCATCGGCCCAGGCGGCGTCGAGCAGCAGATGGTCGGGCTCGTAGCGGCGCAGCACGTCGTAGATCAGATCGGTCGAGAAGGTGACCTGGCGGCCCGACTTCTTCTTGCCGGGGTGCTGCCGTTCGACCAGGCCGCCGATCACCGCCACCTCGCGAAAGGCGCGCTTGAGGAGGGCCGATCCTTCGACCCATTCGACGAACTCCTCCTCCAATATCTCGGCGGAGAACAAGCTGGCGGGGTCCAGCACCGGCTCGACCGACCAGCAGGCGAGCGCATAGTCGCTGGCGACGAAGCCCATCGGGACGAGGCCCTGGCTTTCCATCCGCCGGGTCAGCAACATGCCCAGCGACTGGTGCGCGTTCCAGCCTTCGAAACTGTAGAGAACCATGTAATTGCGTTTCTCGCGCGGGAAGGTCTCGACCAGAAGCTCGTCGGGCGCCGGCAGCCGCGACCGGCGCGCCTGCATCTCCAGCCATTCGCGGACGTCCGCCGGGAAGCGCGACCATTCGGCCGGTTCGTGCAAGAAATGGCGCACGCGCTCTGCAAGATGCGTCGAAATCGGCATGCGTGCGCCGCCATAGGTCGGGATCCGCGCCGGCTTCGAGGTGGCGCGCACCACCAGATCGGTGAGGTCGATCTTGAGCACCTCGAGCGCCAGCCCCATGAAGAAGAAGCAGTCGCCGGGCGCGAGGCTCGTTCCGAAGCCTTCCTCGACCTTGCCCAGGCTGCGCCCGTTCTTGAAGCGCACGTCGAGCATCGGCGCCTCGACGATGATCCCCGCGTTGAGGCGATGCTGGATGGCGTAACTGGGATGGCTTAGCCGCCACACGCCATCGGCGGTGCGAGTCAGCCGGCGGAACTTCTCATAGGCCTTCAGCGCATAGCCGCCATTGGCGATATAGTTGAGGACCCGGTCGAACTGCTCGGCGGTCAGCGTTGCATAGGGCGCGGCGCGGTTGACCTCGGCCAGCAGTTCCTCGGCGCGGAAGGGGCCGGCGCAGGCGACCGCCATGACATGCTGGGCGAGCACGTCGATGCTGCCGGGGCGGAAGGGTTCATTGTCGAGCTCGCCCGCCTCGATCGCGTCGAGCGCGGCGCGGCCCTCGAGATATTCGAACCGGTTGCCGGGGACGAGCACGGCCTCGCTCGGCTCGTCGAGCCGGTGGTTGGCGCGGCCGATCCGCTGGAGCAGGCGCGAGGCGCCCTTGGGCGCGCCCATCTGGATGACGAGGTCGACATCGCCCCAGTCGACGCCGAGATCGAGGCTGGCGGTTGCGACCAGCGCGCGCAGCCGGCCCGATGCCATCGCCTCCTCGACCTTGCGACGCGCCTCCTTCGACAGCGAGCCATGGTGGATGCCGATCGGCAGGCTCATCGCGTTCACCTTCCACAGATCCTGGAAGATCAGCTCGGCGAGGCTGCGGGTGTTGCAGAAGACGATCGTGGTCCGATGCGTCTCGATCTCGGCCATGACCTGTTCGGCGGCATAGCGGCCCGAATGCCCGGCCCAGGGGATACGGCCTTGCGGGATGACGATGTCGATCCGGGGCGGAGCGCCGCTGTCGCCATGGACGAGTTCGACCGATTCATAGTCTCCGTCGCCCGACAGCCAGCCGCGATAGGCGTCCGGATCGGCGACCGTCGCCGACAGCGCGACCCGGCGCAGTTCGGGGGCCAGCGTCCCCAGTCGCGCCATCGACAACGCCAGCAGATCGCCGCGCTTGCCGGTGGCGAAGGCGTGGACCTCGTCGATGATGATCGTCCGCAGCCCGGCGAAGAGGGCGGCGCTGTCGGGATAGGACAGCAGCAAGCTGAGCGATTCGGGCGTGGTCAGCAGGATCTGGGGCGGACGAACCCGCTGGCGTGCCTTGCGATCCGACGGTGTGTCGCCGGTGCGGGTCTCGACCGCGATGTCGAGGCCCATCTCCTCGATCGGAGTCAGCAGGTTGCGGCGGACGTCGACCGCCAGCGCCTTGAGCGGCGAGACATAGAGAGTGTGCAGCCCCTCGCGCGGGTTCTCGACCAGGTCGACGAGGGACGGAAGGAAGCCCGCCATGGTCTTGCCCGACCCGGTGGGCGCGACGAGCAAAGCGCTCTTGCCGCCGCGTGCCGCCGCCAGCATCTCCAGCTGGTGCCGGCGCGGCGCCCAGCCCTTGGCCGCGAACCAGTCCGAAAGGACGGTGGGGAGCGTCGATGGCATCCGGTCTATATGGGGCGACGGCGGGGCGGATGCACCATCCCCGCCGCGCTCACCACGATCAGTGCCCGACCTGCTCGCCGCGCTCCAGCCCCGACAGGGCCAGTTGCTCGTCGATCTGAGCCAGCAGGCGATCGAGACCGGCCTGGTCGGCCGCCTCGGCGCGGGCCACAAGCACGTCCTGCGTGTTCGATGCGCGCAGCAGCCACCAGCCGTCGGGGGTGTTGACGCGGGCACCATCGGTGCGGTTGACCTCCGCGCCGGAGGCTTCGAGCCGGTCGAGCACCTCTTCGACCACCGCGAATTTGCGGCTCTCATCCACCTGGAAGCGCATCTCCGGGGTGTTCACCAGCTTAGGCATGCGGCTCTTGAGAGCGGTCAGCGATCCGCCGAGCTGGCTGACCGATTCGATCAGCCGCACCGCCGAATAGAGCGCGTCGTCGAAGCCGTACCAGCGATGGCGGAAGAAAATGTGCCCCGACATCTCGCCGGCGAGCGGGCTGTCGGTCTCGGCCATCTTGACCTTGATCAGGCTGTGGCCGGTCTTCCACATGCAGGGGGTACCGCCCAGTTCGGCGACGCGATCGAACAGCGCCTGGCTGGCCTTGACGTCGGCGATGATCGTCCCGCCCGGCACCGCCTTGAGCACCGGCTCGGCGAGGATCGACAGGATCTGGTCGCCCCACACGACGCGGCCTTCGCCGTCGATCGCGCCGATTCGATCGGCGTCGCCGTCGAAGGCGATGCCGAAGTCGAGCTGCTTTTCCGCCACCAACGCCTTCAGGTCGGCGAGGTTCTTCTCCTCGGTCGGGTCGGGATGATGGTGCGGGAAGCGTCCGTCGATCTCGGCATAGAGGACATGATGCTCGCCCGGCAGGCGCTTGACCAGCTTCTCGAGGATGCGGCCACCGGCGCCATTGCCATTGTCCCAGCCGATCCGGAAGGCCGAGCCGGAGAAATCCTGGACCAGCCGGTCGACATAGAGATCCTCGATATCGGCGTCGCTGACGCTGCCCGAGCCTTCGTCCCAGTCGCCTTCCTCGGCCATGCGCCCGATCGACTGGATCGATTCGGCGAAGAAGGGCTTGTGCGCGAGCACCATCTTGAAGCCGTTATAGTCGGCCGGATTGTGGCTGCCCGTGATCTGGATGCCGCCGTCGACCTCCAGCGTCGCCTCGGCGAAATAGAGCATCGGGGTCGGACCAAGGCCGGTGCGGACGACGTCGACCCCGCTTTCGGTCAGGCCGCGGATCAGTTCGTCGCGCAGCGATTCCGACGAGACGCGGCCGTCCCAGCCGACCGCGACGCGGGTTCCGCCGGCGCGCCGGACATGGGTCGCAAAGCCGCGCCCGATCGCATAGGCATCGGCGGTCCCCAGGGTCTTACCCACGATCCCTCGAATATCATATTCGCGCAGGCTGGTCGGGTCGAAGCGGTGGGTCAATCAAGCCTCCGTTGAGATGCGAGGAGCGGGGTGAAGGCCCCGGCGACAGAACAGGGTTAGCGCCTTTGCAGCTCCGCCAGCAATATGTCGCGGGCAGCATTGACCCGCCCGGTCAGCTCGGCCGATCCACCCTGGTCCGGGTGGACACGCGCCACCAGCCGGCGATGGGCGGCCCGGACGGCTTCGGCGTCGGCGGTCGGCGGAAGGTCGAGCACGCGGCGCGCCTCCTCGCGATCCATCGCCGGCAGAGCCGTGCGTACCGCCCCGCCGGGGGCCGCGGCCGGCTGCATCAACAGCCAGATCAGCGGCAGGAACATCGGCAGGGCGACCATCCAGGCGCCCCTTGTCAGCAGCATCGCGCCGCCGAGCGCCGACAGCGCGGCCATGAGCTGCGGGCGGGACATGGAGCGTCCCCATTGCCACCAGGCGAACCCGGCGGCTGCCAGCAGCAGCAGGATCATCCCACCGCCGCCTGATGCTGCGGCCATTGCGAGAGAGCGAGGCCGGAAACCATCTCGCGCAGCTCCTGCCGCGCCGCGACATGGCCGATACCGGCTTCGCCGCCGATCGCCTTCATGTCGAGCAGGGTCAGCCCCTTGGGAAAGAGCTCGCGATAGATGACGCGTTCGGACAGTCCGGGGATGACGCGGAAGCCGACGCGCTTCGCCAGTTCCTGCATCGCATCGGCGACGCGGCGCATGTTGCGCGCCTCGAGATGCTGGAGGCGGTTGCGCAGCAGCACCCAGTCGACCGTGCCGCCATCGATCCGCCCGCGCACCTTGCGCGCGTCCCACACCAGCTCGGCATAGAAGCTGGGGCGGCGGATCTTGAAGGTCTCGGGATCGACCTGCCCGATCAGGTCGAGGTCGACGAAACTGTCGTTGATCGGGGTGACCAGCGTATCGGCGCGGGTGATCGAGGCGCGCGCATGTTCGTCGTCGCGACCGGGGGTGTCGATCACGACGACGTCATGATCGGCGGCGAAGCCGTTGATCAGGTCGTCGAGTATATGGCCCCTGGCGCTGTCGAAAGTCTCGAAGCTGGGCATCGGCAGCGCCTGCCCGATGCGGGCCGCGGTCGCCTGGCGGTTTTCCAGATAGCGGGCGAGGGTGCGCTGGCGCGTATCGAGGTCGATCGCGGCCACGCGGCGACCGGCGGCAGCCAGGGCAACCGCGACATGCACCGACGTGGTGGATTTCCCCGATCCGCCCTTTTCGTTGGCGAAGGTGATGATGTGCGCGTTCGACAAACTCTATTCCCTTCGCCGCACCGCGCTTGATCCCACGGGCGGCCTTGTCCAAGGAGCGTTCACAGGAGCCGTTTCAGCACAGCTGAAACGACGGTGCCAGCCCTGTACGATCCTATCCGCCCCGAAAGAGGGCGGCGCGCACGGAAATGGCACCGCGGTCCGCCAGGGCGGACCCAACCTGAAGGGGTCTTTAGTCGGTGCACATCGTTCGGAACATAGCCGATCTCCGCTCGGCGGTCGCAAATTTGAGGATAAGTGGCGCCCCGGTCGCGCTGGTGCCGACGATGGGCGCGCTGCACGCAGGTCATATCGCCCTGGTCGATGCCGCGCGCGGACGCGGTTTCCAGGTGGTGGTGTCGATCTTCGTCAACCCGACCCAGTTCGCCCCGAACGAGGATCTCGACGCCTATCCGCGCCGCGAGGCGGCCGATGTTGCCCTGCTCGAAGCCGCAGGTGCCGCGCTGCTGTGGGCACCTGACGTGGCGACGATGTACCCGAAGGGCTTCGCGACCAGCATTTCTGTCGGCGGGGTCAGCGAGCGCTGGGATGGTGCGGCAAGGCCGGGTCACTTTGCGGGCGTGGCGACGGTGGTCACCAAGCTGTTCCAGCAGGTGAAGCCCGATTGCGCCTTTTTCGGCGAGAAGGATTTCCAGCAGCTGGCAGTCATCCGCCGCTTCGTCGCAGATCTCGACATCGACATCGAGATCGTCGGCGTCCCCACCCAGCGCGAGGATGACGGGCTCGCTTTGTCGTCGCGCAACGCCTATCTCAGCGAGGAAGAGCGCGTGACGGCCCGCACCCTCCCGCGCGCGCTGGGCGAGGCCAAGAGCGCGATCGAGCGGGGCGACGATGTCGCGGTCGCGCTGGCGGCGGCCGTTTCGCGGCTGGGCGAGGCCGGCTTCGATCCGATCGACTATGTCGCCCTCGTCGATGCCGCGACGCTCGAACCGGTCGAGCGGCTGGCGGGGCCCGCCCGCCTGATCGCGGCGGCGAAGCTGGGGCGCACCCGGCTGATCGACAACCTGCCCGTCGGAGGCTGACTGCCCCAAAGGGAACAGGGTTAAAGAAGCTGCCGCCCATGCCGTTAACCTTGTTGGGACGGCGACGGTTGGTCAGCAAACACCGTCACCTCCCGGAAAGGTGGAGCGTGACATGGTTCACAGTCTCAAGGCGCAACAATTTCTGAGCGAGTCGCGGCTGCGCGACGCGATGGCGGGCGACATCGACGCCTGTTTCCAGCTGGGCGTCGCCTATTCGGCGGGGGCGGACGGCTTTCCGCTCGACCTGATTGCGGCCCACAAATGGTTCAACATCGCGGCGCTCGGTGGCAATCCGCAGGCGGCCGAATGCCGCCAGGAGATCGCCGAGGAAATGACGGCGCGCGAAATCCAGGAAGCGCAGCGTCAGGCGCGCGCGATGCTCGGCTTCGGCAACCGGCTGGCGGCCTGATCCGCAGGTTTTCCTGACGCGGTCAGGCGTCGCTCTTTTTGAACGGGGCGAAGCTGCCGAGCATCTCGATGTCCTGCGCGACGGCCTCGCGCTCGCTTTCGAGATAGTCGGCGACCGCATGGCGGAAGCCGGCATGCGGAATGAAATGGGCCGAATAGGTCGGCACCGGTTCATAGCCGCGCGCCAGCTTATGCTCGCCCTGTGCGCCGGCCTCGACCGTCGACAGGCCGCGCGCGAGTGCGGCGTCGATCGCCTGATAATAGCAGAGCTCGAAATGGAGGAAGGGCACCTCCTCGGTGCAGCCCCAGTAGCGGCCGTAGAGCGTGTCCGCCCCGATCATGTTCAGCGCCCCGGCGATCGGCACGCCGTCGCGCAGCGCCAGCATCAGCAGAACCCGGTCGGCCATGCGCTCGCCCAGCAGCGAGAAGAAGCGTCGCGTCAGATAGGGCCGGCCCCATTTGCGCGCGCCGGTGTCCTGATAGAAGTGCCAGAAGGCGTCCCAGTGCATCTCGCCGATCTCGTCGCCGCTGAGGTGGACGATCTCCAGGCCTTCGGTCGCCGCCGCGCGTTCCTTGCGGATCGCCTTGCGCTTGCGCGAAGCCAGTGCGCCCAGGAAATCCTCGAAACTCTCATACCCCCGGTTGCGCCAGTGAAATTGCCGGTCGGTGCGGACCAGCCAGCCTGCCGCCTCGAACAGAGGCACCTGCTCGGGTGCTACGAAGGTCGCGTGGCAGGAGGAGAGGCCATTTTGCTCGACCACCGCTTCGGCCGCAGCGATCAATGCGGGTGCGAGTGCGGGATCGCGGAGCAGCAAGCGGGGCCCCGGCACCGGGCTGAACGGCACCGCGATCTGCAGCTTGGGATAATAGTCGCCCCCGGCGCGCTGCCAGGCGTCCGCCCAGGCATGGTCGAACACATATTCGCCCTGGCTGTGGCTCTTGGCGTAGGCCGGCAGGATCGCCGCTGGTCTGCCATCCTCGCCGTCGATCAGGATCGGCAGAGGCTGCCAGCCGGCGCGGGCCGTCGCGCTGCCCGATTCTTCCAGCGCGGACAGGAAGGCGTGCGAAAGAAAGGGATTGTCGCTGCCGGCGCAGGCGTCCCAGTCGGTCGCGGCGATGCTGGCTACCCCCTCCGCCGTCCGGGCGGTCAGGGGCTCTACCATCCCGGCGCCTCGAAGATGATCTGGTCGCTGTTCTCGGCGGCGACAGCCTGTTGCTCGGCCGAGGAGACGATCCAGGCCAATATCGGTATGCCACGCTTGCGCTGGCGCTGGGCGAAACGGTTGGGCAGGTCGCCGATGGCGATCGCCAGGAATTCGGGGCGTGAGCGCCACATTGTCCGGACCTGCTCGGTGCCGGCTTCCTTCGCATAGACGCTGTCTTCGGACATCATCAGCCCGCGCGGTATCCGGCTGCCGTGCGAGGCGAACCAGCGCGGCACTTCGGGGTGGAGCGACATCACCGCCGCCTCGCCGCGATAGCCTTCGATCGCGTGACGAACCGCGACGCACAGCTGCGAGACATGGCCCTCGACGGCGCGCAGCTCGACCAGCACCGGCACCCGGCCTGCGACCAGGCCCAATATCTCCTTGAGCTGGGGAATGCTTTCTTCGGTGCCGCGCAGGCGGATCTCGCTGAGATGCTTGCTCGACAGATGGCGGACCTGTCCGCTCTGCTCGGTTAGACGGTCGACCGTCGGATCGGCGATCACATAGGCATGGCCGTCGAGGCTGAACTGAACGTCGACCTTGACGCCATAGCCGAGGCTGACCGCGGCCTCGATCGCCGCGCGGCTGTTCTCGACATGGCGGCTGCCATGCAGCCCGCGATTGGCGAAGGGCGTACGGGTCAGGAATCCGACGCGCCTGGCGTCGGGTACCGGGAAGCGCCAGCGATCAAAGAGGCCGAACAGCGACAATGGCATCGACCTCCACGGCAGCGCCGAGCGGAAGGACCGGAACGCCGACCGCGCTGCGCGCATGGCGGCCAGCATCGCCGAACACGGCCTGCATCAGTTCCGACGCGCCATTGGCCACCTTGGGCTGATCGGTGAAGCTGGCGGTCGAGGAGATGAAGGCGCCGAGTTTCACGATCCGTTCGACCCGCGACAGATCGCCGCCCAGCGCGGCCTTGATCTGCGCGATCAGCATGATGCCGCAGCGGCGTGCGGCCTCCATCCCGGCAGCGACGCCGACATCCTCGCCCAGACGGCCGGTCACCAGGCTGCCGTCCTCGCGGAAGGGGAGTTGACCCGAAATGTGGAGCAGGCCGTTTATCTCCACGGTCGGCACATAGGCCGCCACGGGGGCTGCGGGTTGCGGCAGGACGATGCCCAGTTCGGCGAGACGTGCGTCAATGGTCATGGCTTCTCTTTCCTGTAGTCCCCGGACAGCGTCAAGCGGCTGCCCTTCGCTCGATCATGGGTGGCTGGCACGATCCCTGGCCTGGGCAGCTTCCGCCTCGGCGAACCGGGCGAGAATCCATGGCAGCGCGTCGGACCAGTCGTCGATCCGCGCATGCGCTGCGGCGGCCGGCGGGCGGTGGCGGGCGACTTGCGGCTCGGCGATCATGTGCAACCGCCACACGGCGGGCGCATGCTCGGCGACCGACTGGTGGTGCTGGGCCAGGTCGTCGACGAAGACCGTCGCGCTGGGATCATATTCGGCGACCAGATCGGCAACCGGGCGGCCCTTGCCACCCTGATTGCACTGTACCCGGTGCCGGATGCCCACCGCGTCGAGCTGCGCGACGCGGCCGGCGTGGAACTGGTCGGTCAAATTGGTCAGGACGACGATGTCGGCCAGTTCCCCGATCGTCGCGAGCGCATGCTGTGCGTGCGGGACCAGCGTCTGGCGGTGCATCTCGGTGGTGAAGAAGGCGTCGAGCAGCGGCCAGATATGCTCGGTCTGGACGGGTCGCGAATCGCTGCGGTGGGTCAGCGCATCGACGAAATCGGGGCGATCCATGGCGAAATCGATGTCGTGCGCCTCGTCGAGCCACTGGCCGAAGGGCGTGACCATATGGAGGAGAACCTCGTCGCAGTCGGTGATCAGCAGCGGTCGCTTCATGCCTGCAATATGTCCCTTGCGGTGATCAGGTCGGCGGGCTTGTAGCCGGTCGCGTCGGCGCAGGCGATAAGATCGGGCTCATGCCCCGCCAGGAAATCCAGCACGGCCCCCAATATGTGGGATTCGCCTGCGCCCGCCCGCAGCCCTTCCGGCGTCAGGCCGGTCAGATCGAGCAGCCTGCGCGCCCGGATATCCTCGCTGAGCGTCCATGCCAGCGCGGCCAGCGCCAGCGCCGCCGCAGCGTCGCGGTCGCCGTGAAGGGGTTTCTCCGGATTTGAAGGCAGGGAGGGCATGACATAGACCTGCAGGTCGGATAGGTGGGTAGCCGTGACGAAAAAAGTCGTGATTGTCGAGGATAATGAGCTGAATCTTCGGCTCTTCCGTGACCTGCTCGAAGCCCATGGGGCGCAGGTCACGACGGTTCGTGATGCCCGCGATGCGCTGCCCGCGATGCAGGCCGAATTGCCCGACCTGGTGATCATGGACATTCAGCTGCCGCATATCAGCGGCGTCGAACTGATTCGGATGATGCGGGCCGATCCCGCATTGGAGAAGACACCGGTGATGGCGGTGACCGCCTATGCGGGCAAGGGCGACGAGAGCCGCGTCCGTGAGGCGGGGGCCGACGCCTATGTGTCCAAGCCGATCTCGGTGGCGCGCTTCGTCGAAGCGGTCGAGGCGCTCGCAGGCAGCCTGGGCGAGGGCGGTCGACGCAGCAGCTGAGCGGTGCAAGCGCGCCATGTGCTTTGACGGCTGGCGCTCAAATGCAAACGCCCGCCGGAAGGCGGGCGATGGGCTGAAGCAACGGGCGGGCCGAAGCCCGCAGCCGATTACTTGATCTTGGCTTCCTTGAAGTCGACATGCTTCCGCACGACCGGGTCGTACTTGCGGAAGCTGAGCTTCTCGGTCTGGGTGCGTGGGTTCTTCTTGGTGACGTAATAGAACCCGGTGTCAGCCGTGCTGACGAGCTTGATCTTGACGGTGGTCGGCTTGGCCATGACCGGAAACCCTTATCCACGAAAAAAATAGGGCGACGTTGCCGCCGCCGTTCATCGGATGCGGCCCTTACCGGTGGTCTGGGCAAAGAGTCAAGGATTCTGTCCACAGGGATTCTGCCTGCAGGCCGATCGATCGACTGACTCGATCATAGCGCATGATTTTTTCCTCAAAGGACGTTGGGACCTTTTTCCGGATCGTTCGTTGGAGATGCGAATCGATCAGAAAGCGGGAGAAAGCTTATCATGGCCAAGAAACCTAAGCCGGCGCTGGCGACCCCCACCGACCTGGCGAGCAACAGCGCAATGAGTGTCGCCGATGCGCTCAACGGCATCCTCGCCGACAGTTTCGCGCTGTATCTCAAGACCAAGAATTTTCACTGGCACGTCTCGGGGCCCCATTTCCGGGATTATCATCTGATGCTCGACGAACAGGCGGGCCAGATATTGGCGACCACGGACGACATTGCCGAGCGCGTGCGCAAGACCGGTAACACCACGCTCCGCTCGATCGGCGACATCGCGCGCCGTCAGTCGATCAAGGACAATGATGCGGAATTCGTCAGCGCCCAGGACATGCTCAAGGAACTGCGCGACGACAATCTGGCGCTGGTCGCCAAGCTGCGCGAGGCGAAGGACATCGTCGACGCCGCCAAGGATAACGCGACCAGCGGTATCCTCGACGACTGGACCGACCAGGCCGAGCAGCGCGCCTGGTTCCTGTTCGAGACCGCCCGCGCGGCCTGAACCGGCCTGAACTTGAACGTCTTGCGGCGGGCAGCGGGCTTGACCCTCCGCCCGCCGCAGCGTAACCGGCACCCGTCATCCGGGGAGTAGCCGGCCGTCCGAACAGGACGGGCATCGCGTCAACATGCTTGGGGGAGACCTCATGGCGCGATCGGGGTTTCAGGACCTTGGCAAGACCGATGACACCGAGACCTCGCCTGCCGGGCGGGGGTGTCGGTGTCGTCCGTCCTTCGTCTGCCCGGCCCGGAACATCCCATGGACGTTATCCTAGCTTCTACCTTGCTCGTGGCGTTCGCCGAAATCGGCGACAAGACCATGTTGCTGGCCATCATCCTGGCCTGTCGCTTTCGCGCCCCCGTTCAGATCATCCTGGGCATCTTCGCCGCGACGCTGGTCAATCACGCGCTCGCCGCCTGGGCCGGGGTTGCCGTGGCCGGCCTGCTCGACAGCCCCTGGTTCAGGCTGGCGGTCGCGCTCGGCTTCATCGGCATGGCGGCCTGGACCCTGATTCCCGACCGCATCGACGAAGAGGAAGAGGCAGCCCGCCCGACCTCGCACGGCGTTTTCCTGACCACGCTGATCGCCTTCTTCATGGCGGAGATGGGCGACAAAACCCAGATCGCCACGGTCGCGCTCGGTGCGCGCTACCATTCGGTCGAACTGGTCGCGATCGGGACGACGCTGGGCATGATGCTGGCGAACGTCCCCGCCGTGCTGCTCGGCGACCGCATCACCCGCTATGTGCCGCTGCAGGCCATGCGCATCGCTGCCGCCGCGATCTTCGCCGTTCTGGGCGCGCTCGCCCTGCGCGACCTGCTCTGATCCCGCTTCCCAAAAGGCCGGGGCTCCGTTGTCAGCGGGGCCCTGCTGTTCTATGGCGCGCGCCATCATGACAGCGCAGATCATCATCGCCGTGCCGAAGGGCCGCATCCTCAAAGAGGTGCTGCCTTTGTTCGCGCAGATCGGCATCGTGCCCGAGCCGGCCTTCGGCGACGAGGACAGCCGTCTGCTCCGCTTCGCCACGAATCGGCCCGACATCGGCCTGATCCGGGTGCGCGCCTTCGACGTCGCGACCTTCGTCGCCCATGGTGCGGCGCAGCTCGGCATCGTCGGATCGGACGTGTTGATGGAGTTCGACTATTCCGAACTCTACGCGCCGGTCGATCTCGATATCGGCCATTGCCGCATTTCGGTGGCCGAGCCGGTCGCGATGGCCGAGGGCGACGATCCGCGCGAGTGGAGCCATGTCCGCGTCGCCACCAAATATCCCAACATCACCCGCCGCCATTTCGAGGCGCGGGGCGTGCAGGCCGAATGCGTCAAGCTCAACGGGGCGATGGAGATCGCGCCGGTGCTGGGTCTGTCGAGTCGCATCGTCGACCTCGTGTCGACCGGCCGTACGCTCAAGGACAATGGTCTCGCGGAGGTCGAGAAGATCGCCGACATCTCGTCGCGGCTGATCGTCAACCGTGCCGCCTTCAAGACCCGCGCGGCCGAGATCGGCCCGCTGGTCGAGGGATTCCGCGCCGCTGTGGAGCGTCGCAATGCCGCTTAGGCTCGACAGCCGCGATCCCGGCTTTGCCGAGGCCTTCACCGCGCTCGTCGAGGGCCGCCGCGAAGCCGACGCCGATGTTTCGCGCGACGTTGCCGCGATCTTGGCCGATGTCCGCGCGCGGGGCGATGTGGCGCTGGCCGACTATACGCAGCGCTTCGATCGCCATGATCTTGAGGCCACCGGTTGGCGCATTCCGGCTTCGGCGTGCGAAGAGGCTCTGGCCGGGCTCGACCCCGGCCTGCGCGCGGCGCTGGAACTCGCTGCCGAACGCATTCGTCTGTACCACGCCGCCCAGCGCCCCGCCGATTCGAGCCGCACCGACGAGAGCGGCGTGCGTCTCGGTGCACGCTGGAACGCGGTCGAGGCGGCTGGCCTCTATGTTCCGGGCGGGCGCGCGGCCTATCCATCCTCGGTGCTGATGAACGCGCTGCCGGCCAAGGTCGCGGGTGTCGAGCGGCTCGTGATGGTCACGCCCACCCCCGGTGGCGAGGTCAATCCGCTGGTCCTCGCGGCGGCCGCGCTCGCCGGCGTCGACGAGGTGTGGCGTGTCGGTGGCGCGCAGGCGGTCGCCGCGCTCGCTTATGGCACCGATCGCATCCGGCCGGTCGACGTCATCGTCGGCCCCGGCAATGCCTGGGTCGCTGAGGCCAAGCGGCAGCTTTACGGCGTCGTCGGGATCGACATGGTCGCCGGCCCGTCCGAGATCCTGGTCGTGGCCGACCGCGACAATGATCCCGAATGGATCGCCGCCGACCTGCTGAGCCAGGCGGAGCATGACCCGACCAGCCAGTCGATCCTGTTCACCGACGACGCAGCCTTTGCCGATGCGGTCGCCCAGGCCGTCGAACGGCAGCTGCCGGGTCTGGCGACCGGTGAAACCGCGCGGACCAGCTGGGACGCCAATGGCGCGATCATTACCGTCGGCTCGCTCGACGAGGTGCCGGCGCTCAGCGACCGTCTCGCGCCCGAACATCTCGAACTGGCCGTGGCCGATCCGCAGGCGCTGTTCGATCGCATCCGGCATGCGGGCTCGGTCTTTCTCGGCCGCCATGCGCCCGAGGCGGTCGGCGACTATGTCGCAGGGCCCAACCATGTCCTGCCCACCGGCCGCCGTGCGCGCTTCGCGTCGGGGCTGTCGGTGCTCGATTTCATGAAGCGGACCAGCTTCATAGCTCTCGACGCGTCGGCGATTGCCGCGATCGGCCCCGCCGCCGTCGCGCTCGCCCGCGCCGAAGGGCTCCCCGCCCACGCGGCCTCGGTGGCCGCGAGACTGGAAAACAGATGACCAACGCCAAAAATGCCAACGCCAAGAATGAGCGTTCCCGTTCGCGCAGTGCCGCGCGCCTTGCCGCCGCGCAGGCGCTCTATCAGCAGGAAATGGAAGGAACGCCGCTCGCGAACCTGCTCGACGAGTTCCACCAGCATCGACTGGGCGCGACGATCGAGGACGTCCAATATGCCCATGCCGAGATCGCCTTCTTCGACGATCTGGTGAAGGGTGTCGACGCGCGCCGCGCAGAGATCGACGCCGCCATTACCGACAAGCTGGCCAGCGGCTGGTCGCTCGAGCGGCTCGATCGCCCGATGCGCCAGATCCTGCGCGTCGGCGCCTATGAACTGATCGCGCGCCCCGACGTACCGACCGCGACCGTGATCAGCGAATATGTCGACGTTGCCGATGCTTTCTACGACAAGAAGGAAAAGGGCTTCGTCAACGGCGTGCTCGACGGGATCGCCAAGGCCGTGCGCGTGTGATCGTCGACACGACGATACTGCACGACCCTCTGTTCTGGCTGCTCGGTGTCCCCTCGGTTATCCTGATGGGGTTGGGGAAGGGCGGGTTCATCGGCGTCGGCACGCTCGCCATCCCGCTGATGGCCCTCGTCGTCCCCCCGGTTCAATCGGCGGCGATCCTTCTGCCGCTGCTGATCGTGCAGGACGCGGTCGGCGTCTGGGTGTTCCGCCACAGCTGGGACCGGCACGTGATGAAGGTGATGGTGCCGGGGGCGATATTGGGCGTGCTGCTCGGTTACCTGTTTGCTGCCAGCCTGCGCGAGGACTGGATCCTGCTCGCGCTGGGGGTCATATCGATCCTGTTCGGTGCGCAGCAGCTCTGGGCGGTGCGCGGTGGCCGTCCTGCACCCACCCAGCGCCTGCCCGATGGCGTCGGCGTCGCGTGCAGCGTCGCGGCCGGGTTGACCAGCCAACTCGCCCATGCCGGGGGCCCGCCCTATCAGCTCTACGTCTTTCCACAGCGGTTGGAGCGGGACGTGCTGGTGGGGACGACCGCGATCTTCTTCGCGCTGATCAACTGTGTGAAGGTGCCCGCCTATGTCGCGCTCGGGCAGTTCACCCCGGTCAACCTGCTCGCCTCGGCTGCGCTGATGCCGGTCGCGATCGTCTCGACCTTCGCGGGGGTATGGCTCGTCCGGCGGGTCCATCCGGACCGCTTCTACAATCTGGTCTATGGCCTTACGATCCTGATCGGCGTGAAGCTGCTGTGGGACGCGCTGGCGCTGCTGTTGGCTCGCTGACGGAGCGGGCCTGGCGGCACAGCCGACGAAGGAAGGAAAGAGCCGGGGCATGTCCGACGAACGCCGCCTGATCGACGCGCTCCGCCCTCTTGCCAGCCATCCCGCCGCGCGAGATCTTGCTGACGACGCCGCCGTCCTGCCCGCGCCGTTCGGCCGCGATCTGGTGCTGACCCACGACATGCTGGTCGAAGGCGTCCATTATCTCGCCACCGATCCGCCGGGTGACGTCGCCTGGAAGTTGCTCGCCGTGAATCTCTCCGATCTGGCCGCGAAGGGCGCGGAGCCCCTGGGCGTGCTCATGGGCTATGGTCTGACCGGCAGCAGCGATTGGGATGCGGCCTTCGTCGAAGGGCTCGGCCGGGCGATCGCCCATTTCGAGGTTCCGCTGCTCGGGGGCGATACCGTCGCCCAGCCGGCGGGCTCGGCGCGGGTGCTGGGCCTGACCGCGATCGGCCAGGCACCGCCCGGCGGCAGCCCCGACCGGCGCGGCGCCAGGGCCGGCGATCTGTTATTCGCCACCGGTCCGATCGGCGATGCCGGGCTCGGCCTGCGCATCGCACTGGGCGAGATCGAGGGCCCCCGGCGCCTGCTCAAGGCCTATCGCCTGCCGATGCCGCGCCTCGCCGAGGGGCGGGCGCTGGCGCCGCTCGCCCATGCCATGGCGGACATATCCGACGGGCTGCTGATCGACGCGTCCCGCATCGCGAGCGCCTCCGGCCTCGCGGTCGAGATCGACCTCGACCGGATTCCGTTGTCGCCGGACCTGCGCGGCCTTGGCGAGGACCGCGCGACGCGCCTGTCTGCGGCGACCGCCGGCGATGACTATCAGCTTCTGGCGGCCATCCCCCCCGAGCATCGCGAAGCCGCATCCGCTTACGCCGTCGAGATCGGTCGCTTCACTGCGGGCTCGGGGCTGAGCCTGCGCGACGCTGATGGTCATGTCCCGCTTCCGGCGCGTCTCGGCTTCGAACATCGGGCCGACTGATCTCAGGCTTGTCCTGATCGATTTGCGAATGTGCTTTGCGCAATTGTCATTTCAACAATTGTTTAAAGTCGATCGCCTTCCTGTCTTTGAAAAAGCTGTACTTGCGATGCGCCGACGAGGCAGACATACAAAGCAAGCCAGGTGTCGGGACGAAAAAGGGCAGAAAAGCGCCACCCCGACACTTTGAAGAGCGAAGGGAGTTGGGATGCCTATTAATGAAGTCGCGATCGGCTGCGGGCTGCTCGCCATAGTCTACGGGTTATTCACGAGCCGGCAGGTGCTCGCCGCCTCCGCCGGCAATGAGAAGATGCAGGACATTGCGGCGGCCATTCAGGAGGGGGCGCAGGCCTATCTTGGCCGCCAGTACAGGACCATCGCCATCGTCGGCGTCATCGTCGCAGCGCTGGTTCTCTATTTTCTTGGGCAGATTTCCGCGATCGGCTTCGTGATCGGTGCGCTTCTTTCGGGCGTCGCCGGCTATGTCGGCATGAACATCTCGGTCCGCGCGAACGTCCGCACGGCCGAGGCGGCCCGGACCAGCTTGCAAAGCGGGCTTACCGTGGCCTTCCGCGCCGGCGCCGTGACGGGCGTGCTGGTGGCGGGCCTCGCCTTGCTCGCGATCGCGGTCTTCTACTGGTATCTGACCGGGCCCGGCGGGCTGGCCTCCAACGATCGCATCGTGATCGACGGGCTTGTAGCGCTTGCCTTCGGCGCATCGCTCATCTCGATCTTCGCGCGTCTCGGCGGCGGCATCTTCACCAAGGCCGCCGACGTCGGCGCCGATCTGGTGGGCAAGGTCGAGGCGGGCATTCCCGAGGACGACCCCCGCAATCCTGCGACCATCGCCGACAATGTGGGCGACAATGTCGGCGACTGCGCCGGCATGGCGGCCGATCTGTTCGAAACCTATGTCGTCACCGTCGGCGCGACGATGGTCCTCACCGCGCTTCTCGTCGCGGGCGACGCGATCTGGATCGGCAAGCTGATGTCGCTGCCGCTGCTGATCGGCGGCGTCTGCATCGTCACCTCGATCATCGGCACCTATATGGTGCGGCTGGGGGCCAGCCAGTCGATCATGGGCGCGCTGTACAAGGGGTTCTGGACCACGGCGATCCTGTCGATCCCGGCGATCTATTTCGCGACGGCGCAGGTGCTGGGCGATCTGAACGCCCCGATCGGCGTCGCCGGGACGAGCTTCCCTGCGATCAACCTGTTCTGGTCGGCCCTGGTTGGCCTGGCGGTGACCGGGCTGCTCGTCTGGATCACCGAATATTATACCGGGACCAACTATCGCCCGGTCCGGTCGATCGCCAAGGCGTCCGAAACCGGCCACGGCACGAACGTCATCCAGGGCCTGGCGGTGAGCCTCGAGTCGACCGCGCTGCCGACGCTCGTCATCTGCGTCGGCATCATCGTCGCCTATCAGCTCGCCGGCCTGATCGGCATCGCCTTCGCCGCCACCTCGATGCTGGCGCTGGCCGGCATGGTGGTCGCACTGGACGCCTATGGTCCGGTCACCGACAATGCCGGCGGCATCGCCGAAATGGCGGGCCTCGACGACAGCGTACGCGTCAAGACCGACGCGCTCGATGCGGTCGGCAACACCACCAAGGCGGTCACCAAGGGCTATGCGATCGGATCGGCGGGTCTTGCAGCACTGGTGCTGTTCGGCGCCTACACCACCGACCTCACCCATTATTTCCCCAATCTTGAGGTCAATTTCGGGCTCGGCAATCCCTATGTGATCGTCGGCCTGCTGCTCGGCGCGCTGTTGCCCTATGTCTTCGGCGCCTTCGGCATGACCGCCGTGGGCCGCGCCGCCGGCGCCGTGGTCGAGGAAGTCCGCGCCCAGTTCCGGGAAAATCCCGGCATCATGGCGGGGACGAGCCGGCCCAATTATGCGCGTACGGTCGATCTGGTGACCAAGGCGGCGATCAAGGAAATGATCATCCCGTCGCTGTTGCCGGTGCTGGCCCCGATCGTCGTCTATTTCCTCATCACCCAGGTGGCGGGGCAGGCCAATGGCTTCGCCGCGCTCGGCGCTCTGCTGCTGGGCGTGATCGTCTCGGGCCTGTTCGTCGCCATCTCGATGACCTCGGGTGGTGGCGCCTGGGACAATGCCAAGAAATATATCGAGGACGGCAACCATGGCGGCAAGGGCTCGGAAGCCCATAAGGCGGCCGTCACCGGCGACACGGTCGGCGATCCGTACAAGGATACCGCCGGCCCTGCGGTCAACCCGATGATCAAGATCACCAACATCGTGGCCTTGCTTCTGCTCGCGGCGCTCGCGCACGCGGCCTGAGCTTCGGCCACCAACCAGGCCTAGCCAGCGCTGGCCCGTCCGGAGCGATCCGGGCGGGCCGTTTTTTGCCATCAGTGCGCGGGCGACTGCTTGCGGATCAGATAGCGATAGACCCCGATCAGGTTGATCACGAACAGGACGATGTTCTGCACGCCGATCCCCTCGGCATCGGGCTTGAGAAAGCCCCAGGCGATCAGTGCCAGCGACGATGTGACGAAAATGACGAAGCCGAACCCCGTCCAGCGCCGGCCGAGATCGAGCGAGACGATCAGGGCAGCGATCGCTCCGGCGGCGGCCCCATAATATTGAAGTGCCATCGTCAGCATAGAGAAAGCTTTCTTTCGTCAGAGCGCGGGAGACTTGATCAACCGCCTCCGGACCGCGCCGTTCCGTGGGCGCGCGGGGCTGCGGGGTACTACGGATGCACGAGAAGCCGATCTTCTATGACGCCTCCGGGCGCCGGCGCCGTCGGTTCGCGGCGGCGGTCGTGGCATTCGTTCTGCTTCTCCTGCTCTCGGCGGGTGCCTTTTTCGGTTCGATCGCCAAGGTGACGCCACAGCCGCCGCTGCCCTTCGAACTCGAGCGACCTCAGGCCGCCGCGCCGCGTCCCGGACTGGTGAAGGCGAGCGAGCGCAGGGTGCGTCGCATGTGGCGCGATTTCCGCCATCTCGTCGCCAATGGCGGCGTCCGGACGGTTCCGCCGACCTCCTATGCCTTCCACGCCCCCTGGGACGATGCCTCGACCGCCTCGCTCGCCCGCCATGTCGAGGATATCGACTGGCTGATCCCCGGCTGGATCTCGATCACCGGCCCCGACCACAAGGTGACGAGCTTTCCCGATGCGCGCGGCAAGGCGATCATCAGCCGGGCCCATCATCGCCCCAAGCTGATGCCGATGATCCAGAACGCGCTCGACGGCGGCTGGGATGGTCCGGGGATCGCCGCCCTGCTGCGCGATCCCCAGGCGCGCGCCACCACGCTCGATAGGGTCGCGGCGCTGCTGCGCGCCAATCAGGCGAGCGGAATCTTCTTCGATTTCGAGGAACTGCCCGCCGATGCGCACCCGGCCTATCGCGCCTTTCTCGCCGACGCCCGCCGCCGCCTGCCGGGCATGCAGATCGCCATCGCGGTACCCGTCGCCGATCCGGCCTGGGACCTGAAAACCTATGCCAGGGTCACCGACAAGCTGTTCCTGATGGCCTATGACGAACATTCGTTGCCGGGTGAGCCGGGGCCGATCGCCAGCCGCGCCTGGTTCGCCGATTCGGTCGCGCGCGCGGTGCGTGGCGTGCCCTCCGACCATATCGTCGTGGCACTCGGCTCCTATGCCTATGATTTCGAGAAAGGCGGGGACGTCGTCGCCCATTCGGTCGAGGATGTGTGGCTCGCGGCGCATGATAGCGGCGTGGTCCCCCGCTTCGACCCGGTCAGCGACAACAGCAGCTTCGCCTATGTCGAGCAGGGCAAGCGGCACGATATCTGGATATTGGATGCGGCCGCGATGCACGGGCAGATCGCGACGCTGCGCACCATGGGGCTCAATGCCGTCGCGCTATGGCGGCTGGGGACCGAGGATCCGTCGATCTGGACGATGTTCGGCCATGCCCGCCGCCTGCCCAAGGCCAGGGCGATCGAGACCATCCCCGCCGGCACCAATGTCGACATCGAGGGAACCGGCGAAATCCTGCGGATCGGCGCGACGCCGGTCGAGGGGCACCGGATCGTCTCGACCGACCGATCGGGCACGATCACCGGGGTCCGCTTCGATCGCCTGCCCACGCCCTATCAGATTCAGCGCACCGGCTATCGGCCGGGGCTCGTCGCGCTGACCTTCGACGATGGGCCGGACCCCGCCTGGACGCCGAAGATCCTCGACATATTGAAGGCGGAGAAGGCGCCGGCGACCTTCTTCATCGTCGGCGAAAATGCGCTGACGCAGCGTCCTCTGCTCGAGCGCCTCATCGCCGAGGGGCATGAGGTGGGCAGCCACACCTACACCCACCCCAATCTGGCTCAGGCGACCGCCACCGAGACGGGGCTCGAACTCAACGCCACCCAGCGCCTGTTCCAGGCCTATACCGGACGCTCGCTGCGTCTGTTCCGCGCGCCCTATTTCGGCGATGCGGAGCCGACCACCAGCGACGAGATCGTGCCGGTCGAAGAGGCGCAGCGGCGGGGCTATCTGTCGGTCGGCCTGCATGTCGACCCCGACGACTGGAAAAGGCCCGGGGTCGACGAGATCGTCCAGCGCACCTTGGACGGGGTCGCGGAGGCCAGCCCAGAACGCTCCGCCAACATCGTCCTGCTCCACGATGCCGGCGGCGACCGCGAGCAGACGGTCGAAGCGCTGCCGCGCATTATCGAGGGGCTGAGGGCGCGCGGCTACACTCTGGTCCCCGTCTCGGAACTGGCGGGCCTGCCGCGCGCTGCCGCCAATCCGCCGATCTCGAAGGGCGACCGCACGGCGGCCGAGATCGACCTGGCGCTGTTCAGCCTGCTCGGCTGGGCCGCGATCGCGCTCAAATGGATTTTCCTCGTCGCCATTTCGCTCGGCATCGCCCGGGCGATCCTGTTGTCGGGCCTCGCGCTCGTCCAGGCGCGGCGCGAAGCGCGCACCGTCTTTCCGCCGATCGATCCCGGACGCTTCGTCACCGTGCTGATCCCCGCGTTCAACGAGGAGCGGGTGATCGAACGCTCGGTCCGCCGGGTGCTCGACAGCCGCGACGTCACCGTCGAGGTGATCGTCATCGACGACGGCTCGAAGGACCGGACCAGCGCGGTCGTGACCGAGGCTTTCGCCGACGATCCGCGCGTGCGCCTGCTGACGCTCGAAAATGGCGGCAAGGCACGCGCGCTCAACCGCGCGCTCGATCTCGTGCGCAGCGACATCGTCATTGCGCTCGACGCCGATACGCAGTTCGAGCCGGCGACGATCGCACGGCTTGCCCGCTGGTTCTCCGACGAGCGGCTCGGTGCTGTGGCCGGCAACGCCAAGGTCGGCAACCGGGTGAATCTGATCACGCGCTGGCAGGCGCTCGAATATATCACTGCGCAGAATCTCGAACGCCGCGCGCTGGCTCGCCTGAACGCGATCACCGTCGTTCCGGGCGCGGTCGGCGCCTGGCGCCTCGCCGCGATCCGCGAGGTGGGGGGCTATCCACCCGATACGCTGGCCGAGGATCAGGACCTCACCATCGCGATCCAGCGGGCTGGCTGGGCGGTTCACTATGACCAATATGCCGTGGCCTGGACCGAGGCGCCGGAGAGCGTCCGTGCGCTCGCCAAGCAGCGCTATCGCTGGGCCTATGGCACGCTGCAATGCCTGTGGAAGCACCGGGCGGCGATGCGGGCCGGGCAGCCGCGTGGGCTGGCGCGGATCGGCCTGCCGCAGGCCGTGCTGTTCCAGGTGCTGCTGGCCGCGATCTCGCCGATCATCGATCTGGCGCTCGTCACCAGCCTGGCCGCGACCTGGCTCGACGTCCAGGCGCATGGCTGGGCGCAGGCGAGCACCGATGTGCAGAAAATGCTCGGCTATTGGCTGGTCTTCACGCTGATCGACCTGCTCGCTGCCTTCATCGCCTTCGCGCTCGAACGGCGCGAAAAGTGGCGGCTGCTGTGGCTGCTGATTCCGCAGCGGATCGGCTATCGCCAGATCATGTATTATGTGGTGCTCAAGGCGCTCGCCCAGGCGCTGCGTGGACCGCGGGTGGGATGGGGCAAGCTCGAACGATCGGGTCGGGTCGCCGCCGGCAAAGAGTGAAACATGGCATTGGCAAGCGTCGCGTCGCGCGTCATGCTGCGTTCCGGGAAGGGAGCCGAAATGGCGGCTTTCCGCCGGATGCAGGGAGGAGACGGCCATGGACACGTCGGAAACGCGCAAGCTTCGCGAGACGATCAACCTGCTCGGTCTGCGCGCGCAGGCGACCGTCGCGGGCATGGTCCAGCTGGCGATCGAGCTCCGCCGCGTCGGCGCACTCGACGAGGCCGCGATCGGCCGGATCAAGGATGCGATCTGCGGCGATCTGATGCTGTCCTGTCCGATCAACGTCGACCGGCGCGACTATGAAGCCTCGCTGCGCCGCCGCCTCGACGCGCTCTTCGCGGGCCGCGAGACGGTCGGCGAACAGATGCCGAAACTGCCCGATTGATCGGTCCTGACCCGCTGGCCGACGCAGCCGGGCGTAAGGATTCGGTCGCACTGCTTCTGCTGTCCCTGCTCGGCGCGCTGACGCAGCTGCTGGCTTTTCACTGGGGCGTCATCACCCCCGACAGCGTCGTGCAATATGGCCAGGCGCTAAGCGGCGTCTATGACGACTGGCACCCGCCGATCACAGCCTGGATCTGGCGCCAGCTGCTCCATCTCGGACCGGGCGGCGCGCCCTTCCTGATCATGGATGTCACGCTCTATTGGGCCGCGCTGGGGCTCGTGGCACAGGGGCTGCTTCGGCGGCACGGATGGATGCCCGCCTTCGTAGTGCTCGGTCTCGGCCTTTTGCCCATTGCCTTCGGGCAGGTCGGTGCGATCCTCAAGGATCCCTTCATGGCCTGTCTCCTGCTCGCGGCGACTGCCTTGCTGGTCCACCGTGAATGGGGTGGGCCGGGCTGGTTCCGGCTGCCGGCGCTGCTGCTGATCCTGCTGGCCGGGGCGACCCGGTTCAATGCGCTGTTCGCAGCGCTGCCGCTGATGCTGCTCGCCGCCCCGCGCGGCTGGATTCGTCGTCCCGTCACATATGTAGCAAGCGCTACAGTCGCTGCCGGCCTGCTCGTCGCTGCCAATTGGACGCTCAACGAAGCGATGCTGCGCCCTGGCCATTCGCACCCGATCAACTCGCTGGTCAATTTCGATCTGGCCGGCATCGTCGCCCATGGCGGCCGCAATGGCTGGCCCGGCCTCGCCGATGGAGAGGCCCGCACGCTCGTCGCGCGCTGCTACACGCCCCGGCTCTATGGCATGGCTGACGAGCAGCTGTGTGCGCGGACCGAAGAGATGATCGCCGTTCATGTCGCCACGCGGCACGAAAGCGCCATCGCCGTCTGGCTCCGGGCGATCGCGGCATCGCCCTTCGCCTGGGTTCTGCACCGACTCGACCATCTCAACTGGAACTGGCGCTTTCTGGTGCCGTCCGTACCCGACGATGCCGTCTACATGATGAGCGCGACTAACGAGCTCGGTCTGCGCTTCGTGCCCAACCCGCTGACCAGGGTCGTCGGGGGCGCGGCGCGGATCATGGCGTGGACCCCGCTCGGCCGGCCGGCCACCTGGCTCGCTCTGGCGATCGGGTTGCTGATCATGGCGCCGAAGCTGCCGAGCCGTCGAATCCTCTTCGCGCTTGGCGGGTCGGCGCTGCTCTACGGGCTGGCCTATGCCGTGGTCAGCGTCGCGCCCGACCTGCGCTACAATCTCTGGACGCTGTTCGCGATCATGATCGGCGGTGCGATCGTCTTTGCCGAACGGGCGCACATAGCCGGCGATCGCTGGAAGGTCGCGCTGCTGCCGGCGATCGTGGTGATGAAGCTCGAGGTGATCGCGCTTCTCATCGGCCTGATCGGCTGAACCAAGACGCTTGCGGCGTAGGGCTGCGCCCGCCAAACAGGCGCCATGCTCGACAGATTCTTCCGCAAGCGGGGCGGGGCGCCCGATGCCGGTATCGACCAGGCGGCGCCCGGCGAGGAGATCGTCTTTACGCCCCTCAATGCGATCGAGCGGGCGCTGGTCGCCGCCGTAGTCGATCCCGCCCGTCGCGCTGCGTTCAACCGGCTGCTGATCGATTCGACCCTTTATGCGGCGACCAACGAACTTCCCGCCATGCGCGGCACGCTGCTGATCAATGCCGATGCGCTGATCCAGCTGCGCACCGTTCCCGCACCCGACGGGACGATGGTGCCCGCCATCTTCACCGCGCCCGAACGGCTGGCCGAACGCTTCGGCCGCCTGGCGAGCTTTACCGAGATGCGGGTCGAGCGGCTGTTCGAGCTGGTCTCGGCGGGTGGCGCGATCCTCAACCCCGGCCTGCCGGTCAGCGTCCACTGGACCCGCGACGACATCGCCGCCTTGCTGGGCCGTCCGATCCACCACAGCGCGGTCGACGGGGTGCAGGTCGTACTCGCCAGGCCGCGTGATGCGCCAACTGCTCTGGTCGACGATCTGCGGGCGGCGCTCGCCGCCGATGGCCGGACGGTGGGCGCCTGGCTGGCGCTCGCGCAATGGCCAGGCCGGGCCGAGCCGTCCTGGCTGCTCGACGTGCGGAGCCATGCGGGCCGCGACGAGGTCCGCCGCCTGCTCGAACCCTGTTTCCGCCGGACCGATTTCGGCGGACGCCGTCTCGAACTGATCTTCGGCGATCCTGCCGCCGGGCCGGGCATCGGCCTGGCGCTGCTACCCGCAGGATGAGTCGCTCGTCGCGGCGGCATTGACTTCGCCGGTGCGCCGTTCTCAATCGCGCGATGCGCTTCTTTTCCGATAATGCCGCCCGAGCCTGCCCCGAAGTGATGGCGGCGCTCGACAAAGCCAATAGGGCCGACACCGCCTATGACGGCGACGCCTTCAGCCAGCGGCTCGACGGCGCCTTCTCCGACCTGTTCGGCGCCGATGTCGCGGCCTTGTGGGTTGCCAGCGGGACCGCCGCCAACGGCCTTGCCCTGGCCGCGATGGTCCAGTCGCATCAGTCGGTGCTGTGCCACGAGGAGGCTCATATCCAGGGCGACGAATGCGGCGCGCCGGAATTCTACACCGGCGGCGCGAAGCTGCTGCTGGCCAAGGGCGCGGGCGCGAAGCTCGACGCTGCCACCGTCAGCGCAACGCTCGTCGGCATCCGCTCCGACGTTCACCAGGCACAGCCCGCCGCCATATCGATCACCAACGCGACCGAATATGGGCTCGTCTATCGACCCGAGGATGTCGCGGCTCTCGGCGAAGTTGCGAAGTCGCGAAATCTTGGTTTGCATATGGACGGCGCGCGCTTCGCCAATGCGGTCGCGACGCTCGGCTGCGCCCCGGCGGACATCAGCTGGAAGGCCGGGGTCGACGCGCTCAGCTTCGGCTTCGTCAAAAATGGCGGGATGTTCGCCGAGGCGCTGGTCTTCTTCGATCCGGCGCTCGCCGCAGCGACGCGCTATCGTCGCAAGCGCGCCGGCCATCTGCTGTCGAAGGGGCGATTCGCTGCGGCGCAGATTCTGGCGATGCTCGAGGGCGATGTCTGGCTGCGCAATGCGCGGGCAGCCAATGCGGCCGCCGCGCATATCGCCAATGCCGCCCAGCCGCGCCTGCTCCATCCGGTCGAGGCCAATGAGATTTTCGTGCGGCTGACGCCCGATGAGGCGGCGGCGCTGCGCGGGCAGGGTTTCCAATTCTACGACTGGACGCCTGGCGTCGGCCGCCTCGTGTGCAGCTGGGATCAGCCGGCGGAAGAGGTGGAGGCGCTCGCCCGGGCCATCCGCGCCTTATGAGCGATGGATCGCCCGCTCTGGGGGCGATGTCGCCGCGCGTCATGCTGATCTTCGCGGTGCTGGTGTTGATCTGGGGCTCGACCTGGACGGCGATCCGCTATCAGCTCGGGGTCGAGGCACCCGGCTGGTCGATCGCCTGGCGCTTCGTCTTCGCGTCGCTCGCGATGGGCCTCTATGCAAGGCTGGCGGGCGTATCGCTGCGGCTCGACCGGCGCGACGTGCCGCTGCTGCTGGGCGTCGCGATGACGCAGTTCGTGCTCAACTTCCTGTTCGTCTACAATGCCGAGCGCTTCATCACCTCGGGGCTGGTCGCGATGATCTTCGCGCTGCTGATCGTGCCCAATGCGGTCCTCGGCCGCATCTTTCTGAAACAGCGTGTCGGCGGCGCCTTCTTCATCGGATCGCTGCTCGCCGGACTCGGTATGGCGCTGCTGTTCCGGCACGAAATCGGCCAGGCGGCAGGCGGCGGCTCTACCGTGCTGCTCGGCATCGGCCTCTCGCTGTTCGGCATATTGTCGGCGTCGGTCGGCAATCTGCTCCAGGCGAGCCAGCGTGCGAGCCACCTCCATGCCGCGCAGCTTCTCTTCTGGTCCATGGCGCTCGGCGCGGTCGCCAATATGGTGATCGCGCTGCCGATGTCGGGCCTCCCCAGGATCGACACGCGTCCCGAATATTGGCTGGCGACGCTGTGGCTCGCCTTTGTCGGCTCGGCGCTGACCTTTCCGCTCTACCTGCACGTCATGCGCGCGATCGGCCCGGCGCGGGCCGCTTATTCGAGCGTGCTGATCCCGATCGTGGCGATGCTCTTCTCGACGCTGCTCGAAGGCTATCGCTGGACCGGAACTGCGGTCGCGGGCGCAGTGCTCGCGGGCGTCGGCCTCGTCATCGCGCTGCGGGGCAAGAGCGGCGCTCAGGCGCCTTCGGCGAACAAGGCGGCCAGACCCGCGCGATAATCCGGATAGTGCGGGGCCCAGCCGAGCAGGCGCTTCGCCTTGCCATTGGCGACGCGCCGGTTCTCGGCATAGAAGGCACGCGCCATCGGCGACAGGCCGGCCTGTTCGATCGGCAGCAGCGGGGGCGGGGCGATGCCCAGCAGCGCGCAGGCCGCCTCGACCACCCGATTCTGGCTGACGGGGCGATCGTCGGCGATGTTGTAGATGCCCGGCGGCCCCTGATCGAAGCTTGCCAGCACCGCGCCGACGATGTCGTCGACATGGATGCGGCTGAACACCTGACCGGGAAGATCGACCCGGTGCGCCTGACCCGCACGAACCCGGTCGAGCGGGGAGCGGCCGGGGCCATAGATTCCGGGCAGGCGGAAGATGCGCGCCTGCGGGTGCAGCGCCGCCCATGTCTGGTCCGCCGCCGAACGCGCCGTGCGCCGTCCCTGGCCGACGGGTGCGCTTTCGTCGACCCAGGCCCCCTGCGCGTCGCCATAGACCCCGGTCGAGGAGAGATAGCCGATCCAGGCTGCATCCGCGCCACCAAGGGCATCGGCATAGCGGTCGAGCACCGGCTCGCCATCGCCCTCCGGCGGGACCGAGGACAGGATATGCGTCGCGCGCCCGATCGCTGCGGCGACGCCGTCGCCATCGGTCAGACGCGCGCGGCCGATCCGGTCGACCGCGAAGCCACGCGACTCGGCGGCCGCCGCGATGCGCGATGCGGTGTAGCCGGGACCGAAGATGAGAAGCCTTGCCATGGCATCGATCTAGCGCGTGACGATGCCCTCGCCACCATTGTTTGTCGCCTTCGGCGGGATTAGACCAAGGCCATGCTCGACGCCCAATCTGCCGCCGCCGCCCCGTCCGCCATCCGCCGCGAGGACTATCGTCGCCCCGACTGGCTGGTGCCCGATGTCCGGCTCGACTTCCGGCTGGATCCTGCAAAGACGGTGGTCACCGGTCGCCTGAGCGTGACGCGCAATGGAAAGCATGGCCACCCGCTGCGCCTGAATGGCGACGGGCTGACCCCGCTGACGGTTCTGATCGACGGCGAAGCACAGGCCGATGCCTGGCGGATGGACGGCCCCGACCTGCTCATCGACCTTCCCGGCGACAGCCATGTCGTCGAGACTCATGTCGAAATCGCGCCGGAGGCCAATTCTCAGCTGATGGGGCTTTATGCCTCGGGCGGCAATCTGTGCACCCAGTGCGAGCCCGAGGGCTTTCGCCGGGTGATCTTCGCGGTCGACCGCCCCGACGTGCTCAGCCGCTATGTCGTTCGGCTCGAAGCCGATCGCGAGCGCTTTCCGGTGCTGCTGTCCAATGGCGACCTGACCGACAGCGGATCGCTCGACGGCGGGCGCCATTTCGCCGAATGGACCGATCCCTTCCCCAAGCCCAGCTATCTGTTCGCGCTGGTCGCGGCGAACCTCGCCGCCAATATCGACAGCTTCACGACGCGCAGCGGGCGCGAGGTGAAGCTCGCCATCTGGGTGGTCGAGAGCGATCTGCCCAAGACCGAACATGCGATGGAGGCGCTCAAGGCGTCGATGGCCTGGGACGAGAAGGTCTATGGCCGCGAATATGATCTGGGCGAATTCAACATCGTCGCCGTGTCCGATTTCAACTTCGGCGCGATGGAGAATAAGAGCCTCAACATCTTCAATTCGCGCTACATCCTCGCCGACCCGGAAACCGCGACCGACATCGACTATGACGGCGTGTCGGGGGTGGTCGCGCACGAATATTTCCACAACTGGTCGGGCAACCGCGTCACCTGTCGCGACTGGTTCCAGCTGTCGCTGAAGGAAGGCTTCACCGTCTTTCGCGACCAGAGCTTTACGGCAGATCAGGGATCGGCGGCGGTCAAGCGGATCGAGGATGTCCGCCTGCTCCGCGCGGTGCAGTTTCCCGAGGATGCCGGGCCGCTCGCCCATCCGATCCGTCCGGAAAGCTATATCGAGATCTCGAACTTCTACACGGCGACCGTCTACAACAAGGGCGCCGAGATCATCCGCATGCTCCACACCATGTTGGGGCCGCAGAAATTCCGCGCGGGCGCCGATCTCTATTTCTCGCGCCATGACGGCACGGCAGCGACCTGCGAGGATTTCGTGCTGGCGATGGAGGATGCCAGCGGCGTCGATCTGACCCAGTTCCGCCTCTGGTATGCGCAGGCCGGCACGCCGCGCGTCCGCGCCAGGCTGAGCCACGAACCGGCCGGTGGCCGCGCGCTGCTGACGCTCGAACAGTCGGTTCCGCCGACGCCCGGCCAGCCCGACAAACAGCCCATGCCGATTCCGCTGCGCATCGCCCTGTTCTGCGAGCGGTCGCAGCGCAAGTTCGAGGAGGAGCGGCTGGTCGTCGTCGATGGCGAGCGGCACGAGATATTGTTCGAGGGCATAGGTGAGCGCCCGATCCTGTCGATCAACCGCGGCTTCTCCGCCCCGGTCGTGATCGAGTCCGATCGCTCGGCGGCCGATCTGGCCTTCCTGTCGGCGCATGACGACGATCCGTTCGCCCGCTACGAGGCGATGCAGCAACTGATGCTCGACACGCTGGTGTCGGCGGTGGCGACCGGCACGGCCGATCACGGCCCGGTGATCGATGCCGTCCGCAACACGCTGACCGATCCGGCGCTCGATGCGGCCTTCATCGGCGAAGCTATGCTGCTGCCGTCCGAATCCTTTATCGGCGACCAGATGCCGATGGTCGATCCGGTGGCGATCCATCGCGCCCGCGAAGCGCTGCGCCATGCGCTCGGCAGCGAACTCGAGGAGGCGTGGCGCGATGCCTATGCGCGATCTCGCGCCGACCGGTTCGAGCTGACCCCGCAGGCAAAGGGTGCGCGCCGCCTGCGCACGATCGCGCTTGGCTTCATCATGGCGAGCGGGGCGGAGGACGCGCCGGGGCTCGCGCTGGCGCAGTTCCGCGATGCGACCAACATGACCGACCGCCAGGGCGCCTTCGGCGTGCTGGCGAACAGCATGGCGCCCGAACGCGACGTCGTGGTCGAGGCCTTTTACGAGCGCTTCCGCGACAATGGGCTGGTGCTCGACAAATGGTTCTCGACCCAGGCCTTCTCGATCCGTCCCGACACGCTCGATCGCGTCGAACAGCTGTCGCGCCATCCGGACTTCACGCTGACCAACCCGAACCGGCTCCGTTCGCTGGTCGGGGCGATGTCAGGCAATCAGCTGATCTTCCACGACGAAAGCGGACGCGCCTATCGCTTTCTCGCGGACATGCTGCTGAAAGTCGACGCGCTCAACCCGCAGACCGCTGCGAAGCTCGTCCCCCCGCTCGGGCGGTGGCGACGCTTCGACGAGAAGCGCGCTGCACTCATGCGCGCCGAACTGCAGCGGCTGGTCGATTCGCCAGGTCTGTCGAAGGACATGTTCGAGCAGGTGTCGAAGAGCCTCGCCTGAGGCTTGCCGGGAGCGGCTTCCCGCTCCCGCGCGTCAGCTCTGGATACCGCCGCGCGGCAGGAACCAGCGCGCGATGATCAGGCCTGCGACCGACAGACCGATGAAGTCGGCGAAGAACATGTAGATCCAGTAGCCATAGCCATAATGGTTGAACACCGGCTGGCCGATGTCGATGTAGAGGGCGGCGGCAAGCGCGAAGCCGATCGCGATCCGCGCGCGGCTCAGGAAGTCGGGAATTCGTGCACCGGCTGCCCCCAGCGCGAATGCCAGCACCAGTCCGGTGAGGATCGTGAGGAGGAATCCGGTGCCGAGCGACCCGGTGTCGACGATGGGAAAGCCCCCCATATTGAAATGAACCGTCGCGACCGGCCCGCGTGCATAGAGCAGATCGCCCGCCGCAGTCCCGGTTGTGGGGACCAGATAGGTGCCCGTGCCACTCCCCGTCAGCGCCTCTGCCATGGCCTGGTGCAGTGCCGACGTCTGCGGTTCTTCGAGCCGGTTATAGGCCAGCCGCGCGAGCGGCGTACCCCAGAAGAGAAAGCCGATCAGATACAGCGCAACGCCGCCGAACACGCCGCCGAACAAGGTTTTGGCCATTCCGGACCCTCCAACGATAGGTGCGACACGCTATGACAGCCTGTCGAACGTACAAACGGGAAGTCGTCGGAGCGTTGCATTTGGCAACCGGACGGATGCCAACAGGCCTCTGTGGCTGGGATCAGGCGACCGGAGTGGTCAATTTGCGGATGAAACCGATCAGGCCCGTCTGCCGGTGGCGCTTCAGTCGCTCGGCTTCTAGGATGTGCTGGACCTCGCCGAAGCAGCGATCGATGTCGTCGTTGAGCAGCACATAGTCATAGCCATCCCAGTGGCTGACTTCGGCGGCCGCGCGCTGCATGCGTCCGGTGATGACCTCTTCGCTGTCGGTCCCGCGCGTGCGCAGGCGGTTTTCCAGCTCGGGCATCGACGGCGGCAGGATGAAGACGCGGACGACGTCGCCGCCGCAGGTCTGATAGAGTTGCTGCGCGCCCTGCCAGTCGATGTCGAACAGCACGTCGAGCCCGGAGCTCAGCATCTCCTCGATCGGCTTGGCGGGACTGCCATAACGATGGTTGAAGACATGTGCCCATTCGAGAAACTGGTGGTCGGCCACCATTTCGCGAAAATGCTCCAGGTCGACGAAATGATAATCGACACCGTCGACTTCGCCGGGACGCATTGGTCGGGTCGTCGCGGACACCGACATCTTCAGGTTGGAATCGGATGCCAGAAGGCGGCGGGCGATCGTGGACTTGCCTGCTCCCGACGGGGAGGAGAGGATGAACAGGACGCCGCGGCGCTTGAACGAACTATGGGCCATGGCGGCACTTGCCCCGCCATGGCCCGACTCGTCAACGTCGGAATCGCCATGAACCCGCCAAGGCAATGCCGCCAGGCGGTGGCGAGGGGGTAAGGTGTCAGGGGCGCGGGGCGCCCGTACGGCCCGCCTTGCGCTTGTCGAACGCCTTCTTGGCGACATAGGCGCCGCCCAGCAGCAGGCCCAGCGGTCCCGCGCGACGGATCGCGCCGGCCGCGACGGCGCCGATCACCGCGCCCTTGACGCCGCCCCGGCCGTCGCGCTTGTCGATCTTGCTGCCGATGAACGCACCCAAAAGCTTGCCGAGCATATCTGTCTCCTTATTTGGTCGGCGGGGAATCGCCCGACCGGGGTAGAAAGTTCCGGTGGCAGGACGAATCACCGCCCGACCATCGCCTCGGGGCGCACGATGTGGTCGAAGCGCGCCTCGTCGATCAGGCCGAGCGCGAGCCCCGCTTCCCTGAGCGTCATGCCGTGATGATGCGCATGCTTGGCGATTGTCGCGGCATTGTCATAGCCGATCTCGGGTGCCAGCGCTGTCACCAGCATCAGCGAGCGGCCGACGAGATCGGCGATCCGGGCGCGATCGGGCTCCAGCCCGTCGAGCGTGCGTTCGGTGAAGCTCAGCATGCCGGTGGCGAGCAGGGCGATCGACCGCAACACGCCTGCTCCGATCAGCGGTTTGAACACATTGAGTTCGAGATGCCCCTGCAGCCCGCCGACGGTCACCGCCTGATGGTTGCCGATCACCTGCGCCGCGACCATCGTCAGCATCTCGCACTGCGTCGGGTTGACCTTGCCCGGCATGATCGAACTGCCCGGTTCGTTCTCGGGCAGGATCAGTTCGCCCAGGCCCGATCGCGGTCCCGATCCCAGCAGGCGGATGTCGTTGGCGATCTTCGTCAGCGAGACCGCCAGCGTCGCCAGCGCGGCCGACAGATGTACCAGCGCATCATTCGAAGCGAGCGCCTCGAACTTGTTGGGCGCGGTAACGAAGGGAATGCCGGTCAGCTGTGCGATCTCCGCCGCCATATCCTCGGCAAAGCCCGGCGCGGCATTCAGGCCGGTGCCGACGGCGGTACCGCCCTGCGCGAGCTTGACGATCCCGCCGTTGACCGCTCCCTCCAGCCTGCGCCGGGCGGCGATCAGCTGCGCCACATAGCCCGAAAATTCCTGCCCCAGCGTCAGCGGGGTTGCGTCCTGCAAATGGGTGCGGCCGATCTTGACGATGTCGTCCCACGCCTCGACCTTGGCGATCAGCGCCGTCTCCATCCGGTCGAGCGCCGGATAGAGATCGCGCTGCACGGCGATCGCCGCCGCCACGTGCAACGCCGTCGGGAAGCTGTCGTTCGACGACTGGCCCATATTCACATGGTCGTTCGGATGAACGGGTGCCTTGCCGCCGCGCGTGCCGGTGAGGATCTCGTTGGCGCGGCCCGCGATAACCTCGTTGACGTTCATGTTGCTCTGGGTGCCCGATCCGGTCTGCCAGATGACGAGCGGGAAATGCTCGTCGAGACGGCCGTCGATCACCTCGCCGGCGGCCTGGTCGATCGCATCGGCGAGGGCGGGATCGAGGCCGTGCCGCCGGTTGATCCGCGCCGCCGCACGCTTCACGATCGCCAGCGCATGGACGATGCCGATCGGCATGCGTTCTTCGGGACCGAAGGGGAAATTCTCGATCGATCGCTGGGTCTGCGCGCCCCAATAGGCATGGGCCGGAACCTCGATCGGCCCGAAACTGTCGCTCTCGGTACGGCTGTCGCTCGTCATGTCGTCCTCCGGGCCTGGAGGAGATTTGGGGGCGGCGCCTGGGATCGGCAATAGCCGCGAGGGCCGGTGCCAGTAGCCGCGCGCGACTATTTCTTGCGGGTAAAGTCGACCGAGACGACGTTGGAGCCGTCCTCGACGGGTTCGATCGGCGAGTCGTTGCCGGCCGAGCTGTGCTCGGTGTCTTCCTCGGCGTCGTCGGCCTGGGCCTGGAACTGCAGCGCGAAATTGACCGCCGGGTCGACGAAGCCGGTGACCGCCGCGAACGGAATGATCAGCTTGGCCGGAACCTGGTTGAAGGACAGGCCGACCTCGAACCCGTCGGGCTTAACGCGGAGCTCCCAGAAGCGGTTCTGGATGACGATCGTCATCTCGTCCGGGAAACGCTCGACCAGATGGCGGGGGATGTCGACGCCCGCGCCCTGGGTCTTGAAGGTGATGTAGAAGTGATGCTCGCCCGGCAGCCCGCCGGCCGCCTCGACCTCGCCCAGCACGCGTCCGACGACGGCGCGAAGCGCCTCCTGGACGATCTCGTCATATGGAATCAGGCTGTCGGGCGCTTGGTCGCTCATGGCGCTTTGGTGGACGTGCGAAAGCGCCGGGTCAAGTCGTGCGTTGCAGCGCGGCGCAACCTCGCTATAGCGGCGCGCATTGCTGTGGAACTTTTGCCACAGAGCAGAGGGATGGGCCATGCGGACCGCATCGATCGTGCGAAAGACCAGCGAAACCGACATTTCGGTCGAGCTGAACCTGGACGGGACCGGCAGCTATGACGTGTCGACCGGCATCGGTTTTTTCGATCACATGCTCGAACAGCTGTCGCGCCATTCGCTGATCGACCTCAAGGTCCGGATCGCCGGCGACCTGCACATAGACCAGCATCACACGACCGAGGATTGCGGCATCGCGATCGGCGAGGCGCTCGCCAAGGCGCTCGGCGACAAGAAGGGGATCACCCGCTACGGCCATGCCTATGCGCCGATGGACGAGACGCTGACCCGCGTTGCGCTCGACATTTCCGGGCGCCCCTATCTGGTGTGGAAGGTCGCACTGGCGGGGCCGCGCCTCGGCGAGTGGGACACCGAGCTGATCGAGCACTGGTTCCACAGCTTTTCGCAGGCGGCGGGTCTGACGCTGCATGTCGAGACGCTCTATGGCAGCAACCAGCATCATATCGTCGAGAGCTGCTACAAGGGCCTGGCGCGCGCGTTGCGTACCGCCGTCGAGATCGATCCGCGCAAGGCCGATGCCATCCCGTCGACCAAGGGGATGCTCTGAGGTGCCGGAGACGATCGCGCTGATCGACTATGGCGCCGGCAATCTCCGTTCGGTCGACAATGCGCTGAAGGCCGCCGGCGGAAGCCCGACCGTGACCGCCGACCCGGACGTTGTCGCCAAGGCCGACCGGATCGTGCTGCCGGGCGTCGGCGCCTTCGCGGCGTGCATGGCGGGCCTTTCGGCGGTTCCCGGCCTGATCGAGGCGATGGAGCAGGCGGTGCGGGGGCGGGGCGTGCCTTTTCTGGGCGTGTGCGTCGGCATGCAGCTGCTCGCCGATGCAGGGCATGAACATGGTCGGACGCCGGGGCTCGGCTGGATCGGCGGCGATGTGCGCCTGCTGACCCCGGGGCCAGCTCATAAGGTGCCCCATATGGGCTGGAACGACGTGCTTCCGACCGGCGATCACCCGCTGATCCAGCGCGGCGAAGCCTATTATCTGCACAGCTATGCATTCGACGTCGCCGATCCGGCGGCGCGGCTGGCGACGACCGATCATGGCGGCGCGGTCACCGGCGCGGTCGGGCGGGCGAACATCGTCGGGGTCCAGTTCCATCCGGAGAAGAGCCAGGCTTATGGCCTGTCCTTCCTCGAGCGCTTCCTCGCATGGAAGCCATGATCGACCCGTTCACGATCCTCCCCGGCACGGGGAGGGGGACCATCCGCAGGATGGTGGAGGGGAGAGGCGGCGTAGACCCCTCCACCATGCTTTGCATGGTCCCCCTCCCCTTCAGGGAGGATTGAAGAATATGAGCATCATCGTCTTTCCCGCCATCGATCTGAAGGGCGGCCAGGTCGTCCGTCTGGCCGAAGGGGACATGGACCGGGCCACCATCTATGGCGACGACCCCGCCGCCCAGGCGCGCAGCTTCGCCGAGGCCGGGGCCGAATGGCTTCACGTCGTCGATCTCGACGGCGCCTTTGCCGGTCGTGCGGTCAATGCCGAGGCCGTCGAGGCGATCATTCGCGCCTTTCCGGGCAAGGTCGAACTCGGCGGGGGCATTCGTGACCGCGCCGGGATCGACCGCTGGCTGGAGCTGGGCGTCGAACGCGTCATCATCGGCACGGCGGCGCTGCAGAATCCCGATCTGGTGCGCGAGGCGGCGAAGGCTCTGCCCGGGCGCATCGTCGTCGGCGTCGACGCGCGCGACGGCTTCGTCGCGACCCATGGCTGGGCCGAAGTGTCGACCGTCAGCATCACCGACTTGGCCGACCGCTTCGCCGATGCCGGGGTCGCTTCGCTTCTGTTCACCGATGTCGGTCGCGATGGGCTGCTCAAGGGCTGCAATGTCGAGGCGACGGTCGCGCTCGCTCGCCACGCCAGCATCCCGGTCATCGCCAGCGGCGGTGTGGCCAGCATCGCCGACATCGAGGCGCTGGTGCCCCATGCAGCCGACGGCATCGAAGGGGTGATCTCCGGCCGTGCGCTCTACGACGGCCGGCTCGATCTGGCCGAGGCGCTGCGGGTGGCGCGCGGATGAGCGTCCGCGTCCGTGTCATCCCCTGCCTCGACGTGGCCGGCGGGCGCGTCGTGAAGGGCGTCAATTTCGTCGACCTCGCCGATGCTGGCGATCCGGTCGAACAGGCGCGCGTCTATGATGCGGCCGGCGCGGACGAGCTCTGCTTCCTCGACATCACCGCCAGCCATGAAGGGCGCGGCACGATCCTCGACGTCGTCGCGCGCACCGCGGCGGTCTGCTTCATGCCGCTGACCGTCGGCGGCGGGGTGCGCAGCGCCGACGATGCCCGCGCGCTTCTGCTGGCCGGCGCCGACAAGGTCGCGGTCAATTCGGCGGCGGTCGCCCGGCCCGAGCTGTGCGCCGACATGGCCGAGCGCTTCGGCGCGCAATGCGTGGTCGGCGCGGTCGATGCCCGCAATGTCGGCCCCGGCAAATGGGAAATCTACACCCATGGCGGGCGCAAGCCGACCGGCATCGATGCGGTCGAACATGCCAGGCGCCTCGCCTCGCTGGGCGCGGGCGAGATATTGCTCACCTCGATGGACCGCGACGGCACCCGCGATGGCTATGACCTCGCGCTGACCCGTGCGATTGCCGATTCGGTGCCGGTGCCGGTGATCGCCAGCGGCGGCGTCGGCAATCTCGACCATCTGGTCGAAGGCGTTACGAAGGGGGGCGCCAGCGCGGTGCTCGCCGCCTCGATCTTCCACTTCGGCCAGCACAGCGTCGCCGAAGCGCACGCCGCCTTGCGCGCGGCGGGGCTTCCCGTCCGCGCCTGAGGCGTGAAGCGGCGGCCGGTCGACACCGGCCGCGCGGCTCACTTCATCAGGACGAGTTCCTCGGCCATCGACGGGTGCAGCGCGACGGTCTGGTCGAACTGCGCCTTGGTCAGGCCCGCGCGCACGGCGATCGCCGCCGCCTGCAGGATTTCGGGCGCATCGGGGCTGATCATGTGGACGCCGAGCACCACGTCGGTTTCCGGGTGCACGACCAGCTTGTACAGCGACCGCTCGTTGCGACCGGCCAGCACGTTGCGCATCGGCCGGAAGTCCGAGGTGAAGATCTTGACCGTGCCGTGCTGCTCGCGCGCCTGCCGCTCGGTCAGGCCCACGCCAGCCATGGGCGGGCTGCTGAACACCGCATTGGGGATCATCTGATAATCGACGCGGTGCGGCTTGCCGCCGAACAGCGTGTCGGCAAAGGCCTGCCCCTCGCGGATCGCCACGGGGGTCAACTGTACCCGGTCGGTCACATCGCCGACCGCATAGATGGACGGAACGGTCGAGCGGTTGTCCTCGTCGACGACGATCGCGCCCTTCTCGTTCAGCTCGACGCCGGCCGCCTCCAGGCCCAGCCCGTCCGTCTTCGGCTTGCGGCCGATCGCGAACAGCAGCAGGTCGGTGTCGCAGCGCTCATGGTCCTTGAAATGGACGCAGAGCGACCCGTCCTCGGCCTTTTCGACCTTCTCGAAGGCGGCGTTGAAAACGAACTCGATGCCCTTCTGGGTCGAGATCTGGAGCAGCCGGTCGCGGATCTGCTCGTCATAGCCGCGCAAGATCTGGTCGGAGCGGTTGACGACGGTCACCTTGCTGCCGAGGCCGTGGAAGATGCCGGCGAACTCATTGGCGATATAGCCGGCACCCGCGATGACGACGCGCTTGGGCAGTTCGTCGATGTAGAACACCTCGTTCGAGGTGATGCCATGTTCCGCGCCGGGCACGTCGGGGACGACCGGCCAGGCGCCGGTCGCGATCAGGATGATCTTCGCGCTGATCCTGCGCCCGCTCGCCAGCGTGACTTCGTTCGGGCCGCTGACGGTTGCGCGCTCGCGGAACAGCTCGACCTTGTTGTTGTCGAGCGTGTTCTCGTAAAGCCCCTCGAGCCGGTCGACGTCGGCGTTGATATTGTCGCGCAGCGTCTTCCAGTCGAAGCGCGTCTCGCCCAGTTCCCAGCCGAAGCGCGCGGCATCATGCAGGTCCTCCGCATAATGCGCGCCATAGACCAGCATCTTCTTGGGCACGCAGCCGCGGATCACGCAGGTCCCGCCGACGCGATGCTCCTCGGCCACCGCCACGCGAGCGCCATGCGCCGCCGCGACGCGCGAAGCCCGCACCCCGCCGGAGCCGGCACCGATCACGAACAGGTCATAGTCGAACTCGGCCATCGGCCAGGGATCCTTTCGAATGAGATGCCGCCGATATGGCGATGGCCGGTCGATCGCGCAAACCGATCATGCTGATGACAGTGATCGACCGGCTGATCCGCGCGACGCGGGCCCTCAGCCGAGCGCGCGGGCGATCAGGGCGCGGGTCGACGGATCGAAATTTGCCGTTCCCTCACTCTCGATCGACTTCGCGATCTCCTTGCCCAGCTCGACCCCGAACTGGTCGAACGGGTTGATCCCCAGCAGCACGGCGTTGGCGAAGGTGCGCTGTTCGTAAAAGGCGAGCAGCGCACCGAGACGCGCCGGATCGACGCGGTCGAGCAGGATCGTGCTTGAAGGACGATCGCCGGAATAGGCGCGCGCCGGGTCGGCATCATTGGCGCGCCCGGCCATCAGCGCCGCGCCCTGGGCGAAGCAGTTGACCAGCAGGGTGCGATGATGCGCTTCATCCAACGCATGATCGGGCTCGATCGCGGCGACGAACTCGACGGGGACGAGCCGCGTGCCCTGATGGAGCAGCTGGAACACCGCGTGCTGCGCGTCGGTGCCGACACCGCCCCAGGTGATCGCGGCGGTGGGCTGGTCGACGGGCGACCCGTCGGCCTTCACGCTCTTGCCGTTCGATTCCATCTCCAGCTGCTGAAGATAGGAAGGCAGCAGCCGCAGCCGCTCGTCATAGGCGAAGGTGGCGCGCGTCTCGGCGCCGCGCACGACCGAATAATATTGGTCGCTGAAGGCCGCGAGCAGCGGCGCGTTGCGTTCGGGCGGGGCAAGGCGGAAATGGCGGTCCATCGCTGCCGCTCCCTCCAGCAGCCTCTCGAACGCATCCCAGCCGAGGCCGAGCGCTGCCGGGAAGCCGATCGACGACCACAGCGAATAGCGCCCGCCGACGCTTTCGGAGAAGGGCAGGATGCGCGTTTCGTCGACGCCCCATTCGACCGCCTTGTCGGGTGCGGCGGTCAGCGCGATCACACGCGAATAGGGATCCTCGACATTGTCCTCCTCCATCCAGGACAGGACGCTGCGCGCGTTGAGCATCGTCTCGGTCGTGGTGAAGGTCTTGGAAGCGACGACCAGCAGCGTCGCCTGGGGATCGAAGCGGCGGAACACCTCGTCGAGCGCGGCGCCATCGACATTGGAGACGACCGCCACGTCATAGCGGTCGGCGTCGCGGCCCAGCGCATCCATCAGCAGATCGGGGCCCAGCGCCGAACCGCCGATGCCGACATGCAGGATGTGGCGCACCGGACCGAACAGCTCGGCCTCGATCGCGTCGATCAGACCGCGCATCCGGGCATGGAGTTGGGCGGCGCGCGCGACGCTTTCGGGCGCGCCCTGACCGCGCTCGGCGCTATGTTCCGCGGCCCGCCCTTCGGTGACGTTGACCGCCTCGCCTGCGAACAGCGCATCGCGCTTGGCCGCAAAGCCGCTTGCCTCCGAAAGGGCGACGAAGCGGTCGATCAGCTGTTTCGAAAGATGCGTCTTGGAGAAATCGAACAGGATCCCGCTTTCCTCGACCGTCAGCCGGGTGAGTCGGTCGGGTTCAGCCGCGAACAGGTCAGCCAGCGTCGGGACCGTCGTGGCCGCGACCTCCGCCCAGGCCGAGCGTGTATCCGTCATGTCGAATCTCCATATTGCGGTGCGGCAACTGACGCTTTCCTCAGGAAAACTACAAGGGCGTTACCAATTGTTCACCATTTTCACCGAGCCTTTTCGCTGAAACGGCCCGGGATTGCCACCCGCACCCCGCCGCCATGCCGCCAACCGGGAACGACGAGAGGTGACCGGACATGCAGGACGACATCTTGCGCCTGGCCTACGAGGTCTCGCGCATAACGGAGGAAAAGGTCGACCGGATCGACCAGGTGATGAAGCAGACGGGTATGCTGGCGATCAATGCGCGGCTCGAAGCGGCGCGCGCCGGCGACGCGGGCCGTGCCTTTTCGGTGGTGGCGCAGGAGTTGGGCACGGTCGCGAGTTCGATCTCCGCCATCGGGGGCGAGCTGCGCTCTGCCATCGCCTCCAACATTGCCTCGTTGCGGACGGCGGGCAGCAAGATGCTCGTCGACTTCAAGGGTACGCGCTTTACCGATCTCGCGCGCTCGGCGGTCGAGATCGTCGATCGCAATCTCTACGAGCGATCGTGCGACGTGCGCTGGTGGGCGACCGACAGTTCGGTGATCGAGGTGCTCGACCGACCGACCCCTGCGAGCATCGCCCATGCGACCGATCGCCTCGCGACCATCCTGCGCTCCTACACCGTCTATCTCGACCTGTGGGTGGCTGACGCCAACGGCCGCGTCGTCGCGACCGGCCGTCCCGACCGCTACCCCCACGCGCTCGGCTTCGACGTGTCGGGCGAACGCTGGTTCCGTGAAGCGATGGCGACGCAGAGCGGCGAGGAGTTTCGCGTCTGCGACATCGCCGCCAATGCCACGCTCGGCAATGCGCAGGTCGCCACCTATTCGACCGCCGTGCGCGCGGGCGGCACGACGCGCGGCACGGCCATGGGGGCGCTGGGCATCTTTTTCGACTGGGCACCCCAGGCACAGGGGGTGCTCGACGGGATCGGCCTGTCCCCTGCAGAACGCGCGACCTCGAGGCTGATGCTGCTCGACGCCAGCCACCGGGTGATCGCCTCGTCGGACGGGCAGGGGCTCTGCTCCGAAATCTATCCGCTCGACACGGGCCGCAAGGACAGCGGTTATTATCAGCGCGACGGCAAGCTGGTCGCCTTCGCTTTGACGCCCGGCTACGAAACCTATCGCGGCCTCGGTTGGCTGGGCTGCATCGAAAGCCGCTTCGTCGAGGAATGAGGCCTCGATCCCGCTCGTCGAAGCTATAACTGGCGGGAAGGCCTCGAGGGCGCTAAGCCGCAGCCATGCGTCCCCCTTCCAGATCCACGCCGGGCAAGCCCCTTCCCGCGCCGCGCCGCGGCCGCCGCCAGGCGCGCACCGCCCAGTCGGCGGCCTCTGCAAACCCGCATCCCGCGCGCACCGGTGCCGCGCCCGGCCGTGAGCCGCAGCGCATCGCCAAGCTGCTCGCCCGCGCCGGCATCGCCTCGCGCCGCGAGATCGAGCGGATGATCGCCGATGGCCGCGTCGCGATCGACGGCACCGCGATCGACACCCCGGCCACGCTGCTCCAGTCGCTCAAGGGCGTGACGGTGGACGGCAAGCCGGTGGCGCCGCCCGCTTATACCCAGCTGTTCCTCTATTATAAGCCGCGCGGCCTGCTGACGACCGAGCGCGATCCCAAGGGAAGGCGCACCATCTATGACGAGCTGCCCGAGGGGCTGCCGCGGGTGATGCCGGTCGGCCGGCTCGACATGAACACCGAAGGTCTGTTGCTGCTGACGACCGATGGCGAGTTCAAGCGCCAGCTGGAGCTGCCATCGACCGGGGTCGAACGCATCTATCGTGCGCGCGCCTATGGCAAGGTGACGCAGGACCAGCTCGAATCGCTGAGTGAAGGCGTCGAGATCGAGGGTGTCCGCTACGGCTCGATCGACGCCAATATCGAGCGGCGCACCGGCGCCAATGTGTGGATCGAGATGAAGCTGCGCGAGGGCAAGAATCGCGAGGTCCGGCGCGTGCTGGAATATCTGGGCCTCGAAGTGTCGCGGCTTATCCGAGTCGCTTATGGCGCGTTCGAACTCGGCGATCTGCAGCCGGGCGAGGTGGGCGAAATCGCCCAGCACCAGCTGGTCGCCTTCCGCCGGACGCTCAAGCCTGCCAAATCGTCGAAGCCCGGCGAGGGCGCGTGACGGTGGCGACATGCGGATAATCGCCGGGCGCTGGCGCGGTCGCGTGCTCGTGGCCCCTGCGGGTGACGCGACGCGCCCCACCTCGGATCGTGCGCGAGAGGCGCTCTTCTCGATGCTGGTCAGCCGGCTGGGGACGCTCGAGGGTCTCAAGGTCGCCGACATCTGCGCCGGGACCGGGGCGCTGGGGCTCGAGGCGCTGTCGCGTGGTGCCGCGCATTGCACCTTCGTCGAGCGCGACCGGGCGGCGATCGAGGCGCTTCGGCGCAACGTCGCAGCGCTCGGCGCCGAGGCTGATATCCGACCGATCGCGGCGGAGAGTTTCGCGGGCGGGGCCTATGACCTCGTTCTGATGGACCCGCCTTATGGAACGGGTCTCGCGAACAAGGTCCTGCCGAAAATCGGCTTCGCGCCGGGCGGCTGGGCCAGCGTCGAGACCGGCCGCGACGAGGCCGTGGCACCCGCCGGCTTCACGGTCGAGGCCGACCGCGTCCACGGCAAGGCGCGGATCACGCTGCTGCGGTCTGCACTCTAGACCGGGCGGCCAGCGCCACGGCGGGCGCGGTCGAATCGAGCAGGGCGATGCCGTTGACGATCGCCAGCATCATCGCCGCCGCGTTGCGCGATGCGACCCCGGCCGGGAAATGGACGCTGCGCACGATCCAGTCGGTCCAGCTTTCGGCGATCTCTTCGGCCGCGCCTGCATAGAGCGTCTCGCCGCGCGCAGCGCGTGCCGCGATCTCGAACCACAGACCGACATAGGGGCGCGCATCCTCTGCGGCCATCAATGCGACGGTGTGGCCGATCATCTGGTGTGGCGGGATACGGACGCCCCTCGTCTTTTCCGACAGCCAGTCGGCAAAGCGCCGCGATACGCAGGCGAGCACCTCGCGCATCAGCGCGGCCTTGGTCCCGAAATAATAGAGCAGCATCCGGTCGCTGGTGCCGAGTTGCGCCGCCGCCGGCCGCAGCGCCAGCGCGTCTAGCCCGTCCGACAAGACGATGTCGGCAAGCGATTCGGTCAGGCGCTGGCGCTTGGCGGCGCGCGCTTCGGTAGTGGTCATAGCGAATCCCCCGATTCGCTGACGGGTGTAGCAGACGCTACGGCAAGCTGTCATGCGGGCTCGCCGACAGATCGCATTCCTCTGCGTATCTTTCCCGATGGCCGGCGCCCGGCCGAGCTGCCACCCCGGTGACAGGAGCGGGAGAAGCCTGTGTTCGGATCGAAAATCCTCGTCCTTGCCGCGCTCGCGCTCGCATCGCCCGTACTGGCCGATGACGCCGGCAGCGCAGGTGCTGGCGATGCCGACCGGGGTCACGACCTCGCCGTCGCGCGTTGCGGCGCCTGCCATGCGGTGGAGGCCCGCGGCCGCAGCCCGCTGCGCGCGGCCCCGCCTTTCCGCACGCTTGGCCGTCGCTATCCGGTCGAGAGCCTCGACGAGGCGCTGGCCGAAGGGATCGTCGCCGGGCACCCCGACATGCCGTCCGATCCGTGGGAAGCGACCGACATCGCCGACTTCATCGCCTATCTCGAACGGCTTGCGCCTTTCCGCCCACGGCGGGACTGAAACGACCGGCAACCGGCCAGAAACAAACAGGAAAAACCGCGCTGGAGTAAGTCAAAGCTCCGATCACTCTAATCAGAGTTTCCCGTTTTCCTTCCTTCGTTGCTCTGCGTAGCTCTGACATACCCAGACAACAGGAGGGGCTCTCCATGCTCAGATCCACTATCTCGTTCACCGCGCTGCTCGTCGCGGCGCTCTCGCCCATCGTCGTCGCCGCCCCCGCGCGGGCCGAAGACAAGATCATGACCAACAAGGACTGGTGGCCCAACAAGCTCGACCTGGCGCCGCTGCGCCAGAACGATTCCGGCGCCAATCCCTATGGGGCCGATTTCAACTATGCCGCCGAGTTCGCGACGCTCGACCTGGCGGCGGTCAAGAAGGACATCGAGAAGGTCCTGACCACCTCGCAGCCCTGGTGGCCCGCCGACTATGGCAATTACGGTCCCTTCTTCATCCGCATGGCGTGGCACAGCGCGGGCACCTATCGCACCGCCGACGGGCGCGGCGGTTCGGATGGCGGCGAGCAGCGTTTCGAGCCGCTCAACAGCTGGCCGGACAATGTCAGCCTCGACAAGGCCCGCCGCCTGGTGTGGCCGATCAAGCAGAAATATGGCCGCAAGCTCTCCTGGGGCGACCTGATGGTCCTCGCCGGTAATGTCGCGCTGGAGAATATGGGCTTCAAGACGGTCGGCTTCGCCGGTGGCCGCGTCGACGCATGGGAGCCCGATCTGGTCTTCTGGGGTCCCGAGACGAAGTTCCTCGCCGATGCCCGCCGCGACGGCAAGGGCGGGCTCAAGGGGCCGCTCGCCGCGACCCAGATGGGCCTGATCTACGTCAATCCGGAAGGCCCGAACGGCAAGCCCGACCCGCTCGCCGCCGCCGCCGACATCCGCCTGGCCTTCGGCAATATGGCGATGTCCGACGAAGAAACGATCGCCCTGATCGCGGGCGGCCACACCTTCGGCAAGGCGCATGGCGCTCACAAGCCCGAGGAGTGCGTGGGCGTCGATCCTTCGGCGGCTCCGACCGAGGCGCAGGGCTTCGGCTGGGCGAACAAATGCGGCAAGGGCCATTCGGAAGATACGGTCAGCAGCGGCCTCGAAGGCGCCTGGTCGGCCAATCCTATCGCCTGGACCACGCAATATTTCGACAATCTGTTCGGCTTCGACTGGGTCCAGACGCGCAGCCCTGCCGGCGCGATCCAGTGGGTGCCAAAAGATCCGAATGCGGGGCAGCTCGTGCCCGACGCGCATATCGCCGACAAGCGCCACGCGCCGATCATGTTCACGACCGATCTGGCGCTGAAGGAGGATCCCGGCTTCCGCAAGATCTCCGAGCGCTTCCACAAGGATCCGAACGAGTTCGCCCTCGCCTTCGCCCGCGCCTGGTTCAAGCTCACCCACCGCGACATGGGGCCGAGCGCGCGTTACCTGGGCCCGGACGTGCCGAAGGAGAGCTACTCCTGGCAGGATCCGCTGCCCAAGGCCGACTATGCGACGATCGACACGGCCGACGTGGCGCTGCTCAAGGACCGGATCGCGGCGGCCGGCATCGGCGATCGCGAGCTGGTGAAGGTGGCCTGGGCCTCGGCCTCCACCTTCCGCGGCACCGACATGCGCGGTGGTGCGAACGGTGCGCGCGTCCGGCTGGCTCCGGCTAAGGACTGGGCGGCCAACGACCCGGCCGAACTCGCCAAGACTCTGGCGGCGCTCGGCAAGGTCCAGCAGGACTTCAACCGCTCGGCCAAGGGCGGCAAGAAAGTCTCGATGGCCGACCTGATCATCCTGGGCGGCAACAGCGCGATCGAGCGCGCCGCGAAGAAGGCCGGCTATGACGTCGCCGTCCCCTTCACCCCCGGCCGCGTCGATGCCACCCAGGCGCAGACCGACGTGAAGTCCTATGACTATCTGAAGCCCAAGGCCGACGGTTTCCGCAACTATTATGCCCCGGATGCCGACCATGGCCCGGCGGAGATGCTCATCGACAAGGCGAGCACGCTGACGCTGACCGTGCCCGAGATGACCGTGCTCGTTGGCGGCCTGCGCGCGCTGGGCGCCAACGCCGGTCAGTCGACGGCGGGCGTGTTCACCGACCGTCCGGGCACGCTGAGCAACGACTTCTTCGTCAACCTGCTCGACATGGGCAACAAGTGGGCCAAGTCGGAGAAGACCCCGGGCCTCTATGAAGGGTCCGACCGCGCGACCGGCAAGCTGCGCTGGACCGCGACTCCGGTTGACCTCGCCTTCGGCTCCAACTCGGAGCTGCGCGCGGTGTCCGAGGTTTACGCCTCGGACGACGCCAAGGCAAAGTTCGTGCAGGACTTCGTCAAGGCCTGGACCAAGGTGACGAACCTCGACCGTTTCTGAGACGCGGACGAGCGAGACGGAAGGGGGCGGCGCCTGCGGGTGCCGCCCTTTTTCGTGGGTGTGAAGGGCGATGTCGCCGCTTCATTGCCCGCCAAATCCTCCCCGGCACGGGGAGGAACGGAATACCGTCCTGACGTATTGGTTTGCGGTGATGCGTTCATCAGCCAGCAATGGCGCCCGCCATCGGTGCTAATCCAGCTGCAGCTCCTCCCCGGCACGGGGAGGGGGACCGCCAAAGGCGGTGGAGGGGAATCCGCCCTACTCCGCACGACCACCCCGCGACCAGCGCTGCCCCTCCACCATCCTTCGGATGGTTCCCCTCCCCGTGCCGGGGAGGAATTGGGGGCACTCGACTGCCTCCTACTCACCTATCCGCAAAACCACGATCAGATTGTTCGCGGGCATCGCATGCACCGCCTCCATCCGCAGCCCGAGACCCTCGGCCAGCGCGATGACATCCTCCAGCTGCCGCAACCCCCACCGGGGGTCGCGCATCTTCAGGCTCTCATCGAACGCCAGGTTGCTCGATGCTGTGTCCACGCCCCGCTGGAGATAGGGCCCATAGAGGATCAGGGGCCCGCCGGGCGGCAGCAGCTTCGCGGCGTTGGTCATCAGTCCGACCGTCGCCTCCCAGGGCGAGATATGGACCATGTTGATGCACAGTATCGCGTCCGCCCGCTCGATCGGCCAGCGTTCGGCCGAGGCGTCCAGCGTCAGCGGAGGACGGAGATTGGGGAGCCGCGCAGTTTCGGCCCAGGCGCGGATCGAGGCGATGGCGGCGGGATCGGGGTCGCTCGGTTGCCAGCTCAGCGCGGGGAAAGCCTGGGCGAAGTGGATCGCATGTTCGCCGGTGCCGCTGGCGACCTCGAGGATCAATCCCTCCGCAGGTAGCACCGTGCGCAGGATGTCGGCGATGGGCTCGCGGTTGCGTTCGGTGGCGGGGGCGTGGCGGCGGGCGTCGGTCATGCGGTGCTTATAGCCGGCCCAGGCCCTGTCGCCAGTGCGGCGGACGGGGGCGGCGACCTGTGGGTTTGCGCCGCTCCCGCCCGGACCGTCACTCGGCGGCTTCGGGAAGCGCCGCGTCCTTCCACACCAGCACCGGCTTGCGCGCGGCCAGCGTTTCGTCGAGGCGGCGGCGCGGGGCGAAGGCGGGGGCTGCCTTCAATGCCGCATCGCCGGCCTTCGCCCGCTCTGCGACCGAGCGCAGCGCGCCGATGAACTGGTCGAGCGTGGCCTTGCCCTCGGTCTCGGTCGGCTCGATCAGCATCGCGCCGTGGACGACCAGCGGAAAGTACATCGTCATCGGGTGGAAGCCCTCGTCGATCAGCCCCTTGGCGATGTCGAGCGTGGTGAAGCCCTGCGCGAGCCCGTCGTCGCTGAACAGCGCTTCGTGCATGCACGGCCCGGCATGGCCGAACGGCGCGTCAAGAAGGTCGTCGAGGCTGCGCAGCACATAATTGGCGTTGAGCACCGCATCCTCCGCCACCTGCCGCAGGCCGTCGGCGCCATGGCTGAGGATATAGGTCAGCGCGCGGGTGAACATGCCCATCTGCCCGTTGAAGGCGGCCATGCGCCCGAAGCTCTCGGGATGGTCCTCGCCGGCCGTCTCTTCCTCGATCAGGCGGAAGCCGCCATCGGCCAGCTTGGTCACAAAGGGGAGCGGGGCATAGGGCGCCAGCGCCTCGGACAGGACAACCGGGCCGGAGCCCGGCCCGCCGCCGCCATGCGGGGTCGAGAAGGTCTTGTGCAGATTGATGTGCATCGCGTCGATGCCGAGGTCGCCGGGGCGGACCCGACCGACGATCGCGTTGAAATTGGCGCCGTCGCAATAGACATAGCCGCCCGCCGCATGGACCGCGTCGGAGATGCGCTTCATGTCGCGCTCGAACAGGCCGCAAGTGTTCGGGTTGGTGATCATCACCCCCGCCACGTCGGGGCCCAGCCGGCCGGTCAGCGCGTCGAGGTCGACGCGGCCGTCGGCGGTGGCGGGGATATTTTCGACCCGGTAGCCGCAGAAGGCGGCGGTGGCCGGGTTGGTGCCATGCGCCGATTCGGGGACGAGGATCACCGAGCGGTCGCTGCCCTGCGCGTCATGCGCCGCGCGAATCGCCAGCAGGCCGCACAGCTCGCCATGCGCGCCGGCCTTGGGGCTCATCGCCACCGCGTGCATGCCGGTCAGGGTGACCAGCCAGGCCGACAGCTCGTGGATCACCGCCAGCGCGCCCTGCACCGTGTCGACGGGGGCGAGCGGGTGGACGTCGGCGAAGCCGGGCAGCCGGGCCATCTTCTCGTTCAGCCGCGGATTATGCTTCATCGTGCACGAACCGAGCGGGAACAGGCCGAGGTCGATGCCGTAATTCTGGCGGCTGAGGCGGGTGTAGTGACGCACCGTCTCGGGCTCGGGCAGGCCGGGCAGGCCGATCGCGCGGTTGCGTTCCAGCCCGCCGAGACGGCTCTTGACCGCAGGCGCGTCGGGCAGGTCGACACCCGAGCGGGCATAGTCGTCGCGCTCGAAGATCAGCGCTTCCTCAAGCATCAGCGCGCGGTTGCCGGTGAAGCTGTAGGAGGCTGCGGCGGCGGCGCTGCCGTCGGTCTCCGGGCGGGTCACCCGGCCTTCGCTGTTCATGCTCATGCCGCGATCTCCGCTTCGAGGGCCTGGGCCAGGGTTTCGACATCCGCCTCGCTCGCCGTCTCGGTGACGGCCACGACGAGGCCGCCCGCCAGATCGGGCGCACCCGGATAGAGCCGGCCGAGCGACACGCCGCCGAGTACGCCCTTGTCGGCGAGCGCGCGGACCACCGGGCGGGCTTCGACCGGCAGCTTGAGGGTGAATTCGTTGAAGAAGCTGTCGTTGACCAGCTCGACCCCGGCGATGCGCGAGAGCCGGTCGGCGGCGGCCACCGCACCGGCATGGTTGAGCGCGGCGAGCCTGCGCAGCCCGGTCTCGCCGAGAAGGGTCAGGTGGATCGAGAAGGCGAGTGCGCAGAGACCTGCATTGGTGCAGATGTTAGACGTCGCCTTTTCGCGGCGGATATGCTGTTCGCGGGTCGACAACGTCAGCACGAAGCCGCGCTGGCCCTCGGCATCCTGCGTCACGCCGGCGAGGCGACCGGGCATCTGCCGGACATATTTCTCGTTGCAGGCGAACAGGCCGACATAGGGGCCACCGAAATTGAGCCCTACGCCGAGCGACTGGCCCTCGCCGACGACGATGTCCGCACCCATCTCGCCCGGCGAGCGGATCGCGCCGAGCGCGACCGGTTCGGTCACCACCGCGATCAGCAGCGCGCCCTTTTCATGGCAGCGCGCGGCAAGCTCGGACAGGTCGGCGACATGGCCGAGGATGTTGGGGTTCTGGACGACGACGCAGCTGGTGTCGCCGTCGACCGCCGCGAGCAGCCGGGCCATGTCGTCGCCCGGCGCGCCGGGGGTGAGCGTCGGCAGCGCAGTTTCGAGCTGGTCGCCCGTGAAGCGCGCCATGGTCCGCGCCAATGAGACATAATGCGGGTGGAGGCCGGCCGACAGGATCGCCTTGCCGCGCCGCGTGACGCGGCGGGCCATGGTGATCGCTTCCCAGCAGGCGGTGGAGCCGTCGTACATCGAGGCATTGGCGACGTCACAGCCATAGAGGCGGGCGACCTGCGTCTGGAATTCGAACAGCGCCTGCAACGTGCCCTGCGCGATTTCGGGCTGATAGGGGGTGTAGCTGGTCAGGAACTCGCCGCGCTGGATCAGATGGTCGACGCTGGCGGGGACATGGTGGCGATAGGCGCCACAGCCGAGGAAGAAAGGTGCGTCGCCGGCGGTCAGATTCTGCCGCGCGAGGCGGTTCATGTGACGCTCGACCGCCAGTTCGGACGCATGCATCGGCAGGCCCGCGATCGGACCGGCCTGGTGCGCCTCGGCGGGGACGTCGACGAACAGGTCATCGATCGAGGCGGCGCCGATCGTCGCCAGCATCGCGCTGCGGTCGGCATCAGTCAGGGGAAGATAACGCATCTCTGTCTCCAGGCGCGGGGCCGGTCTTCATCGTCGCGGGATGGCGAAGCGACCCAAGGGGCCGCTCCGCTATCGATCAGAGGCCGTCGCAATAGGCCTTGTAGCCTTCGGCGTTCATCAGGCCTTCGAGCTCGGCAGCGTCGGCGAGCGTCAGCTTGAAGAACCAGCCGTCGCCCTCGGGCGCGCTGTTGACGAGCGCCGGATCGCCCTCGAGTGCGCCATTGGCCTCGCTGACCGTGCCTGTGACCGGCGCGAACACGTCGGACGCGGCCTTGACCGATTCGACCACGGCCGCCTCGCCGCCCTTCGACACGGTGGTGCCGGGTGCGGGCAACTCGACGAACACGATGTCGCCCAGCTGCGCCTGCGCATAGTCGGTGATGCCGACGGTGGCGGTGCCGCCCTCGACGGAGATCCACTCATGGTCTTCGGTAAAATAGGTCGTCATGGGCTCAGCTCCCTTGGCGGACGTAACGATGGGGGACGAAAGGCATCGGGGCGACGACGGCGTCGAGCCGCTTGCCGCGCACCTCGATCTGCAGCGCGCGATCGGTGTCGGCATGGCCGGCGGCGACATAGCCCATCGCGATCGGCACCTGCAGCGAGGGCGAGAAGCCGCCCGAGGTGATCGTGCCGACTTTCACGTCACCGTCGAAGATCTCGGCGCCTTCGCGTGCCGGCTGGCGGCCGCTCAGGATCAGCCCGACGCGCTTGCGCGGTGCGCCCTCGGCGAGGTGGCGGCAGACAGTGGTTGCGCCGGGGAACCCGCCTTCGAGGCGGCGGCGCTTGGGCACCGCAAAGCCGAGGCCTGCCATCGCCGGATCGGTGCCGGTGTCGAGATCATGGCCGTAGAGCGGCAGTCCCGCCTCGAGCCGCAGCGAATCGCGCGCGCCGAGGCCGATCGGCTTCACCTCGGGCTGGGCCGCGAGCAGATGGGCGACCGCCTCGGCCGCCTCACCGGGGATCGAGATTTCATAGCCGTCCTCGCCGGTATAGCCCGAGCGGCTGATCCACACCGGCGCGCCCGCCAGGGTGAAGGCGCCGCCCGACATGAAGGTCAGCAGTTCGACGCCGGGGCAGACCCGCGACAGCGCGTCGACCGCCTTCGGCCCCTGCAGCGCCAGAAGCGCATGTTCGTCGAGATGGTTGAGGACGAGCTCCTCGGGGAGCGTCTCATGGAGATGGGCGATGTCGTCGGCCTTCATCGCGCCGTTGACGACGAGATAGAAGTCGCCCGCGCGGCGCGTGACCATCAGGTCGTCGAGGATGCCGCCCTGCTCGTCGAGCAGCAGCGAATAGCGCATCCGGTCGGTGCCGAGATTGACGAAATCGCCCGGCATGATCGTTTCGAGCGCGACGTCGACACCGTCACCGCCGACCAGAAGCTGGCCCATATGCGACACGTCGAACAGCCCGGCGGACTCGCGCGTCCACAGATGCTCGGCGATGATGCCCTCATATTGGATCGGCATCGAATAGCCGGCGAACGACACCATCCGGGCGCCGCGATCGCGATGCCAGCCGTCGAGCGGCAAGGTCTGGATGATGTCGGCGATATCGTCTTCGTCGTTCACTCTGTTCTCCGTGACGGTCAATGACGGCCGGACGCACCGCGCCCGCCGGTCATTGCCCCCTCTGTCACGGAACCTGAGAGCTTTCGCCCGACCTGCGACGGTCCGGCTTACCCCTTCGGTGGGATGGCGCGGTTTCCCGCCCATCCGCTTTCCAGAGTGTCGATCCTTGCCACGCGGTCCGGTGACCTGAGAGATTCCGGGGCGGTTGCTCCTTCGGCGGCCGGGACGGACCCGGCACTCTCCCGCATGGCCAGCACCGGTTGCCCGGCGACGACTTGGCTGCCTTGGCGCGCGGCCCGGCCTAAGTCAACGCTGGAATGAGACCGGGCGCGAATGGCTGTGGAGAAGGCGCGGGCAGCCCGCCCGCCCGCTTAGCGCGCGGCGTTGTAGGCGAGCTGGCTTTCGCTGAGCTGGAAGCCGACCAGCAGCTCGAAATTGGCCTGGTTCATCGCTTCGCGCACGCTCGGCTCGTTCATCGGATCGAGCGCGGCGTCGGCGTCGCCGGCCTTGCGCTTGCGGTTGACCCGCTCAAGCACTTCCGGCGGCAGCGTGGCCGCCGCGCGCGTCACCACGGCGGTGGCGGAGGCATGGGCCGATCCGCGCAGCTGCCCTGCCGGGAACTCGATCGTCACCGTACCGAGCTGCTTCGCCTGGATCTCGGTACCGGCGCGCAGAACCGTCGCGAAATAGGGCAGCGTCACCGTGCGCGCAGCGCCGGCATTGGTGCGGCGGGCGAAGACATCGAAATCGACCCGCAGCTGGACCTGCGCCGCGCCGCGGCTGTCGGTGCAGGCGGATTTCAGATTGGCGATGGCGGCGGTCACGTCGATCGCCTCGACGCGGCGTTCGGCCGGCGGATCGAACAGCGTGATGTCGCCGGTGTAGGTCGGGATAGCCGCCGCGGGGCAAGGCGAGCGCGCGATCTTGAAGCCGCCGCGCTCGTCGAATTCGGTGTCCGTCTTGCAGGCTGCGAGCGTCAGTGCGGCGAGGAGAATCGCGGAGGTCTTGGGGAATCGCACGGAGCAGGCATCCTTCACTTCGTCGGCCGTGGCGGATCGGGGGCGCCGCCCGGTCGCGCATCCATAGAGCCAGTTCGGCGCAGGGGGAAGCGCTTTGCAAACCGGCCTGCTCCGTCCGCCGCCCGGCACAGGCTTTTGGACGGCCGACGTCGAAGCGGCTTCCGCCCCGCCGCGCAATCGCCTATGCGCTATGCCATGACCGCATCGTCGCTGCCGCCGCTGAACCTGTTGATCGCCGCGCCGCGCGGCTTCTGTGCGGGGGTCGATCGCGCGATCCGCATCGTCGAGCTGACGATCGAGAAATTCGGTCCGCCGGTCTATGTCCGGCATGAGATCGTCCACAACAAATATGTCGTCGACGACCTGAAGGCCAAGGGCGCGATCTTCGTCGAGGAGCTGGACGAGGTGCCCGATGGCGTGCCCGTGGTCTTCTCGGCCCATGGCGTGCCCAAGGCGGTGCCGGCCAAGGCGATCGAGCGCGGCCTCAACTTTCTCGATGCAACCTGCCCGCTCGTGTCCAAAGTGCACCGTCAGGCAGAGCGCCTGGTGAAGAACGGGCAGCATATTCTGTTCATCGGCCATCGCGGCCATCCCGAGGTCATCGGGACCTTCGGGCAGGTTCCCGACGGCGCGATCACCTTGATCGAGACGGTCGCCGATGCCGAGACGGTCGCGGTGCCCGATGGTGCGCCGCTGGCCTTCCTCAGCCAGACGACGCTGTCGGTCGACGACACCGCCGAGATCATCGCTGCCGTGCGCCGCCGCTTCCCGGAGATCGTCGCCCCCGACAGCGAGGACATCTGCTATGCCACGTCGAACCGGCAGGGCGCGGTCAAGGCGATCGCCGAGCGCTGCGACGCGATGCTGGTGATCGGGGCGCCCAACAGCTCCAACTCGCTCCGCCTCGTCGAGGTGGCCGAGCGCAGTGGCGTCAAGGCGCGGCTGATCCAGCGCGCAAGCGACATCGACTTCGTCTGGCTCGACGGCGTCGCCACGCTGGGCATCACCGCCGGGGCGTCTGCGCCCGAAGTTCTCGTCCGCGAGGTCGTCGACCTGCTCGGCACCCGCTTCGCCGTCAGCGAGACCGAAGCGGCGACGGTGACCGAGAATATGCTGTTCAAGCTGCCGCGCGCGCTCGTGGCCTGAAGGAACGTCGACGATGGCCGTGTACACGCAGGTCTCGACCGAGGCGATGAGCGACTTCCTGCGCCGGTATGACGTCGGAACGCTGCTCTCGGCCAAGGGGATCGCGGAGGGCGTCGAGAACAGCAACTATCTGGTCGAAACGACCGGCGGGCGCTTCATCCTCACCCTTTACGAGAAGCGCGTCGACGCGGCCGATCTCCCCTTCTTCTGCGCGCTGACCGATCATCTGGCGTCTAAGGGGCTCAACATCCCACGGATGCTCAGCGACCGGCGCGGTGAGCAGCTTCAGACGCTCGCCGGGCGGCCCGCCTGCCTGATCGAATTCCTGCAGGGCGTGTCCGTAACCCACCCGACCCCGACCCAGGCCTTTGCGGCGGGCGGTGCGCTTGGCGACATGCACCGCGCGCTCGCCGATTTCAGGCTCGGTCGCCCCAACAGCCTCGACATCGCCGGATGGCGCGCGCTGGCCGAACGCTGCGGCGAAGATCTCGACCGCATCTCGCCCGGCCTGCGCGCGCGGGTCATGGGCGAACTCGCATTTCTGGAGGCCAACTGGCCGCGCCATCTGGCGACGTCGGTGATCCATGCCGATCTGTTCCCGGACAATGTGCTGATGCTCGGCGACGAGGTCAGCGGGGTAATCGATTTCTATTTCGCCTGCACCGATATCCGCGCCTGGGACGTGGCCGTGACGCATAGCGCCTGGTGCTTCGAAAATGACGGCACCGGCTATCATCCCGATCTCGGGCGCTCGCTGATCGCTGGCTATGATCGCCGCTTCGGTCTTTCGACCGAAGAGCGCCTCGCTTTCCCGATTCTCGCGCGGGGATCCTGCCTGCGCTTCCTGCTGACCCGTGCCTGGGACTGGCTCAACACGCCGGCCGACGCTCTGGTCACCCGGAAGGACCCGCTCGCCTTCCAGCGCCGGCTGGACTTCTATGCCGAGGTCGATCCCGAAATGCTGCTGGCATCGGGCTGACCGTCATGGACGAGCTTCCCTATGTCGAGATCGCGACCGATGGCGCGTGCAAGGGCAATCCCGGACCCGGGGGCTGGGGCGCGGTGCTGCGCTTCGGCGGGCGCGAGAAGGAACTGTCGGGCGGGGAAAATCCGTCGACCAACAACCGGATGGAGCTGACCGCGGCGATCAAGGCATTGCAGGCGCTCAACCGCCCCTGCCGGATCAAGCTGTCGACCGACAGCCGCTATGTCATGGATGGTCTCACCAAGTGGATTCATGGCTGGCGTCGCAATGGCTGGAAGACGGCAGACAAGAAGCCGGTCAAGAATGCAGAGCTCTGGCAGGAGCTTCTCGCCGCCTCGACGCAGCACCGGATCGACTGGGTCTGGGTCAAAGGCCATGCCGGCCATCCCGACAATGAACGGGCCGACAAGCTGGCGAGCGACGCGGCGCTCGGCCTCTGATCGGATCCGCCGTGGCGGATATGCGCCTACCCGGTTGAAACGGCAGCGGGGCTGATGGCCGCCGGCGATCCCATCTCCTGCTCCAGAACGATGGCAAGCGCCTTGGCCTGGTCGAACAGTTCGGCGACCACGGCAGGCTGGCATTCGCGCCGACTGCATTGGCGGCCGATGGCGGCGAGCAGCCGGGACAGGCTGAAGGTGCCGAAGCAGTCGAGCATCGTTCGCAACGCGTCAGCCTCGGCCGCCGCGATTTCCCACGCCTGTGCGCGGATGGCGGCGGCGATCCGGCGCGGGCGATCGGCCAGATCGGCGAGCAATGTGCGCATCAGCAATGCGGCTTCCTCATAGCCTGCCTGCTCGACCAGCAGGTTCAGCCGCTCACGGTCGAACCGGTCCCCGCTCGATGATGAAGCCGCCGGCCGGGCGCGGCGCATCGTTCCGATCATCTCGAGCAGCTGGCTGGAGACGATCGGCTTGGGCAGGAAGCTGTCGATGCCCGCATCGAAATAGATGCGGCGGCGCTCGGGTGCGGAATCCGCGCTGATCGCGAGGATCGGCACATTCGCCGCAGGGGGGTCGAGTGCGCGGACGGCGCGGGTTGCATCGAGCCCGTCGAGCTCGGGCATCTGCATGTCCATGAGGACGAGGTCGAAGGGCTGGGTGGCGATGGCGGACAGCGCCTTGCGGCCGTCCTCGACGGCGACCACGTCATGGCCCTCGCGGCTGAGCAGGCCTGCCATCAGCCGGCGGTTGATCGGATTGTCCTCCGCCAGCAGGATGCGCATCGGCCCGGTCGTCTCATGCTCGGGCGACAGTTGGAGGACGCCGTCGCTGCGCCGGAAGGGGAGTTCGATCGAGAAGGTCGTTCCCTTGCCCGCGTCGCTCGACACCGCGATCGAACCGCCCATGGCTTCGGCGAGCTGCTGGCTGATCGCCAGCCCCAGTCCGCTGCGGCCATGCAGGCGGAGCCGTGCCGCGTCGACCTGCTCGCCACGCGCGAAGATGCGGCCCAATATCTCCTGGTCGATCCCCTGGCCGCTGTCGCGGACGATCACCATCCACCAGTCGCTCTCGTCATCGGACCGGGTCGGCGACAGCGCGATCGAGACGATGCCCGATCCGGTGTATTTGACGGCGTTGCCGAGCAGGTTCGACAATATCTGCTGCAACCGCGCGGGATCGCCGCGGACTGCGACCGGCTCACCGTCGAGACCATGGCCCTCAAGCGTCAGACCTTTGGCGGCGGCCGCTCCGGCGAACAGGTCGGCGGTGGTGCGAACCAGCGCGCGCAGGTCGAAATTGATGCTCTCTATGACGACCCGGCCAGCATCGACGCGGGTGAAATCGAGCATCTCGTCGATCACGCCCAGCACGCCGTCCGCGGTCTGCGCCAATGTGGCGATCTGCGCCGTGCGCTGCGCTTCGCCCGTGCTGAGCCGAAGGCTGTCGAGCGACGTCATGAGCGACTGGATCGGTCCGCGGACTTCGCGGCGCAGCAGTTCGAGCATTTCCGCCTTGCCGCGCTCCGCCGCGCGCACCTGATCGCGTGTCGCGAGCAATGCACGCTCGGTCTCCACCTCCTGCGTGACGTCGCGCATGATGCCGATCATCTCGGTGCCCTGGTTCACGCGGCCGGCAACCTGGACGTGGATCGTCTGCCCATCGGGGCGGATCCAGCGAAAGCGGAAGGGTGCGAGGATACCCGTTGCGGTCGATTCCTGCATCGACAGCATGATCCGTTGCACGTCGTCGGGATGATAATGGCTGCAGACGACGTCTACGGTCGGCGGCGTGTCCGGATCGAGGCCGAGAATGCGGTAGATCTCGGGAGACCAAAGGAAGAAATTGCGCGAAGCATCCGACCGCCAATGGCCTGCCCCCGCGAGGGACTCGGCGATGGTCAGCAGATGAATGGCCTCTGCTACGGTCTCCGGCGGAATTGGCCTTGCTCCTTCGGTGCCCCTTGCCCGCATCCTTAATAGATAGGGATGAAGGATAAGGGAAAGGCGCGATTGCAAACTTTCGTTAATTCTTGAGCGGCTTGCGCACGGTCTCAGCCATTGGGGCGGGTCGCGACATAGGCGGCGCAGACGGTCAGCGACGCTGCCACGACCAGATCGGCCCAGAGCGGCGGCGCGGCGGTGAGCAGCATCATGACGAAGCCCCCGGCCATACTGACGATGGCGATGATCTTCGCCTTGAAGGGGATGGCGCGATTCTCCCGCCAGCGGCGGATCGGCTCCCCGAACCAGCGATGCTCAAGCAGCCAGCGTTCGAAGCGCGGACTGGAATGGCCGAAACAGGCGGCTGCCAGGATCAGAAAGATCGTCGTCGGCATCACCGGCAACATCGCGCCGATGAAGCCGAGACCGACCATCACCCAGCCCAGCAGGAACCATGCCCAGCGCTTCACCGGACCATGAATGGGCCGGCCGTCGTCGGTATCGCCGGAATGGTGCGTCGGATCAGGCATGGAGACCGGTCATGGCCATGATCCTCAATCGCCCCCCTCCCGGCGACGCGGCGATCATCGGAAGGGTGCCGCGCTGTTTCAAGGGCGCGGCATGCCTTCGATCAGAGCGCGCCGTGGCAGTGCTTGTACTTCAACCCCGACCCGCACGGGCAGGGCGAATTGCGGCTGAGCGTCGCGGCGACGTCGGCCGGGATCTGGAAATCGTCACTCGCCAGAGCCGAAATCGCCTGGGGCAGGCGCGTCGTAACGAAGCCGCCACCCGTTCCGGCATCCCGGTCATACGTGTCATCTTCGCCCGTCAGCGGGTCGATATGGCTGGTGATGAAGTCCGGCATCGGCGGCAGTTCGGGCGGCGCCATTTCGAAGCGGGCCAGCGCCAGGATGCGGGTCACCTCTTCGCGGATCTCGACCAGCATGCGCTCGAACAGAGCGAAGGCTTCCTGCTTATACTCGTTGATCGGGGTCTTCTGCGCATAAGCGCGCAGATGGATGACCTGACGCAGCGCGTCGAGCGTCGCCAGGTGCTCCTTCCAATGATGGTCGAGCGTCTGGAGCAGCACATTCTTCTCGAGGCTGTGCCAATGTTCCTCGCCGATCGCGTCCTTCTTGGCCTGGATCACGGCTTCGGCTTCGGCCTGGACCTTCTCGAGCAGGATTTCGGGATCGATGCCGTCCTGGGCGACCCACTCGTCGATCGGCGGGGCGATGCCCAGCGTGCCCGAGACCCGCTCCTTGAGCATCTCGACATCCCACTGTTCGGGATAGCTGTTCGGCGGGCAGCATTCTCCGACAAGCGCGTTGGCGGTCTCGACCCGCATGTCGGTTACGACGTCGTCGACCGTCTCGGCATCCATGATGTCGGCACGCTGTTCGTAGATGACCTTGCGCTGGTCGTTCATCACGTCGTCATATTCGACGACCTGCTTGCGGATGTCGTAGTTGCGTGCCTCGACCTTCTTCTGCGCGGTCTCGATCGCCTTGGAAATCCACGGACTGACGATCGCCTCGCCGTCGGCGAGATTCTTGTTCATCATTCGCGCGAACATGGTCTGCGGGCCGAAGATGCGCAGCAGATCGTCGTCGAGCGACAGATAGAAGCGGCTCAGGCCCGGATCGCCCTGCCGGCCCGAACGGCCGCGCAGCTGATTGTCGATGCGCCGGCTCTCGTGGCGCTCGGTGCCGAGCACGAACAGGCCGCCGGCGGCGAGCACCTTCGCCTTTTCGGCGGCGATCTCGCCACGGATGCGCTCCGCGACGGCGTCATATTCGGGCGTGCCCGCGACCAGCTCGGGATGCTCGTCGCGCATGCGGAATTCGAGATTGCCGCCCAGCTGAATGTCGGTGCCGCGACCGGCCATGTTGGTGGCGATCGTTACCGCGCCGAAGCGGCCGGCCTGCGCCACGATGGGGGCTTCCTGCTCGTGGTAGCGCGCGTTGAGCACATTGTGCGGCACGCCCTCGCGGGTGAGGAACTCCGAAAGCAGCTCGGACTTCTCGATCGAGACGGTGCCGACCAGCACCGGTTGCCCATGTTCCTTCGCCTCGCGGATCGCCTTGGTGATCGCAGCGAACTTGTCCTGCATGTTCTTGTAGAATTCGTCGTCCTGGTCGATCCGCTGTACCGGCAGATTGGTCGGGATCGTGACGACGTTCATCTTGTAGATCTGGTAGAATTCATGGGCTTCGGTCGCAGCCGTGCCCGTCATTCCGCCGATCTTGGGGTACATGCGGAAATAATTCTGGAAGGTGATCGAAGCGAGCGTCTGGTTCTCGGGCTTGATCTCGACGCCTTCCTTGGCCTCGACTGCCTGGTGCAGACCGTCCGACCAGCGGCGCCCGTCCATCATGCGGCCGGTAAACTCGTCGATGATGACGACCTCGCCGTCCTTGACGATATAATCGATGTCCGCGCGGAAGGCGATGTTGGCGCGCAGCGCCTGGTTCAGATGGTGAACCACCTGGGTATTCTCGAAGGCATAGAGATTGCCACCCTCCAGCAGGCCGGCGGTCTCGAGCAGCCGCTCGATCCGCTCGGTGCCGTCCTCGGTCAGGACGACCGAGCGCTGTTTTTCGTCGAACTCATAATCCTCGGGCGTGACCTGCTTCACGATCGCGTTGACTGCCAGGTAGAGCTCGGTCTTGTCCTCGGTCGGGCCCGAGATGATCAGCGGGGTACGCGCCTCGTCGATCAGCACCGAGTCGACCTCGTCGACGACCGCATAGTTGAACGGCCGGTGGACCATCAACGACCGGTCATATTTCATGTTGTCGCGCAGATAGTCGAAGCCGAATTCGTTGTTCGTGCCGTAGGTGATGTCGCACGCATAGGCGTCGCGGCGCTCGGGATCGCTCAGATTGGGAACGATCACGCCCACTGTGAGGCCCAGGAAGCGATAGACCCGGCCCATCCACTCCGCGTCGCGGCTGGCGAGATAGTCGTTGACCGTGACCACGTGGACGCCCTTGCCGGGCAGCGCGTTGAGATAGGTCGCCAGCGTCGCGACCAGCGTCTTGCCCTCGCCGGTCCGCATCTCGGCGATTTCGCCGCGATGAAGCACGATGCCGCCGATCATCTGCACATCATAATGGCGCTGGCCCAGCACGCGGTGGGCCGCCTCGCGCACCGTTGCGAAGGCCTCCGGCAGCAGCGAATCGAGCGTCTCTCCGGCGTCGAGCCGCTGGCGGAACTTGACGGTCTGGGCCGCCAGCTCCTCGTCGTTCATGGCCTGTAGAGTGGGTTCGAACGTCGCGATGCGCTGCACGATCGGGCGCAGCGACTTCACATAGCGGTCGTTCGACGACCCGAAGATAGCTTTGGCGAGGCCGCCGAACATGGGCATTCCTTGATACAGGGACATGCACCCGGCCAGGAGACCGGCGCACAAATGATCAGGGTGCAGATAGGTTCCGTTCCCTGATACGTCAATTCGCAGGCCCAACGGTGCTCGGCGAAACTCGTTCCGCCCCGCGATCGATAAATCGGTACCTTCCGCGTGGAATCGCGTGGCGGGATATTTGAAACGCCACGGGCCGCCCCTATAGCGCGCACGACCCATATGGAGTTGCGCCATGGACCGTTCCCCCCTCGCCCCCGCCGCCTTCCCGGATCTGCCGCCCGTCGCGGGCGTCCGCATCGCGGTCGCGCGGGCCGGATACAAGGCATGGGACCGCGCCGACCTGACCTTCGCGGCTTTCGACGAGGGTACCGCCGTGGCGGGCGTGACCACGCAGAGCAAATGCCCTTCGCCCGAGGTCGAATGGTGCCGCGCCGCGCTGCCGCTGGGCCGCGCCCGCGCGCTGGTCGTCAACGCCGGCAACTCCAACGCCTTCACCGGCAATCGCGGCCGCGCTGCGGTCGAGGCGATCACCGCGCGCGTCGCGGGTGCGCTGGGCTGTCAGCCGTCGGACATATTCGTCGCGTCGACCGGGGTGATCGGCGTGCCGCTGCCGATCGACAAGGCCGAAGCCGGGATCGACGCGGTCCTGCAGGCTTCCGAGGCCGGTTGGGAAGAGGCCGCCGCTACGATCATGACAACCGATACGTTCGCCAAGGGTGCCCGCGCCTCCGCGATCGTTGGCGGCACGCGCGTCGAACTGGTCGGGATCATCAAGGGTTCGGGGATGATCGCGCCGGACATGGCGACGATGCTCGGCTTCATCTTCACCGATGCGGCGATCGAACCGGCACTGCTCCAGGCGATGCTCGACCGCGCCAACCGTCGCAGCTTTTCCTGCATCACCGTCGACGGCGACACCTCGACCAGCGACACCGTGCTCGCCTTTGCGACGGGCAAGGCGGGCAATGCGTCTCTGTCGTCGATGGACGATGCCGGTGCCGACGCCTTCGAGGCGGCGCTGGCGGAGCTCTGCCTCGATCTGGCGCAGCAGGTCGTCCGTGACGGCGAAGGCGCATCCAAGTTCATCGAGATCCGCGTCGAGGGCGCGGTCGACGACGACAGCGCCCACCGCATCGGCATGTCGATCGCCAATTCTCCGCTGGTGAAGACCGCCATTGCCGGCGAGGACGCCAATTGGGGCCGCGTCGTGATGGCGGTCGGTAAGGCGGGCGAGCCGGCCGAGCGCGACAAATTGTCGATCCGCTTCGGCGCAACCCAGGTCGCGACCGGCGGCCTCGCGGTCGAGGGCTATGACGAGGCCCCCGTCGCGGCGCATCTGCGCGGGCAGGAGATCGAGATCGGGGTCGACATCGGCCTGGGCAATGGCCGGGCGACGGTGTGGACCTGCGACCTGACGCACGGCTATATCTCGATCAACGCCGATTATCGGAGCTGAGGCGGTAGCGATGATCCTCTGGGGCCGGCTCAACTCGCACAATGTGAAGAAGGTCGCCTGGTTCGCGATCGAGGCAGGAATCCCGCACGAGCGGCGGGACATCGGCGGCGCCTTCGGCTTCACCGACGCCTATCTCGCGCTCAACCCCAACCGGTTGATCCCCACGATCGAGGATGACGGCTTCGTCCTGTGGGAATCGAACGCGATCCTCCGCTACCTCGCCGCGCGGCATGCGCCCGCATTTTGGCCGGAACATCCGCAGCTGCGGGCGCTGGGCGACCGCTGGATGGACTGGCAGTTCTCTTTCGCCGATGCGCAGCGCGACGCCTTTCTGAACCTCGTACGGTTTGCACCAGCCGATCGCGATCAGGCGGCGATCGAGCGCTCGGCGGTTATGACCGGGGGTCTGATGGCGATCCTCGACGAGGAATTGGTGCGGCGGCCCTGGCTGTCGGGCGAGGATTTCGGCATCGGTGACATCCCGATGGGCGTCTATGCACACAGCTGGTTCACGCTGCCGATCGAACGACCCGATCGCCCGCATGTCGCAGCCTGGTATGAACGGCTGAAAACGCGCCCCGGCTATGCCGACACCGTCATGATTCCGCTGACCTGATGCACGCGCTCTACGAACCCGTCCTGGGCCTGATGCGCGCGGTCGCGCAGGACATCATGATGCCGCGTTTCCGCAGCCTCACGGCCGACCAGTTTTCGGAGAAGACGCCGGGCGATTATGTCACGATCGTCGACCGCGAGTCCGAGGCCTTTCTGGGCGAGGCGCTGGCCCGCCTGCTGCCCGAGGCGCGCATTATAGGGGAGGAGGCGGCCGCGCTCGATCCCGGAGTGGTCGACCGCATTGGCGATGGGGTCGCCTGGATCATCGATCCGCTCGACGGCACCAACAATTTCACCGAGGGCCGCAGCCCCTTCGCAATCATGATCGGCCTGTCGGTCGACGGCGCGCGCGAGGCGGGCTGGATCCTCGATCCGGTCAGCGGGCGCATCTGCCACGCCGCGCGGCGTAGCGGTTGCTACATCGATGGCGAGAAGGTGGTGTCGCGCCGTTCGGACGGGACTTTGCCCAAGGCTGCGATCGCGACCTATTTCATGCCTGAGGAGCGGCAGGCCGAGGTGCGGCGGCGGGCCGAAGGGCATCTGGAGATCGTCGACATCCCGCGCTGCGCCGGCGAGCAATATCCCCGGCTGATCCTCGGCCAGAACGACATCGCACTCTACGAGCGGACCCATCCATGGGACCACGCCGCAGGCGCCCTGATGCTGGAGGAAGCGGGTGGCCGGATCGCGCGCAACGATGGGAGCGCCTATCGGCTAGACGTTCCGGGGCAGGGCGCGATCGCGGCCAGCACACCCGAACTGTGGGATCTGGCGAAAGCCGTTCTGTTCGACTGACGCCGGGTCGACCGACAGGCGACGGGCCTGCGCCCGCCGCCGGTCAGGCCGGGATCAAAGCTCGCGTTCGATCCAGGCCTTGATCGCGCTCTTCGGCGCGGCGCCTACCTTGGTAGCGATCTGCATGCCATCCTTGAACAGGATCATCGTCGGGATACCGCGCACGCCATATCGGCCGGGAGCGTCGGGATTCTCGTCGATGTTGAGCTTGACGATGCTGACCTTGTCGCCCAGCTCGTCCGCGATCTCCTCAAGGGCCGGGGCGATCATCCTGCACGGGCCGCACCACTCCGCCCAGAAGTCGACCAGCACCGGCTTGTCGGCCTGAAGCACGTCACTCTCGAACGAGGAATCGCTGGTTGTGTTGGTAGCCATCGGGGGGAAAACTCCTTGTCTCTTCGGCAACTGATGTAAGCTGCGGTCGCAACAGTCTCAACGGCTTTGGCCGTGGTTTTGCTCCTCCGCCCTAAAGCCTGGCTTGTGCGCCTCTATCAGCGCGTCGGGCAGCGCCAGCAGGATCGGGCCTGCCGTATAGAGCAGTCCGGCCTCGATCGTCCGGCCGGGAAAGATGGTGCGCAGCGCCGCCGCATAGGCCGCCATCTGCCGGACATGGTGGAGCGGCGCTTCCTCGACGCGTTCGGGCACCCGGCGTCCCGTCTTGAAGTCGACCAGCAGGATCCGGTCGGGCTCGATCAGCAGCCGGTCGACCGTGCCGGCGACGACGATGCCGTCCACCACTGCGGCGACGGGCGCCTCGGCCAGCGCATCCGGCCCGAACAGCGCCGAGAATCGAGGGTCGTCGATGACGCGGCAGGCATCCCCCGCAAGCAGGCGGGCGGTCTGCTCATCCTCTATTCCGCCTGAACCCGACAGCCAGCGGATCGCTGCGATCGTCCTTCGTTCGGGCGCCACCGCCGGCAGCCTTTCGAACAGCGCATGGAGCAGGGTTCCGCGCCGCGCCGCGGCGCGCATCGCTTCCGACGGCGGGGGATTGGGTACGTCGTCGATGCCGAGCGAAGAAGGAGCCAGCGGGCGCGGCGGGCGCGCCTCGACCGGCGCAGGGCGGTGCAGCCACTCCGGCGGCGCGAGCCGGGGGCGTTCGCGCCGGGGCTTGGCTTCGGCGCGGCTGGCGGTCCGGCTGGGCGGCGACAGGCCGAGGAAATGATGCGCCTCGCCCCACAAATCGTCGGCGACCGATTCGCAGTCCAGCCCGTCCATGGCGCGCCGGACGGCATGGTACCAGCTTGCCTCGGGCGGAACGCCGCGGGCGCGGGGGCCCAATGCGCCGCCGATCACCAGGTGCTCGCGGGCGCGCGTCAGCGCGACATAGAGCAGCCGCCAATGTTCCTGCCGCTCGCGCGCCGCCAGCGCGTCGGCGTCGGCGGCGATTTCCTCGACCAGCTCGTCCTTGCGCGGGCGGGGGATCGGCACACCCTCACTTTCGCCGCCCATTTTCCAGCGCAGGCTGCCGATCGGGGTCGCGTCGGGATTGCCGGTCGCATCGGCGAGAATGACGAGCGGCGCCTCGAGCCCCTTGGAGCCATGGACGGTCATGACGCGCACCGCATCGGCCGGGGCCGAAGGATCGCGCGTAATCTCCACCTCGCCGCGATCGAACCAGTCGAGAAAGCGCTGGAGCGAGGCGGTGGCGGTCCCCTCGAACTGGAGCGCCGCGCCGAGCAGTTCCTCGATCGGGTCGCGCGCTTCCTGGCCCAGCCGCTCGATCAGCTTGCGTCGTCCCTGCAGCGGACCGCTCAGCAGATGTTCGAGGAAGCGATAGGGCGTGGTGAAGTCGGCGCGGCCGAGGATGTCGTCGAGCGCGGCGATGGTCTGGGCGTCGCCCCGTTCGCGCACCGCGTCGATCAGCGGGCGGCCCTTGCGGCCGAAGCCGACGCGGTAGAGCTCATCCTGGCTCCAGCCGAACAGCGGGGAAACGAGCAGGCCCGCCAGGCTGAGGTCGTCCTGCCGCTGGACCGCGAAGCGCACCGCCGCGAGCAGATCGCGGACCGCCAGCGGGGCGGTCAGGCGGAGGCGATCGACGCCCGCGACCGGCACGCCCTCGGCATGGAGACGGGCGACGATCAGCGAGGCGAGTTCGGCGCGACGCCGGACGAGGATCAATATGTCCTCGGGCCGGATCGCGCGGCCCTCGCCGTGCAGCCACAGCCGCTCATCGAGCCAGCGGCGCACCTGCGCCGCCAGCCGGGTGGCGAAGGCGCGGGTCGCATCGTCGACCCATTGTTCCTCGCCGGCCTCCTCCTCGAGACTGGCGATGCCGTCGACCGAGAGCGGCTTCCACAGCGTGACGCGGCCCGGCAGATCGGTCTTCCAGGGCTGGTGGCGCGGTGTCTCCTCGTTCAGGCCCAGCTGGTCGGGGCCGAGATCGGCGACCACCTGATCGACCAGTTCGAGCACGGCCGGCGCCGAGCGGAAGCTGCGATCGAGCGACAGCTGGTGGAAGCGGCGCTTCTCCTCGTCGGGTAGCTCTGCGGAGCCTTCGTCGGCGCGGCGCGCAAAGCCGATGCTGGCGGCGAGGAAGGCGAGCGGATCGGTGCCCTGGAAGCCGAAGATCGCCTGCTTGAAGTCGCCGACGCTGAACAGGGTCCGCTTCGCATTCCCGCGCGCGCCGGCTCCGGCGAAGAATTCGGACGCCAGCGAGGCGACGATCGCCCATTGGCGGGCGTTGGTGTCCTGCGCCTCGTCGACGAGGATATGGTCGGTCGAGCGGTCGAGCTTGTAGCGGACCCAGTCGCCCATGCCCGGCGTAGCGAGCAGGTCGACGGCGGCGCGGATCAGGTCGTCGAAGTCGACCACACCGGCATCGCGCTTCGCCTGAACATAGGCGGCGGCATAGGTCTGCCCCGCCCGCAGCGCGGCGCCGATCATCGCCGCAAGTTCGGCACGGCGGCGCAGGCCGAGCAGATGGCCGATCTGTTCGGCGAGGCGGCTGCAATGATCGCCGTAACAGGCGTCGACCTTGGCCAGACCTGCCGAGACCTTGCGCGGCTCGCCGCTCTTGGTCAGCACGACGTTGACGACCGCATCGAGCATCGCTGCCCGGCTGCGCGGGGCAGCGGCGAGGAAGGCGACGACGATATCGGCGTCACGCAGGCCGGTGGCGGTGCCCCAGGCGGCGTTCGCTTGCGCGACGGCGTGGAAACAGTCGAGGTCGAGCGCCGCGCAGCCGGCCTCGACCGCCTCCTCCACATCGCCGGTCGGAGCCCCCAGCAAGCGGCGCAGGCGCGGTTCGATCGCGTCGCGCAGGCCGAGTGCGGCCATCGCCTCGGGACTGCGCGCGCATTCGACCAGATAGGATTCGGCACGCGCCTCGCCGATGCGCAGGCTGAGATGCTGGATGTCACGCAGCAGGCCGTAATCGCCGCCGCGCTCGGCCCGGTCGAGCAGATCGGCCAGCGTGCGCCGCGCCAGCGCCTGCTCCTCGCGCCCTTCCAGCGGACGAAAGCCGGGGGTCAGCCCCGCTTCCGACGGGAAGGCGGCGAGCAATGTCTGGCAGAAGGCGTGGATCGTCTGGATGCGCAGCCCGCCGCCCGGCGCGTCGAGCACACGCGCGAACAGCCGCCGGGCGCGGCGCACCGCGTCGGGGCTGGCATCCTCGCCCAGCCGGCTGAGATCCTGCACAAGCTTGCGGTCGTCCTTGAGGCCCGCCCAGCGCGCCAGCCGCCGGTGGACGCGCTCGGCCATCTCGGCCGCCCCCGCCTTGGTGAAGGTCAGGCACAGGATCGATTCGGGTGCAGCGCCCGACAGCAGCAGGCGCAGCACGCGCGCGGTCAGCACATGGGTCTTGCCCGTGCCCGCCGACGCCGAAAGCCAGATCAGTTCGCCGGGCTCGGAGGCCAGCCGCTGCTGGTCGAGCAGCGGATCGAGCGGTTTCAGCCGGGCGCTCATGCAGGGTTGCTCCCCGAACCGACCGGCTCGCGCCCATACCATTCGTCGAGACGCATCAGTTGGTCATAATCGGCATAGGGGGCATATTCGGGAGCGATCTTGGCTTCGAACGGGGCGTCTCCGGTCAGCCAGTTCGCGACCGCCTCGGTCAGTGTGCTGGCGGCCAGCGCGGTGAATCCTTCGGGGTCGATCCCGTTGCGCCCGCCGACCGGGCTGGCGACATAGCCGAAGCCGCCGGTGCGGTTCTTGGCCAAGGACCAATATTCGAAGTCGGCGGGAATGCCCCGCACGGTTTCGAACCCACCGCGCTCTGCGATCAGGCCGAGCAGGCCCAACTGCATCGAGAAGCCTTCGGCCACCTGCGCGGCGCTGGGCGGCATGCCGGTCTTGTAGTCGACGATGGCGAGCTTGCCGTTCACGTCGGAATCGATGCGGTCGACCTTGCCGGTGAGGGTGATCCCGGCAATCTCGATCTGGCCCTCGACCTCCGCCGCGACCGGCCGGCGGCCTTCCGCCACCAGCTCGTCCATCCGCTCGGCGATCCATTCCAGCGCTGCGAACAGGCGCGGCTCCCACAGCGCGCGCATCACCGGGTGCGCGGCCATGCCGTCGAGCAGTTGACGGGCGCGCGGGAGCAGCCGGTCGGGCTTGCAAGCGTCCTCAAGCATCCACGCTTCGAAGATCGCATGCACCGCCGTGCCGCGCCAGGCCGGCGTCGGGTCGGCATCGACCCCATCCATCCGCCGCAGCTTGAGCATGGTGTCGGCATAGAAGGCGAAGGGATCCGCTTTCAGCCGGTCGAGCTTGGTGACGGCGATCAGCTTGGGCCGGTCCTCCACCGGCGGACGCGGGGCCGGGCGGCCGGCCGGACGCGGCGGTCCCTCGGGCCGGTCGATGTCGGCGGCCCAGGCGGGCAGGCGATGTTCGCGGGTCACCCCGCCGGTCATCGCTTCCAGCCGCAGCCAGAAGCGCGAGGCGATGGTCGGCGCGCGGCTGTCCCGGCGCGCGCGGGTGATCAGCACCTCGGGCGCCCCCAAGGCCATGGCGAAGTCATGCGCCGACAGGCCGATGCGCGCCTCCAGGCCGATCAGGCCGAGTTCGCTCCGGATGCGGGGGGCGAGCCAGGGATCGGGGCTCGGCAGCGGCGGCCACACCCCCTCGTTCAGCCCGCCGAGCACCATCAGATCGGCATGCTGCAACCGTGCTTCGAGCAGGCCCCAGATCGACAGGCGGGGGTGGCCGCCCTGGGGTGGGCGGACGGCGACGCCATCCATCATCAGCCGCAGCGTGGGGGCGAGGCTGGCCCCGGTGAAGTCGCTCGGCCCGAGCGGCGCCGTCGCCTCCAGCTCGGCGATCAGGTCGGCGGCGGCACGGCCATCGGGCCCCGACCAGGCGGCGTCGCCGGCCAGGGTCGAGGCAGCTTCGCGAATCGCAGCCAGCAGGGCGGCCAGGGCGCCCTTCGTCGGGCCTGCCGCGATGGCCTCGGCCAGCGGGACAAGCAGGGGCCGTGTGGCTTCCCACCAGCCGATCGCCGGCTTGCGCACGCGCTGGGCATGGTCGTCGCCGTCGCGCAGGAAGCGGCCGATGCCGTCGAGCCCGGCCGGTGGCCTCGGCCCCCGCAGCGCGGCGTCGAGACGGCGGACGCCATCGAGCCAGGGACCACGCTCCTCGCCGCGTCGGACCAGCGGATGCTTGAGCAGGGCCAGCAGCGGCACCGGCGCGAAACCTTCGGCGGCGGCCTCGGCGATCGCGAGCAGCAGGGTGCCGGCCGGCGTCAGCGACAGCGGCGTGCCGGCCGAATCGTCGGCGACGATGCCCCAGCGCGCCAGATGCGCCGTCACCCGCCGCGCCAATACGCGATCGGGCGTCACGAGCGCGGCGGTCCGGCCGGGTGTCTCGATCGCTTCGCGCAAGGCAAGCGCGATCGTCTGGGCCTCTTCGGCCGGGTTTGCGAGTTCGACCGCGCGCACGCCCGACAGGCCTCGCTCGGTCGGGGGCAGGCGATACCATTTGTCGGTGAACATGGCGGGAGCCATGGCGTTGACGATCGCGCGGGCGCGGACCGATCGTGCATCGCGCCCGCCGCCCCAGCGCCAGCTGCGCACCTCTGCGCGGCCGACGCTCATCCGGTCGAGCAGCCGCTTGAGCATATATTGCGGATGGCTCTCGATCGGGCGTGGCGGGCGGTCGCCCTCGTCGGCGGGCATGTGCGGTCCGAGCGCGTCCCATTCCGCATCGTCCGACAGGGTGTCGAGGCCCTGAAGCACGACCATGCCCTGCGGCAACCGCGCGATGGTCGCCAGCAGCGCCGCGACCGCCGGGGTCGCGCTGCCGATGCCGGCCGCGACCACGGGACCCGGTGGAGGCGCCGTGCGCCAGCGCCGCGCGACGCGGTCGAGCAGCCGGTTGCGCCGCTCGGCCATGTCGATCCGGCCGCGCCGGGCCAGTTCCTCGGGCCAGCGGTCGAGGATCGTCTCGAGCATGTCGAGCGAGGCCTGCCAGTGACTCGACAGTTCGGGCAGTGACGCCATGTCGCGCAGGCGGCCGGGATCGATACGCTCGATCAGCAGCTGGTCGAGCGTGCGCCCCAGTTCGCCCGCAAGGCGGATCGCCTCGCCGCCATCGATCGGGTCGCCCGCCGCCAGACGCGCCTCGGCGACGAGGCGGGCGAGGATCATCTGCCGTTCGAGCGGTTCGATCGCGGGCGGGATGGGCTCGTCGTCCTCGCCGCCGATCGGATCGAGGAGGCCGCCCAGCCGCTCGTCCAGTTCCGGATCGCCGATCGCCACGAGCCGGGGCAGCAGCAATCCGCCTTCGGCGCGCCGCACGAAGGCATCGTTGATCGCCCGCACGGCGCGGTTGTTGGGCAGCAGCAGGATCGTACGCGCGAGGCGCAGCGGATCGGGGCCGTGCAGCGTCATCAGCCCGGTCGCCAGCGCATCCGCGAAGGCGCGGTGCGGGGCGATGGTGAGGACGGCGGGACGGGTCATGCGAGTCACCTTAGCCGCAGCGTGGCGCGGCGGAAGCCGTCATCGGCCACACGTACGATTCGGGCTCCGATTCAGGCCAGCCCGAGCAGCATCTCGGTCCGGGCGATCGCCGGCGGAGTGCCCACGTCGAACCACAGGCCCTGGTGGACGAGCCCGAAGGCGCGGCCCTCGGCGATGGCGCGGTCCCACAGCAGGTTGAACGAGAAGGCCCCTTCGGGCAGGTCGTGGAACAGCCGCTTGGAAACGATCTGCACCCCGGTGAAGACGAAGGGCGCGACCCGCGACGGGCGGCGGCGGGCGATGCGGCCGGCCCCGTCCATGTGGAAATCGCCCAATCCGCTATGGCAATTGGCCCGGGCGAGCGGGACCAGCAGCAGCAGCGCGTCCATCGCGGCATCGTCCCAGCTGGATGCAAGCAGCTCGATTGCGTCGACCGGGCCGTCGATCCACAGATTGTCGCTGTTGGCGATCAGGAACTGGTCCTCGTCGATCAGCGGCAGCGCCTTCGCGACCCCGCCGCCGGTCTCCAGCAGCAGCGCGCGTTCGTCGGAGAGGCGGACGTCGAGATCGGCCGCCTTGCGTGCGAGATGGGCTTCCAGCGCGTCGGCGAGATAATGGGCGTTGACCACCACCTTGCCGATTCCGGCGGAGCGCAGCCGGTCGAGCACATGGTCGAGCAGCGCCTTGCCCGCCACTTCGACGAGCGGCTTGGGGCGGGTCGCGGTGAGCGGGCGCATCCGTTTGCCCAGCCCGGCGGCGAGCACCATCGCGGTGCCGATCGGGGGTGTCGTGCCGCTCATGCCCGATGCTCCGCCCAGAAAGCCGCACGGGCCTCGACCGGGACATGCGCGTCGAACCAGGCGCGCACCGGGGCCAGCGCCGGATGGGCCAGATCGCGTTCGAGATAGCCCCAGACGCGCGGCTGGAAGGCGAGGTAGCGCGGCTTGCCGTCGCGCTTCCACAGCCGGGTGAAGATGCCGAGGATCTTGGCGTTGCGCTGCGCGCCGAGCAGCGCATAGGCGGCCTCGTCGAACGGCCGCCGCGCGGCATAGCGGTCGATCATCGTGCGTTCGAGTGCCGGGTCGACGTCGCGCCGCGCATCCTGCAGCAAGGAGACGAGATCATAGGTGGCGTGTCCCGCCAGCGCATCCTGGAAATCGAGCAGGCCGAGGCTGCCATCGCCGAGGAGCATGATGTTCTCGGCGTGATAATCGCGCAGCACCGTGATCGACTGGTCGCTCGCAATCGGCGCCAGCGCCTCGTCCCAGGCGGCAGCATAGGCTGCAGCGTCCGCGGCAATGCCGACAGCCGGCATATACCATTCGGGAAACAGCCCGGCCTCGCGCTGATAGACCGCCATGTCATAGGGCGGCAGCGCACCCGGAGAGGCTGCGTGCAGATCGGCGAGCAGGTCGATCGCCTGGCCGTAAATGCCCTGTTCGGCGGCCGGATCGGCGTCGATCACCTCCTTCATCCGGGCGTCGCCGAAATCCTCGAGCAGGATCAGGCCCGCACCCAGATCTTCCGACAGGATGCGCGGCGCACGGAAACCGATCGCTTCGAGATGGCGTGCCACCGCGAGGAAGGGGCGGCTGTCCTCATGCTCGGGCGGCGCATCCATCAGCACGGCGCTGTCAACACCGCGACGGACGCGGAAATAGCGCCGGAAGCTGGCGTCTCCGGCCAGCGGCAGGATCTCCGCACCGGTCCAGCCGGCGGCGTCGAGAAAGGCGGGGGCATGGGCGGGGGGAATCATCGAGGCGGCCATCGGCTTTCCCATGGCGCCGGCGCCGTCCAAGTCAAGCGGCGCGCATCCTCGCCCGCCGGTTCGATCACCAGGCGCAGCGCGTCGGGCCACAGCATCGCGCCCATCCGCTCGGGCCATTCGATCAGCAGCGCGCTGTCGAGCCGCGCCTCGTCGAGGCCGAGTTCGTACAGCTCCTCCGGGTCGTCGATCCGGTAGAGATCGACATGCCAGAGCGGCAGGCGCAGCTCGGGCGGGCTATAGGGGATCACGATCGGAAAGCTCGGGCTCGGCACTTCACCTTCGAAGCCGAGCGCGTGCAGCAGCCCGCGGGCAAGCGTCGTCTTGCCAGCGCCGAGATCGCCCGACAGCGCGACCACGTCGCCGGGGCGCAGCAGCGCGGCGAGACGCGCGCCGATCGCCAGCGTGTCCTCCGCACCGCGCAGGATCAGGGCGCCGTCGGCCTGCTCAGACATTGACGCCTTCGCCATGGCGGCGCGGCAGGTGGATGGTGACGGTGGTGCCGCGGCCGGGTTCGCTGTCGAGCGCGATCGACCCGCCATGCGCCTCGACCAGCTGACGGGTCAGCGGCAGGCCGATGCCGATCAGCTGCTTGCCCTCCTCGTTGCTCGCGTCGATGCGCGGATAGCTGTCGAAAATGCGCGCGCGCTGGGCGGGGTCCATGCCGGGCCCGGTGTCCGAGACCGTCCAGATGATCATGTCGTCGTCGCCATGGACGCGGATCGTCACCCGGCCCTGGGGCGGGGTGTAGGTGATCGCATTGTTGAGCAGATGATCGGCGATCTGGCGCAGGCGGCGGGGATCGCCCCGCATGGCACCGAGGTCGGGCTCCATGTCGACGAACAGGCTCAAGGGCTTGGCCTCGGCGGCCTTGCGCGCCGCGTCCACCGCCTCGCCGAGCACCTGGCTCAGGTCGACCGGCTCTTCCGCGAGCGGCAGGCTGCCCGCCGCGCCCTGGGTCAGGTCGAGCACGTCCTCGACCAGCGAGCCGAGGCGGCCGACCGAGGACAGGATCGCCTTCACATATTCGCCCGCCACCGGCGGAAGCTCCCCCGCATAGCCGCCGTCGAGCAGTTCGGCGAAGCCGGCGATCGACGTCAGCGGCACGCGCAGCTCGTAGCTCATGTTCGCGACGAAGGCGGTCTTGAGCTTGTCCGCCTCCTCCAGCGCATCGGCGCGGCCCCGCAACGCTTCCTCGATCCCGCGCGAGGCGGTGATGTCGAGCAGGGTGAACAGCGCGTTGCCGTCGGGCAGCGGCACGACCGCGAAGTCGAAATAGCGGCCGTCGGCCAGCGCCATCCGGCCCGTCCTTGCCTGCCGGTCGACCGTGGCGATGCGGACCAGGTCGCGGAGCAGCTGCGCGCGCGACGGATCGGCCAGCTTCGCGCCGACCAGCTCGACCATCGCGTCGACGCGCAGATTCTGGGCGAGGTCGGCGTCCGACAGGCCCCATATGTCGCGGAAGCTCTGGTTCCAGATGTGGAGGCGCCCGTCTGCCGCAAAGACACCAATGGCCTCGAACAAATTCTCGAAGGTCGCGGTGCGCACACGCAGCAGCGTGTCGCGTGCGCTCGACAGCTGAACCTGCTCGGTGCGGTCCTCGAAGAACAGCAGCAGGCCGCCATTGGGCAGCGGCTGCGCCACCACGCGCAGATGCTGGCCACCCGGCAGCGTCCAGGTCTCCTCGACCGCGTCGACGGCGTTGAACCAGGCGCGCCGCTCGTTGCGCCAGCCCGGGAAGTCGCGCACCTCGGGCAGGCGCTGGACCTCGCGCAGCCGTTCGAGGATGCGGTCGAATTCGGGACGGTCGACCAGCCATTCGGGCGGCAGGCTGAAGAACTGCACGAAGGGCTGGTTGAAGAAGATCAGGCTGCGATCGGCGCCGAACTGCGCGACGCCGGCCGACAGCCGGTCGAACAGTTCGCGCTGGACCTCCTGGAAGCGGCCGAGTTCGGCGCGGGTCTGCTCGAGGTCCTGGATGTCGAACGCATAGCCGGCGACACCATGTTCGCCCATCGGCACGTCGACGATCCGCATCGTCCGCCGCTGGCCGCCGAGGGTCACCGGCACGACCTGCGTGTTGATCCGCCCACTGTCGCGCGCGGCCAGCGCTGTCGCGCGGGGCGCGCGTCCGTCGGCCGCGTCGATCAGCTCGACCCCGCGTGTCACCACATCCTCGGCGCTGTCGCCCTCGACTGCCTCGACATAGGCCGAATTTACCAGCGCAAGCTTAAGGTCGGGTCCCCGGTGCCACATCGGGAAGGGGGCCGCCTCGATCAGCGCGAGGCAGCTGTCGAGCGCGTCGCTGATCAGCCCGGTTTCCTGCGACAGGCGCGCGATGGTGCGCTCGGCCTCGCTGTTGTCGAACAGCCAGACGATCACCCCGTCGCCGAGCGCGACCGGCGCAGGTCGCCCGCGTGCCAGCAGCACCCGGTCGCTGCCGGCCAGGCGCAGGATCCGCTCGAACGGGCGTCCGGCCTGGTTGGCGGCCTGAATGTCGGCGGCCAGGCCCTCGGCGTCGACGACCGAGATGCCGCCTTCGCCATGCGTCGCCATCGCGTCGATCGTCGTCGGTATCTCGGTCAGGCCCAGCCAATGGGCGAGGCGCGTGTCCGCCCCGACGCGGCCGTCGAGGCCGACGCGGAACGGAATGGCCGGGCAACTGCCGAGCAGCGCCGCCTGCCGGTCGAGATCGCGCGATCGCGCCTTGGCGATCGCGTCGCGGCGCAGGCCCATGACGATCGCCGCCACGGCGGCGGCGACCCACAGCGCAACGATGATCGCGAGCATCATGGCGGCGATCGGGTCGAGCTGGATCATGTGCGACATGGCGTAGCTTCTAGTGTCATTTGTGCCGCCGGGGAATCACTTGCGAACCGCAAAAGCAACGCGGTGCCCGGTTCCAAGAAAAAAGGCCCCGGCGGGGTGCCGAGGCCTGTTTCCTTGACCGCAATGCGGGGGCGGGCGAGAACACTGCCCCGTCGCTCAGTAGCGATAATGATCGGGCTTGAACGGACCCTCGGTGGTCACGCCGATATAGGCGGCCTGCTTCGGGCTGAGCTTGGTCAGCTTGACGCCCAGCTTCTCGAGGTGGAGCGCGGCCACCTTCTCGTCGAGATGCTTCGGCAGGACGAACACCTTGTTGTCATATTCGCCCGGCTTGGTGAACAGCTCGATCTGCGCCAGCACCTGGTTGGTGAAGCTCGACGACATCACGAAGCTCGGATGGCCGGTGGCGCAGCCGAGATTCACGAGGCGGCCCTTGGCGAGGATCAGGATCTGCTTGCCGTCGGGGAACTCGACCAGGTCGGTGCCCGGCTTGATCTCGGTCCACTTGTAGTTGCTGAGCGCGGCGATCTGGATCTCGCTGTCGAAATGGCCGATGTTGCACACGATCGACATCGGCTTCATCGCCTTCATATGCTCGGCGGTGATCACGTCCTCGTTGCCGGTGGCGGTGACGAAGATGTCGGCGCGGGTCACCGCTTCCTCCATCGTCACGACCTCATAGCCTTCCATCGCGGCCTGCAGCGCGCAGATCGGGTCGATCTCGGTCACGACCACGCGGGCGCCACCGTTGCGCAGCGAGGCCGCCGAACCCTTGCCGACGTCGCCGAAGCCCGCGACGCAGGCGACCTTGCCGGCGAGCATGACGTCGGTCGCGCGACGGATCGCATCGACCAGCGATTCCTTGCAGCCATAGAGGTTGTCGAACTTCGACTTGGTGACGCTGTCGTTGACGTTGATCGCGGGGAAGGGCAGCTCGCCCTTCTTGGCGATCTCGTACAGGCGGTGCACGCCGGTGGTGGTCTCTTCCGAAACGCCGCGGATCGCCTTGACGCTCTCGGTCAGATAGCCCGGCTTGGCCGCGATATAGGCCTTCAGCGCACGCTGGAATTCGACTTCCTCGGCGTTGCCCGGCTCGCCGAGGCTCGCGCCGGCTTCGAGCTTGGCGCCCCACAGCGCGAACATCGTCGCGTCGCCGCCGTCGTCGAGGATCATGTTGGCGGTGGTGTCGTCACCCCAGTCGAAGATGCGACCGACATAGTCCCAATAATCGGCCAGGCTCTCGCCCTTGACGGCGAACACGGGGATGCCGCGCGCGGCGATGGCGGCAGCGGCATGGTCCTGGGTCGAATAGATGTTGCAGGTCGCCCAGCGCACGTCGGCGCCCAGCTCGACCAGCGTCTCGATCAGCACGGCGGTCTGGATCGTCATGTGCAGCGAGCCGGTGATGCGCGCGCCCTTGAGCGGCTTGGATGCACCGAATTCCTCGCGGAGAGCCATCAGGCCGGGCATTTCGGTCTCGGCGATCTCGATCTCGCGCCGGCCGAATTCGGCCAGGCTCAGATCGGCAATCACATAGTCGTTGAAATCAGTCGCAACGGCGGTGGCCACCGGGCTTCTCCTTCGGGGAACGGGCATCGGCCGGCGACATGCCGACCGGTAGCTATGGCTGCGCCTTAGCGGGGGAGCCATTAATACGCAAATATAAAGATATCTTTATATCTCTGTTGCGGTCAACCGCAGCCGAGCCAAAGCGGTCCCCGGCGCAGCGGAGCGGCGGTCAGGCCTGACCGCTGGTCGAGGCGAGCAGACGCGGGTCTATGCCCGCGTCGCGCATCGCCTGTTCCCAGCGCTCGGGGGCCTCATGCTCGAACAGCAGCCGCTGTTCGCCCGGCGTGGCGAGCCATCCGTGCCGGCGCATCTCGTCGTCGAGCTGCCCCTCGCCCCAGCCGGCATAGCCCAGCGCCACCAGCCATTGCGCGGGCCCTTTCGCCTCCGCGATCGCGCGCAGCACGTCGAGCGTCGAGGTGAGCGCCCAGCGCCCGTCGACGTTCAGGCTGTCCTCGCCCATCCAGTCGGTGCTGTGCAGCACGAAACCGCGTTGCTGCTCGACCGGCCCGCCCAGGTGGATCTCACAGTCGGGCGCGAGACCAGGTTCCAGCCCGAGCTGTTCGTAGAGACCGTGGAGGGTGAGGCCCGGAACGATGCGGTCGACGCCGACGCCGAAGGCGCCCTGCGCGTCGTGGCCGCACATCGCGATCACCGCCTTCTCGAAACGGGGATCGCCTATCCCCGGCATGGCCAGGAGATACTGGCCGCGAAGAGAGACTGGCGTATCCATGGAGGGCAATATAGTCCTCCGGCATGGCGACGCAAACAGGCGAACCGGATGAGACAGGCGGACAGACCCGGTCGTCCGCCGGTCGGGCGATCGAACCCGCGCCTGCCGCTACGGTCACCATCGTCGTTCCGGCCTATGGCGTGGGCGACATGCTGGCCGATGCGATCGACTCCGTCCTCGCCCAGGATCGCCCCGACTGGCGACTGATCGTGGTCGACGATGGCGACCGCCGGGTGCGCCCGCATGTCGAACCCTATCTGGGCGACCCGCGGATCACCCTGCTCGAAACCGACAATGGCGGCCTGCCGACTGCGCGCAACCGCGCCATCGCCCAGTCGACGACGCCTTATGTCGCGCTGCTCGACGGCGACGACATGCTCGAACCCGATTATGTGTCGGCGCTGGTCGCGGCGCTGGAGGCCGATTCGGGCGCGGGCTTCGCAACCGGCGACGCCAGCTTCTTCGGCGCGGATCGGGTGGGCGAGCTGTTCTCGTCTTATTGCCCCCAGGCGGGGCCGCCGACGCTGGAAAAGCTGATCCGGCGGGAGTTCAACGTCTTCGGTCTGACGATGATGCGGCGCGAGGCGATCGAGGGTATCGGTGGCTTCGACACCAGCCTGCGATCGTCCGAGGATCTGGACGCCTGGATCCGGTTGATGGCGGCAGGCTGGCGGCTCGCGCACGTACCCCGCCCGCTTGCCCGCTATCGCCGGCGCGAGGGCCAGATGTCGGGCAACACCCCGGTGATGCTCCAGACCGCCCATGCCGTGATGGACAAGGCCCGGCGCGAACTGGGCGATCGCCCCGAAGCCGCCGCCGCCGCCGAGATGTGCCGGCGGATCGAGCACGACATGGCGATCGAGCAGGCCTTCGCGCGCATCCGGGCAGGCCAGCATCGCGCGGGGGTCGCGGATCTCGTCCGGCTCGGTGTGGGTGACCGCAGCCCCCGCTGGCGCCGGGCACTGGCGCTGATGCGCTTCGCCCCCTTCCTCGCGCCGCTGCTGTTGCGGCTGCGCGAGCATGTTTGAAGGGGCAGGCTCGCCTTCCGGCACCGGAAAATGCAACAATGGATGATTATCGCCTTCGGGCAGCCCTTCGAGGAGACCATGCAATGACGATCAGCACCGGCGACGCGATCCCCGCGGTCACGTTCAAGACGATGACCGAAGAGGGCCCGGTCGACGTATCGAGCGAGACGCTGTTCGCCGGCCGCAAGGTCGCGCTCTTCTCGGTGCCCGGCGCCTTCACGCCGACCTGCTCGGCGCGCCACCTGCCGGGCTTCGTCGACAAGGCCGACGCGATCAAGGCGAAGGGCGTCGACGAGATCGTCTGCACGGCGGTCAACGACGCCTTCGTGATGGGCGCCTGGGGCAAGTCGGCGGGGGCCGACGGCAAGGTCTCGATGCTGGCCGACGGCAATGGCGATTTCGTCCGCGCGATCGGGCTGGAAATGGACGGTCGCGGGTTCGGCCTCGGCATGCGCGGGCAGCGCTTCTCGATGATCGTCGAGGACGGGGTGGTCACCACGCTCAACATCGAGCAGCCGCGCGACTTTCAGTTGAGCAGCGCCGAGCATATGCTCGGCCAGCTCTGATCATTTGCAACACAGGAAAAGGGAGCCGCATTTGCCGTCTCAAGGTCGCGACATCGTCGAACAGCTCGACACCATCTATCGGCAATCGGTTTCCCGCCTGCGCGCGGCGTTGACGCATTATATCCGCACGGGCGAGCGGCCCGATCCGGCGCTGCGCGCCAATGGCAGTTTCGCCTATCCCGAGATACGCCTCCATTATGAAGGGGGCCGCGACCCGGGGCCGCTCGGGCGCTCCTTCGGCCGGCTGCAGGAGGCCGGGGATTATGCCGTCGCCGTGACGCAGCCCGCCCTGTTCGGCCATTATCTGGAACAGCAGATCGACCTGCTGGTCGCCGATTATGGCGTCGAGGTCGAGGTCGGGCTCAGCGCGACCGAGATCCCCTATAATTATGTGCTCGATGCCGGTGACGACCTCGACCTGACCGGCGCTTCGCCGGTCGAACTGTCGCACATCTTCCCGTCGACCGAACTGGCGCAGATCGGCGACGAGCTGGCGGACGGGCTTTGGCTTCAGGACGGGGAATCAGCCCGGCCGCTGGCGCTGTTCGACGGCCCGCGTGTCGACTTCAGCCTCGCGCGCCTGCGCCACTATACCGGCACGCCGCCGGCTCATGTGCAGGACTATATCCTGTTCACCAACTATCACCGCTATGTCGACGAGTTCGTCCAGTGGGCGATCGAGCAGCTGAACAAGGACGACCGCTACACGATGCTCAGCGGTGCGGGCGGGGTGGAGATCCGGCGCGGCGATCCCGATCCGCGAGCGGCCATCGCCGACAGCGCGTGGCGCAAGCACCAGATGCCGGCCTATCATCTCGTCGCAGAGGACGGCTCGGGCATCACGCTGGTCAATATCGGGGTCGGACCCTCCAACGCCAAGACGATAACCGACCATCTCGCGGTGATGCGCCCGGCGGCCTGGCTGATGATCGGCCATTGCGGCGGCCTGCGCCCCAGCCAGCGGATCGGCGACTATGTCCTCGCCCACGCCTATCTGCGCGACGATCATGTGCTCGACGCGGTACTGCCGCCCGAAATTCCGATACCGGCCATTGCGGAAGTGCAGCAGGCGCTGACCCGCGCGGCGGAGATCGTCTCGGGCCAGAGCATGGAGCAGCTCAAGCTGCGGATGCGCACCGGCACCGTCGTGACCTCGGACGACCGCAACTGGGAGCTGCGCTACACCGCCTCCGCGCTGCGCTTCAGCCAGAGCCGGGCAGTCGCGATCGACATGGAGTCGGCGACGCTGGCGGCGCAGGGCTATCGTTTCCGCGTGCCTTATGGGACGCTGTTATGCGTGTCGGACAAGCCGATCCATGGCGAGATCAAGCTGCCGGGTCAGGCCAATCGCTTCTACGAACGCGCGATCGCCGAGCATCTCCAGATCGGTATCGCTGCCGTCGACCAGCTGCGCGGCGAGGGCTCACGCCTGCACAGCCGCAAGCTTCGCGCGTTCAACGAGCCGCCCTTCCGGTGACGCGGATGCTGCCCGGCTAAACCCGCTCGTGGGTGACGGCGAGAGCCTCCTCCAGCTCGTCGGCATGGGTGACACGGTCGCGCCCGTCCAGCTTGGACCGGTAGAGTGCCCGGTCCGCCCGCATCAGCAGTTGCGCCAGCGAGGTGTCGCCGGGGCGGATGCCGGTCACGCCGAAGCTGGCGGTCATCATCAGCGGACCGGCACCCTGCACGGGAACCGCAGCGATGTCGCGGCGGACGCGCTCGACCACGTCCAGCGCGTTCGCATCGCGCGTGTTCATCAGCAGCAGGGCGAACTCCTCCCCACCAATGCGGCCGACCAGATCGCCGCGCCGGACAAGTCGTTCGAGCCGCTGCGCGAAATGCTTCAAGGCCGAATCGCCCGTGGCGTGGCCGTGGCGGTCGTTGATCACCTTGAAATTATCGATGTCCGCCAGGACCAGTGCGAGTGGCTGATGCTGTCGCTGCGCGTTGAAGATCACGCGTTCGGCAGCCTCCTCGAAACCGCGCCGGTTGAGGATGCCGGTGAGCTGGTCCGACGTGGCGAGCTGCCGCATCGATTCCGCCAGGTCGGTTGCCACCAGGAAGACCGTGAACAACCCCACCCCGGTGGAGGCGAGCGGATAGGCGATCACGAGGACCGTCCGGAACAGCGCGTGGCCTGGTCCTTCGCCATGCGCACCCTGTCCGGGGGCCATCATCGCCAGGGAGAAGTCGACCAGTGCGAAGAGCAGGAACATTGCCGCAACCGTGCGCTCCGGCAGCGACGCAGAGCCGAGGGGGTGAGCTATGCAGGCAGCGCAGATCAGCAACATCGACCCGGCGAAGGAAAGCCACAATATGTCGCGCAGACCCTGATGATCGACGATCGTGACGATCGCCCCGATCAGGGTTGCGGCACCGAGCGCAAGCACCAGCGGCGGAAGCCGGGGCGACGCTGGCCGCATGCGGCTGTAGCAGCCCGCCGCGAGAAGCCCGTTCGCGAGGCAGCACAGACCGTAGGCGAACCCCAGAAAGAGCTGGTTCTTGAAAGGACTCAAGCGAAAATAGAGGTTGCAGAGCCATTCGATTGTCGAGGCGCCATAGGACACTGCCCAGATCATCGCATGGGCCGGGCGTCCGAAACTGTGCCAGGCGACGACCATCATCCCCGCGAGCAGAGCGGACACGAAGCATAGGGTAATGACGTTCACCACCGCAGCCGACATGGTCTTCCTCCGGACCCATGCAAGACGGACGTCCCGCATCCGCGGCGATGCCGACAGGCCGATGGGGCGCGCCAGTGCAGCGAATCCGGGAAAAAGGCAATGCCGAAAGCCATGCCTGCCGTAGCGGCGTGGTCATGCCGGCGAAAGGCGGCGGGGTGGTCCGTGAACGCACCCCGCCCGCAGCTTACCAGCCGCAGCGCTGCCCCTTGTTCTGCTGCTTCAGCCAGGTCATCAGCGGCTTGAAATAGGCGATCATCGCCGACCCGTCGATCTCGCGGGTGCCGGTAAAGGCCTCCAGCGCGTCGGGCCAGGGCTTGGACGCGCCCATTTCGAGCATCGCGTTCAGCTTCTCGCCCACCCGCTTGTCGCCATAGAAGGAGCAGCGGTGCAGCGGCCCCTTCCAGCCGACCTGGTCGCAGGCGGCCTTGTAGAACTGGAACTGGAGAATGCGGGCGAGGAAGTAGCGCGCATAGGGCGTGTTGCCGGGGATGTGATATTTGGCGCCCGGATCGAAATCGCCCTCGTCGCGCGGCTCGGGCGCGGCGATGCCCTGATAGCGCAGGCGCAGGTCGGTCCACGCCTTGCTGTACTGGCTCGGCGGCGTCTCGCCGCTGAACACGCCCCAGCGCCATTTGTCCATCAGCAGGCCGAAGGGCAGGAAGGCGACCTTGTCCATCGCCTGCCGCAGCAGCAGCCCGATATCCTTGTCGGCGCTCGGCACCTTGGCCGGATCGAGCAGGTCGATCTTCACCAGATAGTCCGGGGTCACCGACAGCGCGATGAAATCGCCGATCGCCTCGTGGAAGCCGTCATTGGCGCCGTTGAGATAGAGATAGGGCTGCTTGTTATAGGCGCGCTGATAGAAATTATGGCCGAGTTCGTGGTGGATCGTCACGAAGTCGTCGGCATTGACCTTGGTGCACATCTTGATGCGCAGGTCGTCCTTGTTGTCGACGTCCCAGGCCGAGGCGTGGCAGACGACCTCGCGGTCGCGCGGCTTGGTGATCTGCGATCGCGTCCAGAAGCTGTCGGGCAGCGGCGCGAAGCCGAGCGAAGTGTAGAAACGCTCGCCGGTCTTCACCATCCGGATCGCGTCATAGTCCTTTGCCTTCAGCAGCTCGCCGATGTCGTAGCCGATGTCACCGGTCCCCGGCGGGGCGACGATGTCATAGATATTGCCCCATTCCTGCGCCCACATATTGCCGAGCAGGTCCGCGCGGATCGGGCCGGTCTTCGCCTGGACCGCATCGCCATATTTGGCGTTGAGCTTGGCGCGGGTGTAGCAGTGCAGCGCGTCGTAGAGCGGCTTCACCTGGATCCACAGCCGGTCCATCATCTTCGCGAAATCGTCGGCGGGCATGTCATAGCCCGCGCGCCACATCGCCCCGACATCCTTATAGCCGAGCTCGACCGCGCCCTTGTTGGCGATCCCGACCAGCTGCGCATAATCCTGGCGCATCGGCTTGCCGACAGTGTCGTGCCAGCTGACCCACATCTCCTTGAGTTCGGCAGGGTTGCGGTTCTTGCCCATCGCCGCTTCGATGTCCGAACCGGTGATCTCCTGCCCGCGCAGCATGCCCCGGCCCTTGCCATAGGTCGACTGAAGCCGCGTCGCGAGGTCGTTCAGCTCCTTCGCGGCGCCGGGCGTCGACGGGGCGGGCAGGACGATCGCCTGCTTGAGGATGTCGAGCTTGCGCTTCGTGTCATAGCCGAGGCCGGCAACCCCGTCGAAGCGTGCGGCCTGTTTGGCGAGCCGGACCTGCAATTCGGTATATTCGGCGCCGACCCGCGCCGCCACGGCGTCGGTGTCGTCGGTGATATAGGTCGAATTGATCCAGGCGACCTGCGCGCCATAGATGCCGAGGTCGTTCAGCTGCTTTTCGGCGTCGGTCACGAAGGTATCGGCTTCGGCAGCGGTGGGCGCGGCGCTTGTGGCGCTGGTCGCCGCCGGTGCTGCTTCGGCCGCCATCGCTGGCGCGCCGGCCAGCCAGACGGCGAGCGCCATGGCGGACGTCGCCGCCTTGATCGCAATGTTCATGGGGGAGGATCCTCGTCGATTATCTTGCTGACAGCACAGTCATCACGCCGTCGCTGGCCGGTCAAGCCCGTGTCCTGGCCTCGTCATGCGGCTATCAGGGGCTTTCCTTGTCGCAGCCGTCGTTCCGCTCGTCTAAGGCGGCCGAACAGCATGGTCTGGAGCCGGTACGATGAGCGACGACGATTATGTCTATGACGAGGAGAGCGGCGAATGGGTGCCGGCGTCGGAGCTGGCGGAGCGCCGCGAAGCGGCTACTCGGGTCGAGGTGCGCGATGCGGTCGGCAATCTCCTGGCCGATGGCGATCAGGTGACGCTGATCAAGGACCTCGACGTGAAGGGCGCCGGCCAGACGCTGAAGCGCGGCACGCTGATCAAGTCGATCGCGCTGACCGGCGATCCGCAGGAGATCGACTGCAAGTTCGATGGCATTCGCGGCCTCGTCCTGCGCGCGGAGTTCGTCCGCAAGCGCTGATCGGGATCGGCGCGGCCGTCAGAACCAGTCGGCGATCGCGTCGCCCATCTCGGGCAGGGTGACCGCGCTCATATGGTTGCCCGGCACCTCGACATAGCCGGCATTGGGCAGCAGCGCGGCGAGCGCCCGGGCCGAACCATTGTCCTGGTCCTCCGATCCCGTCAGCACCAGGATCGGCAGCGACAATTCGGTCAGCGACGCCCGCTGGATGCGCGGAAAATTGTCGAGCAGCAGGAGCAGCGCCCTGGCGTCGCCGCCGGTGGTGCGCAGGAAGCCTTCGGCCATCCATTCGGGCGAGAATTTCTGGTGGGTGCCGATCCCTTCGAGCACCTTGCGGAAGAAGGACACCCGACCGCCGAGGTCGAGCAGCCCTTCGAGGCCCATGCCCGCCAGCATCGCCTTGCCCGGCCGCGCGCCGCGCACGAGCATGCGCGCGGTGGTCCGCCCGCCTAGCGAATAGCCGCCCAGATCATAGTCGCCGGGGCCAAAGCCCAGCTGATCGATCAGCGCGAGATTGTCGTCGGCCAGGATGTCGCTCGAATAGCCCGAGGCGTCGTGCGGCTTGGCGCTCTGCCCGTGCGCGCGCAGGTCGGGCATGATCACCCGTCGCCCCTTGGCCGCCAGCTTGGCGGCATGGCCATAGCGCACCCAGTTGGTCTGCGCGTTCGAGAACAGGCCGTGGATCAGGATGACCGGGCGGCCATCCTCCGGCCCCATGCCATGCCAGGCCATGGGCGCCCCGTCGGCGCCCGCGAAGCTGTGTAGGGTGGTCTCAGTCGGGGCGTCTGCCAAGGGTCTTCATCCAGCGATCGACGAGCGTCTGGTGCTCGTCGGTCCGGTAGCGCGGGAGCTGCTTCGTGTCGATCCACGCTTCATGGAGGCTTTCCGAGCCGAAAGGCCGTGTAGGGGGCAAGCGGCCGGGCGCTTGGAGCTGCGACGGCTCTCGTCGCGGCGATCGTCCTTCCCCACCGCCCGGCACTGCCGGGGCGGCGGGAAAAGACTGGCGGCTTAGGCCTTTTTCAGGTGGCGACGGCCGAGCAGTTCGGCGATCTGGACCGCGTTGAGCGCGGCGCCCTTGCGGAGGTTGTCCGAGACGCACCACAGCGCCAGGCCGTTCTCGACGGTCGGGTCCTCGCGCACGCGGCTGACATAGGTCGCGAACTCGCCCACGCATTCGACGGGCGTGACATATCCGCCGTCCTCGCGCTTGTCGACGAGCATGACGCCGGGCGCCTCGCGCAGGATCTTCTGCGCGTCCTCGGCCGACAGCTCCTTCTCCAGCTCGATGTTGATCGATTCGGAATGGCCGACGAAGACGGGCACGCGGACGCAGGTCGCGGTGACCTTGATCTTGGGGTCCATGATCTTCTTGGTTTCGACGACCATCTTCCACTCTTCCTTGGTGTAGCCGTCGTCGAGGAACTTATCGATGTGCGGGATCACGTTGAAAGCGATCTGCTTGGTGAACTTCTTCGGCTCGGCCTGGTCGCCGACGAAGATGTTGCGGCTTTGCTCGAACAGCTCGTCCATGCCCGCCTTGCCGGCGCCCGAGACCGACTGATAGGTCGACACGACGACGCGCTTGATCGTCGCGGCGTCGTGCAGCGGCTTGAGCGCGACGACCATCTGCGCGGTCGAGCAGTTCGGGTTGGCGATGATGTTGCGCGCCTTGTAGCCGTCGATCGCCTCCGGGTTCACCTCGGGCACGATCAGCGGCACGTCCGGGTCCATCCGGTAGAGCGACGAATTGTCGATGACGGTGCAGCCGGCGGCGGCGGCGATCGGCGCGTAGACCTTGGTGGCGTCCGACCCGATCGCGAACAGGGCGATGTCCCATCCCGCCCAGTCGAAATTCTCGATATTCTGGACCTTGAGCTGTTTGCCGGTTTCGCCGAACTCGATCATGTCGCCCTGGCTGCGCGCCGAGGCGAGGACGGCGAGCTCCGCGATCGGAAATTCGCGCTCGGCCAAAATGTTCAGCATTTCGCGGCCCACATTGCCGGTGGCACCTGCGACGACGACACGATAGCCCATGGTCAGTTCCTTCTAGGCGGTCATTCCCGATGGGTTCGCCGGACGAGAGCGGCGGAGCATGAGCGGCTCATGATCCTGTGCGCGCGGCGCAGCGGGTGGGAATGACAGGGATGTAAACATCTCGGGATAAACAAACGGCCGGTCTCCCTGGGGAGCCGGCCGCTTGCGAGGTTTGGTTGGGAGAGCCCGGTCTCAGGCTTCCTGGGCCTCGGCGGCCGGCTTGTTGTCACGACGCTCCGCAATACGCGCGGATTTGCCGCGGCGGCCGCGCAGGTAATAGAGCTTGGCGCGACGGACGACGCCCTTGCGGACGACTTCGATCGACTCGACGTTCGGCGAGTAGAGCGGGAAGACGCGCTCGACGCCTTCGCCGAACGAAATCTTGCGAACGGTGAACGACGAACCCATGCCCTTGTTGGCGCGGGCGATGCAGACGCCCTCATAGGCCTGGACGCGGGTGCGCTCGCCTTCGACGACCTTCACGCCGACGCGCAGCGTGTCACCGGGGCGGAAATCGGGAATCGACTTCGCTTCCTTGAACTTGGCAATCTGCTCGGCTTCGAGCTGCTGGATGAGGTTCATGCTCATCGCTCCTTCTTCTGTCGCCGCGCGCCAGAGGGAGACTGGTCCCGAGCGCCCTCATGGCGCTCCCAAAGGTCCGGCCTCCTTAGCCTTGTATCGGTCTCGGCCATGGATTTGCGCCATGCCTCGATCCTCGCATGATCCCCAGATCGCAGCACTTCGGGGATCGTGCGCCCTTCCCATTCGACAGGTCGGGTATAATGCGGATATTCGAGAAGCCCCGTTTCGAAGCTCTCGTCGTCCCCGCTATCGGGGGCGCCCATTACGCCGGGAAGCAGCCGAATGCAAGCGTCGAGCAGGGTCAGAGCGCCCATTTCCCCGCCCGAAAGTATATAGTCGCCGATCGAAATCTGTTCGATCGGACGCCCCTCGAACAGGCGCTCGTCGATTCCCTCGAATCGGCCACACAGAATCGTGACGCCGGGCCCGGCGGCGAGCTGTCGCACGCGGGCCTGGGTCAGCGGCGCACCGCGCGGCGTCATCGCGAGCAGGGGAGCATCGGGTTGACGTTCGAGCGCATGGTCGACCGCGCGCGCCAATATGTCGGCGCGCATCACCATCCCCGCACCGCCGCCGGCCGGGGTGTCGTCGACCGATCGGTGCCGGTCGGTGGCGAAGTCGCGGATCTGAACCGGAGCGCACGCCCATTTCCCCTCCGCCAGCGCCCGCCCCGCCAGCGACACGCCGAGCGGGCCTGGGAACATCTCCGGGTAAAGGGTGAGGATGGTGGCGGTGAAGGTCATGTCAGCAAAGGTCCAGGCACGATCCGATGACGAAGGCGGTCACGCCAATGTCTGAAGATTCGAAAATGATTGGTGCGGACAGAGCAAAGTCGAGGCGCCGACCCATTCAGATCGTCCAGTTCTCGACCTTGATGCCGGGGATGTCGGCAAAATGCGTTACATTGTCGGTGACGACGACGAGGCCGACAGACAATGCGTGGGCTGCGATAAGCCGATCATAGCTGGCGCGGCGAAAAGGAAGCGATGCATAGGCCAGTGCGGCCTCCACCCCGAAATCGAGAACGGGGACCTCTTCGAGGAAGGCGCGCAGCTGGTCCAGGGCCGGCGGTTTTCCCTGGACCGATCCATAGGCCACTTCGGCCAGAGCGATGGTCGATGTGACCATATCGCCTTCGTCGCATTCCGCCGCGCGTGCACGCAGCACCTCTCCCGATGCCATCGTCATGAGAATGATGATGTTGGAATCGAGGAGATATTTCACGGGCCCTCGGAGTCCGTGCCGTCGCAGCCTGCCAGCGGTCGTTCTTCGAAGAGCCTGTCCGCGGCCTTGATCGGCTGCAGGTTGGTCGCGGATCCCCACACCTTGTCGATCGCGAATTTGCGCTTGGGGGTCTCGACGGGGTTGAAGGTATAATGCTGGCCGTCTTCGACCCGCAATTCCATCTCCATGCCCGGCTCGAGGCCAAGGCCGGCGGGCAGTCGCAGAGCGAGCGAATTGCCCGACTTGAAGGTTCGCGCACGATAGAAGGCGACTTCCTTCAGCTTAAGACTCGGGATCGAGCCGTAAATGCTCGCCAGGAAAATCTTCTTGGCCTCGGTCATGCAGCACCTGTCCGTATCTACGCTGCGTATATACTACACCAGCCGCCGTGCGACAATGTCGGTGCAGAGCGCCAGGAAGAAGCCGGCGAGCGCCATCAGGCCAAGGAGCGGCAACCAGGTCGAAAAGGTCTGCGCATCGGCGCCATAGGCGAGCAGCGCCGCGATCGCCGCCGGGGGCACCGCGACCTGCAGCGCGGCGCTGACGATCCGCAGCTGGACCGGCAGGCGGCGCTTGCGCGTCCGCACGACGCCATAAGCGATGATCACCAGATAGAGCGAACCGATCAGCAGATAGGCGGTGATGGGATTCATTCGACGAACTCCGGATCGATCAGCAGCCGCTCGGGCTCGATCGTGACCGCCTTGGCGACGGGAACCATGAAACGCTTGCCATCGGGCTTCTCGATTTCGAGGACATCGCCAGCCCCGAAATCCTCGACGAAGACGGCGGTCCCGATCGGGGCGTCGCCAGCGAAGCAGGGCAGGCCGATCAGGTCGATATGATAATATTCGCCCTCGGCGAGCGGCGGCAGCGCCGAGCGCGGTACGCTCAGTTCGGTTCCGCGCAGCGCCTCGGCGGCGTTGCGGTCGGCGATCTCTGCGAAGCGCGCGACTGCGCCGTTGGCGCCCGTCCGGAGCGACTTGAGCGTGAAGGTCCGCCCGGCGCCGTTGAGCGTCGGATAGGCCTTCAGATCCTCGCTGAACAGCTTGAGCCGCACCTCGCCCTGCAGGCCGTGCGCGCCGATGATCGCGGCGAGGACGATGGGACGATCGCTGGTCATGCGGGTCTCCTCAGCGGGATTGGAGCGCAAAGCCGGGACAGGCTTGACGGACACCCCCGGAAATGGCGAGCCGCCCGGCCCGCCGCGCCGCCGGTCGATGACCGGCGACAGGGCAGGGGGCGGCATCGCACCTTGTCGATCCCCGAAGGGAAAGGATCAGGCCTCGGCGGCTTCTTCGGCCGGAGCTTCGGCGGCCGGAGCCTCCTCGACCGGAGCCTTGGCGGCTTCCTCGGCGGCGGCCAGCTTGGCGGCACGCTCCTCGGCGCGCTCCTTGGCCTTCTCGCCCGGCTCGGCCTTCTTCGGGTTGCTGCGGGCGGCACGCTCCTTCACGCCGGCAGCGTCGAGGAAGCGGGCAACGCGATCGGTCGGCTGCGCGCCGACCGACAGCCAATGCTTGGCGCGCTCGGTGTCGAGTACGACGCGCTTGGGATCGTCCTTCGAGAGGAGCGGGTTATAGGCGCCGATCTTCTCGATGAAGGCGCCGTCGCGCGGGCTGCGCGAATTGGCGACGACGATGCGGTAATAAGGGCGCTTCTTGGCGCCGCCACGGGCGAGACGGATCGAGACGGACATGGGGACTTCCTTTCTGAAATCGTACTGATCTGGATTAAGTGCTTATTTCTTCTTCAAGAAATTCTGGAAACCGGGGGGCAGGCCCTGCGGATTGGTGGGCATGCCGGGAAGGCCGGGGAGGCTTCCGCCGCCGCCCGGCATCGGGGGCATGCCGCCCGCGCCGCCGCCAAGCAGGCCGCCGAGGCCACCACCACCGCCCAGAAGACCGGCGAGGCCCTTGAGGCCGCCCATCTTCTTCATCTTCTTCATGACGGTCGCCATGTCCTGATGCATCTTCAGGAGCTTGTTGACGTCCTGGACGGTCGTGCCGGACCCCTTGGCGACGCGGATCTTGCGCTTCGCGTTGAGCAGCTCGGGCTTGGCGCGCTCCTTGGGGGTCATCGAGCCGATGATCGCATCCATGCGCACCAGCACGCGATCGTCGGCCGCGCCCGAGGCCATCGCCTGCTTCACCTGCTTCATGCCCGGCAGCATCGCGGCCAGGCCGGAAAGGCCGCCCATCCGGCGCATCTGGTTGAGCTGGTTGCGCAGGTCGTTCATGTCGAACAGACCCTTCGCCATGCGGGCGGCGAGCTGTTCGGCCTCCTCGGCCTTGATCGTTTCGGTCGCGCGCTCGACCAGGCTGACGACGTCGCCCATGCCCAGGATGCGACCGGCGACGCGCGACGGCTGGAACAGCTCGATGCCGTCCAGCTTCTCGCCCGTGCCGACGAACTTGATCGGCTTGCCGGTGACGGCGCGCATCGACAGCGCGGCGCCGCCGCGCGCATCGCCGTCCATCCGGGTCAGCACGACGCCGGTCAGTGCGACCTGATCGGAGAAGTTCTTGGCGACGTTGACCGCGTCCTGGCCGGTCAGCGCGTCGACGACCAGCAGGATTTCCTCGGGATCGGCGACGGCGGCGACCGCCTTCATCTCCTCCATCAGCGCCTGGTCGACATGGAGGCGACCAGCGGTGTCGAGCATCAGCACGTCGAAGCCCTGCAGCTTCGCGGCCTGCACCGCGCGGCGGGCGATGTCGACCGGCTGCTGGCCGGCGACGATCGGCAGGGTTGCGACCGAGGCCTGGGTGCCGAGCACCGCCAGCTGCTCCTGCGCGGCCGGGCGGTTGACGTCGAGCGACGCCATCAGGACCTTCTTGCGGCCCTTCTCGGTCAGGCGTTTGGCGATCTTCGCGGTGGTGGTCGTCTTGCCCGAGCCCTGCAGGCCGACCATCATCACGATGGCGGGCGGACTGACGTCGACATTGAGGTCGGAAGCCTCGGCGCCGAGCATTTCGACCAGCGCGTCGTTGACGATCTTGACGACCTGCTGGCCCGGCGTGACCGAGCGCAGGACCTGCTGCCCGACCGCCTGTTCGGTGATCTTGTCGACGAAGGTGCGGACGACCGGCAGCGCCACATCGGCTTCGAGCAGCGCGATGCGGACTTCGCGCATCGCCTCGCGCACGTCCGATTCGGCGAGCGCGCCGCGGCCGCGCAGGCGGTCGAAGACCCCGCCCAGCCTTTCGCTCAGACTTTCGAACATGCGTTTCTCCAGCTGCGCCGAAGCGCGGGAATCCAGCCTTTCAAACCCGAAACGCAAAGCGCGCCGGCGGGCGAAACCTCGCCGGCCAGCGTGCGTCCGTGGACGCTTCCAATGCTTTCCTTGTCTGTAAGACGGGGTCGCCTGTACCCGCAAAAGGCGCGAAAGGCAATTTCTATATGGGCTTGGCGACCGGCGGCCCGTTCATGCGAAGAGGGCCCGCCGCTTGCGCGACGGGTCCTCCCGAGCCTCTCCGATGTCTATGCCGTCCACTTATGCTGCGAACTGGTTCATCGTGTTGTGAACGCCGCCGGCCTTGAGGGCCGCTTCGCCGGCGAAATATTCCTTATGGTCGTCGCCGATGTCCGAGCCCGACATGTTCTGGTGCTTCACGCAGGCGATGCCCTGGCGGATCTCCTGACGCTGCACGTTGAGCACATAGCCGAGCATGCCGGCGTCGCCGAAATATTCCTTGGCGAGGTTGTCGGTCGACAGCGCCGCGGTGTGATAGGTCGGCAGGGTGATCAGGTGGTGGAAGATGCCCGCCCGCTTCGCTGCGTCGCGCTGGAAGGTGCGGATCTTCTCGTCGGCTTCACTGGCGAGGTCCGACCCGTCATAGTCGACGCTCATCAGACGGTTGCGGTCATAGGCCGAGACGTCCTTGCCCTCCTGCTGCCAGCGGTCGAACACCTGCTGACGGAAGTTCAGCGTCCAGTTGAACGAGGGCGAGTTGTTGTAGACCAGCTTGGCGTTCGGAATGACCTCGCGGATGCGGTCGACCATGCCGGCGATCTGCTCGATATGCGGCTTCTCGGTCTCGATCCACAGCAGGTCCGCGCCGTTCTGCAGCGACGTGATGCAGTCGAGGACGCAGCGGTCGGCGCCGGTGCCCTCGCGGAACTGGAACAGGTTGGAGCGCAGGCGCTTCGGGCGCATCAGCTTGCCGTTGCGGTTGATCACGACGTCGCCGTTGATGGTGGAGATGTCGGTGATCTCCTCGCAGTCGAGGAAGCTGTTATACTGATCGCCGATGTCGCCCGGCTCGGCCGAGTAAGCAATCTGCTTGGTGAGGCCCGCGCCGAGCGAGTCGGTGCGTGCGACGATGATGCCGTCGGTGATGCCCAGTTCGAGGAAGGCGTAGCGGCAGGCGCGGATCTTCGCGAGGAAGTCCTCGTGCGGCACGGTGACCTTGCCGTCCTGGTGGCCGCACTGCTTCTCGTCGGACACCTGATTCTCGATCTGGAGCGCGCAGGCGCCGGCCTCGATCATCTTCTTGGCAAGCAGATAGGTCGCCTCGGCATTGCCGAAGCCGGCGTCGATGTCGGCGATGATCGGCACGACGTGCGTCTGATAATTGTCGATCGCGTGGATCAGGCGCTGTTCCTCGACCTGGTTGCCGGTCTCGCGCGCCTTGTCGAGCTCGCGGAACATCAGGCTGAGCTCGCGCGCATCAGCCTGGCGCAGGAAGGTGTAGAGTTCCTCGATCAGCGCCGGAACGCTGGTCTTCTCATGCATCGACTGGTCGGGCAGCGGACCGAAGTCGGAGCGGAGCGCGGCGACCATCCAGCCCGACAGATACAAATAGCGGCGCTTGGTGGTGCCGAAATGCTTCTTGATCGAGATCAGCTTCTGCTGACCGATGAAGCCGTGCCAGCAGCCCAGCGACTGGGTGTAGTTGGCAGGGTCGGCGTCATAGGCCGCCATGTCCTCGCGCATGATCTTCGCGGTGTAGCGGGCGATGTCGAGGCCGGTCTGGAAGCGGTTCTGCAGGCGCATCCGGGCGACCGCCTCGGCGCCGATCCCGGCCCAGGGCGAACCCTTCTGGCGGATCAGCTGTTCGGCCTGTGCGATTTCGTCCTGGTAGCTCATGATTTGTGTCCTGCTGTACAAGTTATGCCGCCACTGACGCCCAAAAGCTCGAAAAGTCAGTAGGTGGCATGTGCAAAAGCGGGTCGAGCAGTGGGGTGCGGGCCGCTGATCAATGAAAATATGTAAGAAGTTTACAGACTGCCAGGGCGCGGACAAGTCGGTCACGATCGAAAAGGCGCTGTCCGGACTCCGCGTTAAAGGCTTGGCAACCAGCCGCTCCTAGAGTCGGACGATCGATTTGGCCGGAGACAGACATGCACGACAGGATGCTGGGGGAGGGCCCGTCCGCGCGCCCCGTCCGCGACCGTCGTGATCTGCTCGCGGCGGGCGTCACCATCGCTGCCGTCCTGCTGGTGATCGTCTCGGCGCTCAGTGTGGTCGGCACGCTGGTGCGTGCGCAGGGGGCCTCGCTCTCGGTCGGCGACAACCTCACCATTTCGGTCCTGCTGCTCAACCTCGCTTTGATGCTGCTGGGGTGGCGGCGCTACCGGGCCCTCAAATATGAGGTCGAACTTCGTCGCGCTGCCGAGGCGCGCGCCAGCGAGCTGGCGACCTGCGACCCGCTCACGGGCATGCTCAACCGGCGTGCGCTGGCGGAGGCGGGCGCCCGGATGATCGATCATGTCCTGCCGCGCAACGGATCGCTCGCGATGCTCATGATCGACCTCGACCATTTCAAGTCGGTCAACGACATGCACGGCCATCTGGCCGGTGACCAGTTGCTGCGTGCCGCCTCCCAAGCGATCGTGGCACCGCTCCCCGCCAATGCGCTTGCCGCCCGCCTCGGCGGCGACGAGTTCGCCTGTGCCTTTCCGATCAATCCCGACGAGCCCTCGGCTGTAGAAGGTGTAGCCGACGCGATCCTGGCGCGGATGAAGGAGCCCTTCTCGATCGGCGGGGTACAGGCGCGGATCGGCGCTTCGGTCGGCATCGCCCGCACCGAGCCGGGATGCCGCACGATCGACACGCTGATGCGCCGCTCGGATATCGCTCTCTATGCCGCCAAGCGCGCCGGGCGGAACCAGCGCGCCTGGTTCGACTCCAGCATGGAACGCGAGCTGGAGCTGCGCAACGAGATCGAACTGGGCCTGCGCGCTGGGATTCCGAGCGGGCAGATCGTTCCCTGGTTCGAGCCGCAGATCGATCTGGCGACCGGCGCCATTCGCGGTTTCGAGGTGCTGGCACGCTGGGAGCATCCCGACCATGGCGTGATCGAGCCGGTGGTGTTCATCCCCGTAGCCGACGAATCGGGGCTGATCGGCGAATTGTCGATGTCGGTGATGCGCGCGGCGATCGCCGAGGCGCGGCAATGGGATCCGGCGCTGATCCTCGCGGTCAACATCAGCCCGACGCAGATGCGCGACCCCTGGCTCGCGCAGAAGATCGTCAAGCTGCTGACCGAGCTCAACTTTCCCGCCGAGCGGCTCGAGATCGAGATCACCGAAGCTGCACTGCTCGAAAATCAGGGCTTCGCTCTGGCGATCATTGCCAGCCTCAAGAACCAGGGCATCCGTGTCGCGCTCGACGATTTCGGCACAGGCTATTCCAGCCTGACCCATTTGCGCGCGATGCCGCTCGACCGGGTGAAGATCGACCGGAGCTTCGTCCTGCGCATGGTCGAGGATGCCGATGCCGCCGCGCTCGTCCGCATGATCATGTCTCTGGCCGAAGGGTTGAACATCGAGGTGATCGCCGAAGGCGTCGAAAATGCCGAGATCGCGGCCCTGCTCGGCGAGATCGGCAATGTCACCGTGCAGGGCTGGCATTTCGGCCGCGCGGCGCCGGCGCGCAACACGCGCGGCCTGCTCGCCGGGCGGGGGCAGCTGATCGCCGCCAGCCCCAGCGCGGTGGCGGGCGGTGTCGTCGCGATGCGTCAGGGACGCAAGAAGCGCGCCTGATCCCGCCGCAAGGAGGGGCCCGCCTGTGGACTTCGTCGCGCTGAAACCCTAAGCCGCGCGGGCCATGAAGCTTCGCTTTCACAAGATGCACGGTCTGGGCAACGACTTCGTCGTGATCGACGCGCGTGACGGCGCGGTCGAACTCGCGTCCGCCCGCGTCCGGGCGATCGCCGATCGCAAGACCGGGGTCGGCTGCGACCAGCTGATCCTGCTCCAGCCGTCGGATGTCGCCGATGCCAGGATGCGCATCTTCAACGCCGATGGCAGCGAGGTCGAAGCCTGCGGCAACGCGACCCGCTGCGTCGTCAGCCTGCTGGGCGGAACGGCGCGGCTGGAAACGCTCGGCGGAATGCTCGAAGGCCGGGCCGAGGGCGATGCCGTCGCAGTCGACCTGGTCGAGCCAAGCTTCGACTGGGACGCGATCCCGCTGGCCTATGCGATGGACACGCGGGCGATGCCGGTCGGCTGGGAAATGCTGGAGGCGCCGGCTGCGGTCAATGTCGGCAATCCGCATGTGATCTTCTTCGTGGGTGAGACCGATGCGGTGCCGCTCGAGCGGCTCGGCCCGCTGATCGAGACCGACCCGCTGTTTCCGGCGAAGATCAACGTCAACGTCGCGACCGTCGACAGCCGCTCCGATATCCGGCTGCGCGTGTGGGAGCGCGGCGTCGGGCTGACCGATGCCTGCGGAACGGGTGCCTGCGCGACGGCGGTCGCGGCGATCCGCGCGGGCCTCGTCGACTCGCCGGTGCGCGTGACGCTGCCCGGTGGACCGCTGACGATCGACTGGGCGCCGGGCCGCCCGGTGCGCATGACCGGTCCCGCCACCCATGTCTTTACCGGCGAGCTCGATCTCGGGGCGGATATGGGAGCGCTCTGATGAGCGGCCCCGAGCTGATCACCCTGGGCTGTCGGCTCAACATCGCCGAGAGCGAGGCCATGCGCGCCGCAGCGGCGGACGATAACGGCCTGATCATCGTCAACAGCTGCGCCGTCACCAACGAGGCCGTCACCCGCACCCGGCAGGCGATCCGCCGCGCCGCGCGCCGCCGCCCGGATGCGCGGATCGTGGTCACCGGCTGCGCTGCGCAGATCGACCCCGCGGCCTTCGCCGCCATGCCAGAGGTCGCCCGCGTGATCGGCAATGCGGAAAAGGCGCGGCCCGACCTGCTCGCCTTCGAACGCGGACCGGTGGCGGACATCCACGTCTCCGACATCATGGAACTGCGCGAGACCGCCGGGCATATGGCCTCGGCCTTTGCCGGCCATGCGCGTGCCTTCGTCGAGGTGCAAAATGGCTGCGATCATCGCTGCACCTTCTGCGCCATCCCCCAGGGTCGAGGGAACAGCCGCTCGGTCCCCGCCGGACGCGTGATCGACCGCATCCACGCGCTGGTCGACCAGGGCCATGAAGAGGTCGTGCTGACGGGCGTCGATCTCACCAGCTATGGTCCCGACCTTCCAGGCAGCCCTACGCTGGGGCAGCTGGTCGAGCGTATCCTGACCCATATACCCGCCCTGCGCCGGCTGCGCCTGTCCTCGCTCGATTCGGTCGAGATCGACGACCGTCTGTTCGCGCTGCTGACCGGCGAAGCGCGGATCATGCCGCATCTGCATCTGTCGTTGCAGGCTGGCGACGACATGATCCTCAAGCGGATGAAGCGCCGCCATGACCGCGCGCATGCCGTTGCGATGGTGCAGCGGCTCAAGGCCGCCCGGCCCGAGATCGCGATCGGCGCCGACCTGATCGCCGGCTTTCCGACCGAGGACGAGGCGATGGCGGCGAACAGCGCCGCGCTGATCGACGATTGCGACATCGTCTTCGCACATGTCTTTCCCTATTCGCCGCGTGCCGGCACGCCCGCCGCGCGGATGCCGCAACTGCCGCCCTCCGTCATCCGTGCCCGGGCCGAGGCCTTGCGCGCGCGGGGCGATGCGCGCCGCAAGGCGTGGCTCGCCGGGCTGGTCGGCAGCCGGCAGAGCCTGCTGGTCGAGCGCGGCGGGGTCGGCCATGCACCCAATTTCGCCCGCGTGCGGATCGAAGGCACCATCCCGCGCGTAGGCAGCATCGCCGAGGCAACCATCACCGGCCATGACGAGCATGGCCTAACAGGCAGGATCGAATGAGCGAATTGCGCTGGCACGAAAAGCTTTTCGGGGGGTTCAGGAAAACCTCCGATCGGCTGGGCGAGAATCTGACCGGCCTGTTCGGCAAGGCCGCGCTCGACGACGCCACGCTCGACGAGATCGAGGAGGCGCTGATCGCCTCCGACCTCGGGCCGGCGACATCGCGCCGGATTCGCGAGCGCCTCGCCGGAGAAATGTTCGACAAGGGCCTCGACGAACGCCGCCTGCGCGAAATCGTCGCACAGGAAATCGAAAAGGTCCTCGCTCCTGCCGCCAAGCCGCTCGAAATCGAGGCCTTCCCGCGTCCGCAGGTCATCCTCGTGATCGGCGTCAATGGGTCGGGCAAGACGACCACGATCGCCAAGCTGGCGCATTGGCTGCAGGAACAGGATTATGCGGTGATGCTGGTCGCCGGCGACACCTTCCGGGCTGCCGCGATCGGACAGCTCAAGGTGTGGGCCGACCGGATCGGCGTGCCGATCATCAGCGGCCAGGAAGGCGGCGACGCGGCCAGCCTCGTCTTCGAGGGCGTGAAGCAGGGGACCGAGAAGGGCATCGACGTGCTGATCGTCGACACTGCCGGTCGCCTGCAGAACAAGACCGGCCTGATGGACGAGCTCGGCAAGATCCGGCGCGTGCTGGGCCGGCTCAACCCCGCCGCGCCGCATGACGTGCTGCTCGTGCTCGACGCGACGACCGGGCAGAATGCGTTGAGCCAGATCGAGATCTTCAAGGAAACCGCCGGAGTGACCGGTCTGGTGATGACCAAGCTTGACGGAACGGCGCGCGGCGGCGTGCTGGTCGCGGCCGCCGAACGCTATGGCCTGCCGGTCCATGCGATCGGCCTTGGCGAGTCGATCGACGACCTCAAGCCCTTCGACCCTGCAGAGGTAGCACGCGCGATCGCGGGCCTCGAGAGGATAGCCAAATGAGCGCGTCGACACCTGCGCCCGACCGCGAGGCCGGTTCGGGACTCAAGCTGCTGATCGATCTGGGTCCGCTGGTCGTCTATCTGGCGGCTTGGTGGCTGACCAAGGACGTCGTTCGGGCGACCGCGATCTTCATGGGGGCGACCTTCGTCGCCATCGCTGCGTCGTGGATACGGACGCGGCGCATCTCGCCGATGCTGCTCTTCTCGGGTGTGATGGTCGCCGTCTTCGGCGGCCTGACCGTGTGGCTGCACGACGCCACTTTCATCAAGATGAAGCCGACCGTCTATTATCTGATGGTCGCCGGCATTCTCGGCTTCGGCCTCTACACCGACCGGCCTACGCTGAAGCTCGTCCTTGGCCAGGCTTATCCCGGCCTCACCGACCTCGGCTGGACCAAGCTCACCCGCAACTGGGCGATCTTCTTCGTGGCCATGGCGGTCGCGAACGAGGCGGTGTGGCGCTCGACCAGCATGGAATTCTGGCTCGGCTATAAATTGTGGGGTGCGCTCCCCGCGACGATCCTGTTCGCCATCGCGAATGTGCCGATGCTGATGCGGCACGGGCTGAACAGCGAGACGGCCGAGGATGCTGCGCTGCCCCCGCAGGGCTGAAACCTTTCGCTAAGCCTCTGTATTTCATGTAAGTTTCATCAAACTGTAACGCTGGGCTTACCTTCCGTTTACCAGCGCCGCTTAGGACTTTGGGCGGAGGAGGCGTCGATGAGCTTCGATATGGCGATCATGCCCGCAAGGGTGGATGAGCGTCTGCGCCCGGCGATGATCACCCGATCGGTCGGGGCAGAGTCCGGAGTCCGTGACGTGATCGCCTGTTTTCGCGACTGTCCGGAACTGGAGGCGCTTCCCGTCGTCGACGGAGACGGTCGTCCGCTCGGTGCCGTGCTCGAGCGCGACGTCCGCCGCCTTCTGCTCAACCCGTTCGGCCATGCGCTGCTGTGCAACCACAGCCTCTATCGTCGCCTCGACGGTTTCGTCAGCGCCGTGCCGGTGGCCGAGGCCGACGCGCCCCTCGGCGAACTTTTCGCGCTCGTCTCGTCGGGGGAGGGGCATGACGCCATTCTCCTTACGCGCGAGGGCCGTTTCGTCGGGGCTGTCAGTGGTCGGACCTTGTTGCGGCTTGCCGCCGATCGCGAGGCGGAACTGGGCCGACGTCGCGCGGCGCGGTTGCGCCGCATCGCCGAGGCGTCGAGCGCGATGCGCGCGGAGGCGGCGGCCTTGTCGGGCGACATGATGGAGGTCTCTTCGGCGCTCGAGGAAAGCGCAGGCCGCATGGGCGCCCGGGCTCGCGATGTCGGCGCCAAGGGCCTTTCGGTCATGACCGCTGCCGCGCAGGCGGCCGACAATGTCGGTGCCGTTGCCGAACAGGGCCGGGAGCTGGTGGCATCGCTCGGCCAGCTGAGCAGCGAGGTTGCCGCCGCTCGCTCGTCGACACTGCACGTTGCCGGAATGATCGAGGAGGGCGGGCGCCGCGCCCGGCAGCTGGGTGAAACGACCGATGAGATCGGGGCGGTCGTGGAAACGATCGACGCCGTTGCCCGGCGGATCAATCTGCTCGCGCTGAACGCCACGATCGAGGCGGCGCGCGCGGGCGAAGCCGGGCGGGGCTTTGCGATCGTCGCTTCCGAGGTGAAAGCGCTCGCCCGCCAGACACGCGATTCAGTCGGCTTGATCGCCGCGCGGATCGACAGCGTGCGCAGCGGTGTTGGCAGCGTCGCGGCCGGGCAGGCCGGTATCGAGGCCGCCATCGCCGCGCTCGACGATCTGTCGGCCACGGTCGATGCGGCTGTGGAGCGCAATCGCAAGGTGGGAGAAGCGGTCAGCGCCAATGTCCGCGACGCCGCCGGGGCGAATGAGCACATCCGGACCCAGGCGTCGGAGATCAGCGGCAGTGCCGCGGATGCGGCGTCAGGCGCCGAGCAGATTTCCGGGATAGCCCGCTCATTGACCGATGGCGCAGCGCGGCTGCGACAGAGGCTGGGACGCTTTCTGGACGAGATCGAAGAGGCTTAGCGCCCCCTCCGGCGAGGGGGCGCTTGCCGATGTCAGCCAGCCACTTTCAGGCGGCGGGAAGGTCTGCAGCCGCGACCGCATCGCCTTCAACATTGCGCGAGACGAAGTCCCAGTTCACGACCTTGCCGAGCACGGATTCGGCGAACTTCGGCCGGGCGTTGCGATAGTCGATATAATAGGCATGTTCCCACACATCGAGGGTCAGAAGCGGCTTGAGATCGCTTTGGCTGAGCGGCGTCTCGCCATCGTGGAGCGAGGTGATGACCAGCTTGTCGCCCGCGAGCGCAAGCCAGGCCCAGCCGCTGCCGAAATGGCCGACCGCTTCGGCGGACAGCTTCTTCACCAGTTCCTCCTGGCTGCCGAAGCTCGCCTCGATCATTTTCGCCAGCTTGTCCGACGGCTTTGTCGACCCCTCCGGGGCGAGGCACTGCCAGAAGAAATTATGGTTCCAGATCTGGCCCGCGTTGTTCGACAGCGGCTTGTCGCCCATGTCCTTGGCCAGCTTGACGATCTCGACCAGCGACTTGCCCTTCAGCCCCTTCTCGTCGAGCCAGCCATTGACCTTGTCGACATAGGCCTGATGGTGCTTGCCATGGTGATAGTCGAAGCTCTCCGCCGACAGGACCGGCTCCAGCGCCGCACGGTCGAAGGGAAGGGTGGGAAGCGAGAACGCCATTGGAAACTCCATGAGCCTGTGGATGGAAAAATACGGCTCCTCAACGATTTGGAGGGCGGGAAGGTCCACCGAAAAGCGACCTGTCGTGGCGTTCCGGCGACGCGGCATCGCTCCCGCCGCCGAACGGCATCGCGCGTTCATCATAATGTGTGACAAAAGCGGAACGAATTTCTAAACTGCGCCGGGAAAGCGATCCGCGTTGCCAAGGGTGCGGACGCAAGATGCAGGGGAATTCCATGGATAAATTTTTCGCCAATCTGCACCTGGTGCTGGCCGTCGGCCTGGCCGCCGCGATCGCGCTGATCGCCTATGCACATCCGGACCCGTCGATGCTTGCCAACTATGTGCTCCGCTGGCTGCACGTGTTCTTCGGTATCGTCTGGATCGGCCTTCTCTATTATTTCAACTTCGTCCAGATTCCGACCATGCCGTCGGTGCCGGCCGAGCTGAAGCCGGGCGTTACCAAATATATCGCTCCCAAGGCGCTGTTCTTCTTCCGCTATGGCGCGCTGCTGACCGTCGTCACCGGCCTGTCGGTGGCGCATGTGACCGGCTATCTGGTTGCCGCGCTGACCTTCGCGCCCGACTATCGCCTGATCGGGATCGGCATGTGGCTGGCGCTGATCATGGCGTTCAACGTGTGGTTCCTGATCTGGCCGGCGCAGAAGAAGGCGCTGGGCATCGTCGAGGCCGACGCCGACACCAAGGCGGCCGCTGCCAAGACCGCGATGATCTTCTCGCGCACCAACACGCTGCTTTCGATCCCGATGCTCTATTCGATGACCAACGCCAATTTCGGCTGAGAAGCATCGACTCCACGGATGAACGGGCCGGGGGAGCAATCCTCCGGCCCTTTTGTTTCAGCGGCGCCTTTGCCAGGCGCGCCGCGCGCCGCGCGCGATCCTTCGCAGCGGTCCGGGCAGCCGATCGAGCGGCCCGGTCGCCGAAATATCGGTGCGCGACGGGCGCTGATAGGCGATCGGCGGAATGGCGAGATGGGTCGGGCAATCCTGCCTTGCGCGCCGAAACCAGTTATAGGCGCCATCGACGTCCATCGGGCCACCATCCGGGCTGCCGGCGGGGCGTGCCAGCATTGCGTCGAGATAGCCGGGCAGCGCTGCGATCGCAGCCGGGCCGAACCCCAGGCAATGGGCAAGCCGGATATTCAGCGCAGGGGGGACCCGCATGAGGCCGGAGCCGGTCAGATCGAGGCCCGCATCGCCTTCGGGCAATTCATGGCCGCCATAGAAGAGGCCGAGCCCCTCGGCATCGAGCCGGTCGAGCAGCTCCGGCAGGCGGCCCGGCGCGCTCGCCACGAAGTCGCAATCGTCCTCCAGCATCAGGATCGATCGCATCCCCTCGCTGCGCGCTTCGGTCAGTACGCCAAGCTGGCTCAGAAAGGCGCCGTGCGCACCGACGCTGCGAAAGGGGCCGGCGGATTCGGGCCGGATCGCATCGAACAGCCGCACATGGGGATGGTCGAAGCCGAGACCGAGCCGCGCGAGTTCGCCCGCCATCTCCTGCCTGCGGTCGTCCCGGGCCGCGAGATTGATCACATAGAGCCGATCGAAGGTCGCGAAGAGGCGATCGGCCAGGCTCATCCCTGCCGGTCGAGCAGATCGTGACGGCGCAGCGCATGGCGCAGCTGGTCGTAGCTGAGCTTCAGCGCGAGCGCGGTGGCGCGCTGGTTGAAGCGGCAGCGGCGCAGCGCATCCTCCAAGAGCATCTTCTCATAGGTCAGGACCGCCGTCCGGAAGTCCTCGCAGCTGCTCGCTGGCGCTGAGACCGCAGCCTGCGCCGCGGGTGAACCGGCCCTTTCGGGGGATGCTGCGGCCGCCGTCGGGCTCGCTCCGACGGGCGCGGCCGATGCCGTTGCCGGACGCCAGGGGCTCTCGAACGGATCGAACTGGATATCGTCGATCGGCCGCTCCGGATCGTCCCAGCGATAGACGGCGCGCTCGACCACGTTGCGCAGCTCGCGGACATTGCCGGGCCAGGGATGGTCGACCAGCGTTGTGGTGGCCCCCGCCGAAAAGCCGGGCCAATGCGGCCAGCCCAGTTCCGAAGCCATGCGCCGGCCAAAATGATCGACGAGGACCGGCACGTCGCCGTCGCGGGCGCGCAGTGGCGGCAGGGTGATGACCTCGAACGACAGCCGATCGAGCAGATCGGCGCGGAAGCGCCCACGCTCGACGAGGTTCGGCAGATGCTCGTTCGTCGCGGCGACGATGCGGACGTCGACCCGAACCGGCCGCGACGCACCAATCCGCGTGACCTCGCCATATTCCACCGCGCGCAACAGCCGCTCCTGCGCGCCCATCGACAGCGTCGCCAGTTCGTCGAGGAAGAGCGTCCCGCCATGCGCTTCTTCGAAACGCCCCGCGCGTGCCTTTGTTGCGCCGGTAAAGGCGCCGGCTTCATGACCGAACAGCTCGGCCTCGATCAGCGTCTCCGGCAGGGCGGCGCAGTTCAGCGTGACGAGCGGGCCATCCCAGCGCTGCGACAGGCGATGGAGGCGCTCGGCGACCAGCTCCTTGCCGGTGCCCCGTTCGCCGATGACGAGCACCGGACGGTTGAGCGCGGCGGCGCGGCTGGCCCGCTCGACCGAGTCGAGAAAGGCCAGCGACTGGCCGATGAACTGGGCTTCGCGCTGCATGCCACAGGATTGGCGTAAAATCCCAAGACTTGGCAATAGCGAAATGTGCCAACCTCCTCTCGGCCTCCACTATTACTTTGTAAATATGGGATTTTTGGAATTGGCACGGCTTCTGCATTGCATCAGCCATACCGGCACTGCCGGAACCGGAACGACAGGGAAACAGGATAATGTTCGGTTTCGACACCATCGACCTCCAGCGCATCACGGTCTCGGCCGTGGGCGCCGTGCTTCTCTCGCTGATCTGTATCCTGGGGGCGGTTGCCCCTGCGCAGATCGGCCCCGCCGCCTTCCAGCAGGAGGGTACCCTCCGTTAACGCATGGCGTCCGCCGCCGGACGGGTTAGACTGCCGGCGGTCCCGCCAAGCCAGTATCGAGCGTAATCAAGGAGCCTGACAGATGGGGATTTTCTCCCGCACCCGCGACATCATCGCCGCCAACGTCACCGACCTTCTCGACAAGGCCGAAGACCCGGCGAAGATGATCCGCATGATTATCCTCGAAATGGAGGAGACTCTCGTCGAGGTGCGCGCCTCCGCCGCGCGGACGATCGCCGACCAGAAGGAACTGCGTCGCCAGATCGCCAAGCTCGAGACCGTCCAGGCCAACTGGCTGGAAAAGGCCGAACTGGCGCTGTCCAAGGACCGCGAGGACCTGGCCAAGGCCGCGCTGGTCGAAAAGCAGAAGGCCGCCGATCTCGCCGGCCAGCTGCACGAAGAGATCGACCTGCTCGATGAGTCGCTGAAGGCGTCCGAAGCCGACATCGCCAAGCTGCAGGGCAAGCTGCGCGAGGCGCGGGCGCGCCAGAACAGCATCGTCACCCGACTCGAATCGGCGAACAACCGTGCTCGCATGCGGGAAATGTATGCCGGTCCGAAGATCGACGAAGCTTTCTCGCGCTTCGAACTGCTCGAACGCCGCGTCGATTATGCCGAGGGTCGCGCCGAAGCGGCGGGCATGGGCGCCGCACCCAAGTCGCTCGAGGAGGAGATCGCCGAACTGCGCTCGTCCGACAAGGTCGACGCCGAACTGGCCGCGCTGAAGGCCAAGGCGCAGAGCAAGGGGGCCTGAGGCGATGGAAGGTCTCGTCCCGATCGGGGTGGTCGGCATCCTCTTTCTCGGCCTGCCCTGGCTGGTCTTTCACTATGTCACCCAGTGGAAGAAGAATGGCGGGCTGACGGTCGAGGACGAGAAGCTTCTCGACGACATGCATGAAATGGCCCGTCGCCTGGACGATCGCGTCGCCACGCTGGAACGGATCCTGGACAGTCAGGACCCCAGCTGGCGGCCGCGCCAGGTCGCAGAGCGTGGCCAGGAGGAATGGCGCCGCGATCACTGATCGCCAGGACGCCGACAGAACAGGAAGGGAAGGTTCGAAATGTCCGCTCGCCGCACAAAATTCTATGTCGACAAGCGCAACCGCAAATGGCTGGGCGTCTGCGCGGGACTTGCCGACTATACCGGGATCGACGTCACGCTGGTCCGCGTCGGCACCGTGTTGCTGACCCTGATCGGGGGCTTTCCCTGGACATTGGTCGCCTATCTGCTGGTCAACTGGCTGGTCGACGACAAGCCGCGCGAATTCTACGAAAGCGACCGCGAGGAGCAGAAGTTCTGGCAGACCGTGCGGGCCCGGCCCGGCGCCTCGGTCCGTGACGTCCGCGCCCGCTTCCGCGACATCGATCGCCGGATTGCCGATGTCGAGACGCACGTCACCAGCCACAATTCGGCGCTGGCCCGCGAGATCGACGCGCTCCGCTGAGCTGCGCTTCGCGCCGGATCGCCAAGGCCGTCGAGGCGCGGCACCGTCAACATCATGGCGTTCGTCGAACCGGGAATGATGTTCGTCGAACGGTCGAACCGACAGTCCTGTAAACAGCGATGGCTGTCGGGTTAGGGGAAGACAGATGGATATTCCGATGGCAGTTCTGGTGCCGGGTGCGACGATCGTCGCCATTCTCGGTGTCGCCGGCTGGATCGTGACGACCTGGCTCAGGGTCAAGCATGGCTATCCGCTGGAGAACAGCTGGGGCAAGGCTGTCTATCCGCGCAGCAGCGACGAGACGATGGAGCGGGTCAAGCTCCTCTCCGGCGAGAATGCCCAGCTTCGGGCCGAACTGTCCGCCGTCAAGGAGCGGCTCGCCACGGTCGAACGCATCGTCACCGACAGCAGCTTCCGCCTCGACCAGGAAATCAACGCCCTGCGCGGCCCGGCCAACTGAGGTCCTCTTATGGTCAATCTCTTTTACTACATGATCGCCAGCATTCCGCTGGTCGCCATCCTCGGCTGGGTCGCCACCGAATGGATGTCGCTGCGGAAGAAGCAGATCGAGGTCCTGTCCAGGGACACCGCCGAGAAGGCCGCCCAATATGCGGCGAAGACCGAACGGCTCGAACAGCGCGTTGCGGTGCTCGAACGGATCCTGACGGACCGTTCCACCGATCTGGCAGCCGAGATCGATCGTCTGCGCGATCAACCACTCAACTGATTGCATCCGCGAGGAGAAGCAGGATGAACCCCTTTGAAATGGTCGTGCTGATCGTCGCCATCACGGCGGTCACGAGCATATTCCGCGCCAAATATGGCGTTACGCGCAAGGGCGAAAAATGGGCCCGGCGCGACAATGGTGACACCGAAAGGCTGCGGGAAGAGATGCGCCTGCTCAAGGAGCGGGTCGCCGTCCTCGAACGCATCGCCACCGAAAATGACCGCGGCATGGCCCTCGATCGCGAGATCGAGGCGCTGCGCCGGGTCGACTGATCCTCAAGGAAGGAACGGGACCATGATCGACTCTACCTTCTGGCTCACCGTGAGCGGGGCGGGACTGATTGGCCTCGGCGTCGTCGCCTGGGCGGCGCTGGCCGGCTGGCGCGGCTGGCTCGAACTGGAAAGGATGCGCCTCGAGCGGCGCATTCCGGTTGCGAGCGAGCCATCGCTCGGGCCGTCGCCCGCCGCGCGTATCGAACTGGCCGATCTCAAGGAACGTATCCGCAAGCTCGAAGCGATCGCCTCCGGCGTCGACCTCTGACACGCCGCCGGTCGGGCTCAGCCCTGACCGATCCAGTCCGCCACGTCCGCCGCCACCTGATTGGCGGCCTGATTGAGACCCGCCGTCACGCTCGCGGCGTCCTCGCCCGCCACCGGGATACGCGCCTCGAACCTGCGGGTCTTCACCTCGTCGCTGCCCGCCCGCGCCAGCGTTGCGTCATAGGTCACCAGAACCTGCCGCTGTCCACCGAGCAGCTGGAAGGCGATGAGCGTGCCTCCGAGGCGATTGTCCGGGGTGATCGACGCATTGCGATGGTCCGGCACGAAGCGGCCGGTCTTCGCCTCGATCGTCTCGGCGAGAACCGAGCGGAAGAGGGCACCGGGCGTATCGACCCAGGCGACCTTGGGCAGATAGGCGAAGGTCATGCCCGTCTGCACCGCGATGCGCTGGTTTCGCAGCTGCGAGGGAAGGGCGGGCATCGCGACGCTGACGGCCTGCGCATCGCGGGCGACCTTGGCGGTGCCGGCCGGAACGGTCGCCTGCGCGGTCAGACCCACCAGCCGCTCGGGCGGATCCTCACCCAGGCTGACGCAGCCCGACAGAAGAACGGCGGCAGAAACGGCGATCAGCGAACGGCGCAGCATGACCCTCAATCCTTCGACTTATAATCGGGAAGCTTAGATCCGCCGAGCACGGCGCCGGCGCCGCCCCGGTCGAGCTTCGACGAAATGGCGTTCAGCGAGTCCGACATCTCGGCGATGTTGCGAACGAGCTGGTTGATCTGTGGCACAGTCTCGGACGAGAAGCTCTTCAGGCCCGGACGGGCGTCGGTGATCGCCGCGTCGAGGGTCTCCAGCGTGTGCTGGGCCGAAGCGGTCGCCTTGTTGAGATTGGCCATGGCCGGGCGGACATCGCTCTGAACAACGCCGTTGGTCGTCTCGGCCAGTTCGCCGACGCGTTCGGCTGCGAGGCCCGCCTGCTCCATCGTGGTCTTCAACTGGACGACGGCGGCCGCGATCTCCGGGCCACGATTGGCCAGGTCGCCCGACAGCCGGTCGACATTGGCGAGGATGCCGGTGATCGATTTCTGATTCTTTTCGTTGAGCAGTTCGGTGAGCCGTCCGGTCAGCGTGGAGATGCGCTGAAGCAGTTCGGGCGCCGAATTGAGCAGTTCGCCCAGCGCACCCGGCTTGGTCGGGATCACGGGAACGCCGTAAGGTCCCGGCTCGACGATCGGCGGAGCATTCTTGACCGCACCATCCAGATTGACCTGACTGACCCCGGTGAAGCCGACGCCCGCGATGGTGGCGGTCGTGCCCTGGAGGATCGGCGAGTCCTTCTCGACCGCGATGCGGACGCGAACGAATTCGGGGCTGTCGGGCATCAGCCGGATCTCTTCGACCTTGCCGACGGGGACGCCAGAGAAGTTCACAGGCGACCCTTTGGCGAGGCCGTCGACCGACGTCTTGAAGAAGATGTCGTAGCGCTGGATGCTGTTGGTGTTGAACCCCGCCAGCCAGACGATAAACGCCAGCAACGCCACGAGCAGGGCCAGAACGACCCCGCCGACGAGCACATGATTAGACCGGGTTTCCATCAGTCCCTCATTCCCCGGCGCCCTTTGCAGCCGCCCGTTCGGCGGCATCGGCCGCCACTCGCCCACGTGGGCCGTTGAAATATTCCTGAATCCACGGATGGTCCAACGCCAATAGTTCCGGGATCGTTCCAACCGCGATCACGCGCTTGTCCGCCAGCACGGCGACCCGGTCGCAGATGGCATGCAGCGTGTCGAGGTCGTGGGTGATCAGGAAAACGGTGAGTCCGAGCGTCTTCTGCAGCGACCGGATCAACTCGTCGAAGGCGGCGGCACCGATCGGGTCGAGCCCCGCCGTCGGCTCGTCAAGGAACAGCAGCTGCGGATCGAGCGCAAGTGCTCGCGCCAGACCTGCGCGCTTCTTCATACCGCCCGACAGTTCGGACGGATATTTGGGACCCGCCTCCGCCGGCAGGCCCGACATGGCGACCTTATAGGCGGCGATCTCGTCGAGCAGCACCGGATCGAGCCGGGGATAATATTCGCGGATCGGGACCTGGACATTCTCGGCCACGGTCAGCGTCGAGAACAGCGCGCCGCCCTGAAACAAAACGCCCCAGCGGCTGCGGACCTGCTTGGCCTCGCTTTCGTCGCGGTCGATCATCGGCTCGCCGAACACCTCGACCGTACCGATCACCGGGCGCTGCAGCCCGATGATCGAGCGCATCAGCACCGACTTGCCGGTACCCGATCCGCCGACGACGCCGAGGATCTCGCCGCGACGCACATCGAGATCGAGCCCCTCATGCACGATCTGGTCACCAAAGGCATTGCGCAGACCCTGCACCCGGATGACGATATCCCCGTCATGGACGTTCAGCCGCGCCATCAGATCCACCCGATCGAGCTGAAGAACACGGCGAACACCGCGTCGATGACGATGACGAGAAAGATCGCCTGAACCACCGAGGCGGTCGTGCGCAGGCCGACCTCCTCGGCATTGCCCTTGACCTGCATGCCCTGGTAGCAGCCGCACATCGCGATCAGCAGCCCGAACACCGGGGCCTTGATAAGGCCGACCCACAGGTCGGTCATCGGCACCACCTCGCGGATGCGCTGGATGAAGGTTATCGGCGGTATGTCGAGGTCGATCCAGCAAAAGATGCCGCCGCCGATGATGGCCACGACCGCCGCGTAGAAACCGAGCAACGGCATCAGGATGACGGTCGACAGGACGCGTGGCAGGATCAGTGCTTCCATCGGTGATACGCCGATCGTCCGCATCGCGTCGATCTCCTCGGCGAGTTTCATCGAACCGAGCTGTGCGGCGAAGGCGCTGCCCGAGCGGCCCGCGACCATGATCGCGGTCATCAGCACGCCCAGCTCGCGCAGGGTTATGCGCCCGATCAGGTTGACGGCGAACACTTCCGCCCCGAACTGCCGCAGCTGCACTGCGCCCTGCTGGGCGATGACGATACCGATCAGGAAGCTCATCAGCCCGACGATCGCCAGCGCCTTGACGCCGACGACCTCGAACTGGCGCGTCATCGCGTTGAAGCGGAAGCTGCGCGGGTGGGTGATCAGGCCCCAGAGGCCGATCATCGTTGCGCCGAAGAAGCCGACCAGTCCGCGCAGCGAATCGAGCGATGCATAGACTGCGTCGCCGATCTCGCGCAGCACGCGCACGAAAGGCGGGCTCGAATCGGGTCGGATCTTGAGCGGCTTGTCGGCGGCGGCGAGCTGTTCGAGCAGCTGGCAAACCTCTTCGTCGGCGCCGACGACGCGTGCATCGCAACGCCGCACGATCCGGTGGACGAGCCACGCCCCGACCGTGTCCATCCGGTCGACGTCCTTGAGGTCGATTTCTTCCGGGCTTGCGTCGAGCGCCGACAGCCGGCGCGACAGATCACCGATCCTGGCGAGCGTCAGCTCGCCGGAAAAGCGCAATATGCCCTGATCGAACTGAAAATCGGCGGGAGCGTTCATCAGACCCAGGAGTGGCGCAAAGACCGGAGATCGGCAAGCATCCGTAATGAAATGTGTCGCCCCGTGATTTGTTCCTTGCCAATTGTTGCTTATAGGGCGGGCCGATGACCGAACTCGCGATCTACGACATGGACCGGACGATCACCCGGACCGGCACCTTCACCCCCTTCATGATCCACGCGGCCACGCGGCTGGCGCCCTGGCGCCTCGTCTTCGTGCCCTTCGCCGCCGGGGTGATGCTGGCTTATGTCTGCAAGCTGATCGAGCGCAAGCGCGTCAAGGAGCTCAACCAGGCGATGCTGATCGGGCGTCGCATCCATGCCGACCGGCTGACGCCGATCGCCGAGAGCTTCGCCGACCACATCCTGAAGCATAATGTCCGGGCCGGTGCGCTGGAAAGCCTGGCCGAAAACCGCGCCGCCGGTCGCCGGCTGGTGCTGGCGACGGCGTCGTCGCGCATCTGGGTCGAACCGATCGCCCGGCGGCTGGGCATGGACGATGTCATCGCCACCGGGGCGATCAAGGGCATCGACGATTATGTCAGCCACAAGGTCGATGGCGAGAATTGCTATGGTCCCGCCAAGCTGCGGATGATCCAGGCATGGATGGGGCTGGAGCGGCTCGACCGCTCGGCATGCCGTATCCGCTTCTATTCGGATCATATCTCCGACGTGCCGGTGCTCGAATGGGCGGATGAGGCGATCGCGTCCAATCCCCATGCGGGGCTGCGCGAGGAAGCGCGCCGTCGCGGATGGACGATCGTCGACTGGGATTGAGAAGAAGCATCGAACCGGCGCTTGGGCGCCGGGAGGGTGATCAGCCCTCGGCGCTCTGCAGCGCCTGAACGGCGGCGGCGGTGGACGTGGAGCCATCCTTGTAGATGAAGCCGTTGACCGGATAGGCCTTGTTGCCGACCTTGCCGATCGGTGCGAACCACACCTTGACCTGGCTCCAGTCGTTCGACGGCGAGGCGTCGACCACGGTCACGTCACGCTCGACCTGGCCGCGGCGGCCATTGATGACCGACCAGTTTGCGTGGGTGATCTTGATCACGCGGTCGCTGACGACCTTCGTCACGGTGGCGACATGGCCCGAGCGCATCGAGCCGATCGCCTTGAACACCATCACCGAACCGATCTGCGGGGTCGAGCCGCGCAGATATTTACCGACCGCCTGGTTCCACCAGCTGGCGGCGGCGCCGAACAGCTGGATGCCGGAGAACATGCGGGCAAAGGGTGCGCACTGGATGGTCTGGGCCTGGGCGGCGGACGGCGCGATCGCCATGCAGGCAAGCAGCATGGAACCAATCATTGCGCGCGTCGTTCTGGTCATTTGGATTCCCCAACCCGTCCCGTAGCCTGTGACTGGCAGCACAGACGGCGTTAGGAAAGCCCATCACGGTTAAGCTGCCGCTCATATTCGGCGAGTCGTTTGCGCCAAGCGATGACCTGCATCTTATCCACAGGCGGCGGCACGGTGGCGCAACGATCGGCTGAAAGCGTGCCGTGGCGTCAGGGGGCGAATCGCCCGATCAGGCCAGCGGCACGCTGTCGAAACGGACGGGCTCTCCGATCGCCGAATCGGCCAGGCTGCCTTCCCACATCACGCGATTGCCACGAATGATCGTGCCGAGCGGCTTGCCCGTCAGCGCCATGCCGGTGAAGGGCGACCAGCCGCAGCGCGAAGCCAGCCAGCTTTCCTCGATCGTCCAGCGCGCCTTGAGGTCGACGATGGTGAAATCGGCGTCATAGCCGAGCGCGATCCGTCCCTTGTTGCGAAGACCGAACACGCGCTGCGGGCCGGCCGATGTCAGCGCGATCAGATGCTGGAGCGTCAGCCGCCCTTCGGCGACATGGTTGAGCATCAGCGGAAGCAGCGTCTGGACGCCGGGCATGCCGCTGGGGGTGGCGGGATAGGTCCGCGCCTTTTCCTCGATCGTGTGCGGCGCGTGGTCCGATCCCAGCACATCGGGTACCCCCTGACGGAGGTAATGCCAGAGCCCGTCGCGATGCGCGCCCGAACGGATCGGCGGGTTCATCTGGGCATAGGTGCCGAGGCGCGGATAGGCTTCCTCGCCGGCCAGCGTCAGATGCTGCGGTGTCACCTCGCAGGTGGCGATGTCCTTGTTCTGGGCGATCAGTGCCAGCTCGTCGGGCGTGGTGATGTGGAGGATATGGATGCGCCGGCCGGTCTCGCGCGCGATCCGCAGGATGCGGCGGGTGGCGAGGATGGCGCTTTCGTCGTCGCGCCACACCGGATGGCTCGACGGGTCGCCCTCGATCCGCTCGCCCTCGCGCGAAATCATCCGCGCTTCATCCTCGGCATGGATCGCGACCCGGCGGCTGCCCGAACGCAGCACGCGCGCCAGATGCTCGTCCTCGGCGACGAGCAGGCTGCCGGTCGACGAGCCCATGAAGATCTTGACCCCTGCGGTGCCGGGTAGCCGCTCGAGCTCGGCCAGCGCCTCGGCATTGGCGGTCGTGGCGCCGACGTAGAAGGCATGATCGCACCACATGCGGTGATGGGCGCGGGCGAGCTTGTCGGCGACGGCTTCGGCCGAATCGGTGTTGGGCTTGGTGTTCGGCATCTCGAACACGGCGGTGACGCCGCCGAGCACCGCCGAGCGGCTGCCGCTCTCCAGATCTTCCTTGGTTTCGAGCCCCGGTTCGCGGAAATGGACCTGGCTGTCGATTACGCCCGGGAGCACGTCTAGCCCGGTGCAGTCGATCGTCTCGCCAGCGTCGCCCGTGACGCCGATGCCCGCAATGCGTCCGTCCTTGACGCCGACATCGGCCGCGATCGGCCCGCCGACGGTCCACACCGTTCCGTTCTTGAGGATCAGGTCATAGGTCATGTGCAGCCACCATCGTTGCGCCGGCGGAGGCGATGTCGCGATCGGCACCTTCTCCGCGTCGGCACGGGTTAACTTCCGGCGGAGATGCTCCTACCTTCTGCGCATGTCCGATACCACCCTCATCGATCGCGCCGTCATCCGTCTTTCGGGACAGGGCGTCCGCGACTTTCTCCAGGGCCTCGTCACCAACGACGTCGCCGGCCCGCTGCCGGTCTGGGCGGGCCTGCTGACGCCGCAGGGCAAGGCGCTGTTCGACTTCCTCATCTGGGCCGATCCCGCCGATGCGGAGGATGATCTGCTGATCGACTGCGAGGCGGACCAGGCGGAGGCGCTGGTGCGGCGGTTGACGCTCTACCGCCTGCGCCGGCCGATCACCATTGCGCGCGACGAGACGCTGGCCGTGCATTGGTCCGCGACGGGAACGGAGGGCGTAGCCGACCCCCGACTGCCGGCGCTCGGCCGCCGCTGGCTCGCGCCCGCCGACGGTGCTGCGCCGGGCTGGCACGCGCATCGCAAGGCGCTCGGCGTTGCCGAAGGCGTTGCCGAACTCGGCTCCGACAAGACGCTGTGGCTCGAATGCAATGCCGATCTGCTCAACGGCGTGAGCTTCACCAAGGGCTGCTATGTCGGGCAGGAAAACACCGCACGGATGAATTGGCGGAACAAGGTGAACCGCCGGCTCGTCATACTCCCCGACGGCAGCGTCGAGCGCCGCCAGATGGACGGCCTCGATCCTGCCCTCGTGCCCGTCTGGATGACGGTCGAGGGCGGGCAGACCGCCTGAAGATCCTGCGGCGGAGCCTGTGCTTCGCCGGACCGAGCCGCGACGCCGTCGCCAGGGGCGACGGCCGCAAGGGAGAATGACGATGAGTTTCACTGGACGCGAACTTCGCTCGAACGTCGCCGAGGACGGCACATTGCGGCTGACGCTGGAAGAGGTCGCGCTCGATGCGCCGGCCGACGACGAGATCATCGTGCGGATCGAGGCGGCCCCGATCAATCCGTCCGATCTGGGGTTGCTCGTCGGCCCGGCCGACCTGTCGTCGATCCGCAGCGAGGGCAGCGCCGATCAGCCGGCCTTGGCATTCGACGTGCCCAGGGAGCGGCTGCGCGCGATCGCGGCGCGTATCGGCCAGTCGCTGCCGGTCGGCAATGAGGGTGCGGGCACGGTGGTCGCCGCCGGCGCTTCGGCCAAGGCGCTGGAGGGACGCAAGGTCGGCGCCTTCGGAGGCGGCATGTATGCCGATTATCGCAAGCTGAAAGCGAGCGAGGTGCTGGCGCTTCCCGATGGCGCGACCGCGGCCGATGGTGCGGCGATGTTCGTCAATCCGCTGACCGCGCTCGGCTTCGTTGAAACGGCGCGGAGCGAGGGGCACAAGGCGATCGTCCACACCGCCGCCGCCTCCAACCTGGGCCAGATGCTGCAGAAGATCTGCCTGGCCGACGGGATCCCGCTGGTGAACATCGTCCGCTCGGAGGAGCAGGCAGCGATCCTGCGCGACATCGGGGCCACCTATGTCCTCGACAGCCGCGCGCCCGACTTCCAGGCGCAGCTGCTGGCGGCGATCAGCGAAACCGAGGCGACGGTCGGCTTCGACGCGATCGGCGGAGGACGCCTCGCCAGCGACATTCTCACGGCGATGGAGCAGGCGGCCAATGCGCGTTCCAGCGGGTATAACCGCTATGGCTCGGAGGTGTTCAAGCAGATGTATCTCTATGGCGCGCTCGACCAGAGCCCGACCACGCTCAACCGCCTGGCCTTCGGCTTCCAGTGGGGCGTGTCGGCCTGGCTGCTGATGCCCTTCCTGCGCAAGGCCGGGCAAGAGGTGGCGAACCGGCTCCGCCAGCGCGTCGTTGACGAGCTGACGACGACCTTCGCCAGCCGCTACACCCGCACGATCAGCCTCGCGGAGGCGCTCGATCCGGACATTTTGCGCGCTTATGAGCGCAAGGCGACCGGCGAGAAATATCTGATCGATCCGAGCCGCGGCTGAGGACCACAGGATGACGACACCCAAGGGGAAGGCCTCGGCAGCGCGGCTGGCCGCTATCGTCGGCGTGATCGTGCTGCTGCTCGCGGCGTTTCTCTGGGCGTCGGGTCGCTTGGGCGGGCGGGGCCTGACGACGCAGAAGCTGATCAACCGGATGCAGGGCGAAAAGGTCTTCGCCGGCTTCCGCCGCGCCCATGCCAAAGGTGTCTGCCTGACCGGCAGCTTCCAGTCCTCGGGCGCGCTCGCCTCCTATAGCCGCGCACCGCTATTCGCGCGGGGCTCGACGCCACTGCTCGGTCGCTTCTCTCTGGGTGGCGGCAATCCGACGGCGCCCGATCTCAAGGCGTCGGTCCGCAGCCTCGCCTTCATGCTCGCGCAACCCGATGGGCAGCAATGGCGCTCGGCGATGAACACGCCGCCGGTGCTCGCCGTCGGTACGCCGCAGGCCTTTTTCGACCAGATCGGCGCGATGAAGCCCGACCCGGCGACGGGCAAGCCCGATCCGGCACGCATTGCCGCCTTCTTTGCGGCGCATCCCGAAAGCGCGCCCTTCCGCAGCTGGCAAGCCGCCTACAAGCCGAGCAGCAGCTGGGCGACCGAGCGTTACAACAGCATCAACGCCTTCTACCTTGTCGCACCTGATGGCACCCGCCGCGCTGTACGCTGGCAGGCGGTGCCGAAAGCGGCCGCGCTTCCCCTGCAGGAGAGCGACGATCCGCTGGCGCTGCAGAAAGAGCTTGCCGCGCGGCTCGCGCGCGGGCCGGTCGAGTTCGACCTGGTCTTCACTTTCGCGGGCGCAGGCGACGATCCCGACGATGCGACCAAGCCCTGGCCTGCGGATCGACAGCAGCTTTCGGCGGGCGTGCTGCGCATCACCGCGATGCGTCCGCAGGCGGGCGGCGCGTGCAATGGGCTGACCTTCGATCCGCTCGTCCTGCCGGAGGGCATCGCGCCGAGCGACGATCCCATCCTGCGGGCCCGTTCCTCGGCCTATGCCGAATCCTATCGTCGCCGTGCCCGTGAGACTGCCTTGGGAGACGCCCGATGAGCCGCACCAGCTTTCCCGCAAGCGCGCGGCTGATCCATTGGGCAATGGCAGCGCTGATCCTGTCGATGCTCTTCCTGGGCGTGTCGATGGTGACGAGCCTGTCGGGCTGGCACGATCCCGCCATCCTGCTGCACAAGTCCTTTGGCATCCTCGTGCTGCTGCTCGCCGCGTTGCGCCTGCTCAACCGGCTGCGTTTCACCGCGCCGCCGCTGCCCGCCGATCTCTCGCCGGCCCAGGTCTTCGCGGCCAAGGCGAGCCACTGGCTGCTCTATGCCGCGATGTTCGCGGTGCCGCTGTCGGGCTGGGCGATGCAGAGCGCGGCTGGCACGCCGGTGCGACCCTTCGGTCTGTTCACCTTGCCGCCGCTCGTCGCCCCCGACCTCGCCTGCTATGGCTGGCTGCGCGAGGCGCATTTCCTGATGAGCTGGGGCCTGTTCGCGCTGCTGCTGGTCCACATCGGCGCGGCGCTCCACCATGGCTGGGTGCGGCGCGACGATGTGCTCCGCTCGATGTTGCGCGGCGGCTGAGCCTGCCGGTCAGGCGGTCGCTGCGCGGTCTGCCTGGTCGATCGCGAGCAGGGAGACGCCGCGCGTCTCGCGCATCATCAGAGCCGATATCAGGCTGATCGCGCCCGCGCCGAGGATGTAGAAGGCGATCGGCTCCCACCGGTCATAGGCGCGCAGCAGCCAGGTCCCGATCAGCGGCGCCCAGGAGCCGGCGACGATCGCCGTTACCTGATAGCCGAGCGACACGCCGGAATAGCGCATCCGCGTCGGGAACATCTCGGCCATGATCGCGGGCTGGGCGGCATACATGAAGGCATGGACGACCATGCCGAGCAGGATCGCCGACAATATGATCCAGGCGCTGCCGGTGCCGAACAGCGGGAAGGCGACGAAGGGCCAGGCCATGGTGAGGGCTGCGCCGATCAGATAGACGGGTCGCCGCCCGATCCGGTCGGCCAGAGCCCCGACCGCCGGGATCACGAAGACATGGAGGAGATGCGCGCAGAACAGCAGCGTCAGGATCTCGGTCGTGTCGACGCCGATATGGGCGAGATAGGTGATCGAGAAGGTGACCACCATATAATAGAGGATATTCTCGCCGACGCGCAGGCCCATCGCGTTGAATACGCCGCGCGGATAGCGGCGGAACACCTCGGTCAGGCCATAGCCGGCCTCGGCCTTCTGCTCCGCTTCGGCCTTGGCCGCCTCGAAGATCGGGGAGTCGGTGACCTGGGTACGGATATAATAGCCGACCGCGACGATCACGACCGACAGCCAGAAACCGATCCGCCAGCCCCAGCTCAGGAACTGCGTTTCGTCGAGCGTTGCCGACAGCAGCAGCAGCACGACGGTGGCGAGGAGATTGCCCAGCGGCACACCGGCCTGCGGAAAGCTACCCCAGAAGGCGCGGCTGCGGTTCGGGCTGTGCTCCGCCACCAGCAGCACCGCGCCGCCCCATTCGCCGCCGAGCGCGAAGCCCTGGACGAAGCGCAGGAAGACCAGCAGCGCGGGCGCCCAATAGCCGATCGTACCGAAGGTCGGCAGGCAGCCCATCAGGAAGGTCGACAGGCCGATCAGGACCAGGCTGAACTGGAGCAGCGACTTGCGGCCGACTTTGTCGCCGATATGGCCGAACACGATCCCGCCGAGCGGCCGGGCGATGAACCCCACTGCATAGGTACCGAAGGCGGCGATGATGCCGTCGAGCTCATTGCCCGTCTGGGGGAAGAACAGCTTGCCGAAGACGAGAGTCGCGGCGGTGCCGTAGAGGAAGAACTCATACCATTCGACGACCGTCCCCGCCATCGACGCCCCCACGACCTTGCGGAGATAGGGAAGGTCTGCGGTCTGCTCGTGCTGCATGGCGGGACGACGCTCTCCAATGGCCGGTTGTGCCGCCCTCATAGCGCGATGCGGCGCCGGTGCCACGCCGCTCTTTGGAGAGGCCGGCTCACACCGTCCAGTCGGCGATGTCCTCCGCCTGGCCGATCAGCGCGAGCCCGTGCGCGATCGAGGTCAGCTCGCCGCCCAAGCCGAGCCGCTCCGCGCCGAAGCGGCGGGCGAACAGGTTGCGGATCGCCGGCAGCAGCGAAGAACCGCCGGTCAGGAACACCCGGTCGACCTGGTTCGCCGCGATCCCGGCGCCGAGCAGGGCCTCATCGACCGCCGCGTCGATGCGCGCCAGATCGGCGGCGATCCAGCCCTCGAACTCTGCGCGAGTCACTTCGCGATCGAGGTCGAGCCCGCCGCCGGTGAAGCGAAAGCGGGCGACCTCCTGCTCCGACAGCTGGCGCTTGAGCGTTCCCACCGCGTCGTAGAGGGCATAGCCCAGTTCATGCTCGACGATCGCGATCATCCGGCCGATCGCCTCGGGATCGAGCGCGCTGCGCCGGAGCTTCTCCAGTTCCTCCAGCGTGCGGCGGTTGCGCATCAGTGCCAGCCGCGACCAATCGGAGAAATCGGCGAAATAGCCGCCCGGAATCTCGAGCACCTTGTCGAAGGAGCGATAGCTGCCGCCTTTGCCGAGCAGCGGCAGCACGAGATTTTCGACGATGCGGCTGTCGAAGCGATCGCCGGCGATGCCGATGCCCGAGGAGCCGAGCGGAACGCAGCGCGGGCGTTCGTGCGGCGCGCCGACCCGCACCAGCGAGAAGTCGCTGGTGCCGCCGCCGAAGTCGGCCACCAGCAGCGTGGTCGGCTCGGTCAGGCGCGAGGCATAGCTGAACGCCGCGCCCAGCGGTTCATAGACATAATGAATCTCGGCCCCGAAGCCCGCGAACATCCTGTCATAGCGTTCGCGCGCCAGCGCCGCATCGGCGCGGGCGCCCGCATAGGTGACCGGACGGCCGATGACGATCCGGCGGCCGCGTGGGTCGAACGCCGGGCCGGCGTGGCTGCGCAGCCGTTCAAGAAAGAGCTGGCCCAGTTCCTCGAAGCGCAGGCGCTTGCCGAAGATCGACGCCTGATCGAACAGCGGGCTGGCGGCAACCGACTTGAACGACTGGATGAAACGGCTGCCCTGCGGATAGTCGAGATATTCGGCGATCGCCCAGGGGCCGGCTTCATGAGCGACGCCGCCGCGCGCGCCGTCATCCTCCCAGAAACACAGCGCCGAGCGGAATACCGCGCCCGTCGCACGGTCGCCCGCGAAGGACAGCAGCTCGGCGGTGCCGTCGGTACGGGCCTGCGCGACGACGCTGTTGGTGGTGCCGAAATCCAGGCCAATGGCCTCGCCGGCGCTGGGAGCGGACATGCTGGGCTTCTCCATGGGGCCGGCGCCTATGGCAGTCGCGTCCCCTCCCCGCAAGCCCGTCAGCCTTCCGTCCGGCCTGCGCCTGCGTCGCCAGCAGCGCGCCATTCGGCGAGCTTGCCCGCGATGATCTGCCCATGGGGGCGCGCTTTCTGTGCATATTCCATCAGGCGGATCGCGTCGTCGCGCGACAGCGGTGCCGCGCGCTCATAGGTCATCGCTATGTCGCGCAGGATGACGCCATCCGCCGGCGTGAGGGCGGCGGGGAAGATGCGCCGGATCAGCGCGGCCTGTTCGGGCGACAGCGCCTCGCCCCGGTCGGGCGCGGGCGATCGGGGCGGCGCGTAGAGGTCGATCCGCTCGGCGTGCGGGAGGCAGGCATTGAGCCGGTCGACCGCTTGTTCGTTACGCGCGATCACCGCGTCGCGCAGCGCTTCGTCCAGCGACGGTAACTGTCCGTCGATGTCGGGCAGCTCGTTGACGAGCGTATCGGCGATGAGGCGGCCATAGTCCGCGCCGAAGATCTGGTTGACGAAGCGGACGAAGGCCAGTTCGGCCAGGGTCAGCGAGCGGTTGACCCGGCCCACCTTCGCGGCATGCCCGCCCTCGACGATGGCGCGGACGCCGATGTGATCCAGCAGGCGCGGCACGATCGCGTCGCGGATCGCCGAATAGTTGAACAGGGTGAAGGCGATGCCCGCCCGCTCCATCGCGGCGACGAGATCGGCGGCGATGCGCGCGCTCGTCTCATGCTCGGCGAAGGCGGCGATGTCCTCGTGAAAGCCGCCACGCTTCACGGCCTGTTGATAGACCGACGGGAGCATCTCGATCGGGCTGCGCACGGCCATCAGGATTTCGAAATCATAGATGTCGCGGTAGCGGCCCTCGGCGGCAAGGAACGCGTCCATCCGCCAGAACAGATGCTCGCTCGAAAAGACATAGGTCGCGAAGCCCGGGGCCGCAGCCACGATCGGGATCACCTGCCCCTCGAACCAGTTTTCGGGGTCGAGATTGCCCGACATGACATGGCCGGCGCGCGCCTGCTCGGCGCTTGGATGATCGGGGTAGAGAACGCCCACGCTCTTCAGCAGATCATGATTGCGGGCCAGCGCCGATTGCAGCGCGGAGGTGCCGGTCTTGCCCTGGCCGATGTGCAGGACGATCTTCGGGCGGGCTTCGGACGCGATCATGGCGGGACCCTAGAGCGTCGGCGTCGCGGGCGGAAGCGGGATGCTTGCGGTTGCCGTGCGGGCATGAAAAAGGCCGGCCCGCAGCTGCGGACCGGCCCCTTTCTTCAAGCGTTTCCGATCAGGCGGCGAGCTTGCGCAGCACGTACTGCAGGATGCCGCCGTTGAGGAAATATTCGAGCTCGTTGACGGTATCGATCCGGCAGCGGGTCTCGAAGGTCTCGGTCGAGCCATCGGCGCGCGTCATCTTGACGCTGACCGTCTGGCGCGGGCGAAGACCCGCGACATTGTCGATCGAGAAGGTCTCGGTGCCGTCAAGCTTGAGCGTGGTGCGGTCGATGCCTTCGGCGAACTGCAGCGGCAGAACGCCCATGCCGACCAGGTTCGAGCGGTGGATGCGCTCGAAGCTCTCGGCGATGACGGCGCGGACGCCGAGCAGGTTGGTGCCCTTCGCCGCCCAGTCGCGCGACGAGCCGGTGCCATATTCCTTGCCCGCGATGACGACGAGCGCGGTGCCCTCGTCCTTGTACTTCATCGCCGCGTCGTAGATCGCCAGCACTTCGCCCGACGGGATGTGCTTGGTCAGGCCGCCTTCGATGCCCGGGATCATCTGATTCTTGATCCGGATATTGGCGAAGGTGCCGCGCATCATCACGTCATGGTTGCCGCGACGCGCGCCATAGCTGTTGAAGTCCGCCTTCGACACCTGATGCTCGGTCAGATAGCGACCGGCCGGGCTGTCGAGCTTGATCGAACCGGCCGGGCTGATGTGGTCGGTCGTGATCGAGTCGGCGAAGATCGCGAGCGGGCGGGCGTCGACGATGTCGCCGACCGGAGCCGGGGTCATCGACATGCCGTCGAAATAAGGCGGGTTGGCGACATAGGTCGAACCCGCGCGCCAGGTGTAGGTGTCCGAACCTTCGACGTCGATCGCCTGCCAGTTCTTGTCGCCCAGATAGACATTGGCATAGCGCTTGACGAACATGTCGGAGTCGATCGCCGAGGCGACCGTGTTCGCGACTTCGGCGGTGCTCGGCCAGATGTCCTTCAGATAGACGGGGTTGCCGTCCTTCGACGTGCCGATCGGATCGGTGGTGATGTCCCTGGCGGTGGTGCCGAACAGCGCATAGGCGACGACCAGCGGCGGCGAGGCCAGATAGTTGGCACGCACGTCGGGGGACACGCGGCCCTCGAAGTTGCGGTTGCCCGACAGGACCGCCGAGGCGACCAGGTCATTGGCGTTGATCGCCTTCGAGATCGGCTCGGGCAGCGGGCCCGAATTGCCGATGCAGGTGGTGCAGCCATAGCCGACCAGGTTGAAGCCGATCGCGTCGAGATCCTTCTGCAGGCCGGCCTTTTCGAGATAGTCGGTGACCACCTGCGATCCGGGGGCGAGCGAGGTCTTGACCCAGGGCTTCGCCTTGAGGCCGAGCGCGTTCGCCTTGCGGGCGACGAGGCCGGCGGCGACGAGGACCGACGGGTTCGAGGTGTTGGTGCAGCTGGTGATCGCCGCGATCACGACGTCGCCATGGCCGATGTCGAAATCGGTGCCCTCGACTGCGACGCGCTTGGTTGCCTCGTCGGCCTTCTTGTAGCCGTTGGCGAGCTCGCCATTGTAGCCGGCCGAGACCTGGCTGAGCAGCACGCGGTCCTGCGGGCGACGCGGACCGGCGAGCGACGGCTCGACGGTCGACATGTCGAGTCCGAGCGTGTCGGTGAACACCGGATCGGGCGCCCCGGCGACGCGCCAGAAGCCCTGCTCCTTGGCATAGGCTTCGACCAGCGCGACGGTCTCGGCCGAACGGCCGGTGAGACGCATATAGGTGATCGTCGCGTCGTCGATCGGGAAGAAGCCGCAGGTCGCGCCATATTCGGGCGCCATGTTGGCGATGGTGGCGCGGTCGGCGAGCGACAGCGCGTCGAGGCCCGGGCCGTAGAATTCGACGAAGCGGCCGACGACGCCCTTGGCGCGCAGCATCTGCGTGACGGTCAGCACCAGGTCGGTCGCGGTGATGCCTTCCTTGAGCGTGCCGGTCAGCTTGAAGCCGACGACTTCCGGGATGAGCATCGAGACCGGCTGGCCGAGCATCGCGGCTTCCGCCTCGATGCCGCCGACGCCCCAGCCGAGCACGCCCAGGCCATTGACCATGGTGGTGTGGCTGTCGGTGCCGACGCAGGTGTCGGGATAGGCGACGTCGACGCCCGAACCGTCGGGGGAGCTCCACACCGTCTGGGCGATGTTCTCGAGGTTCACCTGGTGGCAGATGCCGGTGCCCGGGGGCACGACCTTGAAATTGTTGAGCGCCTTCGAGCCCCAGCGGAGGAACTCGTAGCGTTCGCCGTTGCGCGCATATTCGAGCGCGACATTCTCGTCGAACGCCTTGGGCGTGCCGAAGCTGTCGACCATCACCGAGTGGTCGATGACGAGGTGGACGGGGACGAGCGGGTTGATCTTCTGGGCGTCGCCGCCGAGCTTGCTGATCGCGTCGCGCATCGCGGCGAGGTCGACCACGCAGGGAACGCCGGTGAAGTCCTGCATCAGGACGCGGGCCGGGCGATACTGGATTTCACGCTCGGACGTGGGGTTGTTCTGCCAGTCGACGATAGCCTGGACGTCTTCGGTGGTGACGGTCACGCCGTCCTCGAAGCGCAGGAGATTTTCGAGCAGCACCTTCATCGAGAAGGGCAGGCGCGAGATGTCGCCGAGCCGCTCGGACGCCTTGGCGAGCGAGTAATAGGCATAATGCTTGCCATCGACGTTGAGGGTGGAGCGGGTTTTGAGAGAGTCCTGACCGACGGCCGTCATTGGCTATGCCCCTATGCTGCAAATGCGAGAGTCGAGCGGGGCTATAGCGAGGGGTTCGCGCAAGGGAAAGAGGGAGAGGGCGGGTCGCACGACCCGCAGGATCAGCCGTCGAGCGGGCGTCCCAGATCGGCGAAGGCCTGTGCCACCGCCTGCGCGCTCGACAGCACCCCGATCGCCGTTTCCACACCCAGAAGGCGGCCGAAGGCGCGATGTGCCGAACCGGGCGTGTCGAGCGATACCGCGACCGCGTCCAGCAATATCGACTCCGCATCGGTCATCCGGCAGCAGCAGGACGGCGCGATCATGATCGTCCGCTGCGACGCGCGGGCGACTTCGGCCATCAGTGCGCGGACGAGGATCAGCGGGCGGCGGAACGACAAGCCGAAACTGCCGATCAGCATGAACGCAGCCTGGGCATCGTTGAGCCCGCCGACGCCCATCCGGCGAATGGTGAGCAGCAGGAGCCTGTTCCCCGAACGGTCGGGCGCGCCATGGGGCAGGAGGTGGGCGGTCGAGCTTGCTTCGTCGGACATGGTCATCTCTCTCACCGTTGGAAGGCAAGAGAAGCACGATAGCTAATGCGAGTCAATCGCAATAGTGGGGCGCCGGCTCAGTCGATGACGGTGCCGTTGGCGGCCAGTGTACGGCCAGCCAGATAGAGCGAGCCGCCGACAAGCACGGTCGGCGGAGCCGTGCCGCCACCCGCCGCGATGCGCGCCAACGCACCCTCGACCGAAGCCGCCGAATGGGCCTCGAAACCGGCCAGCCGGGCGATCTGGGTGAGATCGTCGCGGGCATGATGCTCATGCCCCGGCACCGGCACCATGTGGAAGCTGGCCGACAGGCGCCCCATCGCGGCCAGGAAGCCACCGGCATCCTTGTTGGCGAGAAGCCCCATCACGATGTGCAGCGGGCGACCCGATGCCTGGTGCGAGCGCAGGAAATCGCCGATCACCCGGCCGGCCGACGGATTATGGCCACCATCGACCCAAAGTTCCGACCCTGGCGGCAACATGTCGACGAGCGTGCCACCGCGCAGATGCTGGAGTCGGGCGGGCCAGTCCGCCCAGCCCATCGCCGCGCGCAAGGCCGAAGCGGGTATGGCGAGGCGATCCTGCTTGCGCAGCATCGCCACAGCGAGCGCGGCATTCTGGGCCTGGTGATGCCCGGCGAGCCCCGGCAGAGGCAGGTCGAGCTTGCCCTGGCTGTCGCGATAATGGAGCCGCCCCTGATAGGCGACCGCGTCCCAGGAGCCGCCCTTGGCATGCCATTCGCCGCCGGCCGCGCCGATCGCCTGGCCGACGCGGTTGGCGACCCTGTCCGGATAATGGAGCGTCATGATCGGCACGCCGGGCTTGGCGATGCCAGCCTTCTCCGCCCCGATTGCTTCGATCGTGTCGCCGAGGAAGCTCTGATGGTCGAGGCCCAGCTGGGCGATGCCGCAGATCATCGGCTCGGCGATCACGTTGGTCGCATCCAGCCGTCCGCCGAGGCCGACCTCGACGATGCAGGCATCGGCCGGATGGCGCGAGAAGGCGAGGAAGGCGGCGGCGGTGGTGACCTCGAAAAAGCTCGGAGCTACGCCCTCCGAGATATCGAGCACTTCGGCCAGCAATGCCGCCAGTTCGGCATCGTCGATCAGCGTGCCGGCGATACGGATGCGCTCGTTGAAGCGGATAAGATGGGGGCTGGTGAAGACATGCGCGGTCATCCCCGCGGCCTCGATCGCGGCGCGCAGATAGGCGCAGGTCGAGCCCTTGCCATTGGTGCCGGCGACATGGAAGACGGGCGGCAGCCGGCGCTCGGGATGGCCCAGCCGCTCGCATAGCTGCGCTATCCGCTCCAGCCCTAGGATGTCGGCGCCGGGCGACAGCAGCGACAGCCGATCTAGCTGGGCTTGTACCGCCGGGTCGCTGGAAATCGCATGGTCGGCCATCGTACCTGTCGCCGTCTCGAAAATCGGTCCGGAGCCCCCGGGCTGCCTCAGGCTGCCTTCTTGCCGGGGCAGAGATAGTCGATCAGCCGCGCCAGCTCCGCGCGCAGCTTGTGGCGCGACACGACCATGTCGAGCATGCCATGCTCGAGCAGATATTCGGCGCGCTGGAAGCCTTCAGGCAGTTTCTCGCGGATCGTCTGCTCGATGACGCGCTGGCCGGCGAAGCCGATCAGCGCGCCCGGCTCGGCGATCTGGATGTCGCCGAGCATCGCATAGGAGGCGGTGACGCCGCCCGTCGTCGGATCGGTCATCACGACGATATAGGGCAGACCCGCTTCGCGCAGCTTGGCGATGGCCACCGTGGTCTTGGGCATCTGCATCAGCGAGAGAATGCCCTCCTGCATCCGCGCGCCGCCGGCGGCGGTGAATACGATATAGGGACATTTGTCGGCGATCGCGGCCTCGGCGCCCGCGACGAAGGCCGCACCGACGGCAAGACCCATAGATCCGCCCATGAAGGCGAAGTCCTGCACGCCGATGACCGCCTTGAAGCCCTCGATCGTGCCGCGCGCATTGGCATAGGCGTCCTGCGCACCGGTCTTGGTGCGGGCTTCCTTGATGCGGTCGGTATAGCGTTTGGAGTCGCGGAACTTGAGCGGATCCTCGCGGACCTGCGGCGCGGGTAACAGCGTGTAGACGCCATTGTCGAACAGCTGGTCGAAGCGCGCGTCGGGGCCGATCCGGCCATGATGGCCGCATTTCGGGCAGACCGACAGGTTCGCCTCATATTCCTTGGCGAAGACCATCTGCTGGCAACCCGGGCATTTGTGCCACAGATTGTCGGGCGAATCCCGCTTGGTGATGAACGGGATCTTTTTGCGGACGCGGTCGAGCCAGCTCATGCGGCCTTCTCCTTCGCGGCGCGCCGGACGGCGGCGCTGAGGGTGGATGTGAAATCGCGGACATGCGGCGCGGCCGCCGCGCCATGCTCGCCGATCAGGTCGACGATGACCGATCCGACCACGACGCCGTCGGCCACGCGGCCGATCGCTTCGGCCTGTTCGGGCCCGCGCACGCCGAAGCCGACCGCGATCGGCAGGTCGGTCGCGGCGCGCAGCCGCTCGACCGCCGACTCGATGCTCGCCTGGCCGGCCTGCTGCATGCCGGTGATGCCTGCGACCGACACATAATAGACGAAGCCCGAGGCACCATCGAGGACGGCCGGAAGGCGCGCCGCGTCGGTCGTCGGGGTCGCCAGCCGGATCAGGTCGAGCCCTGCCGCGCGGAGCGCCGGGCCGAGCACCGAATCCTGCTCGGGTGGAATATCGACGCAGATCACGCCGTCGACGCCGGCCTTCGCTGCTTCGGCCGCGAACCAGTCGGCGCCACGGCGGACCATGGGATTGGCATAGCCCATCAGCACCAGCGGCACATCGGGGTGACGCTCACGGAAGGCGCTTGCGATCGCCAGCAGGTCGCCGGTCGTCGTGCCCGCGCCCAGCGCGCGCAGATTGGCGCGCTGGATCGAGGGGCCGTCGGCCATCGGATCGGTGAAAGGCATGCCGAGTTCGATCACGTCGGCACCGCCCTCGACCAGCGCGTCGAGCATCGCCGCGCTGTCGGCCGGGGTCGGGTCCCCGCCGGTGATGAAGGCAACGAGCGCGGCGCGCCCCTCGGCGCGGGTCCGGGCGAAGGTTGCGGACAGGCGGCTCATGCGTTCGACTCCGGTGCAATCGTCGGGGTAGTGCTCACATCTTCACCCCGAGGGCCTCGGCGACGGTGAAGATATCCTTGTCGCCGCGGCCCGACAGGTTGAGCACGATGATCTTGTCCTTGCCCATGGTCGGCGCGATCTTCTCGATCGCGGACAGGGCATGGGCGGTCTCGAGCGCGGGGATGATGCCCTCCAGCTTGGCAAGCCGCTGGAAGCTCTCGAGCGCCTCGGCATCGGTGACCGGGATGTAGCGCGCGCGGCCGATCTCGTGCAGCCAGCTATGCTCGGGGCCGATGCCCGGATAGTCGAGGCCGGCCGAGATCGAATGTGCCTCGGTGATCTGGCCGTCGTCGTCCTGAAGCAGATAGGTGCGGTTGCCGTGGAGCACGCCGGGGGTGCCGCCGGCGAGGCTCGATGCGTGCCGGCCGGTGGTGACTCCTTCGCCTGCGGCCTCGACCCCGATCATCTCGACATCGGGATCGTCGAGGAAGGGGTGAAAAAGGCCGATCGCGTTCGACCCGCCGCCGACGCAGGCGACGAGCATGTCGGGCAGGCGGCCTTCGACCTTCATGATCTGCTCGCGCGTTTCGCGGCCGATCACCGACTGGAAGTCGCGGACGAGTTCCGGATAGGGGTGCGGGCCGGCGGCTGTGCCGATGATGTAGAAGGTGTCGTGGACGTTCGCGACCCAGTCGCGCAGCGCCTCGTTCATCGCATCCTTGAGCGTCTGCGCGCCCGAGGTCACCGGCTGGACCTCGGCGCCGAGCAGCTTCATGCGGAACACATTGGGCTGCTGGCGGGCGACGTCGACCGCGCCCATGAAGATGGTGCAGGGCAGGCCGAAGCGCGCCGCGACGGTCGCGGTGGCGACGCCGTGCTGGCCCGCGCCGGTCTCGGCGATGATCCGGGTCTTGCCCATCCGCCGGGCGAGCAGGATCTGCCCGATGCAGTTGTTGATCTTGTGCGCGCCGGTGTGGTTGAGCTCCTCGCGCTTCAGATAGATTTTCGCGCCGCCCAGATGCTCGGTCAGCCGCTCGGCGAAATAGAGCGGGCTCGGCCGACCGACGAAATTGGCCATCAGGTCGTCGAGTTCGGCATGGAAGGCGGGGTCGGCCTGCGCCGCGCGATATTCGCGCTCCAGGTCCAGGATCAGCGGCATCAGCGTCTCGCTGACATAGCGGCCGCCGAACTGGCCGAAATGGCCCTGCTCGTCCGGTCCGTTGCGCAGCGTGTTCGTAAGCGAAGCGGTCATAATGATGCGATCCGTTGGAGGAAGGTGGCGATCTTGTCCACAGCCTTGATGCCGGGGGCGCTTTCGACGCCTGACGAAGTGTCGATCAGACGCGCGCCGGTCGTGCCGGCCGCACGCTCGACATTGTCGGTGTCGATCCCGCCCGACAATGCCCAGCGCTGCGGATGGTCGAAGCCGTCGAGCAGGGTCCAGTCGAAGCGCAGCCCCATGCCGCCGGGCAGCGTGCCCTCGGGCGTCTTGGCGTCGTACAGGATGACGTCGGCGACCGGGCGATAGGCATGCGCCGCGTCCAGATCGGCGCGGTTGCGCACCGAAATCGCCTTCCACAGGGCGATGCCCGGATGGCGCTGGCGCAGCGCAGCGAGGCGGGCCGGCGCTTCCTTGCCGTGCAACTGCAGCGCATCGATGCCGCCCGTGCGGACGGCCGCGTCTATCACATCATCCTCGGCGTCGACGAACACCCCGACCTTGCCGATATGGGGCGGCACCCGCATCGTCAGCGAACGCGCCTGTTCGAAATCGACGTTGCGCGGGCTCTTCGGGAAGAAGACGAAACCCAGATGCGACGCGCCATGGCGCACGGCGGCATCGACCGTTTCCGGCGTGGACAGGCCGCAGATCTTGGCGGTGACTCGCTGCATGGCGCGGTCTGTCGGACTCTGCGCCGCCCGCGTCAACCTGTCTGTCCGATCAGACAGCTCCTGCATTCCGGCGATCAGTCGGCGGCTTCGGCGATCTGGGTCAGATAGTCGGGGTCGACGATGCGGATCTTGCCCTGGGTCAGCTCGATCACGCCCTCGCTCGCCCAGGCTGCCAGCTGGCGGTTGATATTCTCGCGGCTGATGCCGACGAAGCTGCCCAGTTCGGACTGGCTGAGGTCGCGCGTCAGGCGGGTGCCGTGCATCTTCTGGTCGGTCAGCCGCTTCAGATAGCGGGCGAGGCGCGGGGCGGTGGTGAAGGCGCGGTCGCTCTCGATCGTGCTGTCGGTCTCGCGCAGGCGGCGCGCCATCTCCTTGAGCAGGCGTATCGCGACCCTGGGATGGCGTTCGATGAAACCGAAGAATTTGGCGCGGGTAATCCGGATCACCCGCCCCGGCCACATCGCGACCGCCGACGCCGTGCGCGGCTTGTCGTCGAGTACCGCGATCTCGCCGAGAACCGCGCCTGCTTCGGCGTAATCGAGGATGATCTCGCGGCCATTGGGGGTCACCATCGAGATGCGCACGACCCCGTCGAGGACGATGACCAGCGAGGTGCCCTCGTCGCCCTGGGTCAAAATCTCGTCATTGGTGCGGGTCGCCTGCAGCGTTCCGATCGACAGAAGGTCGGCCAGCTCCCGCTCATCGCATTCCGCAAAGACGCTGCCCTTCGGCAAATGCGCCAGCAGCTCCGCTGGTGTCATCCCGGCCCCCATTTACGCTGTACTCCGCCCGGGAGCACCGTGCACGCCATGGCTCGATTCTGCAAGCGATCCTCCGGGCATGTCCCCTGGGGTGACGCTGCGGCAGATGGGGATCAGTTCGCCGGCGACCAGCCGGGCGGCGCCAGTTCGAAGCCGGAGAAGTCGAAGCCTGGTGCGACGATGCAGCCGACCAGTGCCCAGCCCTTGTCCGCCCGTGCCGCCTGCCAGGCGCCCGTGGGGACGATGCCCTGCGGCCGCTCCCCGGCAGCGACGTCGGGGCCGATCCGGATCGTCTCGGTCGGACCGCCGGCGTCAGCAGCGATCAGCAGGTCGAGGGCGTGGCCGGCATGGAACATCCACAGCTCTGCGGCATCGACCCGGTGCCAGTGCGAGCGCTGGCCGGCCTCGAGCAGAAAATAGATGGCGGTTGCGTAACCCCGTGCAGGCGCATCGCTGCCGCCCTCGCGCCAGGTCTCGCGATACCAGCCGCCCTCGGGATGCGGGGCCAGCCCCAGCGCCTCGACGATCCGCCGGGCGTCCTCATCGGCGGGAAGCGGCATCAGAACAGCCCTCCGCCCATGATCAGCCGGACGATGCCCACGACCAGCACGAAGCTGTTGAGCCGCCGGCCGCTGTCGCTGTGCGACAGGATGCCGAATGCGGCGCCGATCAGCGCGACTGGCACCACCGCCCAGTTGAACCAGCCGAGAAAGGGGAAGAAGCCGAGGATCGCACCACATAGCGCGATGAAGCCGAAGCCGAGAGAGAGGACATTGAACATGGCATGCAGCTTCCACCATGACCGACGCGATTGCAACCGCTGTACTGTTTTAGTAACACAGCAGTCGAAATGGGATGAGGAACCGGGGATGCGAAAGATGATCGTCATGGCGGCGCTGCCATTGCTGCTGCTGGCCGCGTGCGAGATCAAGGTCAACGACGATGCCAAGGGCGACGCCAATGCGAACGCGGGCGAATCGGCGGCCATTTCGATCGACGCCGGCGGCAATGTCGCCATGGCGTCCGCCGACGAGCCGTCCTCGCTGTCGCTGTCGATTCCGGGGATCGATGCCAAGATCAAGGTTCCGGGCATCGAACTGGGCGGCGAGGACATGAACATCGACGGGATGAAGCTCTATCCCGGTTCGAAGATGACCGGCGTCAACGTCACCGACAAGGAGGGTGGCAATGGCCGCGTCGAGATCCGCTTCGTCAGCCCGGCCGCGCCCGATGTGGTCGCGCGCTACTATGCCGATGCGGCCGGGCAGGCGGACTTCACCGGCGTGAAGCTCGCCAGGACCGGTGCGGCTTCGACGGTGACGGCGGTGAATGGGGAAGGCGATCCGATGACGATCACGCTCCAGCCTGCGGGCAAGGGCACCCAGGGCACCATCGTCATGGTCGACATGTCGGCGAAATAGGGCAAGCGGATGGCGCGCGCCCGGTCCGGCTGGCCGGGGCGCGCAAAGCGCTTTCACGCGGGGCGATCAGGCTCTAAAGGAGCCGACATGCCCCCAATGCTTCTTGTCATGATCGGCGGCGCCATCGGCGCGGCCTTTCGCTTTCACATATCCTCGGTCGCGCTGCGCCAGCTCGGCCCTGCTTTTCCTTATGGCACCTGGCTGGTGAACCTGCTCGGCGGCCTGTTGATGGGCGTTCTGGCCGGTGTCGTCGCCCGCTCGCCGGTCGATGGTGAGCCGCTCAGGCTTTTCCTCGGCGTGGGCGTGCTCGGCGGCTTCACCACCTTCTCGGCGTTCAGCCTCGAAACCTTCAACATGCTGACCCGGGGCGAATATCTGATGGCGACCGCTTATGCCGTGTCGTCGGTCGCGGGTTCGGTGCTGATGCTGTTCCTGGGCGTCGGCCTGTCGCGGGTGTTCGCATGAGCGAGCCCCCCAGGAGCGAGAGCGGCGAGGGTCGCCAGTTCGTCGTCGGCTATGACGATGACGGCATTCGTCTCGATCGCTGGTTCAAGCGGCACATGCCCGATACCAGCTTCAACATCGTCTCGCGCTGGGCGCGGACGGGCCAGTTGCGCGTCGATGGCCGTCGCGCCGCGCCTGGCGACCGGATCGAGGCCGGACAGACGATCCGCGTCCCCCCGGCCGAAATCGTCGCGGCCGCGACGGTCGCTGCGAGCGCCGCCAAAGCCAAGCGGCCTGAACGGCCGCGCGAACCGCTGACCCCCGACGAGATCGCCTTCGCGCAGAGCCTGGTCATCCATCGCGATCGTCAGGCGATCGTGATCAACAAGCCGCCGGGGCTGGCGACGCAGGGCGGCACCAAGACCGAAATGCACGTCGACCGGCTGCTCGACGCGCTGCAGTTCGATGCGGAGAGTCGCCCGAAGCTGGTTCACCGCCTCGACAAGGACACGTCGGGCGTCCTGCTGCTCGCGCGCACCTCGCGCGCTGCGGCCCATTTCGCCAAGGCGTTCAGCAGCCGGACCGCACGCAAGGTCTATTGGGCGGTCTGCACCGAGGTTCCCTCGATCGAGGACGGCATGATCGAACTGCCGATCGGCAAGCAGCCCGGCACCGGCGGCGAGAAGATGTATGTCGACGAGAAAGAAGGCTCGCCCGCGCGGACCCGCTACCGGATGATCGACCGCGTCGGCAATCGCGCCTGCTGGCTCGAATTGCAGCCCTATACCGGCCGGACCCATCAGCTGCGCGTCCATCTGGCGGCGATCGGCCATCCCATCGTCGGCGACGGCAAATATGGCGGGGCGGAAGCCTTTTTGTCGGGCACGATCAGCCGCAAGATGCACCTCCATGCGCGCCGCCTGCGGGTCGATCATCCCGATGGCGGGCAGATCGACATCTTCGCAGAGCCGCCCGAGCATATCGTCGACACGCTGCGCAATCTTGGCTTCACCCAGTCGCAGGGCGACCTGCCGATCGACGAGGTGAAATTCTCCACGACCGAGGAAGGCAAGCGCCGGATCGCGACCGCGCGGGCCAAGGACGCCCGTAAGGCGCGACGCGGCGAGCGGCGGGGGCGCAGCCGCGCATGACCGGACCGAACCGGCTCGCCATCTTCGATTGCGATGGCACGCTGGTCGACAGCCAGGCCAATATCTGCCGGGCGATGGTCGAGGCCTTTGCCGCCGAAGGCCTGCCGCCACCCCCCAATCCGGCGATCCGGCGCGTCGTCGGGCTGAGCCTGACCCAGGCGATCGCCGGGCTGCTGCCCGATGCCGATCATGGCCTGCACGTTCAGCTGGCCGAGGCCTATAAGCGCAGTTTCCAGGCGATGCGGGGTGCCGGCCTGGTCGACGAGCCGCTCTTTCCCGGCGTCGCCGAGCTGCTCCACGCGCTCGACGCCGATGGCTGGATGCTTGCGGTCGCCACCGGCAAGTCCGATCGCGGGCTGAAGCATTGTCTCGAGGTCCACGGGCTCGAACGGCTGTTCGTCTCGCTCCAGACCGCCGACCGCCACCCGTCCAAGCCGCATCCCTCGATGGCGCTGCTGGCGATGGCCGAGGCGGGCGCGCTGCCCGAGACGAGCGCGATGATCGGCGACACCAGCTTCGACATCGGCATGGGGATCAACGCGGGCTGTGCCGCGATCGGTGTCGCCTGGGGCTATCATGCGCCGGAGGAACTGTTCGACGAGGGCGCGCATTTCGTCGCCGATCATCCGGATCAGCTTCCCGAAATCCTGAAACTGGCGCTATCAGCGCGCGCATGAAGCGATTCTATAAACAGGCGGCGACCGAAACGGTGGCCGGAGGCTATGGCATCCGTCTCGACGGACGTGCGGTAAAGACCCCGGCGCGCGCCGAACTGGTCGTGCCGACCGCCGCGCTCGCATCCGCCATCGTCGGCGAATGGAACGCGCAGGGCGAGGACATCGACCCGCGTACCATGAAGCTGACCGGGCTTGCCAACGCCGCGCTCGACCGCGTGCTCGCCGATCCCCCCGCCTTTGCGCGCGGTCTGTCGGCCTATGCCGAAAGCGACCTGACCTGCTATCGCGCAGACGGCCCGTCGGAGCTGATCGCCCGCCAATGCGAAGCCTGGGATCCGCTGCTCGACTGGGCCGGCGAGCGCTATGGCGTCGAGTTCGAGATCGCGACGGGGATCATCCACCGGCCCCAGCCCGACGATACGATCGAGCGTCTGTCGGCTGCGGTCCGGGCTTATGACCCGTTCCGGATGGTCGCGCTCCATCCGCTCGTCACCATATCGGGCTCGCTGATCATCGCGCTGGCGGTGGCCGAAGGCGAGATCGACGTCGATGGCGCCTTCGCCGCCGGCCAGCTCGACGAATTGTGGCAGGTCGAGCAATGGGGCGAGGACGAGCTTGCGATGCGCGCCCGCGAGGTCAAGCGGGCCGACTTCCGCGCGGCGGCGCGCTTCCTGGCCTTGCTCGTTCCGGTCGACGTCGCCGCCTGACCGCAGCGACAGGATGACGCGGGCCATTCGCCGCCTTATGGATGCAGGATCATGACCGAAGCTACGCAATTGACCGATGTCCGCGAGGAATATGAGTTTCTCGATGCCGACGATCGCTACCGCCTTCTGATCGATCTGGGTCGCACGCTGGAGCCGATGCCCGATGCACTGAAGACCGACGCCACACTGGTGCGCGGCTGCTCGGCCAGCGTATGGGTCTATCCGACCGTGCTCGATGACGGACGCCTGCATTTCCTGGCGGACAGCAATGCGGCGATCACCAAGGGGATCATCGCGCTGGTGCTGCTGACGGTGCAGGATCAGGCGCCGGCCGACATTCGTTCGACCGATATCGAAGGCGCGCTTGCCCCCTTCGATCTCCGCAACCAGCTGAGTTCCAACCGCACCCAGGGCATCCCCAACATGATCGCGCTGATCCGGTCGACCGCGGAGCGTTACGCATGAGCCGACGTCTTGCTCTGGCCCTGATCGCCGCCGTGCCGCTGGCCGTCCCCGTCGCGATGGTGCACGCCGCGACCCTGCCCTTCGCGACCGGCAAGCTCAGCATAGGCGGCGAGGCCTTCGCGCCCGCCGATGTGCTGGATGCACGCGCTCTGCCCGACATCAACGGCAAGGTCGGCATCATGCTCACGCTGACCCCCGATGCGGCGAAGCGGCTGGAGGGGATCAGCGGCGCGCTGGTCGGCAAGCCGCTGCTGATCGCGCTCGACGGCAAGACGCTCGCGGCCGAACTCGTTCGCAAGCCGATCGCCGACGGCGTGATCGAACTGCCCGGCCGCTGGAGCCTGACCGATGGCGAGGCGCTGGCCCGCCGCATCTCCGGCCGCGACCCTTTGCCCGACGATCTGGGCAGCGAATAGGCTGACGGGGTACCGCAGGGCGGCGCAGCGATTCGCCCGGTCGGGCGTTTCAACGCCATGGACCATCGCCCGATAGACCCCGCCGAACGGATCGACGCTGCGCCCGGCATCACCCGGCTGCGACGCGGGCGGGGCTGGCGCTTCATCGCGCCCGACGGAACGACCGTCGCCGATGCCGGGCAGCGGATGCGCATCCTGGCGCTGGGGATCCCGCCGGCGTGGCGCAAGGTCTGGATCAATCCCGATCCCGATGCGCCGGTGCAGGCCACCGGGATCGATGCCGCCGGCCGCCGCCAATATCGCTATCATGGTCGCTGGCGCGAAGCGCGAGACGAAGAGAAATTCGCCGCGCTCCCGGCCTTTGCCAAGCATCTCCCGCATCTGCGCGCGGTCGTGCGCAAGGCGCTGGAGAGCGACGATCCGTGGGAAAAGGCGCGCGCTGCGGCGGTTCGCCTGCTCGACGGCTTTGCAATCCGGGTCGGGTCATCGGATTCGGCGGCGCATGGCAGCTTCGGGGCGACGACGCTGCTCAACCGCCATGCCCGTATCCAGGGCGACCAGATCCGCCTCTGCTTCTATGGCAAACACGGCATCAGGGCCGATCTGTCGGCCAAGGACGCCACCCTCGCTGCGGCGCTGGCGGAACTGAAGCGCGCTGGTTCGGGCGAACTGTTCGCGATGCGCTCGGGGCTGCGCGTCCGCGCCGCCGACGTCAACCAGTGGATCGCCGAACTGACCGACGGCACCGGCACCGCCAAGACCTTCCGCACCTGGCGTGCCTGCGCGGTGGCGGCAGGTATGTTATCGCGTGACCGGCGGACATCGGTGAAGACATTGCTGGGCGAGGTTGCGGCGCAGCTCGGCAACACGCCGGCCGTCTGCCGGTCCTCCTATGTCGCGCCGGCCTTCGTCGAGATGGCCAAGGCGGGGCAGTGGATCGGGACGATTCCTGCGCGACCGGCACGACTCCGCCGCAGCGAGCGCGCGAGCCTGGCCGTTCTTACCGGCTGATCAGCGCGGGCGTCGTTCTTCGGCGCGGCGCAATATCTCGAAGGCGGCCTGGACGGCCTGGAACTTGACCGCAGCCTGCGGGTCGTTCGGTTTGACGTCAGGGTGATTGGCCTTCGCGAGACGGCGCCAGGCGGCCTTAACCTCCTCGAAATCGGCATCCGATTCGAGTTCGAGCGTTTCGAAGGCGCGCAGTTCGTCGCGGGTCCAGCGACCGTCGCCGGGCCCGCCCCAGCTATGATAGGCCTGCTCGGTAAAGCCCGACGCGTCGCGCTTTTCATTTGCCTCGCGCTCTGCCGCTTCCTCGGCCGAGAGGCCGGCGAAATAATCCCAGTTGCGGTTATATTCCTCGGCGTGGCGCGGGCAGAAATACCAGCGTTCGCGGCTGTTGGGGGATTTGGGGGCGGGGCAGTCGCCCGGCTGGTCGCAGCCATGGCGGTCGCACATCCGCACCTTGCTCGCCCCGCGCTCGCTGCCATAGCCTCGCCAGCGGGGAAAGCCCCAGTCATTCGTACGGGATGATCGCGCCATAAGCCGTCCCTTGTAGCGTCGATGGGGTGAACGGGGAATTGATGTTTTGCGCCTTCACCATCGTGCAGGCCCAGTCGAGATCCCGCCGCATGCCGGCCACAAAATAAAGTTCGCGCCGTAAACGGGGCATTTACCGCAGTTGGGCTAGGAGGGTCTCGCGAGAGGCGGTGTCTTTGCCGATCGTGTGTGAACCGGTTGTATTCGGGACCTGTTGCGTATGGCGTATCAAGTACACAAGGAGGCCGCGCGTCCTGGCGCGGCCGAAGCGGTCGGCACGCTGCTCGCGGCCGACGGTGGCAAGACCCATCCCTATATCGCCTCCGCCATCTTCGCCCGTGGGCGGGAAGCGGCGCGCGACCTTGCGGACGCGGTGCATCTGATTTCGAGCCTGCACGGCGGCCATCCGGGCGTCGTTGATCTCGCACAGCAGCGCCCGCCCGAGGAGACTGTCCGCGCCTGGCTCGATGCGGCAGCGGAGGGCTTTGCCCAGGAGCGTGCCTATCTGATGCGGACGGTCGTGGCGGCGGGGCCCTTGCCCAGCACGCCGGGGCATGCCGGCTGCGAAACCGCCGTTGCCGGACAGCGGCACGCGCTGGAGATGCTGGCGCGGTCCGAACGCAAGGGCTGTGCGCTGGGCGCGGCGGCTGCGCTGGTGCTCGACTGGCGGGCGATCCGTACGGTGGTCGACGCGGCGGCGCAGCGCTTCGGCGTGACGCTCACCCCACCGGCGCTGCCGTCGATGCGCCAGACCCTGGGCGTCCTGGAACTGATCGAATCGCCGGCGGCCGAACGCGCGATCGTCTTTGGCGCACAGCAATTGTTGATCCAGCATCGCGGCCTGTGGGATCTGCTGGAGGCGCGCTCCGGCGCAAGGGTCGAAGCCCTGCTCTGACCCCGCCCCCAAAGGCAGTGCCACAGGGCTGGACAAGCGGCGCCGTCGCACCCTATCGCCGGAAACAGCGGTTTTCCGGCGGGAGAGATTGGCGTGCGCTTCGAAGGTACGAGCAACTATGTGGCGACCGACGACCTGAAGGTGGCGGTCAACGCCGCCGTCACGCTGCGGCGTCCGCTGCTGGTCAAGGGCGAGCCGGGCACCGGCAAGACCGTCCTCGCGCATGAGATCGCGGCGGCGACCGGTGCGCCGCTGATCCAGTGGCACATCAAGTCGACCACCAAGGCGCATCAGGGCCTGTACGAATATGATGCGGTCGCCCGCCTGCGCGACGGCCAGCTGGGCGACGAGCGGGTTCACGACATCGGCAACTATATCCGCAAGGGCAAGCTGTGGGAGGCGTTCACCGCGCCGACCCTGCCGGTGCTGCTGATCGACGAGATCGACAAGGCCGATATCGAGTTCCCGAACGACCTGCTGCAGGAACTCGATCGCATGTCGTTCGACGTGTACGAGACCGGCGAAACGGTGGCGGCGAAGGAGCGGCCGATCGTCGTCATCACCTCGAACAACGAGAAGGAGCTGCCCGACGCCTTTCTGCGTCGCTGCTTCTTCCACTATATCAAATTTCCCGACCGCGAGACGATGCAGGCGATCGTCGACGTCCACTTCCCGGACATCCAGAAGACGCTGGTGTCGCGCGCGATGGATATCTTCTACGAGATCCGCGAGGTACCGGGCCTGAAGAAGAAGCCGTCGACGAGCGAGCTGCTCGACTGGCTCAAGCTGCTGCTGGTCGAGGATATGCCGCTCGAGGTTCTGCAGAATCGCGACCCCAAGAAGGCGATCCCGCCGCTGCATGGCGCGCTGCTCAAGAATGAGCAGGACATCATGCTGTTCGAGCGCCTCGCTTTCCTTGCCCGTCGTTCGGGCAACTGACGGGACGCCGGTCACGCGACTTTCGTCCAAAATGCTCAGGTATTTCACCGGGTCTGTATCCGACTCGGTCGCTCAGCCATTTTCCCTCGCGACGTCAGTCTGTTGCGAGGGCGTTGGCATATGGAACGACCGGACCGCGAAGCATTCGACCTGCGGCATCCCGTTGCCGGGCGCTGGCTCGATATCGGCGCACAGGCCGGCAGCGTGACGATCGACGACCTCCAGGGCCTGTGGACTTTGCGCTTCGGTGCCTTTGGCTGTCGTGACGACGAAACGCGCGGCGGGGTCGTTCACGTCGAGGCCGACCGCATGGCGGGCGGCGACGGCCATGTCATCTTCCACGGCGGCTTTCGGCTCGACGGCACCACCTTGCAGGCATCGCTGACGATCGTGCGCCACGGCTTCGGCGGCGGCTATCAGCGGATGTTCGGAACCAATGATCCGATCTTCCGGCTGGACGTTGTCGCCGAGGCGATAAGCCCCGACCTGTTCGAAGGCCGCATCGAGCGCCGCGTCGGCCCCGACATCCGGGTCGTCATGCGCCGCTTCGAACCGATGACGCAGCGCAGCCAGATCGTTTGAACGTGCCCACTCCTTCGTGACAGGAGTGGATATAAGCCGCGAGCCTCAGATGAAATCGTCGAAGGCGAGCGACGCGCTCACGAACGACGCGCCCAGCGCGATGGCCGCGTTGACGCCGCCGCCGCCGTCCTGCGACCAGAACAGAACCGCATCATTGGCGCCGCTCAGCCGGATCAGTGCGACCTCGTGAACTCCGGCGCGCTGATCGAACAGCGACTGGGCGAGCGCCTGCGCCTCGGCGAGCGAGGTCGAGACGCTGCCCTCCAGGATCGCTTCGGGACGAAAGCCGAGTGACAGGGCATCATCGACCGTCGAAAGATCGACTATTCGGTCGATCGCCTGGAGGTCGGCCCCGATCGTTGCGCTGTCGGGCCCGAACAGGAAGACGTCGCGGCCGCTGCCGCCTTCCAGCCGGTCGACGCCGCGATCGCCCATGATCAGGTCGTCGCCATCGCCGCCCTGGACCGTGTCGTCATCCTGCCCACCGCGCAGCGCGTCATTGCCGGCACCGCCCTGGACCAAATCCTTGCCGCGATTGCCGTTGATGACGTCATGCCCTGCGCCACCCAGGATGCTGTCGTCGTCGGCACCGCCCTGAATCCGGTCCGATCCGCTGCCGCCGTCGATCGTGTCGCGCCCGGCATTGCCCTGCAGATAATCCGAACCGCCGCCGCCGTTGAGCAGATCCCCGCCGTCAGCCCCTCCGCTGGGCGACTGGCCGTAGATATGGTCGTTGCCGTTGCCACCGGTGAGCGTGTCGCTGTCACCGCCGCCCATGATGACATTGTGACCGAAGACGTCGCGGACGACGTCGGCGAGGCCGCCGCCGCGATAATCGTCATTGCCGGCCAGCAGCAGGCTCAGCGGATCATTTGGCGCGTAGGTGAGCAGATAGAAGAGCGAGGCGTTGACCGAGAAGCCGCTCGCCTCGAACAGGACGGTCGACCCCTGGGTGAAGCGAAAGCCGGTGATGGCGCCGCTGATCGGCTCGCCAAAGCCGTTGTAGCGAACGCCGGTGCCCGTGAAGGCATAGCGATAGCCGTCGACATCGATCGCCAGCAGGTTGCTCGTCTGGGTCACGATGACCGAATCGAAATCGGTCAGCCGGTCGAAATTGAACAGGTCCATGCGCAGGCGCCCGGCGGCCGGTGCGGTGATGATCGCCATGTCGCTTTCCCCTGATGATGGGCAGCAGGTGCCGTCAGCTTCGGGACGGGGTCAAGCGCGAGGGGACTGCAAAATGATCGAAAATGGACCCTATCTGCCTGGGCCTAGAGCAAACGCGGTTCTCCCGCCGGCTCGACGCTCAGCGTGCCGCCGGGCGTGGGGCGCAGCAGCGCCTGCGCCGGTGCCGACCCGTCGAGCCAGCCGGCCCAATCCGCACGGTCGAGCAACACCACCTGCCGGCTGTGATAGGGCGCTATGTCGGGGCCGGGCTCGCAGGTGAGCAGGGTGAAGGCTTCGCCGGCCGGATCGGGGATGGCGGGATCGCTCTTCCACAGGCCGGCGATCGCGAACCAGTCGCGCGCGTTCCAGCGGAACAGCCATTTGTCCTTGCGCTTCGCGCGCGGATCGGCGGGCGCGGTGAACTCGTAGAATCCGTCGACCGGGACCAGGCAGCGGCCCTGCCGCGCCGAATTGCGAAAATCGCGTCCCTCGCTGCGGTAGTTGTAGACCGGCTTGCCCGAGGCCCCCGGCCAGCTCCATCGCCGGGTGACCAGTTCGGCGGCCAGCGCCATGTCGGGAGCCTCGTACGCCGCTTGGGTGGACGCATCGCGCGCGGCGCGGATGATCACCGTCCGGTCCGTGATCCGCACGCTCGGCAACGGCGCCATGTTCGGCACCCCTTCGCTGAAGCGCAGCGGGATGCGCAACTCGGCGAAATCCTGTCGTATCAGGCCCAGCTCGATCCGGCGGGCCACCTCGTTGCACATGCGCCGTCACGCTCCGGGTGGGTCGGTCGGGAAGGTGGGGTGAGGAGCGGGACGGGGCAAGTCTCTGCGATGCGCGCCGGGAAACCTACTCAGCCGCCACCTGCGCACCCGCCTCCAGCAGCGGCTTCAGATAATGGCCGGTATAGCTGCGCGGCTCCTTCGCGACCTTCTCCGGCGTCCCCTCCGCGACGATCTCGCCGCCCCGGACGCCGCCTTCGGGGCCCAGGTCGATGATCCAGTCGGCGGTCTTGATGACCTCCAGATTATGTTCGATCACCACCACCGTATTGCCCTGCTCGACCAGCGCGTGGAGTACTTCGAGCAGCTTGCGGACGTCCTCGAAGTGCAGGCCGGTCGTCGGCTCGTCGAGGATGTAGAGGGTGTTGCCGGTCGACCGGCGCGACAATTCCTTGGCCAGTTTGACGCGCTGCGCTTCGCCGCCCGACAGCGTCGTCGCCTGCTGCCCGACCTTGACATAGCCGAGGCCGACCTCGGCCAGCATCGCCATCTTGTCGCGGATCGGGGGCACCGCCTTGAAGAACTCGACCGCATCCTCGACCGTCATGTCGAGCACGTCGGCGATCGACTTGCCCTTGAACTTCACCTCCAGCGTCTCGCGATTATAGCGCGCGCCGTGGCACACGTCGCACGTAACGTAGACGTCGGGCAGGAAGTGCATCTCGATCTTGAGCACGCCGTCGCCCTGGCAGGCCTCGCAGCGTCCGCCCTTGACGTTGAAGCTGAAACGCCCCGGCTTGTAGCCGCGCGCCTCGCTCTCGGGCAGGCCGGCGAACCAGTCGCGGATATTGGTGAAGGCGCCGGTGTAGGTCGCCGGGTTCGAGCGCGGGGTGCGGCCGATCGGCGACTGGTCGATGTCGATCACCTTGTCGCAATGGTCGAGGCCGCTGATCTTGTCGTGCGCGCCGGCCACGACCCGTGCCCCGTTCAACTGGCGGGCGGCCGAAGCGTAGAGCGTGTCGATCGTGAAGCTCGATTTGCCCGATCCCGACACACCGGTGATGCAGGTGAAGGTGCCCAGCGGAATGGATGAGGTGACGTTCTTCAGATTGTTGGCGCGCGCGCCGTGGACGGTCAGCTTCTTGCCATTGCCCTTGCGCCGCTTCTTCGGAACGTCGACCATCCGCCGGCCCGACAGATAGGCCCCCGTCAGGCTGTCCTCATGCGCGAGGATCTGGTCGAGCGTGCCCGAGGCGACGACCTCGCCGCCATGGACGCCGGCACCCGGCCCCATGTCGAGAATATAGTCGGCGGTGCGGATCGCGTCCTCGTCATGCTCGACCACGATCACGGTGTTGCCGAGGTCGCGCAGACGCCGCAGCGTGATCAGCAACCGGTCATTGTCGCGCTGGTGGAGGCCGATCGACGGCTCGTCGAGCACGTAGAGCACACCCGACAGGCCCGAGCCGATCTGCGAGGCGAGGCGAATGCGCTGGCTCTCGCCGCCCGACAGCGTGCCCGAGGTGCGATCGAGGTTGAGATAGTCGAGCCCGACATTGTCGAGGAAGCCCAGCCGCTCGACGATCTCCTTGAGGATGCGCTCGGCGATCGCGCGCTGTTGCTCGTTGAGATGGTTGGGCATGTCGCGGAAGAAGGCGAGGGCGGGGCCGACCGCGCGCCGCGTCGACATCGAGATGTCCTCGCCCGCGATCTTCACCGCCAGCGCCTCGGGCTTGAGGCGGGCGCCGCCGCAGACCTCGCAAGGGGCTGCGCTCTGATATTTGGACAGTTCCTCGCGCATCCAGGCGCTCTCGGTCGCCAGCATGCGGCGCTCGAGATTGTGGATCACCCCCTCGAACGGCTTCTGGACGTCGTAGCTCTTGCGCCCGTCGATGAAGGTCAGGGTGATGGCCTTGCCCTTGGTGCCGTAGAGGACCGCGTCGCGATGCTCCTGCGGCAGCTCGTTCCAGGGCGTCTCGAGCTTGAAGCCATAAGCGCGCGCGACCGAGCTCAGCACCTGCATATAATAAGGGCTGGGCGGGTTCGACTTGGCCCAGGGCACGACCGCGCCCTGCTTGATCGACAGCGCCTCGTTGGGGACGACCAGCTGCGGATCGAAATAGAGCTTTTCGCCGAGGCCGTCGCAGGCCGGGCAGGCGCCCTGTGGCGCGTTGAACGAGAAAAGGCGGGGCTCGATCTCGGCGATGGTGAAGCCCGAGACGGGGCAGGCGAACTTCTCGGAGAAGGTGATGCGGTTGGCGGGGATGCCCGTCTTCTTCATGCCGCCAGTGGTCTTGCCGGCGGCATCGGCGAGCGCCTCGCCATATTGGAAGGCGACGGGCATTTCGCGGACGGCTGCCCCTCCACCAGCCTGCGGCTGGTCCCCCTCCCCGTGCCGGGGAGGATTGCCTGCTCCCTGATCCTCCCCGGAACGGGGAGGGGGACCGGCGAAGCCGGTGGAGGGGCGTTGTACGGTCGCCTCGGCCACGGTCGTGTCGACCAGATCGGCAAAGGCCAGGCCATCAGCCAGGCGCAGCGCCGTTTCGAGGCTCTGCGCCAGCCGGGTCTCGATGCCTTCGCGGACGACGAGGCGGTCGACCACCACCTCGATGTCGTGCTTGTACTTCTTGTCGAGCGCCGGGGCGTTCTCGATCTCGTAATTCTCGCCGTCGATGCGGACGCGGCTGAAGCCGGCCCTCTGCCATTCGGCCAGTTCCTTGCGATACTCGCCCTTGCGGCCACGCACGACCGGGGCGAGCAGCAGGAAGCGCGTGCCCTCCTTCAACTGCAGGATGCGGTCGACCATCTGGCTGATCGTCTGCGCGGCGATCGGCAGGCCGGTCGCGGGCGAATAGGGCACGCCGACGCGCGCCCATAGCAGGCGCATATAGTCGTAGATCTCGGTCACCGTCGCAACGGTCGAGCGGGGGTTGCGGCTGGTCGTCTTCTGTTCGATCGAGATGGCCGGGGACAGGCCCTCGATATGATCGACGTCGGGTTTCTGCATCAACTCCAGGAATTGGCGAGCATAGGCCGACAGGCTCTCGACATAGCGCCGCTGGCCCTCGGCATAGATGGTGTCGAAGGCAAGGCTGGACTTGCCCGATCCCGACAGGCCGGTGATCACGATCAGCTTGTCGCGCGGCAGGTCGACGTCGACGCCCTTGAGATTATGTTCGCGCGCGCCGCGCACCGAGATATGTGTGAGCATGTCGGGAATGTTCCAGATTTGTTCGCCGCGCGCAAGGCGGTCCGTCGGCCGCCGATGTGGGCAGTGGTTAAGCGTTTCTCAACCCTCTATCGCCTAGAAGGGGCACGGCTTTCCGTTGGTGGAGGACGTTGCGATGCTTGGTCTGATCAGTCGCCGGGAGCTTGTGCAGTCGCTCCTGATCGCTCTGGTCTTCATGTCGGTGGGATTCATCCTGCTCGACCGGATGATCGGCGATCCCGACGCGATGGAGGCGGTTTCGCACGTCTGACCGGCGCGGTCGTCCGCGCCGCCGGGCGTGCGGTCCCGTTCAGCGGGTCGCCCCCGGCTTCCACAATATGTCGCCCGATCCCGCCAGATTGATCCAGCGGGCCAGCACGAACAGATGATCGGACAGGCGGTTCACATAGGCCATGCCGACCGGGTTGAGCCCCGCGTCGCGATCCGCCGCGACGGCGGACCGCTCGGCCCGCCGGCAGATCGCCCGCGCCAGATGGATCGCGGCCGCCGCCGGATGGCCGCCGGGCAGGATGAAGCTGCGCAGCGGCTCCAGCGCCTCGTTCATCTCGTCGATCTCGGTCTCGAGCCGCTCGACCTGCGATTCGACGATGCGGAGCACCATCTCGGACGGGGCGAAGTCGGGGCCCGGCGTGGCGAAATCGGCGCCGAGGTCGAACAGCTCGTTCTGGATCCGCGACAGCTTCGCGCCGGCCGCCTCCGGCATATCGTGGGTCAGGGCGACGCCGATCGCCGAGTTCAGCTCGTCGACGTCGCCGATCGCTGCCATGCGCGGCGCGCATTTGGGCAGGCGCGATCCGTCGACGAGGCCCGTTTCGCCCGCATCACCCGTGCGGGTGTAGATTCTGTTCAGCCTGACCATGGGAGTGGGCGGCTCAGGACCGGCTCATCATCAGCAGCAGGATGACCAGGATCACCGCGATCGCCTGAAAGGCGATGCGCATCCGCATCATCTTGTTCTGCTGCAGGCCCGATCGGCTGACCGTTCCTGCCTTGAGGTCTTCCTCCGTCGTCTTGAGGAAGGCGATGATTCCCCGCACCAGTGCGACGACCGTGGCGATCACCGCGAGCAGGATGAGGATGAAGAAGACTGTATTCATCCGCATGATGTAGCGCGATCGGCAGGGCAGGTGAACCGCAATGTACCGCGCCGTCGGGCATCTTCCCTTTCGTTCACTTCGTCCCGGCCCCTCGAAGCCTGACGACCGCTGCCGGGAAGCCCCGGATAATGGACTCGCCTTGCCCTTTTCCGGCGCTGCGGCTATGGCCGCGCCGGCTCTTTCAAATCCTCAGTCTCAGGTGAACCATGAAGATCAGCGGCGTGGACATCCGTCCCGGCAACATCATCGAATATGAAGGCGGCATCTGGCGCGCCGTCAAGATCCAGCATACGCAGCCCGGCAAGGGCGGCGCCTATATGCAGGTCGAGATGAAGAATCTGATCGACGGGCGCAAGAACAACGTCCGTTTCCGCTCCGCCGAGACGGTCGAGCGCGTTCGCCTCGACACCAAGGATTTCCAGTTCCTGTTCGCCGAGGGCGAGGACCTGACCTTCATGGACAAGGATAGCTACGAGCAGATCACGCTTCCGCGCGATCTGCTCGGCGATGCCGCCGCCTTCCTCAACGACGGCATGGACGTCGTCATGGAACTCTACGACGAGCGCCCGATCTCGGTGCAGCTGCCCGACACCGTCGAGGCACTGATCGTCGAGGCCGATGCCGTGGTGAAGGGGCAGACCGCCTCGTCCAGCTACAAGCCCGCGCTGCTCGAGAACGGCGTCCGCGTGATGGTGCCGCCGCACATCGCCAGCGGCACCCGTATCGTCGTCGACGTCTACAGCCAGGAATATGTCCGCCGCGCGGACTGATCCTGCCTGATCGCGCGGCCGGTCTCCGGGCCGGCCCGCCTGTATCGGCCCCTCCCCGAATGTCGGCGGGCCCCTGTATCGCGTAGTCAGTGCCGCCCGGCCGGCACGAACGGAGAAGTATCTTGGTCAGCCATTCCGGCCTCATCACCGTCATGGACCGCGCCGCGCGCAAGGCCGCGCCACGCCTGCGCCGCGACTTCAACGAGGTCCAGCAGCTGCAGGTAAGCCGCAAGGGCCCGGCCGACTTCGTGTCGATGGCCGACCAGCGCGCCGAACAGACGCTGGTCGAGGAGCTCAAGCGCGCGCGTCCCGACTGGGGCTTCGTGCTGGAGGAGGGCGGCGAGATCGAGGGCGATCCCAACAAGCCGCGCTGGATCATCGACCCGCTCGACGGCACGACCAACTTCCTCCACGGCATCCCGCACTTCGCCATCTCGATCGCGGTCGAGGAGCCGGCCCGGCCGGGCCAGGCGCGCGGCGACGTCAGCCATGGCCTGATCTATCAGCCGCTGACCGACGAGAGCTTCTGGGCGGAAAAGGGGCGGGGCGCCTGGTTGCAGGACCGTCGCCTGCGCGTGTCCGCCCGCCGCGAACTCGCCGATGCGCTGGTCGCGACTGGCATCCCCTTCCTCGGCCATGGCGATATCCGCAAGTGGAGCGCCATCTTTGCCCAGGTCGGGCCCGAGATCGCCGGAATCCGTCGCTTCGGCGCCGCCTCGCTCGACCTCGCCTGGGTCGCGGCCGGCCGGTTCGACGCCTTCTGGGAGTCGGAGCTCAAGATCTGGGACGTGGCGGCCGGCATCCTGCTGGTGCGCGAGGCGGGTGGCTTCGTCAGCGATTTCCGCGGTGGCGACCGGATGCACGAGCGCAACGAATATCTCGCCACCAATGACGGGCTGGCCACGCGCCTGCACAAGCTCGTCGCGCAGGGCGTCAAGGGGCTTTGAGGGCGTCGCGCCGCCGCTCGTGGGCGGCGGTGCGGGTGCGCGCCTGCACCAAGGACCAGCTTCCCGGAAATCTGCGGGAATCACTGACCTTTTTGCGAGTCATTCTCACTCCCCGACACCTTGCTTCGCACATGCGGCGCGCCTAAAGGTCGCGCCAAAGGCCGGATTCCCGGCCCTCTGCTCGGAGCCTGTTCATGGCGTCAGTCGCCGCTGGATATCTACCGATCCTGATCTTCCTGGGGGTCGCTCTCGCTTTGTCGAGCGCGTTCGTGTTCCTGCCGATGCTCGTGTCACGCGCGACCGGCTCGCACAAGCCGACCCCGGAGAAGCTCACCGAATATGAATGCGGCTTCCCGGCCTTCGAGGACAGCCGTGCGCAGTTCGACGTGCGCTTCTATCTGATCGCGATCCTGTTCATCATCTTCGATCTCGAAGCGGCCTTCCTTTATCCATGGGCCGTGTCGCTGGGCGGCATCGGCTTTGCCGGCTGGGCCTCGATGATGATCTTCCTGGTCGAACTGACGATCGGTTACATCTACGCGTGGAAGAAGGGAGCCCTGGAATGGGAGTGACGCTCGATCCGGCGCGCAATCCGCACAAGCTGGAAGGCTTCGGCGGCGATCTCGTCCAGCCCGATGCCGACTTCTTCAAGTCGCTGCAGGCCGAGGTCAACGACAAGGGCTTTCTGGTCACCTCCGCCGAGGAGCTGTTCCAGTGGGCGCGGACCGGCTCGCTGTGGTGGATGACCTTCGGTCTTGCCTGCTGCGCGGTCGAGATGATCCACGTCAACATGCCGCGCTACGACCTCGAGCGCTTCGGCGCCGCGCCGCGCGCCTCTCCGCGCCAGTCGGACGTGATGATTGTCGCCGGTACGCTGTGCAACAAGATGGCCCCGGCACTGCGTCGCGTCTATGACCAGATGTCCGAGCCCAAATATGTGATCTCGATGGGCTCCTGCGCCAATGGCGGCGGCTATTATCACTATAGCTATTCGGTCGTGCGTGGTTGTGACCGGATCGTGCCGGTCGACATCTATGTGCCCGGCTGCCCGCCGACCGCCGAAGCGCTGCTCTACGGCATCATGCAATTGCAGCGTAAGATTCGCCGCGTGGGGACGCTCGAGAGATGAGTGACACGTCGCTGACCTTCCCGCGTTTCGCGGCCAAGGACGGGTTTGCCGAGGCGGTGACCGCCGCCCTTGGCGTGCGCCTGATCGAGCTGCGCCAGTGCGTCGGCGAATATGCGCTGCACGTCGCCCGCGACAGCCTGGTCGAGACGATGACGATCCTGCGCGATCAGCTGGAATATCAGCAGCTGATGGAGATCGCCGGCGTCGACTATCCCGACCGCGCCGAGCGGTTCGAGGTCGTCTATTGCATGCTCAGCCTGACGCGGAACCATCGCATCCGGGTCCATGTCGCGGCCGACGAAGTCACTCCGGTGCCGTCCGTGACCGGGCTGTGGCCGGTCGCCGGCTGGCTCGAGCGCGAGGTGTTCGACATGTACGGCGTGCTGTTCGAGGGCAACCCCGACCTGCGCCGCATCCTGACCGACTATGGCTTCCGCGGCCATCCGCAGCGCAAGGACTTCCCGCTGACGGGCTATGTCGAGCTGCGCTATTCGGAGCAGCACAAGCGCGTCGTCTATGAGCCGGTCAAGCTGGCGCAGGATTTCCGCAGCTTCGACTTCATGAGCCCGTGGGAAGGCGCCGACTATATCCTTCCCGGCGACGAGAAGGTCTCGGCGACGCAGCCGGGTGCGCCGACGCCCGCGCCCGCTCCGGCCGGCACCGCGCCCAAGCCGGTCGAGGGCAAGGCACCGCCGCCCACGCCGAAGACGACCGATCATGTGGGGCAGACCGGCGAAGGCAAGGCCGATCCGCTCGGCGACGGAGCGAAGAAGTAATGGCTTCGACCTATGACACGCTGACTCCCGAGGTCCAGAAGGGCGAGACGGAGATCCAGAACTACACGATCAACTTCGGTCCGCAGCATCCGGCCGCGCACGGCGTGCTGCGCATGGTGATGGAACTCGACGGCGAGATCGTCGAGCGTGTCGACCCGCATGTCGGCCTGCTCCATCGCGGCACCGAGAAGCTGATCGAGTATAAGACCTATCTGCAGGCGCTGCCCTATTTCGACCGGCTCGACTATTGTTCGCCGCTCGGCATGGAGCACAGCTATGTGCTGGCGATCGAAAAGCTGCTCCAGCTCGAAGTGCCGATCCGCGCGCAATATCTGCGCGTGCTGTTTGCCGAGCTGACCCGCATCTGCAACCACATGCTCAACATCGGCGCGCACGTCATGGACGTCGGCGCGATGACGCCGAACCTGTGGCTGTTCGAAATCCGCGAGGATTGCCTCAATTTCTTCGAGCGGGCCTCGGGCGCCCGCATGCATTCGGCCTGGTTCCGTCCGGGCGGCGTGCATCAGGATGTGCCGCTCAAGCTGTTGACCGACATCGGCGACTGGCTCGACGACCGCATGCCGCGCCTGTTCGAGGACGCGGTGTCGTTGTTCGCCGACAACCGCATCTTCAAGCAGCGCAATGTCGACATCGGCGTGGTCAGCAAGGAAGACGCGATCGCCTGGGGCTTCTCCGGCCCGATGATCCGCGCCGCCGGAATTCCCTGGGACATCCGCAAGGCGCAGCCCTACGACGTCTATGACCGCATGGACTTCGAGGTTCCGGTCGGCACCAAGGGCGACTGCTATGACCGGATCATGGTCCGCATCGAGGAAGTCCGCCAGTCGGCGCGCATCATCAAGCAGTGCCTGCGCGAAATGCCCGAAGGGCCGATCGCCAGCCTCGACCGCAAGGTCGTGCCGCCCAAGCGCGGCGAGATGAAGCGCTCGATGGAAGCGCTGATCCACCATTTCAAGCTCTACACCGAGGGCTTCCACGTTCCCGAGGGCGACGTCTATGTCGCGACCGAGAGCCCGAAGGGCGAGTTCGGCGTCTATCTGGTCTCGGACGGCAGCAACAAGCCCTATCGCTGCAAGATCCGCCCGACCGCGTTCAGCCATCTCCAGGCGATGGACTTCATGATGAAGGGTCACATGCTCGCCGACACCACCGCCATCCTCTCGGCGATCGACGTCGTGTTCGGGGAGTGCGACCGGTGAGCAGCAAGCTGTCGATCGCTGAGCAGATGATCGCGCATTACAATGCGCAGGACGCCGACGCCTATGTCGCGCTGATGACCGACGATGCGGCCGAGGCCGGCTATCGCGGCGCGGTGCTGCGCGACGGGCGCGAGGGCGTTCGCGAAGGGCTCAAGGCGATGTTCGCGCAGTTCCCCGAGAACCGCGCCGAAATCCTCTCCGGCCAGCAGCTGGGCGACTATGTCCTCCTTCACGAGAAGGTGTACCGGTCCAGCGATGCCGAGCCGTTCGAGGTGATGAGCATCTACAGTTTCGAAGGCGACAAGGTGTCGCGCGTGGAGTTCGTGCGCTGATGGCTGACGCAGCCCATATTCCCGATGAGGCCGAGACCCGCGCCCGCTGGGGCAATTTCGCCTGGACGGCGGACAATGCCGAGCAGGTGAAGAAGATCATCGCCCGCTATCCTCCGGGGCGCCAGCAGTCGGCGGTGATGCCGCTGCTCGATCTGGCGCAGCGCCAGGTCGGCGCCGAGACCAACACCCAGGGCTGGCTGCCCGTGCCGGTGATGGAATATATCGGCAAGCAGCTCGACATGGCCTATATCCGCGTGTTCGAGGTCGCGACCTTCTACACCATGTACAATCTGGCGCCGGTCGGCCGCTATCATGTGCAGGTGTGCGGCACGACGCCGTGCATGCTGCGCGGCTCCGACGACGTGCTCGATGCCTGCTACAAGAAGGGCATGAAGAAGGGCGCTACGACGGCCGACGGCTTGTTCACGCTGACCGAGGTCGAATGCCTCGGCGCCTGCGCCAATGCGCCGATGGTCCAGATCAACGACGACAATTACGAGGATCTGACCTTCGACAGCATGACGACCGTGCTTGATGCGCTCGCGCGCGGCGAGCAGCCGAAGATCGGTCCGCAGATCGACCGCCAGACGAGCTGCCCCGAAGGCGGCCCGACGACGCTGGTCGAGATGGTCGGCGAAAATCACGACTATCGCGGACGCTGGGATGCGCCCGCATGAGCGCGCTGATCGCGATCATCGTCACGGTCGTGCTGGCGGTCATCCTCGTAAAGGTGACCTTCAAACTGCTGGGCGTCGCAATCGCGATCGGTCTGGGCCTGCTGGCCTATTTCGTGGCCGAAAAGCTGTTCGGAAAGAAGATCTGATGGCTGTTATCGGCCTTTTCACCGTGCCGGCACCGACCGGCCTCTCCCTCGGTCATCCGGCCCCTGCCGGAGCCGCGCTTCCTGTTCGGGGTGCCTTCGATGCTTGACGACAAGGATCGCATCTTCACCAACCTCTACGGGTTCCAGCCCTGGAACCTCGAGGCGGCGCGCAAACGCGGCGACTGGGACAATACGAAGAAACTGCTCGAACGCGGGCCTGACCAGATCATCGAGGAGATCAAGGCCTCGGGTCTGCGCGGTCGTGGCGGCGCCGGCTTCCCGACCGGCATGAAGTGGAGCTTCATGCCCAAGGAGCCGAAGCCCGGCCGTCCGAGCTTCCTGGTGATCAACGCGGACGAATCTGAGCCGGGCTCGTGCAAGGACCGCGAGATCATCCGTCACGATCCGCACAAGCTGATCGAAGGCGCGCTGGTCGCGGGCTTCGCGATGCGGGCTCGTGCCGCCTATATCTATATCCGCGGCGAGTTCATCTACGAGGCGAAGGTGCTCTTCGCCGCCGTCGAGGAAGCCTATGCCGCCGGCCTGCTCGGCAAGAATGCCGCCGGCTCGGGCTATGATTTCGACGTCTTCGTCCATCGCGGCGCGGGCGCCTATATCTGCGGCGAGGAAACCGCGCAGATCGAAAGCCTCGAGGGCAAGAAGGGCCAGCCGCGCCTGAAGCCGCCCTTCCCGGCGGGTGCCGGCCTCTATGGCTGCCCGACCACGGTCAACAATGTCGAGTCGATCGCGGTTGCCCCGACGATCCTGCGGCGCGGCGCGAGCTGGTTCGCGGGGATCGGCCGCGAAGGCAACAAAGGCACCAAGCTGTTCCAGATCTCGGGCCATGTGAACAAGCCCTGCGTGGTCGAGGAAGCGATGGGGATCAGCTTCCGCGAGCTGATCGACAAGCATGCCGGCGGCATCCGCGGCGGCTGGGACAATCTGCTCGCGGTGATCCCGGGCGGATCGTCGGTGCCGCTGGTGCCGGCCGCCCAGATCATGGACGCGCCGATGGATTTCGACGGCCTCAAGGGCGTCGGTTCGGGCCTCGGTACGGCGGCAGTCATCGTCATGGACAAGTCGACCGACATCGTCCGTGCGATCAGCCGCCTGAGCTATTTCTACAAGCATGAGAGCTGCGGCCAGTGCACCCCCTGCCGCGAAGGCACGGGCTGGATGTGGCGCGTCATGGAGCGCCTGCGCACCGGCGACGCGGCGGTCGAGGAAATCGACATGCTGCTCGACGTAACCAAGCAGGTCGAAGGCCACACCATCTGCGCGCTCGGCGACGCGGCCGCCTGGCCGATTCAGGGCCTGCTCCGCCATTTCCGTCCCGAAGTCGAGCGCCGCATCGCGGAGCGCGGTGGCGCGGCGTTGATGGAGGCCGCCGAATGAACGCGTTGTCCGTCCCGACGCTCGGGCCGTGCCTGCCGCTGGGCGCCACGCTCAAGGCAAACCGCCAGTCGCTGCGTGCAGTGCTGGCCGAAGCTCTTTATCAGCGCGCCGTGGCTCCGCCGCCCGCTGACACTCAGGGATGACCGTCGAGGACCTATGCCGAAACTGACCGTAGACGGGATCGAAGTCGAAGTCCCCGCCGGCGCCACGGTGCTCCAGGCGTGCGAAGCCGCGGGCAAGGAAATCCCGCGCTTCTGCTACCATGAGCGGCTGTCGATCGCCGGCAATTGCCGCATGTGCCTCGTCGAGGTGAAGCCGGGGCCGCCCAAGCCGCAGGCCTCCTGCGCGCTGCCCGCCGCCGACAATCAGGAAATCCTCACCCAGTCGCCGATGGTGAAGAAGGCGCGCGAAGGCGTGATGGAGTTTCTCCTGATCAATCACCCGCTCGACTGCCCGATCTGCGATCAGGGCGGCGAGTGCGATCTGCAGGACCAGTCGGTCGCCTATGGCCGCGGCCAGAGCCGCTTCGGCGAGAACAAGCGCGCCGTCACCGACAAATATATGGGCCCGATCGTCAAGACGACGATGACCCGCTGCATCCAGTGCACCCGCTGCGTCCGCTTCGCGGAGGAAGTGTCGGGCGTGGAGGAGATCGGCGCGGTCTATCGCGGCGAGAATATGCAGATCACCTCCTATCTCGAAAAGGCGGTGACCAGCGAGCTTTCGGGCAATGTCGTCGACCTGTGCCCGGTCGGCGCGCTGACCAGCAAGCCCTATGCGTTCGAGGCGCGTCCGTGGGAGCTCAAGAAGACGCTCGGCATCGACGTGATGGACGCGGTTGGCACCAATGTGCGTTTCGACAGCCGCGGCCGCCAGGTGCTGCGCGTGCTGCCCCGGATCAACGAGGACGTGAACGAGGAATGGGCGTCGGACAAGACGCGCCATGCCGTCGACGGGCTCGTCCGTCGCCGTCTCGATCGTCCGTTCGTCCGCAAGGACGGCAAGCTGGTCGAGGCGAGCTGGGCCGATGCCTTTGCCGCGATCAAGGCCGCCAGGGCGGGCTCGTCGGTCGCCGCAATCGCGGGCGACCAGCTCGACTGCGAGACGATGTATGCCGCCAAGGCGCTGCTCGGCGCGATGGGATCGACCCTGATCGAGGGCCGCCAGACCGGGATGGACTATGACGTGTCGAGCCTCTCGGCGGTCAATTTTAACAGCACGATCGCCGGCATCGAGACTGCTGACGTGATCCTGCTGGTCGGCAGCAACCTCCGCTGGGAAGCGCCGCTGATCAACACGCGCGTCCGCAAGGCGGTCGTCCGCAAGCGAGCGAAGGTGTTCGCGATCGGCGAACAGGTCGACCTGACCTACCCGGTCAGCTGGCTCGGCAACGATCTCGGCCTGCTCGGTGCGCTGCCGCAGGAGGTGCTCGACGCCTTCGCCAAGGCCGAACGCCCGGCGGTGATCGTCGGCGGCGGGGCGCTCAAGGCCGGCGCGCAGGGCGCGACCCTTGCGCTGGTCGAGCCGCTCGGCCTCGTGAAGGACGGCTGGAACGGCTATAATGTCGTCCACCTCGCCGCCGCGCGGATGGGCGGGCTGATGCTCGGCTATGCGCAGAAGGGCGGCATCGCCGATATTGCCGAGGCCGCGCCGAAGCTGCTCTTCCTGCTCGGCGCCGACGATGTCGACCTGTCGCGCTTCGGCAAGAGCCTGAAGGTCTATGTCGGTCATCATGGCGATGCGGGTGCCGCCGGCGCGGACATCATCCTGCCGGGTGCGGCCTATACCGAGAAGCCGGGCACCTATGTGAACACCGAAGGCCGCGTTCAGCGCAGCGACCGGGCGGTCTTCCCGCCGGGCGATGCGCGCGAGGACTGGGCTATCTTCCGCGCCCTCTCCGACGTGCTCGGCCACAAACTGCCGTTCGATACGCTCGATCAGCTGCGCGCCGCGATGATCGCCGAGGTGCCTGCCCTGGGTGTCGAGGGCCTCGCCGCTTATGGCTGGTCGGTCCCGACGGGCCTCGCCACGAGCGCTTCCGGTCCGGTCGGCTATCCGGTCAAGGACTTCTACCTGACCAACCCGATCGCTCGCGCGAGCGACACGATGCAGCGCTGCTCGGCCGAGCTTATCCATGGGCAGAGCTTCGCGGAGGCCGCCGAATGACCGCGCTGTTCCAAAGCTGGGGCCTCGCCTTCGAATGGGCCTGGCTGGCCTCGACGATCATCGGCATCCTAGTGATCGCACTGCCGCTGATGCTTGCGGTGGCGATGATCATCTATGCCGACCGCAAGATCTGGGCGGCGATGGCGCTGCGCCGCGGCCCTAATGTCGTCGGCCCCTGGGGCCTGCTGCAGAGCTTCGCCGACGGTGCGAAGGTCTTCCTGCAGGAAACGATCATCCCGGCTGCCGCTAACAAGGGCCTGTTCCTGTTCGCGCCGATCATCACCTTCACGGTGGCGCTGATCGTCTGGGCGGTGATCCCCTTCGCGCCGGGCGTGGTGCTCGCCGACATCAATATCGGCCTGCTCTACGTCCTCGCGGCCTCGTCGATCGGCGTCTATGGCGTGATCATCGCGGGCTGGGCGTCCAACTCCAAATATCCCTTCTATTCGGCGCTTCGCGCGGCGGCGCAGATGGTCAGCTACGAAGTCTCGATCGGCTTCGTGCTCATCTCGGTGGTGCTGTGGACCGGCAGCTTCAACATGTCGGCGATCGTCGAAGGGCAGCGTGCCCACATCTTCGGCTTCATCAACGGCTATGGCTTCAACCCGCTGCTGTTCCCGATGGCGGTGGTCTTTCTGATCTCGGCCATGGCGGAGACGGCGCGCGCGCCGTTCGACCTGACCGAGGCGGAGTCGGAGCTCGTCGCCGGCTACCAGACCGAATATTCGTCGATGTCCTTCGCGCTCTACTGGCTCGGCGAATATGCCAATGTCATCCTGATGTGCGGCCTCAACGCGATCCTGTTCTGGGGCGGCTGGCTGCCCCCGGTCGACTGGGCGCCGCTCTACATGGTGCCGGGCATCGTCTGGTTCTTCGCCAAGCTGATGGTCTTCTTCTTCATCTTCTCCTGGGTGAAGGCGACCGTGCCGCGCTACCGCTATGACCAGCTGATGCGGCTGGGCTGGAAGGTCTTCCTGCCGCTGTCGCTGTTCTGGGTGTTCCTTGTCTCGGGGTGGCTGATGCTCACCCGCTACGGAGTTTGAGCCCGATGAGCCTCGGCTACATCATCAAGTCGTTCACGCTCTGGGAGTTCGTGAAGGCGCATCTGCTGACCTTGAAATATTTCTTCAAGGCCAAGGCGACGATCAACTATCCCTATGAGAAGAACCCGCTCTCCCCGCGCTTTCGCGGCGAGCATGCGCTGCGCCGCTATCCGAACGGCGAGGAACGCTGCATCGCGTGCAAGCTGTGCGAGGCGGTGTGCCCGGCGCAGGCGATCACGATCGAGGCCGAGCCGCGCGACGACGGTTCGCGCCGCACGACGCGCTACGACATCGACATGACCAAGTGCATCTTCTGCGGCTTCTGCCAGGAAGCCTGCCCGGTCGACGCGATCGTCGAGGGTCCGAACTTCGAATATTCGACCGAGACGCGCGAAGAACTCATCTACGACAAGGCGAAGCTGCTTTCGAACGGGGACCGCTGGGAACCCGCGATCGCCGCCAACCTTGCCGCCGACGCGCCGTACCGGTAATGGCGCGCGTGACTTCGTTCCGGCGTCAGGGCTGGTCCTCCTTCACCCCTCCTTTTCAGGGGTGGGACCTGTCCGCCAGCGCCTTTCTTGGGGTGAGGCCCCACCCCAACCCCTCCCCTGAAGGGGCGGGGCTTGTCGGCCCAGGGGTTGAGGTTCAATCGTGATCCAGACCATCGCCTTCTACCTGTTCGCCTCGCTGGTGATCGCCTCCGGGACGCTCACCATCCTGGCGCGCAACCCGGTGCACAGCGTGCTGTGGCTGATCCTCGCCTTCTTCAACGCGGCCGGGCTCATGGTGCTCGTCGGCGCCGAGTTCATCGCGATGCTGCTCGTCATCGTCTATGTCGGCGCGGTCGCGGTGCTGTTCCTGTTCGTCGTCATGATGCTCGACATCGACTTCGCCGAATTGCGGGCCGGCTTCGCGCAATATCTGCCCTTCGGCGTACTGCTGGTGCTGGTGCTTGCGGCTGAGATGATCTTCGCGATCGGCGCCTGGACGGCCGGTGGCGTCGACATGGCGTCGCGCATCGCGCCGACGCCGGGCGAAGTACCGAATATCGAGGCGATCGGCACGCTGATCTACACGCGCTACCTCTACATCTTCGAAGGTGCGGGCCTCGTCCTGCTCGTCGCGCTGATCGGCGCGATCGTCCTTACCCACCGCACCCGCGGCGGCGTGAAGGCGCAGAATGTGGCCGCCCAGAACATGCGCCGTCCGGAAGACGCGGTGCGCAACGTCAAGCCGGCCGTCGGCCAGGGGGTGGACCTGTGATTGGGCTCCAACATTATCTGGTGGTCTCGGCTATCCTGTTCGTCATGGGGGTGTTCGGCATCTTCCTGAACCGGAAGAACGTCATCATCATCCTGATGGCGATCGAGCTCATCCTGCTGGCGGTGAACATCAACCTCGTCGCCTTCTCCGCCTATCTGGGCGATCTGGTGGGGCAGGTCTTCGCGATGTTCGTGCTGACCGTCGCCGCTGGCGAGGCCGCAATCGGCCTGGCCATCCTGGTCATCTATTTCCGTGGCCGCGGCACCATCGCGGTCGACGACATCAACCGGATGAAGGGGTGAGTTCAACCATGTCCCTGTCCGCCATGCCGGCGCGCGCCACGGTCGCGTGCCGAAAATCCGATAGCCCGGCTTTCGCCGCAATGACGCACGGGAGCCTTGCGGCATGATCACCGCCATCGTCTTCCTGCCGCTGCTCGCCGCGATCGTCGCCGGTCTCGGCAACCGCATGCTCGGCAACACCATCGCCAAGTGCATCACGACGGGCGCGCTCTTCACGTCCTGCGCGCTGAGCTGGCCGGTGTTCATCGACTTCATGGCGGGCCATGCGACGGCGCATGTCGTGCCGGTGCTGACCTTCATCCAGTCGGGCGATCTTGCCGTCGACTGGGCGCTGCGCGTCGACACGCTGACGGCTGTGATGCTCGTGGTCGTGACCACGGTATCGAGCCTCGTCCACCTGTATAGCTGGGGCTATATGGCGGAGGATCCGAGCCAGCCCCGCTTCTTCGCCTATCTGTCGCTGTTCACCTTCGCGATGCTGATGCTCGTGACCTCGGACAGCCTCATCCAGATGTTCTTCGGCTGGGAAGGTGTCGGCCTGGCGTCCTATCTGCTGATCGGCTTCTGGTATCACAAGAAGTCGGCCTATCAGGCCGCGATCAAGGCGTTCGTCGTCAACCGCGTCGGCGACTTCGGCTTCTCGCTCGGTATCTTCGCCACCTTCCTGGTGTTCGGCACCGTCTCGATCCCCGAGATCCTGGCAGCCGCTCCGGGCTACGCCAATGCCTCGATCGGCTTCCTCGGCGCGCGCGTCGACCTGATGACGCTGATCTGTCTGCTGCTGTTCGTCGGCGCTATGGGCAAGTCGGCCCAGCTCGGCCTGCACACCTGGCTTCCGGACGCGATGGAAGGCCCGACCCCGGTGTCGGCGCTGATCCACGCCGCGACGATGGTCACCGCCGGCGTGTTCATGGTCTGCCGCCTGTCGCCGATGTTCGAGGTCAGCCAGACCGCGATGCACGTCGTCACCTATGTCGGCGCGGCGACCGCGCTGTTCGCGGCGACGGTGGGTACCACGCAGACCGACATCAAGCGCGTGATTGCTTATTCGACCTGCTCGCAGCTCGGCTACATGTTCATGGCGGCCGGCGTCGGCGCCTATGGCGCGGCGATGTTCCACCTGTTCACCCACGCCTTCTTCAAGGCGCTGCTGTTCCTCGGCGCGGGTTCGGTGATCCATGCGATGCACCATGAGCAGGACATGCGTTTCTATGGTGGGCTGCGGAAGCATATCCCGCTGACCTTTTTCGCGATGATGGCGGGTACGCTCGCGATCACCGGTGTCGGTATTCTGGGCGTGTTCGGTTTCGCAGGCTTCTACTCGAAGGACGCGATCATCGAGGCAGCCTTTGCCAGCGGCACCACCTCGGGCGGCTTCGCCTTCGCGATCGCGGTTTTCGCGGCGCTGCTCACCAGCTTCTACTCGTGGCGCCTGGTCTTCCTGACCTTCTACGGCAAGCCGCGCTGGGCCGGTTCCGAGCATATCCAGCATGCGGTGCACGACGCGCATGGCCACGGCCATGACGACGATGCCCCGGCGCAGGAGGATGCCGGTCATGATCCGCACGGCCATGATGCGCATGCGGCGCATGGTCATGATGATCATGGCCACGGTCATGCGCTCGAGGGCGATGCGGGCTATCATCCGCATGAAAGCCCGTTCCCGATGCTGATCCCGCTCGTCGTGCTGACGCTGGGCGCGATCTTCGCAGGCTGGATCTGGGCGCCCTATTTCATCGAGGGTGACCATGGTGCCGCCTTCTGGGCGGGCAGCCTGGTGTTCGACGAGCATCTGATGCATGCGATGCATGAGGTGCCGCTGTGGGTGAAGCTGTCGGCGACCGCAGTCATGTTCATCGGCTTGCTGATCGCACTGTGGGCCTATGTCCTCGACACGACGGTTCCGGCGCGCTTCACCGCGCAGTTCCGGGTCCTCTACGACTTCCTTCTGCACAAATGGTATTTCGACGAACTCTATCACTACATGTTCGTCGTACCGGCCTTCTGGCTCGGCCGCTTCTTCTGGAAGAAGGGCGACCAGGGCACGATCGACCGCTTCGGCCCCAATGGCGTCGCGGCGCTGGTGGTCCGCACCGGCACGATCGCGCGGGCGGCGCAGTCGGGCTACCTCTATACCTATGCTCTGGTGATGCTGCTCGGCCTTGCGGCCGCGGCCACCTGGGCGATTGTGGGCTGACGCGATGGGCTTTCCGATCCTTTCCCTGATGATCGCGCTGCCGCTGGTGGCCGCGTTCGCCTGTCTGTTCGCCGGGGACAAGGGGGCGCGCTGGATCGCGCTCTTCGTGACCTTCGTCGATCTCGCGCTCGGCCTGCTGCTGTGGAACCGGTATGAGATCGGCGGCGCGCAGTGGCAGTTCACCGAGCATGTCGCGCTGTTCGGGCGTTTCGCCTGGGCGCTTGGCATCGACGGCATCGCGCTGCTGCTGATCGTTTTGTCGGTGTTCCTGATGCCGATCTGCATCGCCGCCTCGTGGGAGGCGATCGAGAAGCGCGTGCCCGAATATATGGCCGCCTTCCTGCTGATGGAAACGCTGATGATCGGCGTCTTCGCGGCGCAGGATCTGTTCCTGTTCTACATCTTCTTCGAAGCCGGCCTGATCCCGATGTATCTGATCATCGGCATCTGGGGCGGCGCGGACAGGATCTACGCCAGCTACAAATTCTTCCTCTACACGCTGCTCGGATCGGTGCTGATGCTGATCGCGATGCTGTGGATGGTGAACGAGGCCGGCACGACCTTCATCCCGACGTTGATGGCCTATGACTTCCCGCCGGAAGCGCAGACCTGGCTGTTCCTCGCCTTCTTCGCCTCCTTCGCGGTGAAGATGCCGATGTGGCCGGTCCACACCTGGCTGCCCGACGCGCACGTTCAGGCGCCGACGGCCGGATCGGTCATCCTGGCCGGCGTGCTGCTCAAGATGGGCGGCTATGGCTTCGTCCGCTTCTCGCTGCCGATGTTCCCGGTCGCCTCGGCCGAGCTGATGTGGCTGGTCCTGGGCCTGTCGATGGTCGCGGTGGTGGTCACCTCGCTGATCGCGCTGGTGCAGGAGGACATGAAGAAGCTGATCGCCTATTCGTCGGTCGCGCACATGGCCTTCGTCACCATCGGCCTGTTCGCCTTCAACCGCCAGGGCCTCGAAGGCGCGCTGATGGTCATGCTCGGCCACGGTCTCGTCTCGGGCGCGCTCTTCCTGTGCGTCGGCGTGATCTACGACCGCATGCACACCCGCGAGATCGCCCGCTATGGCGGCCTGTCGGACAACATGCCCAAATATGCGATGCTGTTCCTGCTGTTCACCATGGCCTCGGTCGGCCTGCCGGGCACCAGCAACTTCGTCGGCGAGTTCCTGTCGCTGGTCGGCGCCTATGAGATCTCCTCCTGGGTCGGCTTCGTCGCCACCACCGGCGTGATCCTGGGCGCGGCCTATATGCTCTACCTCTATGCGCGCATCGCCTACGGCTCGGCGCGCACGGCGGAAGCGGCGACCATGCCCGATCTGACCGCGCGTGAGATGGCGATCCTCGCCCCGCTTGCGGCCGCTACCCTCTGGATGGGCGTCTATCCGGAAAGTTTCCTCGCGCCGATGCGCAACGATGTCGGGGCGATCCTCGCCCGGCTCGCGCCCACGGCTCCCCATGGCGACGCCAAGGTCGCCGTCGGTCCTGTCCCAGCTCAAGCGTCGGCGCATGCGGAGGCGCACCACTGATGTCGATTACCGCCTCCCTCGCTCTCACCGTCCCCGAGCTGATCCTCACGGTCGGAGCGCTGCTCCTGCTGCTCGTCGCCGCCTTCGGTGGTGACGGCCTGTCCCGCGCTATCGGCTGGGGTGCGGTCGCGCTGTTCGGCGCTGCCGCCTTTTCGCTCACCGGCCCGGCCGGCAGCGGCGGGCCCGGCTTCGACGGCCTCTATATCGCCGACAGCTTCGCGGCCTTCGCCAAGCTGCTGATCTATATCGCGGCGGCGGTCTCGGTGCTGCTTGCGCCCGGCTTCTTTGCCCGGGCGGGCGGCTATCGCGCCGAATATCCGGTGCTGATCCTGCTGTCGGCCGTCGGCATGGGGATGATGGTGTCGGCGGGCGACCTGCTGACGCTCTATGTCGGCCTCGAACTGCAGTCGCTCTCGGCCTATGTCCTCGCCGGCTTCCTGCGCCGCGACACGCGCTCGGCCGAAGCGGCGCTCAAATATTTCGTCCTCGGCGCGCTTGCCTCGGGCATCCTGCTCTACGGCATCTCGTTGCTCTACGGCTTCACCGGCACGACCCTGTTCGCGGGCATTTCCGACGCCATGTCGAAGGACATCGGCATCGGCACGATGTTCGGCCTGGTCTTCGTCCTGGCGGGCCTCGCCTTCAAGATTTCGGCGGTGCCGTTCCACATGTGGACGCCAGACGTCTATGAAGGCGCGCCGACCCCGGTCACGGCCTTCTTCGCCTCGGCCCCCAAGGTTGCCGCCATGGCCCTCCTCATGCGCGTCTCGGTCGAGGCGATGGGCTCGGCCACCGATCAGTGGCGCCAGATCGTCGTCTTCGCCGCGCTCGCCTCGACGATCGTCGGCGGCGTCGCCGCAATCGGCCAGTCGAACATCAAGCGGCTGCTTGCCTATTCGTCGATCAACAATGTCGGCTTCGCGCTGTTCGGCCTCGCCGCCGGAACTGCCGACGGCATCGCGGCCACGCTGACCTATCTCGCGGTTTACGTCGCGATGACGCTCGGCAGTTTCGCCTGCCTTCTGCAGATGCGCGATGCCGATGGCCGCCCGGTCGAAGCGATCGCCAGCCTTTCGGGTCTGTCGCGCACGCGTCCGGGTCTCGCGGCAGCCTTCGCGATCTTCATGTTCAGCTTGGCGGGCATTCCGCCGCTGTTCGGCTTCTGGCCGAAATTCCTGGTGTTCGATGCGCTCGTCCGCGCCGGCTATTGGCCGCTCGCGATGATCGGCATCGCGACCTCGGTGATCGGCGCCTTCTATTATCTGAAGATCGTCAAGACGATCTACTTCGACGACCCTGCCGAGGGCTTCGCTCCCGCCGATTCGCGCGTCGAAGGTGGTGTCATCGTCCTCATGGCTCTTGCGGTATCGCCGCTCGGCTATCTGGCGATCCCGCTGCTCGACGCGACGAGCATGACGGCGGCGCGCGCGCTATTCTGATAGCCTGCAAAAGGCCTGATTGCATGATGGCCGGGGACATGGCGGCATGACCCCGGCGATCCAGCACGTCGCCGAGACCGGTTCGACCAACGCCGACGTCGCCGCGCTCGCCCGCGCCGGAGCACCGGAGGGTAGCTGGATCCGCGCTGACGCCCAGACCGGCGGTCGCGGCCGGCAGGGACGTCCCTGGGTTTCGCCGCCCGGCAATTTCTACGGATCCACCTTGGTGCGCCGCCTGCCCGGCGATCCGCCGGCGTCGAGCCTCGCCTTCGTGGCGGCGGTCGCGCTCGACGCGCTGTTGCAGGCCTGGGTGGGGGCGGACCGGCTGTCGATCAAATGGCCGAACGACCTTCTCGTCGATGGTGCCAAACTGTCGGGCATATTGCTCGAAGGCGCCGACGACGCCGTGGTCGTCGGGATCGGGGTGAACCTGGCCCATCATCCGATCGGTCTCGATCGGCCCACGATCAGCCTCGCCGGCCTCGGCCTGTCGCCGCCTTCGCCCGCGGACTTCGCCGAGGAACTGGCAGCACGCTTTTCCGCGTGGCTCGGCCGCTGGCGGGGGGAAGGACTGGCCGTCATCCTGTCCAGGTGGCAAATGCGTGCGCACCCCATCGGTACGGCGCTGCGCGTGCAAGCACCCGAAGGCGTGCTCGAAGGCCTGTTCGATGGTCTGACCCCCGAAGGCGCGCTCAAACTGCGCTGCCCCGATGGACATGTGCATCATGTGCACGCAGGCGACGTTTTCCTGCTATAGGCGCCCCGAAGGAAGGACTCGTACCGGTCATGCTGCTTGCGATCGACGCAGGGAACACCAACATCGTTTTCGCGCTGGTCGACGGTGACGCGATCAAGGCGCGCTGGCGCATTGCGACCGATCCCCGGCGCACGGCCGACGAATATGCGGTGTGGCTGCACCAGCTGCTGCAGCTCGAAGGCTATGAGCGGTCGGCCATCGAAGCGGTTATCGTCGCCACGGTGGTGCCGCGCGCTCTCCACAATCTGGAAGTGCTGGCGAGTAAATATTTCGGCGTGACCGCGCTGGTTGCGGGCCGGCCGCCCGTCGAATGGGGGATCACCCTCGACGTCGACGAGCCGCAGAATGTCGGCGCCGACCGTGCGGTGAACGTCATAGCGGCGCATCGCCGCCATCCCGGCGACCTGATCGTGATCGATTTCGGCACCGCGACGACCTTCGACGTGGTCGATTATACCGGCGCCTATAAAGGCGGGATCATCGCGCCGGGCATCAACCTGTCGCTCGACGCGCTGGTCGGGGCGGCGGCAAAACTGCCACGCATCGCGATCGAGGCGCCCGAGAGCGCCAGCGTGATCGGCCGCACGACCACCAGCCAGATGCTCGTCGGCATCTATTTCGGCTATGTCTCGATGATCGAGGGGCTCGTCGGCCGCATGAAGGCCGAGGTCGGTCGCCCCGTGAAGATCATCGCCACCGGCGGGCTCGCGCCGCTGTTCGAACGCCATGTCAAACTGTTCGACAGCATCGAGCCCGACCTCACCATCCAGGGCCTCGGCATCATGTATGACCGGCTGAAGGCCCGGCTTTGACAGATTGGACAATTTTCTAAGTGACGACTCCCGGTAACGAATTGCTCTTCCTGGCGCTTGGCGGCTCCGGGGAGATCGGCATGAACGTCAATCTCTACGGCACCCAGGGCAAATGGGTGATGGTCGATCTCGGCCTGACCTTCGCCGATCCCGGCTATCCGGGTGTCGAGCTGATCCTGCCCGAGCTCGCCTTCATCGAGGAGCGTGCCGACGACCTGCTCGGCATCGTCCTGACGCACGGGCATGAGGACCATATCGGCGCGATCCCCTACCTCGCCGCCGATCTCGGCGTTCCGCTCTATGCGACCAAGTTCACGGCGGAGCTGATCCGCGGCAAGCTCGACGAAGAGGGCATCACCGACAAGGTCGAACTCCACGTGATCGACAATGAGGGCAGCTTCGCGCTGGGGCCGTTCGGCTTCACCTATGTCCCGCTCGCCCATTCGATCCCCGAGGGCAACGCGCTGCTGATCGAGACGCCCTATGGCCGCATCTTCCACACCGGCGACTGGAAGCTCGACGACGAGCCCGTGCTGGGCATTCCCTCGACCGCCGAGGAGTTGAAGGCGATCGGCGACAAGGGCGTCCTCGCGCTCGTCTGCGATTCGACCAATGTCTTCAATTCCGAAGCATCGGGCTCCGAAGCCTCGGTGCGCAAGGGGCTCGACGAGGTCATCGGCGCCTGCAAGGCGCGCGTGCTCGTCACGACCTTCGCTTCGAACGCTGCGCGGCTGCAGACGCTGGGCGAAGTGGCGAACGACACCGGACGCAAGCTGTGCGTCGCGGGCCGCTCGCTCGACCGGATCATCCGGGTGGCGAAGTCGAGCGGCTACCTCAAGGATTTCCCGCCGATCATCGACGTCGAGGATGCGATGCGCCTGCCCCCGCAGGAGGTGATGATCATCGCCACCGGCGGCCAGGGCGAGGCGCGCGCTGCGCTGTCGCGGATCGCCTTCGACAGCCATCCGGTCAAGCTTTCGGCCGGTGACACGGTCGTCTTCTCGTCGAAGCAGATTCCGGGCAACGAGATTGCCATCGGCCGCATCCAGAATGCGCTGGCGGCAAAGGGGATCGAGATGATCACCGAGCGTCAGGCCGATGTCCACGTCTCGGGCCATCCCGGCCGCCCCGAACTGGCGGCGATGTACGACTGGATCCGTCCGGAGATCATCCTGCCGGTCCATGGCGAGCTGCGCCACATGGCTGAGCAGGCCCGCTTCGCCAAGGCACAAGGCGTGCCGCACGGCATCGTCCAGCAGAACGGCACGGTCGTCCGCCTCGCGCCCGACGGGCCGAAGGCGATCCGCCAGGAGCGCACCGGACGGCTGGTTCTCGACGGCGACGTGATCCTGCCCGCCGACGGCTCGACGATGAACGAGCGACGGCGTGTGGCGCAATATGGCTTCGTCGGCGTCACGCTGGTGCTCGAGAAGGGCGACCGGTTGCGGGGTGAGCCGTCGCTCATGATCCAGGGTCTGCCCGTTGAAGAGGACCGCGAGGCCTTTCTCGCGGACGCCGCCGAGGCCGCGAAGGGCGCGGTCCGGAAAGGCGGACGCGACGAGGCGAAACTGCGCGAGGCGGTGCGTCTCGCCGTGCGCCGGCGCGCGACCGCCTGGACCGGCAAGAAGCCGATCGTCGACGTGTCGATCATCCGTATCTGACGGCTTTCGGGGGAAGGCGGCGCCATGAAGTTGACGTCGATCATCGCGATCTATCTGCTCTTCTGGTGGGGCTGTCTGTTCCTCGTTCTGCCCTTCCGGCTCCGCAGCAGCGCGGAGCCCGAGGCGGCGGTGCCCGGGCAGGTCGAAAGTGCCACGCCGCGTTTCTCGGTGTGGCGTACCTTGCTTTGGACCACGATCGTATCGGCGGTCGCCTTCGGCCTGTTCTACGTCAATTACGTCAATGGCTGGGTGACGGCCGACCTGCTCGATCTGAGCCGCCTGCACGGGCGCTGATACCACCGGCGGGGCTTTCTTTGCTGTCGGAGTATTTTACAGCCGCTCGACACCGCCCAGCATTTTTACCGCGAAATCAATGGGCGCTGCGGCTGGCCCGCTTCTTGCTTAGCTTTTACCCATAACGAAAGGGCCGGAACGACCGGTCGCGTGGGGACCGATATCATGCACCGTCTGCATATCATGGCGCTTTCCTTCATGCTGGGCCTGGCCAGCGTCTGCACGGCGTCCAGCGCCTCAGCCGCGACCATCATCGCGACACTGAACAGCGTCGGGTCCGGCAGTACGATCACCATGAACGCCATTCGCCCCAACGGTACGCCCTTTGCCAGCCAGGTGCTGAACGGCCTGGCGACCTTCACGCGCACGGGCGGTACCGACACGCAGCAGTTGGAGGGCTCCGGCAACAGCTTCTTCGCCTTCTGCGTCGAACCCTATGAGGACGCGACGCTCAATTCGAGCTACACCTACACGGTCGATCCTCTCGCGCAGGCTGGCAAGAGCAGCATCTCCGGCGGGATCGGCGTCGGCAAGGCGCTCCAGATATCGCAGCTGTTCGGTCAGTTCGCTCCCAATTTGTCCGCGCCGATGACCGCCGTTCAGGCCTCGGCGCTCCAGATCGCGCTGTGGGAGATCGTCAGCGAATCGTCGAGCAACCCCTTCGACGTCACCAGCGGCACGACCTATTTCTCGACCCCGGCCTCGTCCAACTTCTCGCAGGTCATCGCGCAGGCGCAGACCTATCTGAACTATGTCAGCACGGCCAATGGCTCGGCCCCGCTCGCGCAGGGCCTGCAGGCGTTGACGGTCGCGGGCAAGCAGGACTTCCTCGTCCAGGCGGTGATCGTCGCACCGGAGCCAGGCACGTGGATGATGCTGATCCTCGGGTTCGGCCTGGTCGGCCATAGCCTCCGCCGCCGTACGCGACCGGTGATCCCTTTCGGTACGCTTTCACGCAGCTAGAACCGGCAGTCCCGAGACGGCCTGGGCAAAGCTCGCCAAGGTCAGCGCGCAGTAGAGCAGGGTGCCCGCGACCAGCAGTGCCCAGCCGTGGTGTTCATCAAGACCGCGAACGGCAAGGCCCAGCAGCGGGATCGCCTGCTGGGCGTGCATCCCCAGGAAATGGGCGACCCGCAGGTCGCCGCCGACCCGGTTCCAGCCGAAAAGCGGCAGGCCGTGCCCCTCGGGGCCGACCGCATGGCTCGTCTGTGCGCCCATATATAGGCCGAGCCCGCCGCCGAGGAGGAAGGTGAGCACCAGGCCGGCGATCAGCGCGAAGTGGAACGAAGGGCGGAGCCCTGCAATGGGGTGGCGCACCAGCTGGCCAGCGATCGGCAGCATCGCCGCGACGAGCATGGTCGCCCCGATACCCATAAGAGCGTAAAGCGCGGCATGCAGCGGCGTATCGCGATTGAAATGGGATGCCTCCCCGAGCGCCGCCTGGACGATGATGTAGGCGAGCTCGAACGTCGCAGCCGCGACAATGATCCGGCGATTGGCGCGAAGCAGCGGCGTGTCCCTCGTCCCTGACGCGACGAAGCCGGTGATCCACGCGGTCGTCAGCGCGAACAGGCCCAGCGACAGCAGGAACTTGGCCGGCTTTACCCAGGGATCGACGCCGCTCGCCAACAGGCGCGGGTCGATTGTCTGCAGCAGCAGCGCGACCGGAAACAGGCCGAGAAGGAGGAAGCCATATCGCGCGAGCAGCCGGTCCCCAGCAACCAGATCGTCGGCCAGACGCGCAAGCGGGCCCGACGGGCGGGTAGCGAGGGCCGTCGTCATGCTGCCGCCTTTCGCTGAATCAGCGTGCGGACCAGCATATAGGCAAGCAGGCCGGTCGGGCCGAACAGGAAACACAGGATCAGACAGGGCGGAAGCAGCCACCAGGGCAGGGCGCGGTCGGCCGCGTCGCGGGCGACCCATCCTCCGACGAACAGATCGAAGGCCAGATAGTGGATCCAGCCGGCGGTCAGCATGGAGTCGTCGGCAAAGAGCGCCCTGACTTCGGTAATCGACCCAAAGCCGCCCTCGCCGGGTGCCGGCCCTCCGCCGATCAGCAGCGCGGCATAGGCGAGCGCGAGGAGCACCGGCACGGCGATCGTCGCGAGTCGGTTGGTTCGCGTCCGGATCGTGGGGAAAGGAAGGGTCGCCAGCAGGGCCAGCCATGCGATCATGGCGAGGAGATTGGCGATCGCGAAAATCTGTGCAGGCAGGCCCATGTTGCGACTCCTATCTGTACACTGTACAGATTGGTGATGGCCGATGATATGAACAGTGTCAAGATTAGCCGGAGGAGCCGCTATCACCATGGCGCCTTGCGCGATGCCCTGATCGATGCTGCGCGCGCGGTGGTCGAGGAGCGCGGTCCGGACGGCTTTTCGCTGCGCGAAGCAGCGCGGCGGGCGGGGGTTTCGCCGGCTGCACCAGGACATCATTTCGGCGACGCGCGTGGCCTGTTGACGGCGCTCGCAACGGTCACCAGCAGATCGTTCGGTGATGCGCTGGAGCAGGCCGATGTCGGCCGCGATCGCATCGCCCGCCTGCGCGCGCAGGGCATGGCCTATGTCCGCTTCGCACTCGCGCATCGTGCGGCTTTCGACCTGATCTGGCGACGCGGGCTGGTGGATGCCGCGGATGAAGAGCTGAAAGCCGCAAACCGGCGTGCTTTCCTGATTCTCGACCGCGTCGTGCGGGGCGAGGGGGCAGCGGACGCCAGCCCGTGCGAGGTGGACGCAGCGTCGTCGCTGGCCGCCTGGGCGACGGTCCACGGCTTTACCCAACTCGCGCTCAGCGGTGTGTTCGGAGGCGACGAGGGAGCGGCCGAACGTGCAGTCGATGCGCTGCTGCCGGCGGTGCTCGACCGCCTGGCGCTGTAGCGGTCAGCGCGCCTCGCGCCGGCGGCTGAGCGCAGCGATGCACGAGGCGCGGTCGATGTCCTCGCCATTGGGCAGCCGCGCGTCGACATGCGTCACCACTGCCTCCCGCCCCGGTGCGGATGGATAGAGATAGGCATCCATCACGCAGACGCTGCTCGCATATTGAAGCTTTCGCGCGGTGCCCTCGCGGACATCCTGGTTCGGCGTGCCGAATAAGGCGATCAGCGCGCGGGCATCCCGACCCAGGACGCGATCGAGTCCTGCTTCGGTCCGCACCGGGGGCGGCGGCGTCAGCGTCGGGGGTGGTGTGGCCGGGCCGCAGGAGGCCAGCAGGGCGATGGGAATGGTCAGCAGAAGCGGGCGCATCGTCATAAGGGAGCGATCAGCACCATTAGCGACGCGGCGCAAGCCCGTTGCCGCGGGGCGCCCTTCCAACGCGGCGCGTCTCGCTCTAGGGGAGGCGGCATGATTCCACCCCGCTACGATGTGGTCGCGATCGGCAATGCGCTGGTCGACGTGCTCTGCCACAAGGATGATCAGTTCGTGTCCGCGCAAGGGCTTCAGCGCGGGCTGATGCAGCCGATCGATCCCGATCGCGCGGTGATCCTGCACGAAGCGATGGGCCTGTGCGAGGAGGTGTGCGGGGGGTCGGCGGCCAACACCATGGCGGCGCTCGCGCGCCTCGGTCTTCGGCTCGCCTTCGTCGGGCAGGTCGGCCGGGATCGGCTGGGCCTGCTCTTCGCGGGCGACATGACCGCCAGCGGCATCGACTTTCCGCTGCCGCCGATCGAAACGCCCACCGGCCGCTGCCTGATCATCGTCAGCCCGGACGGCCATCGCACGATGAACACCGCGATCGGCGCCTCCGAATTTCTGCCCGCTGCCGCCTTCGACGCGGGCATCGCCGCCGACAGCGCGATCCTCTATGTCGAGGGTTATATGTGGCGGACTGAGGAGCCGCGCGCTGCCTGCCGCGCCGCCCTGGACATGGCGCGCCGTCACGGCCGGCGGACGGCCTTCACCTTGTCCTCGGAGTTTTGCGTCCGCGAGCATCATGACGATTTCGTCGAACTGCTTGAGCTGCGAACCATCGACATCTTGTTCGCCAACGAGGGCGAGCTGGCCGAGCTCAGCGGCCGATCCGATTTCGAGGCGGGGCTCGCATGGGCGTCGGGGCGCGTTCCGCTGCTGATCGCGACCTGCGGTGCGGAGGGCGCGATCGCGATCGAGGGCGGACGCCGCGTGGCGGTGCCGGCCGAACCCTTCGGGCCGATCGTCGACACGACCGGCGCGGGCGACCTGTTCGCCGCCGGCGTTCTCGCCGGACTGGCGCGCGGGCGGGACATCGAGACCTGCCTGCGCATGGGATCGATCGCCGCCGGCCGGATCATCGCCCAGATGGGACCGCGCCTGCCGCTGGACGAGGATCTCGCCGGGTTGATCGAGAGTCGTCTCGACCAGCGCTGAAACGAAGGAAGCCCGGCTTTCGCCGGACTTCTGACGTCTGTCGACGGTCGCCGATCAGTCGACCGGCGGAACCGGGAGCGGCGGGGCGTCGGCATCGGTTTCGTGGGTGTCCACGATTCCGCGACCGAGGTTGCTCTTCCGATAACCGTAGCAGAAGTACACGACCAGCCCGACCAGGGCCCAGCCGAAGAACAACGACTTCGTATAGAAGGACAGGCTGAAGAACAGGTAGAAGCAGCCGGCTGCAGCGAGCGGCGCCACGATCATCACGGCCGGCGTCCTGAACGGACGCTTGCGGCCCGGCTCGGTCCGACGCAGCACGAGCACCGCGATCGAGACCGCCGCGAAGGCAAACAGCGTACCCGAATTGGAGATGTCGGCCAGCGCGCCGACCGGGAACAAGGCGGCGAAGATCGACACGAACACGCCGGTCATGATCGTCACGACATGCGGGGTCTTGTACTTCGGATGAACCCGCGAAAAGGCCGACGGCAGCAGCCCGTCGCGGCTCATCACGAAGAAGATGCGGGTCTGGCCGAACATCATCATCAGGATGACAGAGGGCAGTGCCAGACCGGCGGCAAGGCCGATCAGGTTTCCGACCTGCGGCCACCCGATCTCGCGCAGCGTCCAGGCCAGTGCTTCCTTCGAGCAGACGACCTTGGCGTCGCCGATCGCCGAGCAGGCGGCGGCAAGCTCGGTCGACCCGGTCGGCAGCCCATTGCCGGCCGCGTCGAGCATCGGCTGCGCGCCGACGCCGCCAATCACGCCGGCCGCAACCAGCATGTAGAAGATGGTGCAGATGCCGAGCGAACCGATCAGGCCGATCGGCATGTTGCGCTGCGGGTTCTTGGTCTCCTCGGCGGCGGTCGAGACCGCGTCGAAGCCGACATAGGCGAAGAAGATCGACGCGGCGGCGGCCGAGATGCCGGCGAAGCCGAGCGGCGCGAAGGGGTCGAAATGCTGCAGGTTCATCACCGGCAGAGCCAGCACGACGAACAGGCTCAGCGCGGCGACCTTGATCGCCACGAGGACGGCGTTCACCGTCGCGCTCTCCTTGGTGCCCAGGACGAGCAGCCAGGTCACCACCAGCGCGATTATCGCAGCCGGAATATTGATCAGGCCGCCGTCGATCGGACCCAATATGAAGGTCTTTGGCACGGTTATGCCTGTCAGATGCTGGAACAGCCCGACGACATAGCCCGACCATCCGACCGAGACGGCGCCCGCCGCGATCGCATATTCGAGCACGAGCGCCCAGCCGACCATCCAGGCGACCAGCTCGCCCATCACGGCATAGCTATAGGTGTAGGCCGAGCCCGATACGGGCACCATGGCTGCCATTTCGGCGTAACAGAGCGCGGCAACCGCGCAGACGAAACCGGCGATGATGAAGCTGAGCATCATGCCCGGCCCCGCCTTCTGGGCGGCTTCGGCGGTGAGAACGAAGATGCCGGTGCCGATGATGCCGCCGATGCCCAGCATGGTCAGCTGGAAGGGGCCCAAGGACCGGTGCAGCGACTTCTTGGCTGCGGTAGCGAGAATGGCGTCGAGAGGCTTTACGCGCCCGAATATCATGCGGATGTCCCTTGTCTGGCCGGCTTCTGGTGCGCGGCCGGTCATGGGAAGTGCAGCCTAGCCCCTAATTTTAACCGCGCAATAGAATTGCGCGGACCCTTGCGTCAGGCTGAGGTCAGATTGCCTCGCCATGCTGGTCTGCTGTAGCGAAAAGCGTCGCGTTGCGGGACGTGCGGGCCCGGCGCGCTAGGAGGTCATGTGCGGCTGCTGATCGTCGAGGACAATGCGCGGCTCGCGGCCCTGACCGCCGAAGGCCTGGGCCGTCGCGGGCTGGCCTGCGACACCGCCCATTCGCTCGATGCGGCGGACGCGGCCATGGCCACCGCTCATTATGATGCGCTGATCCTCGACCTCGGATTGCCCGATGGCGACGGGGTGGACTGGCTCGCAGCGCGGCGCAGGGCAGGGGAGAGCGTGCCGGCGCTGATCCTGACCGCGCGAGGATCGCTCGAGGAGCGGGTTTCCGGTCTCGATGCCGGCGCCGACGATTATGTCACCAAGCCTGCCGAGATCGACGAGATCGCCGCCAGGATCCGTGCGCTGCTTCGCCGACCCGGCCCGCGCGCGAACAGCCTGCTCGAGAACGGGCCGCTGCGCTTCGATACAGCGACCCGGCAGGCCAGTGTCGAAGGCCGGATGCTCGATCTCGGCCGGCGCGAGGCCGACTTGCTCGAAATCCTCATGCGCCAGGCGGGGACGGTGGTGCGCCGGTCCGTGATCGAAGATGCGCTCTACAGCTTTGCCGAGCCGGTCACCCCCAACGCGGTCGAGGCGATCGTCTCGCGCCTGCGCCGCCGCCTCGACCAGGCCGGCGCGGGAGGGATGCTGCACACCATAAGAGGGCTGGGCTATATGCTCCGCGCGGCAGACTGATGCCGACGCGACGTTCGGTCATTCGCCGGCTTGGTCTCGGCCTGTCGTTGATCGGCGCCGGCGGGACGGTGCTGCTGATATTCGGCGTCCTGCTCGAATATGGGCTGTCCTTCAGCGATCTCGGCCCCGGACCGGCACTCGATCTCGCGATCGAGGAGATGACCGAGCATGTCGGCCTGCCGGTGCTCGTCCTCGTTCTCCCGCTCGCCTTCGCCAGCCTCTGGGTGATCCGACGTGCCTTTGCCCCGCTTGGCGATGCGGCGCAGGCGATCGAAAGCGCGCAGGGCATGGAGCGCGGCATCCGCATCGATACCGGGCGCTTTCCCGCCGAAGCGCTGCCCTTCGCCCAGGCGGTGAACCGCTTGCTTGGTCGGCTCGACGAAGCGGCGGCCCGGCACGAGGCCTTCGCCGCCGACGTCGCGCACGAACTGCGGACGCCGCTCGCCGTGCTGTCGCTCGAACTCGACAGCATCGACCATCCCGAAATCGCGCGGCTCAAACATGATCTGTCCGCCATGCGCAGGCTGATCGACCAGCTGATGCTGCTTGCCCAGGTCGATTCGGGTGCGGTCGCGGCGCAGCCCCCACGGGCTGTCATCCTGCCCGAGATTGCCGAGGAGGTGGTCGCCCTGATGGCGGCTCAGGCGATCGACGCCGGGCGCAGCATCGCGATCGAGACCGTCGGCGCGCCCCCGGTCGTCAACGGACACCGTGAAGCGATCGCGGCGGCGCTGCGCAATCTGGTGGAAAATGCGATCCGCGCAACGCCGGAGGGCGGCTCGGTGATCGTTGCCGCCGGCCCCGGCGCGACGTTGCGCGTTCGCGACGAGGGAGAGGGCCTGTCCCCGGACCGGCTGGCGGTTCTCGTCCAGCGACACAGCCGCGCCGACCATGCCAGTCGGACCGGCGCCGGGCTCGGCCTGGCCATCGCCGACCGCATCATGGTGGCGGCCGGCGGGCGCCTTTCGACCGATCAGATGCAGCGCGAGCTTATCCTCGACTTTCGGATCAACTGACCGGCCCCGTCAGGCAGGCGTCAGCTTCGCAGGCTAATTGCTGCGCATGCGAAACTATCGGGGCTATGCGATTGGGGGATTGGCGGCGATCGTCGCTGCGGGTCTCCTGTGGTGGGGCATGGGCGGCGAGCCCGCCCGCAACGGTGAGCCGGACGGCACGACTGCGGCTGCCGCGCCGCCATCCGACATTCTCCCGCTGACGCCCGATCAACTGGGCCGTCTCGCGATCCGGACGGTCCCGGCGATGGTCGCGACCAGTGCGCCGATTGCGCAGCTGCCGGCGGTGGTCGTGCCGCCGCCCGGCGCGCGCGTTGCGGTCGCCGCCGCACTACCCGGCGTGGTGGTCCGTACGATGGCGGTCGAGGGCGACAGTGTCCGGCGCGGCCAGCCCCTGGCGGTGATCGCCAGCCGCGACGTCGTCTCGCTGAGCGGCGACCTCGCCCGTGCCCGGGCGCGGCTGGGCGTCGCCAGTTCGAGCGCGCAGCGCATGGCGCAGCTACAGAAGGCGGGCGTCGTCGCGGGTGCCCGGCTCGACGAGGCGCAGGCCCAGGCCGCAGAGGCGCGCGCCGATGTCGCCGAAAAGGCGCGCATCCTCGATCTCGTCAACGGGCGCGGCGGCAACGGTACCTACACACTCGTCGCCCCGATCGCGGGCCGGGTGACCAAGGCCATGCTGCAGGCCGGCGATCCGGTCGACGGCACCGGCGCGCCCTATGTGATCGACGCGGTCGACCGCTACGAGGTCGAGGCACAATTGCCCGAGCGGCTGGCCGGTCAGGCGCGACCCGGCATGGGCATCCGTCTCGGCGCAGCGCGAGGGACGGTCACCTCGGTCGGCAGCACGATCGATCCCGCCACCCGTTCGATCACGCTCAAGGCGAAGCTTCCCGCAGGGCCCGGCGTGATCGCCGGGCGCGCGACGAGCGTCACGCTCGAAGGCCCGCCGCCGGCAGGCGCGGTGTCGGTGCCTGCGGAAGCGGTCACCAGTCTCGACGGCCATGACGTGGTCTTCGTCCGGACCCGCAGCGGCTTCCGCATCCGCACCGTCTCCAGTGGCGCGACCAGCGACGGGCAGGCGCTGCTCCTTTCGGGCGTGAAGCCGGGCGAACTGATCGCCGTGGCCGGGACCAGCGCGCTCAAGGCGCTGGCCCTGGCGCGCTGATCGATGCTTCGCTCGCTCGTCGCGCAGGCGCTGTCCTATCGCCTGCTGGTCCTCATGCTGGCGCTCGTCACGGCCGGCCTCGGCGGCTGGGCCTTTTCGACGCTGCCGGTCGATGCCTATCCCGACATCGCCCAGACCCAGGTCAAGATCATCCTGAAGGCCCCCGGCATGACCCCGGAAGAGGTCGAAAGCCGGGTGATCGCGCCGATCGAGATTGAGATGCTCGGCATCCCGCGTCAGGCGATCCTGCGCTCGACCGCCAAATATGCGATCGCCGATATCACGATCGACTTTGCCGATGGCACCGACATCTATTGGGCGCGCCAGCAGGTGGCGGAGCGGCTGGGCGGTGTCCTTGCCGATATGCCCGACGCCGTCAGCGGCGGCCTCGCTCCGATCTCCACGCCTTTGTCCGACATCTACATGTTCACGATCGAAGGGCCGCTGGGGCTGCAAGAGAAGCGTGACCTGCTCGACTGGACGATCCGCCCCGCGCTGCGCACCGTGCCCGGCGTCGCCGACGTCAATGCGCTGGGCGGCTTCGTCCGCAGCTTCGAGGTGCGTCCCGATCCGGTCGCGCTGGCGAGCGCGGGCCTGTCGATCGACGAACTGCGCGCCGCGATAGAGCGCGGTAACCGCAATGATGGGGCTGGCCGGCTGACCAGCGGCGAGGAGGCCTTGATCGTGCGGTCGGTCGGCGCGATCGCCTCGGTCGAGGACCTGTCTTCGATGGTCGTCGCCAGTCGCAACGGCCGGATCGTCAGGCTCGGCGATGTCGCCGCCGTCGGCATGGGCAGCCTCACACGCTATGGCGCGGTCACCAAGGACGGCGAGAGCGAAGCGGTGCAGGGGCTGGTGATCGCCCTGCGTGGTGCCGACGCCCGGCAGGTGGTCGACGGCGTCCGCGAGCGGCTGGCGGAGGTCGAGCGCGCTCTGCCGGCCGGGGCCAGGCTCGACGTCTTCTACGATCGCTCCGACCTGATCGGACGCGCGGTCGGCACGGTCGAAAAGGCGCTGATCGAGGCGACGATCCTCGTCGTCATCCTGCTGATCCTGTTCCTCGGCGACTGGCGCGCGGCGGCGATCGTCGCGGTGACGCTGCCGATGGCGGCGCTGATCACCTTCCTGTTCATGCGCGGCATGGGCCTGTCCGCCAATCTGATGAGCCTGGGCGGGCTCGCCATCGCGATCGGGATGCTCGTCGACGGCGCGGTCGTGGTGGTCGAGAATATCGTCGAGCGGCTGGGCCGCGAGCATGACGAGGGGCACCCGCGCCTCAACCTCGTCTTCCGGTCCACCGCCGAGGTGATCGTGCCGGTCACGGCCGGCATCGTCATCATCGCGCTGGTCTTCCTGCCGCTGCTCTCACTGCAGGGGCTGGAGGGCAAGCTGTTCGCCCCCGTCGCGCTCACCATCGTGTTCGCGCTGGCGGGGTCGCTGCTGCTCGCGCTGACGCTGGTGCCGGTGCTGTCTTCCTATGGGCTCAGAAGCGGTTATCATGGCGAGCCCTGGATCATGCGCTGGCTCAACCCGCGCTACCATGCGCTGCTGGAGGCGGCCTTCGCGCGACGGCGGCTGGTCTATGCGCTGTCGGGGGCGGGGCTGGTGGTCGCGGGCATCGCTTATGGCGCCGTCGGCAAAACCTTCATGCCGACGATGGACGAGGGCTCGATGATCGTCCAGACGAGCAAGCTCCCTTCGATCAGCCTCGACCAGTCGGTGCGCGACGATCTGCTCGTCGGCCGCACGCTGAAGGCCATTCCCGAAGTGAGCGAGGTGATCGCACGCGTCGGGTCGGACGAAATCGGGCTCGATCCGATGGGGCCCAACGAAACCGACAATTTCATCCGGCTCAAGCCCGCCTCGGAATGGCGTGGCGACAAGGACTTCGTCCTCGCCGAGATGCGCAAGGCAATGGAAGGGCTGCCGGGGATCGAACCGACCTTCACCCAGCCGATCGAGATGCGCGTGTCGGAAATGCTCACCGGTGCGCGCGGCGACCTGGCGGTGAAGATCTTCGGTCCCGATCTCGCGACGCTCGCCGATCTGGCCGGGCAGGTGCAGCACGTCCTGTCCGGGATCGACGGCGCGTCCGAGGTGATGACCGTCGCCAATTCCAACGTCGACTATCTGCGCCTCGACATAGACCGTGCCGCTGCCGGCCGCTTCGGCATGCCGATCGACCAGCTGCAGGACTCGCTGCGCGCGCAGGTCGAGGGCGTCCGCGCCGGGGTGGTCGCCGAAGGGCAGAAGCGCGTGCCGATCCTGATCCGGGGCGACGAGAGCCTGCGCGCCGATCCGGCCCGCTTCGCCGACCTCCAGTTGCACACGCCCGAAGGGACGCTCGCCCGCGTCAGTGACATGGCCAAAGTCGAGCGCGCGGAGGGGCCGGTCAAGCTCGACCATGAAAATGGATCGCGCTTCGCTCTCGTTCAGGCGTTCGTCTCGGGCCGCGACCTTGTCGGCTATGTCGACGACGCGCAAGCTGCGGTCGCGGCAAAGGTGACCTTGCCGCACGGCTATCGCATCGTCTGGGGTGGCCAGTTCGAGAATCAGCGACGCGCCTCTGCCCGGCTCGCGCTGGTCGTGCCGGGCGCGCTGCTGCTGATCTTCGGGGTGCTGCTCGGCACGCTTCGCTCATTGCGGGCGGCGATCATCATCCTGCTCAACATCCCCTTCGCGATGGTGGGTGGCATTGTCAGCCTGTGGGCGTCGGGCGAATATCTCTCGGTCCCCGCTTCGGTCGGCTTCATTGCCCTGCTCGGCATCGCGGTCCTCAACGGGCTCGTCCTGGTCGCCTATTTCCGCCAGCTGCGCGACGAAGGCCTGCCCATCGCGCAGTCGGTTCGCCTGGGTGCGGAGCGACGGCTGCGCCCGGTGCTGATGACCGCCAGCATCACCGCCTTCGGGCTGGTGCCGCTGCTCTTCGCGACGGGGCCCGGGTCCGAGATTCAGCGCCCGCTGGCGATCGTGGTGATCGGCGGCCTCGTCACCTCCACCCTGCTGACCCTGATCCTGCTGCCCATGCTCTACGAACGATTCGGCGAAAGCCGCGCGGAGGCTGCCCGTGGCTGAGGTGCTGCTCTGCTTCCATTGTGCGTCGGCCGATGCCGAGGCGATCGCCGAGGCGCTGCGCGCTGTCGCCCAGGCGCCGGTTCACCTGCGCGACGAGCGCGTCCTCGGCCGCGACTTCAGCGATGCCGGGACCGGCGAGCAGGTGCTGGCGACGCTCCGGCGCAGCGCGGTCGAGCTGGTTGTCGACGAAAAAGCGGCCGCCTCGCTGGTCGCGACGGTCGAGAGCGCGCGCCGTCGCTGGCCGGTCCGCTGGTTCGCCACCCCGATTGCGGCGCGAGGGAGAATCGGATGAGGATCGTTCGCCTTCTGGCATCGGTCTGGGTGGTCGCCGCGCTTTCGCGGCCCGCACTCGCGGCATCCAGCCTGCCGCCGACGCCCCAGGTTCTCGCTGCACTCGACGGCCACCCCACCGTCGCGGCGGCCCGCGCGAGGCTGGAGGCGGCGCGCGCGCAGGGCGTAGCGCTTCGGCGCGGCACGCAGGAAGCGGTCGTCAACGGCAGCTATATCCGCCGCAGCGTCGATCGCGAGGGCGGCTATGACGAGTTCGACGTAACCGTAAGTCGGCCGTTCCGACTGCCGGGCAAGGCGGGGCTCGACCGCACTGCGGGCAATCTCGGCGTCGATGTCGCCGAAAACCGGATGGAGGATGTGCGCCACCAGACGGCACTTGAGCTGGCGACGCTCTGGTATGACTGGCTGACAGCGGGCGAATTGCATCGCAACGATCGCGACAGCGCGGTGCTCGCGCGCAAGGCTGTCGATGCCGTTCGCCTGCGCCGACGGCTCCGCGATGCCTCCGATCTGGAAGTCGATCAGGCGGTCGCCGCGCTCGGCCAGATCGAGGCACAGGCCGCGGCGTCCTTCGCCGAGCGCGAGCAGGCGCGGGCGAAGCTGGCCGCCAATTTCCCCGACCTCGTGATGGGCGAGGAACCGCCGCCGCTGGCTGTGCCCGAGCTACCCGACGGCGGGCTCGATCGCCTGCGCGATAAGGTTGTCGAGAACAGCCACGAGATCGTCGCGGCCGACCGCGAAGCGATGCGCATGGACGTGCTGGCGCGTCGCGCGCGGGCCGACCGCGTGGCGGATCCCTCCTTCGGTGTGCGGATGTTCAGCGAGCGCAGCGGGATGGAGCGCGGCGCCGGCGTCGTCGCGTCGATCCCGCTCGGCGGCGGTCACCGGCGGGCGGTCGCGGACCAGGCGGGAGCGGAGGCGGATGCCGCCCGTTTCGAGCTGTCGGCGGTACAGCGGTCGGTCGAGGCGACCGCGAGCGCGGATCTGTCCGGCGCACGCAGTCGGCATGCCGCCTGGATCGAGATGGAGAAGGCTGCTGCTGCAGCGGACGCCGCCGCCGGGCGCACCGAACAGGGCAATGCGCTCGGCCATGTCGATCTGGCCGATCTGCTCTACGCACGCCGTCAGGCGCGAGAGACGCGGCGGGCCGAGATCGAGGCCCGCGCCGAGGCGCATCGCGCGATCACGCGGCTGCGCATCGACGCCCATGCGCTGTGGCTCGACGAACATGTCCAGTGATCCGGCCAGTGTGGGGCCGGCTCCGATCGTTCAGCGGGGCAGCATCGCGCCCATTTGACGGCCGCCAAAGATGTGGACGTGGAGGTGGGGAACCTCCTGATGCCCGTGCCCGCCGACATTGGCGAGGAGGCGATAGCCCGGCGCGGGCAGGCCGGCATCCCGCGCGACCTTGCCGACGGCCCGGATAAATCCGGCAATCTCCGCTTCGCTCGCGCGCTCGCTGAAATCGTCCCACGACACATAGCGTCCCTTGGGGATCACCAGGATGTGCAGGGGCGCCTGCGGGTTGATATCGTGAAAGGCGAGCGCCCACTCGTCCTCATAGACGGTCTTCGACGGCAGCTCGCCGCGCAGGATCCGGGCGAAGATGTTGCCGTCGTCATAGGGCTGGGTCGCATCGATGGGCATCGGTATCTCCGGTCATTCAGGCTGTGCGGGCGGCTTTTTCGGCCAGCCCGGACAGTCCCTCGCGCCGCTCGAGCTCGGCAAGGACATCCGACAGCGGCACCTTGGTCTCATTGAGCAGGACGAGCAGGTGGAACAGCAGGTCGGCAGCCTCTCCGATGACGGCCTTCGAGTCGCCCTGTAGCGCGGCGATCACGGTTTCGACCGCCTCCTCGCCCAGCTTCTGCGCGATCTTCGGCAGCCCCTTGCCGAACAGCGAGGCGACATAGGACGCAGACGGGTCGGCTCCGCGCCGGGCGGCGATGGTCGATTCGAGCGTGTGGAGTGTCGAGGTCATACCGCGCTTCAAAGCCCGGCAGGCGCGTCAGGTCAATGTCGAAGCGCGGGCGCCGAACACGGCACGGCCCCCGCCTGCCGTTCGCCGAGTATCTCGGGGAAGGGCGGACGGGGGCCGAACACGCCGCGCAACGCTACAGGGGAAAAAGCAAACTCGTACGCAAATCCACTCGACACTATACTGGTGAACACTACCGGGACTTCGCTTCAGGGGTCGCGCCGCCGGCGGCTTGCAATGCGCCCCACCAGCACGCCGGCGACCGCGACCAGAAGCAAAATCAACGCACTCGGCTGGGGTACATACTCCAGCCAATCCGAAACCGTCTCGGCTTGGGCCATGGCGGGGAAAGCGAGAGCGACCGCTGCGAGCACCGCAAAAACCCCCCGGACTGCGATACCCACGATCGGTTCTCCTTCCCCCGCACTGCCCTCGCGACGAGCCGAAACGGGTTCTTCAATCGTTAAGCCAGAAGCGTGCCAAATCCTGGAAAGCGCGTATTTCCGGGGGAAGTGCGGCAGCGGCTGGTTAATGCCCTGTCGTTCCTGTCAAGTATCCCGACACGGAAAAGGGCGGCCGGATCGCTCCGACCGCCCCCTCGGGACGACGCCGTCTGGCCAGAAGGCGTCAGAAGCCGGCCCAGTCCTGTTCATCGCGCAGGGCGAGATTGCCGCTCACCGCCGGACGGCTGGCGGCCCTTGCCGGTGCACGGGCGGCGACCGGAGCCATTGGCGTAACGATCCGGGCCTTCTTTTCGGCCTCACGCAGGCGGAAGCGGGTAACGAGCTCGGCCAGCGTATCGGCTTCGTCGGCCAGCTGGCGGACCGAGGCGGTGCTCTCCTCGACCATCGCCGCATTCTGCTGGGTGACGCCATCCATGCCGGCCATCACCTTGTTGCTGCTCGACAGCTTGGCGGCCTGATCGGCGGCACTCTCGCTGATCTCCGACACGATCGTCGTTATCTCGCGGATGCGCGATCCGATGCTGTCGAAGGCGGTACCGGCCTGGCGGACCATTTCGACGCCCGACGCCACCTGCGTCACGCTGGTGTCGATCAGCGCGCGGATGTCGGCTGCCGAGTCGGCCGAGCGCTGAGCGAGCGCGCGGACTTCGTTGGCGACGACTGCGAAGCCCTTGCCGGCTTCACCGGCACGTGCCGCCTCGACACCGGCGTTGAGTGCCAGCAGGTTTGTCTGGAAGGTGATCGCGTCGATCGCGGAGATGATCTGGCCGATCTCGGCGGTCGACTTTTCGATGTTTGCCATCGCGCTGACGGCGCGCTGCACCACTTCGGAGCCTGCATCGGCCTCGCGGACCGCCGAGCGGACGAAGTCGTCGGCCTGGGCGGTGCGGTTCGAGGTCGCGCCGACGGCGGCGGTCACGCCCGAGATGGTCTCCGCAGTCACGGCCAGTTCGGCGGCGTGCTGCTCGGAACGCTGCGCCAGATCGATCGTGGCGCGGCTGATTTCGGACGAACCGACATGGATAGACTCGGCCGAACGGGCGACTTCGGCCATGGCGTCGTGCAGCGCGGCGATGGTGCGATTGAAGTCGTCGCGCAGCGTCTCATAGCCCGAGCCGAGCGGCGGCAGGACGACGCGCAGGTCGCCATCGGCCAGCTGGCGCAGATTGCTGCCGACAATGTCGATCATGTTGCGCAGCGCCTGCTCGGCCTCATCGCGCTCGCGGCTGGCGTCGCGGAGGCGGACGGCAGCCCGCGACAGGTCGCCGATCTCGTCACCGCGCTCGCAATGGCGCACGGTCACGTCGTAACGGCCGTTGGTGATCTGGGTCATGACGCCGCTGACCTCGGCCAGCTCCTCGCCGACGCTGGTGCGGATCGAACGGGCGATCTTGTAAGCCAGCCAGCCGCCGCCGAGCGCGATCAGCGCGGTCAGCGCCATGGTGACGAAGGCCAGCGCCATCTGCTTGGCGGCAATCGCCTCGGCACGGGCGATGATCGGGTTGCGGATCGCCTCGATCGAGTCGTCCACCTTGTTGCCGGCGGCCATGATCGCGGCAAGCTCTGCGGGATTCGGTCCGCCATTTTCCATCGAGGTGGAAACCAGCGACGAATATTTGGTCTGCGCGGCGGTGATCGCGTCGATCAGCGGCAGGTCGGCCTCGTCCGAATCGGCGCGCACGGCTGCGATCGCCTTCGACATGTCGGACAGGTTGGTCACCACATCGCCGCGGCTTTCCTCGGAACGGACCAGCGCATTGCGGAACACGTCGCGCTCGAGCGACGCGAAATCCTTTTCGAGCAACGCTGAGGACAGCGCCTGATTCGATACATGACCATCCTCGCTGATCATCTGGAGGCTCAGCAGCGAACCGCCGATGATCGCCAGCATGATCAGCAGGCTGGAAATCAGCGTCGCCCGCGTCTGCAGCGACAGCCTCTCTCCCAGAGCCCGGCTGGTCACCCAGCTTTCGATTTTGCCCAAGTCCTGAGCCACGCACGTCTCCATCACGTAAATTGGGTGCCGCCGGGCACAGGGGAATGTCCGGGGGCTGGGACCGGAGTTGCATCGGGGGGCTTAAGGGGGCGCTAATTCCGCATCCTGTTTTGCAATCGAATCTTAGACGAAGGTCTAGGGTCTGTCGGCCGCGCAACGAAAAAGGGGCCGGGATTGCTCCCGACCCCTTCCGGTTCTCTGGACGTCGCTGGCGATCAGGCGCCCGCGACCTCCGCGACGTCGATCTTGACGCCCGGGCCCATCGTCGAGCTGACGGCGGCCTTGCGCAGATACTTGCCCTTGGCGCCCGACGGCTTCGCCTTGACGATGGCGTCGACAAAGGCGTCGAAGTTCGCGCGCAGGTCCTCGGCCGGGAAGCTCGCCTTGCCGATGCCCGAGTGGATGATGCCGGCCTTCTCGACGCGGAACTCCACCTGGCCGCCCTTGGCCGCCTTGACGGCTTCGGCGACGTTCATCGTGACGGTGCCCAGCTTCGGGTTCGGCATCAGGCCCTTCGGACCCAGGATCTTGCCGAGACGGCCGACCAGACCCATCATGTCCGGGGTCGCGATGCAGCGGTCGAAATCGACCGTGCCGCCCTGGATCTGCTCGAGCAGATCTTCGGCGCCGACGACTTCGGCACCGGCGGCCTTGGCTTCGTCGGCCTTGGCGCCACGGGCGAACACACCGACGCGGACGTCCTTGCCGGTGCCCTTCGGCAGTGTGACGACGCCGCGGACCATCTGGTCGGCGTGGCGCGGGTCGACGCCCAGGTTCAGCGCGACCTCGATGGTCTCGTCGAACTTGGAAGTCGCGTTCTGCTTGGCGAGGGTGATCGCCTCATCGATGCCATACAGCTTCTGGCTGTCGACCGACGCCTGCTGGTTCTTCTGCTTCTTGCTCAGCTTGGCCATGATCTCAGCCCTCCACCACTTCGAGGCCCATCGCGCGGGCCGAACCTTCGATGATGCGGGTCGCCGCGTCGATGTCGTTGGCGTTGAGGTCCTTCATCTTGATCTGGGCGATCTCGGACAGCTGCGAGCGCTTGATCTTGCCGGCGGTCGCCTTGCCCGGCTCCTTCGAGCCCGACTTCAGGCCGACAGCCTTCTTCAGCAGATAGCTGGCCGGCGGGGTCTTGGTGACGAAGCTGAACGAACGGTCCGCATAGACGGTGATGACGGTCGGCAGCGGGGTGCCGACTTCCTGGTCACCGGTCTGGGCGTTGAACGCCTTGCAGAAGTCCATGATGTTGACGCCACGCTGACCGAGCGCGGGGCCGATCGGCGGCGACGGATTCGCCTTTCCAGCGGGCACCTGGAGCTTGATGTAGCCCGTAATCTTCTTTGCCATGTCTCACTCACTCTGTGTTGGCCGGTGTGCGTGGTGGAAGGGTGCCAGCACCGATCCCGCAATCCGACCGTTCAAGTTTAGCGGTTCCTGCGAAGGCCGAAGCCCTCTCCCGCGACGTCGGGCGCCTCGAAGGCGCCCTCCCGGATCGCTCCGGAACAGGGTGGACGCACCGGCGCAAGCCGGCACTCCGAAATCATTTGGCGCGCTCGACCTGCTCGAATTCGAGCTCGACCGGGGTTGCGCGGCCGAAGATGGACACCGAAACCTTGACGCGGCTGCGGTCGAAGTCGAGTTCCTCGACGACGCCGTTGAAGCTCGCGAACGGACCGTCGAGCACCTTGACCTGATCGCCGATCTCATAGTCGACGCGCAATTTGGTCTTCGGTGCGGCGGCGGCGGCCTCTTCCTTGGTGTTCAGGATTCGGGCGGCCTCAGCCTCGCTGATCGGCTGCGGCTTGCCCGACGAACCGAGGAAGCCGGTCACCTTCGGGGTGTTCTTGACGAGGTGATAGACGTCGTCGTTCATGCTGAGCTTCGCCAGCACATAGCCGGGGAAGAACTTCCGGTCCGACGTGATCTTCTTGCCGCGGCGGACTTCGGTGACCTTCTCGGTCGGAACCTCGACGGCCTCGACGAGCTGTTCCAGGCCCAGGCGCGAGGCATCGGCCAGGATCGCTTCGCGGACCTTGTTCTCGAAGCCCGAATAGGCGTGAATGATGTACCAGCGCGCCATGAACGCCAACGTCTCCGTTTCTTAGCCCAGCAGGGACAGGAGGAACTTCACGATCGCCGAGAAGAACTGGTCGACCCCGAAGAAGAACAAGGCGAGGACCGTCGTCATGATGCCCACCATGATGGTGGTCGTCACGGTTTCCTTCCGGCTCGGCCAGACGACCTTGCGGGTCTCGGCCTTCACCTGATTGATGAACTCGACGGGAGAAGTCTTCGCCACGTTCCCAGCCTATCCTGCCCCGATTCGAAAATCCGGGAAAACATCAAAATAGCGACAAGAGGCCGCTGCCCGCTTTCTCGGCCTTAACGACCGGCGGACCCGACCTCTTTTCGCACCTCGTACCCTTCGGCCAACCGACCATTTCAAATGGCAGGAGTGGAGGGACTCGAACCCCCGGCCCTCGGTTTTGGAGACCGATGCTCTACCAACTGAGCTACACTCCTCCGGGTCCGAGAAGCGGGCACATAGCGGTGGGGTCATGGAAGCGCAAGGGGTTGCAGCCAATAGACGGTGACGCTGTCCGTCGATCGGCGGGATCAGCGCACGTACAGGACGCCGCCCCGGTCGAGATCCCAATAGGCGCCGCCATTGCCATTGGTGCGAAAGGCGATCGGGATCGACAGGCGATGGCCGCAGGGTTCGAAGGTCCAAAGCTCGCTCCACGAACCTTTGAGCCTTATGCCATATTGGTCGGGCCCCAGATCGGGGCTGGTTCCGGTGATCCGCACGCTGGTCGGCGTCAGGTCCTTCGGCACACAGGCGGGATCCTCGGCGGTCAGCCGCTGCGCCGCCATCGCCACTGTCGCGCGCAGCGCCTCGCGCGCCAATGTCGGCCAGGCGAGCGTGTCACCCTGACCGGCGAAGATGCCCTGCAGGGTCGTCCCGTCGGCGTCGCGCAAAAGCAGGATGCGAATCGGGTCGCCCGCTGGGCAGTCCTCCAGCACGACCGAGGTGATCCAGCCATTCTCAATCTTGCCGGCGACGATCAGTCCGGTGACCATGCCGTCGAGCGTGACGGGTGCAAGCGGGCCTATGCGCAGCTTCTTCGGCTGGCAGCGGCCGCGCATCCGTGCGTCGAACGCGACGGCTTCGCCCACTGCGCGCGCCAAGGCTTCGCCATCGGGCAGCGGCTTGCTGTTGATCGTCTCGATATCGCGACGGAACTGGCCGGGATCGCCCAGCGGATCGAGCGGCAGCGCCTGGGCGGCGGTGGCGGCGAGCGCCAGCAGCGACGAGATCAGCAATCGAAAGCGCATCGGGGATCGTCTCCGCAGCGTCGATCGGGGCAGGCCGAGCGCGCTGCTCCACCTTGCAGCGGTCGGCCGCCGGGGATCAAGCTCTCCGGTCGACGATGGCGGCCGACCGGGCCTCACGCCGCGATGTCGTAGCCCTGGATCTCGCCCGCCAGATAGAGATTGCGTGCCTTGGCCCGGCTCAGCTTGCCCGAGCTGGTCTTGGGCAGGGTCCGCGGTGGCACCAGCTCCACCACGCAATGCATGCCGGTGATCGAGCGGACCTTGTCGCGGATCTGGTCGCGCAGGCGGGTCCGCTCTGCGGGATCCGAGGTGCGGCACTGGACCAGCACCGCCGGCGCTTCCTCGCCGCCCGGCGTGGTGATCGAGAAAGCGGCGATGTCGCCCGCCTTGAAGCCCGGCAGCTGCTCCACGGCCCACTCGATATCCTGCGGCCAGTGGTTCTTGCCGTTGATGATGATCATGTCCTTGGCGCGGCCGACGATGTAGATATAGCCGTTCGACATATAGGCCATGTCGCCGGTATCGAGCCATCCGTCGACCATGCAGGCGTCGGTCGCATCCGGGTCGCGGAAATAGCCGGTCATGATCGACGGGCCCTTGGCCCACAGCTTCCCGATCATCTTCTCGGGGAGCGGGGAGCCATCCTCGTCGCGAATCTCGACGGCCATGTCGCGGACCGGCTTGCCGCAATTGACCACGGCGCGGAAGCGGCGCGGGCGATCCTGACTATGGGCGCCGCCCGACAGCTGGGTTTCCTCGACCAGCTCGACGACGATGCCTTCGCCGGGAGGCATGATCGATACCGCCAGCGTCGCTTCGGCGAGACCGTAACTCGGCAGAAAGGCGCTCGCCTTGAAGCCTGCCTCGGCAAAGGCATCGACGAAGGACTGCATCACGTCGGGACGGATCATGTCGGCGCCATTGCCCGCCAGCCGCCAGCGCGACAGGTCGAACCTGTCCGACGCCTTGGTCTGGCTCGACATGCGCCGCGCGCAGATGTCGTATCCGAAAGTCGGCGAATAGCTGATCGTCGTTCCTTCGTTGCGGCTGATCAGGTCGAGCCACGCCAGCGGACGGCGGGCGAAATCCTCGGTCTTGAGATAGTCGGCCGACACCTGGTTGGCGATCGGCGAGAGCAGGCAGCCGACCAGCCCCATGTCGTGATACCAGGGCAGCCAACTGATGCAGCGATCGAGTGGCTCGACCAGCATGCCGTGCGAATGGGCGGCGAGATTGTTGAGCAGCGCGCGATGCGTCACCGCGACGCCGTGCGGGAACCGGGTCGAGCCGCTCGAATATTGCAGATAGGCGATCTCGTCCGGGGCCGACTGCGGCAGCGGAGCCTCTGGCGCGTCGCGGGTCTCGAAGCCCTCATAGGTCAGTCCTTCGACGCCGCGCTGCGCAGCGGCGGCCGACGCCATTTCGGACAGCTCCTCAGGATAGAAGAGCATCCGGGGATCGGAGCTCGACAGCTGGACGACCAGCTGGTCGATATAGCTGTCCTTGCCGCCGAAGGAGGTTGGCAGCGGCAACGGAACCGGCCAGGCGCCGGCATAGACCGCGCCGAAGAACAGCGCTGCGAAATGGGGGCCGGTTTCGGCGACGAGCGCGATGCGGTCGCCGGGGGCGATGCCGGCCGCTATCAGGCGCCGTGCATTGGCGAGCGCGTCGATGCGCAGCTGCGCGAAGGGATAAGGCGTCGTCAGCGTTCCGCGGGCGTCATGGAAGTTCAGCCCGCGAACGCCGCTCGCGGCATAGTCGAGCGCTTCACCGAGCGTCTCGAAATCGGCGAAGCGGCGCGGCAGCGCATCGACTGTCGGCGTCGGCACCAATGCCATTCTCGTCTTGATCCCTTGTCTTTCCGAAGTGATTTCGGCCCCTTCCAGCATCGACGCACCTCCATGGCGGCGGCCCGATCGCCGGACAGGCCTGTACAAGCTGGCTGCATTCACCCAGCCACGCGTTCAAAATCCGGCCCGACTGTGGCACAAAGATGGCGTATGCCCCGATCCGCTCCCCGCGAAGCCCGTCCTTATGACGCCGAAACGCTGTCCCGCGCCGCGCTCGATTATGCCGCGCGCTACGCGACGACGCGGGCGAAGCTGACCGCTTATCTGCGCCGCAAGCTCAGGGAACGCGGATGGGCGGGGGAGGGGGCGCCGCCGGTCGAGGCGATGGTCGCGCGCTTTGCCGAGCGCGGCTATGTCAACGACGGGGCCTTCGCCGATGCGCGCGCGCAGTCGCTGCTCCGGCGCGGCTATGGTGCCAGGCGGATCGTGGCGTCATTGCGGGCGTCGGGGATCGATGCCGAGACGACCGATATGGTGCGCGAGGATATCGACTCCGGAGCCGAGGACGCCGCGCTGTGCTTCGCGCGGCGCCGCCGGATCGGCCCCTATGCCGATCATGTGCCGGATCGGGACGAGCACCGCCGCTGGGTCGCCGCCATGGCACGGGCCGGGCATCCGATGGACATCGTTGCGCGCGTGCTGGCGATGGACGCGGCCGAACTGGATATTGAAGTCGACGGCGTAACGAGCGATGGAAGGCGCCCTGGCACGTAAGAGCTTCGTTTCAGCGGGGCGCTGTGATAAACTGCCACGTCAAGCAGCGGGTATCTCGACAATGAATGATAAGTCAGTTGCGTCTGTGACGTTGCGCGATGTCAGCTTGGACAGCGACCAAGAACGTCTATCGATGTCAGCAGGCGAGCCCGCCGAGACCGTTGTGGGGGCGGTCAAATGGTTCGACGCCACCCGCGGCTTCGGCTTCATCGCCACCGACGGCGACAAGGGCGACGTGCTGGTCCATTTCTCTGTGCTGCGCGACCATGGCCGCCGCACCCTGCCCGAAGGCGCGCGCGTGGCCTGCGAGGTCGTCGCCCGCGACCGCGGCCTGCAGGCGCGCCGCATTCTCGCGATCGATCTGTCGACCGCCACCGGTCCTGATCCCGATCTCGTCGCCAAGCGCAATGCCGACCGCGTCGATCCCACCGCCTTGATCGATACTGCCGGCGAGCCCGAGCCCGTCGTGGTCAAATGGTTCAATCGACTCAAGGGCTATGGCTTCGTCGTCCGCGAGGGCGACGTGCAGGATATCTTCGTGCACATGGAGACGGTCCGCCGTGCGGGCCTCGCCGATCTGCTGCCTGAGACTCGGATGCGCGCGCGCATCGCCGAGGGCCGCAAGGGGCCGCTCGCGGTCGAATTGATCGCGGACTGATCATGCGCGCCCTGCGTCTGCCCGGCGCTGTTGCCGCCGCCATGCTGCTCGCCGCCTGTGCGCCCGGGCCAGCTGGCGCGCGCGATGCTGCCGCCGGTGAAGCGGCTGCTGCGACCGTGCCGCTCAGCATCGCGACCAAGGCCGGCAAGGTCGCGTTCCGCGTCGAGGTCGCCCGTACCCCCGAAGAGCAGGCCCGGGGCCTGATGTACCGCACCAGCCTCGCCGAGGATCGCGGGATGATCTTCCCGATGACCCCGCCGCGCTTCGCCAGCTTCTGGATGAAGAACACCTATATTCCGCTCGACCTGATCTTCATCCGTGCGGATGGCAGCATTGCCCGGATCGCCGCCAATGCCGTGCCCGAGGATCTGAGCCCGATTCCGTCGGGCGAGCCCGTCGCGGCCGTGCTGGAGATCGCCGGGGGCGGCGCGGCGCGCCATGGCATCGTCGAGGGTGATCGCGTTGCCTGGGCCGGCAAATGATCTCGAAATCCGGCAGCGATGTTCAGCCCTGCGCAAGCTGCCGGGGTCCAGCGTCTAAACGGTTGCACGGCATGGGCGGCAGAGGCTAAGCGAACTTCATGCTCAAGAAGATTTTCACCTGGTGGGACGGCGCCACGATCGGCACGCTCCGCTTTACCAAGAAGAATGGCACCCGCATCGGCGAAGACTCGCTGGGCAATGTCTATTATGAGGGTGGCAAGGCGACCGACGGTCGCCCCCGCCGCTGGGTGATCTATTCCGGTGCCAATGACGCAAGCCGGGTGCCGGCCGAATGGCATGGCTGGCTGCACTACAGCACCGACTTCACCCCCGACCAGTTGCCCGCGCCCCGCGCCTGGCAGCAGCCGGCGGTGCCGAACCTGACGGGAACCGAAGCGGCCTATCGTCCGTCTGGTGCCCTGGAGCGGGGCGGCGTCCGAGCGGCGGCGACCGGCGATTATGAGGCATGGAGCCCGAACTGAGTCATGAAATCGCTGTTGCGTGAAAATATCGGCGAAGCGCTGGTCGGCCTGTTCGTCATTCTGTTCGCCGTCTGGTTTGTCTGGTTCGCTTATGGCGCGACCGGCGGCGGCGCCAAGGCAGGGGCGATCCACGTCACCGCCTTCTTCCCCAACAGCACCGGCATCAACGTCGGCAGCGACGTGCGCGTGGCCGGCATGAAAGTCGGCACCGTTGCCGAGCAAGCGCTCGACCCGCAAAGCTATCAGGTCAAGGTCAAGCTCGCGCTCGATCCGGCGGTCAAGCTGCCCGCCGACAGCAGCGCGGCGATCACCTCGGAAGGCTTTCTGGGTGCGACCTTCATCTCGCTGATCCCCGGCGGTGACACCGTATCGCTGAAGGAAGGCGACACCATCGCCGACACGCAGGGTGCGATGGACCTGATGGGCATGGTCGGCCAGTTCATCAACAAGTCCGGTGGCTCGTCGGGCGGCGGCAGCGACGAAGCGGCCAAGCCGTGAAGCCGGTCCTGCTGGGCGCGGTCGCGCTCGGCGGCCTGGTCGCCTTTGGCGCCTGGCAGGCGATCGGGCAGCAGCAGGCTCCGGTCGAAGCCGTCCAGTCCGAAGAACAGGCGGGCGCCGTGCCGCTCGATCCCGCAGGCGAAGAGAGCGAAAGCGCGGCCGCCGAACCCGCCAATGCGGCTCAGGCGGCGGTTCCCGTCGCCGACCCCATTCCCGACAAGCCGCTCGTCACCGAAGGTACGCCGATGGGCGACCGTGTGGCGGTGCTCGGCCTGCTCAACAAGCGCAATGGCGAGTCGCGCGATCTGAAGATGCGGCCCGGTCAGGCGATCCGTGTCGGCGACGTGATCGTTCGCCTGCGCGCCTGCGAGACGACCGCACCCTGGGAGGATCAGAAGCTCACTGGCGCCTTCGTCCAGACCGACGTGCGCGGACGCGACGGGGCGTGGCGGCGGATCTTTTCGGGCTGGCTGTTCAAGGAATCCCCGTCGCTCAACGCGGTCGAGGACGCGGTCTACGACGTCTGGCCCAAGAGCTGCACGATGGTGCACCCCGATATCGGCCCGGACACGGTGCGCCTGTCGGGCCGCGTCGCGACACCATCGAGCGCGAAGAAGTCGGGCGGCGACCAGCCCGCGCCGCCGTCGACCGGAGTTCCGGCTGCCGCCCCGCCTGCGCCGAGGCCGGCGACGCCCAGTGCCCCGTCCAGCAATGCCACATAGTCGTCGCGGCTCACCTCGATCGCGCCGAGCGAGCGGAGGTGGTCGGTGATGAACTGGCAGTCGAGCAGGCGGAAACCGCCGACCTGGAGGCGCGCGATCAGCCAGGCGAGCGCGACCTTCGACGCGTTGCTTTCGCGGCTGAACATGCTTTCCCCGAAGAAGGCGCCGCCCAGTCGCACGCCGTAGAGCCCGCCGACCAGATGGCCGTCGCGCCAGCATTCGACCGAATGCGCATGGCCGCGCCGGTGGAGATCGGCATAGGCCGATTCGATCGCGGGGTTTATCCAGGTGTCGGGCCGGTCATCGGTCGATTCCGCGCACTGCGCCACGACCTCGGCAAAGGCGGTGTCGCAGGTGACCGTGAAGCGATCCGAACGGATCACCTTGGCCAGCGAGCGCGACAGGCGGAACTGGTCGATCGGCAAAATGCCGCGCTTCTTGGGCTCGACCCAATAGACATCGTCGGCACCACGGCTGTCCGCCATCGGGAACACGCCGATCGCATAGGCTCTGAGGAGCAGGTCGGGGTCGATTGTCTTCATGTGCGGATCCGCCCCCGACTATAGCGCCGCCCGGCCGATATCCCAAGCCGCCCCGCGCACCATCCCGCTTGACGTAGCGGAAGCTGGCGCGGGTCTATTGCTCCGCTTCGGCCTTGGCGGCCTCGCGCTCGGCGCGGGCCGCTTCCAGGAACTGGCGCATGCAGCCGGTCTGGCCGCCGGTGCCCTCGGGCGAGCAGCTGTTGGGCAGACCGCGCTTGCTGACCATGTCGAGCGTGCGGACGCGCGAGGCCCAGCTCTGCGAGGGGATGTCGGTCTTGCGCTTGTTGCGCAGCTCCTTGGGGATGCGATAGCGCTCGCTCTCCGGTTGGCGGGCGCAGACGACGATCTCTTCGTCGGAGCTGCGCGGGCAGGGATCGTCGCCATAGACGACCAGCGTGGCGACGCGGGGCGGCGGGCTCGCGTCGATCGGCTTGCGATCGGCGGCGGCGGCCGGCGCGGCGCCCAGGACGGGCGTCAGCAGCAGCGCGAGGGGGAGCAGGGCTTTCATGGCGTCACGATGGGCCGCGCGGGCTTTCGCCGGGCTGAATGGAGCGGACGCGCTCACCTCTGCTCGCGCCCGATCCATTTCTCGATGACCGGCGGTACATAGGCCTGCATCCGTGCGACAAGCGCGGCGGGATCATCGTCGACCATCAGCATCGAGCGGTGCGCGGCACGCAGGAAGCCGGCCTCGACGACATCGTCGATGAAGCCCACCAGCCGGTCGTAGAAGCCGCCGACATTGAGCAGCCCCACCGGCTTGCGGTGATAGCCGAGCTGCCCCCAGGTCCACATTTCGAACAGTTCCTCGAAAGTCCCGATGCCGCCCGGCATGGCGATGAAGCCGTCGGACAGGTCCGCCATCATCGCCTTGCGCTCGTGCATCGACCCGACGACGTGCAGCGTGGTGAGCCCGTGATGCGCGACCTCCAGATCGTGCAGCGCCTGCGGGATCACCCCGGTTACGCGCCCGCCGCCGGCCAGCACCGCGTCGGCGACCATGCCCATCAGGCCGACATGGCCACCACCATAGACCAGGTCGATCCCCGCAGCGGTCAGTGCTCCGCCCAGCGTGCGCGCGGCCTCGCCATGCACCGGATCATGGCCGGGGCTGGAGCCGCAGAAGACGCAGAGGGTGGAAATCGCCATGGCTGCAGGGTCCGTCATTGGTGGATATCATCGCTTGAGGAAGGCGGTGACCGGCATCGGCCCTTCGCCCAGGCTGAGCGCCATCCGGTCGGTGAAGCCCAGCTTCATCGCGTGGAAGCGCGCGATCAGGTCGGCGTCCATCGCGTAGAGCGCCTCGAGCATCTTGTAGCTCTCCGTCACCGGCGTCTCGCGCAGCATCTGTCGTGCGAAGCGGCGATAATAGTCGCGCCGTGCCCAGCTCTTCGTCGCATGGGCGTGAAGCAGCCCATGAAGTGCGGGACCGGACCAGTCGTCGGCCGCCGCCACCAGCTGTGCCGTTCGCGCCGCGTCGCCCAGCGAATTGCCCAGGATCGGGTGAAACAGCCCCGATCGCAGGCCGACCTTTGCCACGCCCTCGCCGCTCGACCGCCAATAGCTTTCGAAATCGCCGCCGAGCACGATCGGCAAAATCCCCGCCTGGCCGCGTGCCGAACTGCGGATCCGCCAGCCGAAGCGTGCGGCATGGTTCACGATGCGCGCGCCATGGTCGTTCATGTCGAGGTCGGGCCAGGCTTCGTAGCGTATGTCCTCGATGAACAGCCGGTCGGTCTCGATCGGCAGCATCGTCATGAACTGGAAGCCCTCGGCCGGATCGGCGGCGGCGTCGATGATCGTCGCGCGGCGCACGCTGTGCGGCCCGTCGAGAGTCAGCTCATAACCGACGAATTTGCGCCAGTGCAGATCGAGCAGCGACAGATCCCCCGGCCCGCGCGCGTCGACTACGCCCTGGGCGCGGATCATCGTCCCGTCCTCCAGCCGCACCTCGGTGGGGCTCACCGCCACCGCGCGCCGTCCGGTCAAAATGCTTTCGGCCGGCATCGCCTCGCGCAGCGCCGCGTCGAACCGGTCGGACCTTATGCTGTAGAAGGGGAAGGGCAGAGCGCGCTTGTAGAGCGGGAAGACGACCGAGAATTCGCGCCAGCCATAGTTGATCAGCGGTTCGAGCAGCGCCTTGTCCTCGGGCTCGACATCGCTGTCGACGAAGGACCAAAGATGCGCGCCACCCAGCGCCGGGGCCGCCTCGATCAGGATCACGCGCCGATCGGGCCGTGCCCGCCGCGCGGCGAGCGCAAGCAGGCCGCCCGACAGGCCGCCGCCGATGATCGCAAGGTCGCAATTGGGGCCGCTCATCCTGCCCAGCATATAGACGGCGCTGTCTCTTTAGCCAGCCTTGCAGTCCGCTCTTTCGCCGGGGCGAGACATTGGTTACCATTGGCCATCCCCGGGGAGCCCCCGCCGGCCGGTTCGCGGCCGATGGACACAAGGGCTGAGAGGTGGCGCTGCAACGCCCACGACCCGCTGAACCTGATCCGGCTCGTACCGGCGTAGGGAGGGAAAGCCGCACGCGGTCTCCCCTTTTCCTGCCGGACGCGCATTTGGAGGAGAGAGACGAAATGGCCGACGCAGATCCGACGAACCTGTCAGCCGGCGGCGCGCGCCCGGCGATGGCGGTCACCACCGGCCCGATCCGCGGGTCGCGCAAGATCCATGTCGAGGGGCCGCAGGGCGTGCGCGTGGCGATGCGCGAGATCGCGCTGGAGCCGTCGGCCAACGAGCCGCCGGTGCGCGTCTATGACTGTTCGGGCCCCTATACCAATTCCAATGCCGACATCGACATCATGGCCGGCCTGCCCGCGCTGCGCCGCGACTGGATCCTCGGCCGCGGCGACGTGGAGGAGTATCAGGGCCGTGCGGTGAAGCCCGAGGACAATGGTCTCAAGGGTCCGGACCGCGCAGGCGGCGTCGCCCCCTTCCCGAACGTCGTCGAGCGTCCGCTGCGCGCCAAGGCGGGGATGAACGTCACCCAGATGCACTATGCCCGGCGCGGCATCATCACCCCCGAAATGGAATATGTCGCGATCCGCGAGAATGTCGGCCGCGCCGCGCTCAAGGAAAAGCTGCTGCGCGACGGCGAGGATTTCGGCGCGTCGATCCCCGATTTCGTCACCCCCGAATTCGTCCGGGACGAAGTGGCGCGCGGCCGCGCGATCATCCCGTCGAACATCAACCATCCCGAATCCGAGCCGATGGCGATCGGCCGCAACTTCCTGGTGAAGATCAACGCCAATATCGGCAATTCGGCGGTCGCCTCCGACGTCGCCTCCGAAGTCGACAAGATGGTCTGGTCGATCCGCTGGGGCGCCGACACGGTGATGGACCTGTCGACCGGCCGCAACATCCACGACACCCGCGAATGGATATTGCGCAACTCGCCCGTGCCGATCGGCACCGTGCCGATCTATCAGGCGCTGGAGAAGGTGGGCGGCATCGCCGAGGACCTGACCTGGGAAATCTTCCGCGACACTCTGATCGAACAGGCCGAACAGGGCGTCGATTATTTCACCATCCACGCCGGCGTCCGCCTGCCCTTCATCCCGATGACCGCCAAGCGCGTGACCGGCATCGTCAGCCGCGGCGGATCGATCATGGCGAAATGGTGCCTGGCGCACCACCGCGAGAGCTTCCTCTACGAGCGTTTCGAGGAAATCTGCGAGATCATGAAGGCCTATGATGTGGCCTTCTCGCTGGGCGACGGCCTGCGCCCCGGCTCGATCGCCGACGCCAATGACGAAGCCCAGTTCAGCGAGCTCAAGACGCTGGGCGAACTGACCCAGATAGCCTGGAAGCATGATTGTCAGGTGATGATCGAAGGCCCCGGCCATGTGCCGATGCACAAGATCAAGGCCAATATGGACAAGCAACTCGAGGCGTGCGGCGAGGCGCCCTTCTACACGCTCGGGCCGCTGACCACCGACATCGCGCCGGGCTACGACCACATCACATCCGCCATCGGCGCGGCGATGATCGGCTGGTTCGGCACGGCGATGCTCTGCTACGTTACCCCGAAGGAGCATCTGGGTCTGCCCGACCGCGACGACGTGAAGGTCGGCGTGGTCACCTACAAGCTGGCCGCCCACGCCGCCGACCTGGCCAAGGGGCATCCCGCCGCCAAGCTGCGCGACGACGCGCTCAGCCGCGCCCGCTTCGAGTTCCGCTGGCGCGACCAGTTCAACCTGTCGCTCGATCCCGACACGGCCGAGCAATATCATGACCAGACGCTGCCGGCCGAAGGCGCCAAGACCGCGCATTTCTGCTCGATGTGCGGGCCGAAATTCTGCTCGATGAAGATCACGCAGGAAGTGCGCGACTTCGCCGCGACGAAGAACGCCCCCGCCGACCAGTTCATCGCGGCGGGCGACGCCGAAGCCGGCATGCGCGCGATGAGCGACGTGTTCCGCGAGAAAGGCGGCGAGATCTACCTTCCCGCGGCGGAGTGAGGGTGGCGGACCGCGTCCGATAAGGAAAGAGGCTCGGCACCGCCGGGCCTCTTTTCATTTGTGGTGCTCACCTGCGCGCGGCCATGGCCTTGGTGACGACGCCGGGAGAGGGGAGTGATGCATCTGATCGATCAGCGAAAGCCGCTTCTGGCGGTGACGATAGTCTGGCTGGTGGCGTTCGCCTGGTCGGGCCGGCATCCTTTCGACCGCGCGACCTGGTGGATGGAGGTCGCGCCGGTGATGATCGCGCTCCCGGTCCTCTGGCTGTCCGCCGCGCGCTTCCCGCTGACCGGCCTCGCCCTCGGGCTGATTGCGGTTCACGGCCTCGTCCTGATCGTCGGCGGCGCCTATAGCTATGCGCGCGTGCCGGTCGGCTTCGTGGTGCAGGACTGGCTCGATCTGGCGCGCAATCCTTACGATCGCCTCGGCCATTTCATGCAGGGCTTCGTCCCGGCGATCGTGCTGCGCGAACTGCTGATCCGGCTGGGCCGGATTGCGTCCGGCAAGCTCCTGACCGCGCTCGTCCTGGCCTGCTGTCTCGCGGTCAGCGCCACCTACGAACTGATCGAGTTCGCCGCCGCGATGCTCCTCGGCCAGGGCGCCGACGAATTTCTCGGCACGCAGGGGGATGTCTGGGATACGCAGTGGGACATGCTGATGTGCCTGATCGGCGCGGCAGCGGCGCTGGCGGGGTTGAGCGCGGCGCATGATCGGCAGATCGGGAGGCTGGAGGCTGCGGGATGAGACGATGAGATGCCGTGACGGGTGAGCGATCGGCCATTAACAACCTCCCATGGCGAAAAAGAAGCGCACCCTGACCGCGACCATGGCCGACGGCTATGTGAAGACGATCGGCCCGACCGCGGCACCTTTCACCCATTTCTGGCGCATCGTCGCTCTTCTCGAAAACGGAAAGACCGAGGTCTTCTGGGGCCATAGCAAATCGGCCAAGGATGCGGCTGGCAAGAAGGTAGCGGCAGCGGAAGCCGCGAGGGCCAGAGGCTGGCAGTCCTTTCAGTTCGAGATCGTGGAACTCAGCGAGAGCTGACCGGGCGGCAGGCGCCGCGCGTCCTTCATTCGGCCACCGGCAGCGTCAGCACGAACCTCGCCCCTGCGCCGGGGGCGCTGTCGACGCCGAGTTCGCCGCCCATCGCGCGGGCGAGGCGGCGGGAGATGTAGAGGCCGAGGCCGCTGCCGGTGCCGTCGTGCAGGCCCAGCCGCTCGAACCGTTCGAAGATCCGCTCCTGGTCCTCGGGGGCGATGCCCTCGCCCTCGTCGGCGACGATCACGGCGGCGATGTCGCCTTCGCGGGCGCAGTCGATGCGCACCGTACCTCCGGGCGTCGTGTGGCGGATCGCGTTGCTCAGCAGGTTGATCAGGATCTGAAGAATCCGGCGGAAATCGCCGTGCGCGACGCTGGGCGAGACGGTCGGCGATGCGGACGGGTCGGGAATCGGCCGCCACTGTGCCGCCATCGGCCCGGACACGCCTCGGTGCGGGGCGGGGCGCGGAGTGCCGTCGTTCTGGGCTGCAGGATCGCCTGCCATGGCCGCCGGTGCCGCTGTCTGGTCGGGAGACGGGCAGGCGATCGGCGCTGCCGCAGGGGGCTGCGCCGCACCCGCCGACAGGGTTGCCGCGACGAGCGCCGGGGCCAGCGCAGGCCCACGCTGCCAGGCGGGGCCGATCACGCGCACCTGCGCCAGGTCGGCGCGCACAGCGAGCAGGCCGGCGGCGCGGGCGGCGGCGTCGATCAGGTCGACCGCCTCGGTTTCCGGTCGGAAATCGGGGCGCTCGATCGTCTGCAAATCGACCAGATCCTCGACCAGCGCGAGCAGGTGGCGGCCGGCCCCCGCGATATCCTCGGCATAGCTTGCATAATCGCGCCGGACGGGACCATCGCCGCGATCGGAGATGCTGTCGGCATGGGCGATGATCCGGTCGAGCGGGTCGCGCATCGCCCGGCCTAAAGCCGTGCCGAAGGCCGCGTCGAGCGGCGGCGGATCGGTGCGGCCACCGGCGCCGATGGCGTTAAGCGGGCGCGGGGCGTCGCGGCGGCTGATCAGCAGCTGATAGCCGGCAAAGCCCCCGTTCGTGCCGAAGCTGGGGACGCCCGCGACGCGCACCGCCACGCCGGGGCCGAGCAGGAAATGGGCCTCGCCATCCTCGAACCGGTCGGCGCGCATTGCCGCCGCCACGATCGAGGACAGCCCCTCGGCATCGCGGCCGAAGGACAGGAGCGTTTCCACCGGTGCGCCGATCGTCGCGGGCAGGTTGGGCGGGCTCTGCGCGATGTGCAGCGTGGCGTCGGTCTCGACGATCCAGTCGGCGGCAGCGCGGCCGAAATCGCGCCAGCGCATCGCTTCGATCGCGGGGGCGGGCTGCGATGCGACATTCTCCTGCCAGCCGGTGATGGCAAGGATGACGCCGTCGCTATCCTCTGCGGGGCGCACCGACACCCACAAAGCGACATCCTGCTCGCCGCTCGCGGCGATAACCTGCCGCGCGATCGGAATGCCCAGCCGACGCGACAGCCGCGCAATCTGTCCCAGCTGGGGCACGGCGATCGTCCCGCCGGCGACGCCGCCCGCCTGCTGGTGCAGCCGCAGCAGCGGAGGATCGGCTTCCACCAGGCGCCCCTGCGCGTCGACCTTGCCGAACACGGGCCGTACGCCCTGCGGAGCGTTCATCTGCGGCGGCCGCCTTCGCCGATCTCGATAACCGCGCGGCGATAATTGGGGTCGAGCCGCCAGATCAGCACGGCTTCGGCTGCCTGACGCTGGCTCATCCGGTCGAACGCCTCGGCGCGGGCGACGATCTCGTCCTCGGCCACGCCCTCGGCCGATCCGAGGCGGTAAAGCATCGTCACAGCGGCCGCCCGGTCGCAGTCGATCGCGCGCAGGATCGTGCCCAGCATCAGCCCGTGCGGATCGGTCACCATCGACCAGACGCCGGTCGAATCCATCCCTGCGCGCTGGGCGATCGCAGCGGTGAACAGCGTCAGCCATCCCTCCTCCAGCGCGTCGACCAGCAGCCGGTCGTCGATCATGTCGCGGTCGTACAGCAGTTTCGCCAGAATGTCGGCGCGCGCCTCCAGCGTGTCGGCATCGTCATGTTCGGCGAGCAGCCCGCGCACCGCGCCCGCCATCAGAAGGTCGGCGCGGGGTTCGGCCATGCCCTGCCGGTCGACCAGATAATGGCGCAGCGCCGCCGCCACGGCCCAGAGCAGCTTGCGATGCGGGCCGGGCTGCAGATCGGTGCGGGCGAGCGCCGGATCGCCGAAGGCGTCATAGCGGCGGCTCTCTGCCACCAGCAGCGCCATCGTCGCCTCCGCCAGCACGGCGTCGCCCTTGTCGAGCAGCCGCTGGGCGAGGTCCGCGACATGATAGGGCGAATCGCGCCCCAGCATCAGCGCCAGGCGATGTTCGTCGACCCGACGGAGCATCGCGGCGACCAGGTCGGGCTCGCGCAGCAGCGGGGTTGGTTCGAGAAGCGGCAGGGCGATCGGGGTGGTGGCGGAGCCGAGCTGCGCGATCAGCACGGCGTCGGGCGTGGCCTGTGGCGGGGCGCGGCGCGCGTCGTGCGGCCCGCGTGCCGCGGCCCCATCCGATCCAGATGAAAATCCAGTATTATTAGGGAGATAACCGCTCTCTAGCGCACCGATCAGGCGGACGCGCAGCTCGTCCTCGATCGCGCCGATCAGCGCGCGGATCAGTTGCGCGATCTGCGCGCGATGCTGGTCGGACAGAGTTATGGCGCTGTCGTGGAACAGGTCGCTGGCGGCGCGGCCGACGCGGCTTTCGACGCTGTCGAGCGCGCGCGCAGCGTCATGCAGCCACCGCGTTGCCGCGGGCTGCCCCTCCGGCCGCCACTCGTCGTCCAACCCCATCATGCGTCGTTCGTATCGAAATGTCGTTAAATCGAAGCTAAACGATCAATCCTCGCAAGCACTTGCGCTCTTCCACACCGCCCGGAAGCGTTCGAGGAAGGATGCCATGGCATAGGCCGCAAGCGCCGCGATCGCCCAGCGCCACCCGCCCAGCACAGCCAGGGCAGGCGCAAGCCACAGTAGCGCATCCCCGCTGGCGGTCCAGAGCGGCGTCGGCGAAGCGCCAAGCGCGCGGACCACGGGGCGGAGCGCCGTCATGCCGCCCAGTGCGGCGGGCACCAGCAGCGCGATCGTCCACCAGCCCCAGCCCCCCGTCGCTGCCTCCTGCCGGGCGACGAGGCCAAGCACCGTGGCACCCGCCAGCATCCGCGCCAGGCCGGGCAGGAACTCGGCCGGTGCCTCGCTCCACACCAGCCCCATGCGCCGCGCGAGCGCCCCCCCGGCGGCCGCGATCGGCAGCAGCAGCACTGCCCCCCAGAAATAGCCGAATCCCGCCAGCAGCACCGCGAGCGAGGCGACCGCCACCGATCCCCAGGCGACCTGCCGCTCGTCGATGCGCCGGACCATCGCTTGCGGCAGCAGCGGCGCGGCGATCAGTCGGTGGAGGTGACGCTCGGCCCAGTTGCCGTCGACCCGCTCCGCCCGCCTGAACAGCATATGCTCGATTGCCGCCGTACCAGACAGGCCGGTCGCGATCACCGGGGGCGGGAGCGGCGCGCCTCCTTCGGCCGGGGGGCCGTCGGGGGCCAGCGCGGGAATGCGCTGCGCGTCGCCCTGCACCATTCGCCGCAGCAGGGTAGAGCCGAAATCCCAGTCGCCCAGCATGTTGGCGGTGGCGACCAGCATCGCCTTGTCGGTCACGGCATAGCCGGCCCAGCGGTCCTCGGCGTCGATCCGCTCGAACGCCGCATGTTCGGGCATGTCCGGAAGCGCGAGGAGCGCGGGGCCGGATGTTTCGACCAGCGCGTCGACCGCCGCCTGCGCCGCGACCACGCCATCGGCGACCAGAAGTACGCGTTCGTCGGGATGAAAGCGGTCGACAGCGTCGCCCACGCTGCGGGCGATCTCGATGCGCAGGCCGTCGCGCCGCAGCCGGTCGATCGCCTGCGCCAGCGCGGCAGGCACGCGTTCGACGAGCACCACGACATGCGCGGCGCCGGCCCGGCGCGCGAGCCCGGCCTGATGTTCGATCAGCGTGCGACCGGCCAGCGGCAGGACCGCGCGCAGCCCGTCACCCCTGTCGACCTGATCCTGCGCGGCAATCAGCGCGGCGAGCGGCAATGGACTCGTCCCCCTCGGCAAGCCGGTCGCCATAGGGGGAAAAGGAGGATTCTGCAAAGCCGATCATGGCTCGTCCCGTCCCCTTTCGGGCCGGGTCGAGACGGCAAGGCGGCGGCCGGTTGGGAGACTGGTGAGCGGTGCCTCAGCGGCGGCAGTCGGCCAGGCTGCAGGCGAGCCGGTCGAGCAGCTCCGCATCGGGAGCGGACGCCGCAGCCTGGGCGGCCTGCTCCGCCAGTTCGACCAGACCGAAGCTTGCGGCAAGCCCCTGCAGGCGCAGTGCCTCGTCGCGCCAGGCGGCGGGGGAGGGTGGCTGCGACATGGCGGCGAGATGCTGGGTGGCCGAGGCGAGGAACAGCGCCCGCAGATCGGCCGCAACCGTGCTGTCGGGGCCGACGGCGTCGGCGAGAAGGCGGTCGAGCGTTCCTGGGTCGATGGTCATGACGCCATCAACGCCCGCAGGCGTAAAGATTTCGTTACTGCGGGCTATGCCGCGACTCGCGATTCCTGTAGGGGATAGGCCCATGGGGAAGGCACCGCATCCGCTGGATCGCTGGCGCGCCGCCAACGCGGCCGAGGCCGATGCCGTTCGTTCCGCTGCGACGCTGCCCAATGGAGAGGAGGCGGCCGCCGCCGCAACTTCCGAAATCCCGGCCGACAGCGGCGAACTGATCCTGGGCGAAGGCGCGCGCGAGGATGCTCCGGCGCATCTCGATCCGGTTTCGTACATGCCGCGCCGTCGCGGTGCCGACATCGCCATCGGCGTGCTGTTCGGTGCGCTCGCGACCGGCTGGGTCGCGCTGTGGGTCGGCGGCGCCGCGCCCACGTCGGTCGACCTTGCTGCAATCGCCAATGGCGTGGCCCTGCTCAGCGGGCCGCTCGCCTTGCTCGGCATCCTCTACATCCTGCTTCAGCGCGGCTCGCTCCGCGAGGCGAAGCGCTTCGGCGACACCGCCCTGTCGCTGCGGGTCGAGGCCCGCCGGCTGGAAGAGGCGGTGGGCCGGATCACCGCCGTGCTCGACAACCGCCGCACCGATCTCGCCGGCCATACCAGCGCGCTGCTCGACGAAGGCAACCGCGCGGCCGAAAAGCTCCAGCAGATCAGCATGGACATGCGCGACGAGACCGATCTGCTCGCGCGCCAGACCGAATTGTTGCAGAATGCCGCCGGCGGCGCCCGCTCGGACATGAGCGGGCTGATGCTCGATCTGCCGCGTTCGCTCGACATGGTGAAGGAAGTGGCCGAACTGATCGGGTCGATCGGCGGCACCGCCAAGGATCATGCCGACGGGCTGTCGGAGGCGCTGTCGGCGATCGTCGCGCGCAGCCATGAGGCTGACGAGATGATCGGTACCGCTTCGGGCCGCCTCGCGACCCAGATCGGCCGGATCGAGACTCGCGCCGAACGCACCACCCGCACGATCGAGGAAGCGGCCGCCTCGCTCGGCCAGACGATCGACGGCACGCTCGACAAGGCGATTTCCGCGATCGACCAGGTCGGATCGGGCATCGATGCCCAGCGTGAGGCGATGGCGGCGATGATCGACCATGGCCGCGCCGCGCTGGACGAGGCCGGTACGGCCGCCGCCGCCTCGATCGCGCAGCGCCTGACCGAAATGGGCGCGATGGCGAGCGACCTGTCGCGCCAGCTGACCCGCCAGGACGAGGATGCCCGCCGGCTGGTCGCCAATCTCGAACATGCGCTGTCGGCGATCGAAAGCCGGTTCGAGGCGCTGGGCGCCACCGGCACCGAACAGACCGCCGACCTCGCCGAACTGGTCGTCACCCTCAGCGACCATGTCGACAATCTGGGCCAGGCGGTGACCAACAGCATGGCCGGCGCCCGCACCCTCACCGATCGCGCCAATGCACTGCGCATCGCGTTCGATTCGATCATCGCCAATGTCGAGCGCGACCTGCCGCAGGTGATGCACCGGGTCGAAGCGGAGGCCGCGCGCGGAGACGGCGTCATGCGCGCGATCACCGCGCAGGCCGAACAGCTGACCCAGACGGTCGAGCGTGCGACCGACCGGCTCGGCTCGGCCGACCTGCTGATCGACCGCCAGCGTGAGGCGATTGCGGGGCTGGGCGATCTTGCTGCCCGCCGTATGGCCGGCATCGCCGCCGATGGCGACGCTCTGCTCGAGCGGCAGCGTGAACTCTCCGACGCCTTCGCCGAAGAGGCCAATGCCCGGCTCGAGGCGCTGCGCGACCATTCGAACGAACTCGCCCGCCTGATCGCGGAGAGCGAGGGCAATATGCGCGCTCTGTCCGAATTGTCGGGCAGCAAGCTGGTCGACGCGATCCTCAAGGTCCGCGAAACCGCGAGCGAGGCGGCGCGTGGCGCGCGCGAGGCACTCGAATCGATCATCCCCGACGCCAGCGAGACGCTGGCGCGCAGCGGCGCCGAGGCGATCGAGCGCACCTTCGGCGACCAGATCACCCAGCGCATCCACCTGATCTCCGACACCGCCGAGGCGGCGGTCGCTGCCGCCAATCAGGCGAGCGAACGGCTGATGCAGCAGATGCTGTCGATCACCGAGGCTGCCGCGACGATGGAAAAGCGCGTCGCCGAGGCGGGCGCGACCCAGGAAAAGACCGACCAGGAAGCGATCAGCCGCGAGGTCGCCGTCCTCGTCGAGCATCTCAATTCGGCGGCGATCGACGTCACCAAGCTATTGTCGCACGACGTGCCCGACGGCGCGTGGAAAGCCTATCTTCACGGTGACCACGGCGCCTTCACCCGCGCCGCCGTCCGCCTGCTGCGGACCGAGGAGGCGCGGCGGATCGCGGCGCTTTATGACGCCGACGTCGATTTCCGTGGCCATGTGAACCGCTATATCCACGATTTTGAGGCGCTGCTGCGCCGCGTCCTCGCCAGCCGCGACGGCGGGGCGCTGGCGGTGACGATGCTGTCGTCCGACATGGGCAAGCTCTATGTCGCGCTGGCCCAGGCGATCGAACGCCTGCTGGTCTGATCCCGCCCGCGCGGCCCGGCCGCGCGTCGCGCTGCCCGCCGCTCTTGTTCCTCCGCTCAAGCTGCGCCACACAGCGGCCATGGCCGACATCAAGCTGCACGAGAGCTGGAAGGGACCGCTCTCCCCCGAATTCGAGGCCCCCTATATGGCGGCGCTGCGCCAGTTTCTGATCGAGCAGCGTGCCGAGGGGCGGCGTGTCTTCCCGGCGGCGAGCGAATGGTTTCGCGCGCTCGACCTCACCCCGCTCGACAAGGTGCGCGTCGTGATCCTGGGGCAGGACCCCTATCATGGCCCCGGCCAGGCCCACGGCCTCTGCTTCAGCGTCCGCCCCGGCGTCCCGCCGCCGCCCAGTCTCGTCAACATCTACAAGGAACTGCACAGCGACCTGGGGCTGGAACGCCCGGCGCACGGATTCCTCGAACATTGGGCGCAACAGGGGGTGCTGCTGCTCAACTCGGTGCTGACCGTCGAAATGGCCCAGGCCGCCTCCCACCGCGACCGCGGCTGGGAGACGTTCACCGACGCGGTGATCCGCCTGGTCAACGCGAAGAGCGATCCGGTCGTCTTCCTGCTGTGGGGCAGCTATGCGCAGAAAAAGGCGGCCTTCGTCGACAGCACCGACAAGGGCGGTCGCCACCTCGTCCTTAAGGCGCCGCACCCCTCGCCGCTATCGGCCTATAATGGCTTCTTCGGCTGCCGGCATTTCTCGAAGGCCAACGCCTTTCTGGAGGCGCATGGGATGCCGCCGATCGACTGGGCACTGCCGGCAGTGGGGTGAGGGGAGCGTTAAAGGAGGACATTGCAGGATGGCGCACCCCGTTCGAGGTTGCATCGATGTTCTGGGCCACCCGAATGTCGGCCATTATAGTCTCGCATTGCCTCCGGGGCTTTCTCGACGAGGCTCCGAAACAGATCGCCTTCTGATGAGCAACTAACCGAGGGTCAGCTATTCCCGCCCTCATGCCAAGCGAGGAACCGCGCCATCTCCAGGCCGCGCGTCAACATCTGAAGATACTGGGCCCGTTGCCTCTGCGCCGACACCAGATCGCTCGGCCAGGTTTCCAGCAAAGACTGTAGCCGATCCAGATCCACTACCCGACTTGCCAGCGGCTTGGTGCGAAGCTGGGCGAGGTCCGCCAGCATGGCCGGTCGATGCGCCTTCAGGATACGGAACCAGTCGCCGTTCTGCACGCCCCGAGCCCTGCTTTCGACGATTTCAGGAGGGAGCCGGCCTCGAAGCAGGCGACGGGCAATCGACCGCGTTTCTCCATTTCTCAGAAACTGGTCCGGCGGCAGCGCTCCGAAGAAGTCCACCACACGGCGGTCGGCCAGCGGTAGGCGGTGGTCGATCCCGGTTACGGCGCGTCGGATCGTCTCATCGTCCCGAGCAACCTCATCCTCCCAGACCCAGGCGCGGAGCGCTGTGATGGAGCGGTGGCCGCCGCCCGTGCGCATCCGATAGCGTCCGACGTCGAGCGCTTCTCCCAAACGCAAATCCGCCGCAAATTGCGGGTTGATGGCCGAATGGCTGGCCCAGGGTTCGGACGAGGACTGAACACGGCGCATGCGCCAAGCCAGAGGTTCCAGCGGACGCAATGCCCGCTTGGTTACCTGCCAGGCAGAACGACCCTCGACTTGCGACAACGCCCGGATTTCTCTGGCCAGACTCGCCCAGCGCAGGCCGGTCAGCATCATCGGCAGAAACGCCAGACCGTTCTCGCTGAAATAGGTATTCCCTAATTCTCCGCCAAGGCTGACGTTGCTGCCGAGGCGGGCCATGTGGCGATAGATGGGATAGAACCAGGCGACATTCTGAGGGGCGCGGCTTGGCTTTCCGCCCATCACATATGCGCGGAACGGATCGAGATCGTCTTGCTCTCGTTCGTCGCTTGCCACGCCGTGCCAGTCCAGCGAGGGCAAATGCCCGGCCAAGAGGCGAGCGCGGGGCGATTCGTCATGGTACCGATCCGCAGTTGCTTCCGCGATGGCGCCAGAGGGGATTTTCGTCATCGCCAGATGTCGGCCCGGCGCTAGTTGGCGGGCTGCGCTTTCCACGATGGCGGCACTGTCGAGTCCGGCGGTCAGAAGTTGCGTGACCGGCCCTCGTGCCCGCAGCGCGTCTCCCACCGCCTGGTCGAGGATGTACCGGCCTTCTTCCTCATAGGCCTTGTCGGACGGACGGGTCAGGCTGCCAGGTTCCGGCGATTGCCAGTGCCGCGAAAGTCGCACAGTTTCGCGTGTCACTATAGCGAGATGTGCAATAGGGACACGGGTAATCGCCCGATACAGCGTCCGCGTCGGCGGCCCGAGATTCAGGATGAGGTGATCGGCAATCGCAGCGTCGTCGAGATCGCGGGGGATATCCGGCAGCGCCAACAGGGCACACAGGCGGGTTGAAAAAGCGACGAATCTCTCATTGCGATGCAGGTATAGTGTGCGGCTACCGCAATGGTCGCGGAGCAGAACCAGCCTGCGCCCGGCAGGTTCCCAGATGGCGGCTGCGAAGTCGCCGAGCAGCCGGGAAACACAGTCCGGGCCCCATCGGTCGAACGCCGCCAGAATCAGGGCGCCATCTGGCGAGGAGCCATTTTCCAAGCCCAATTGCCTGGCAAGTTCACGGCGATTATTCAACCGGCAATCGGCGACCAGCCTATTCCCGGAGAGGCCGACCAGAGGCATGCGTTCGGCAAGATCTTCCGGGGTGAAGACATGCTGGCGATGGACGAGGCCGATCGCTCCATCATGCCAGAAACGCGAGGGTCCCACATTGTGACCGTCAAGGCCGGCTGCCATCCGCTTCAGATCGGATTGCGCCACCGACCGATCGTCAAAACGCCACAGGCCTGCAAAATCACTCACGAACGGGTCGGTGCACCTTAAAGATCAGGATTGCGTAAATGTGCCATTTCCGTCGTTGCCCGTGGAAGAGGCGGTATGGGTTTGCTCAACCGGCAAGACCTTGATTTCCGGCTTATTCCAAGGCTCCCGAACTTTAGCCTCGTTCATGGGGTTTTCGGTTTCACTGGTGTGATCCATCAGGTTTCTCCTTCCAGGCAAAGCACTTTGCGCCGGTTCATGTCGAACATCCAGCAAAAAGCCTTTTTTTGGGAAAGGTACGTCCGATGCGATCCGATTCACGGACGTCACCCGCATTTGGATGGCGGCGCGACATTCTCGCAGTGGGTGGGGTAGCGTGCCAAAACACCTTTAAAAGCGCCTTGTTTCAGCGTGAAGCGCTACGGTGATGGTGTGGACAGGGTGCCATCCTCGCCATAGCCAAGGCGCGCCATCATTTTATGATGGTCGCTCCAAAGACGATCGATCTGCATCGGGCTGAGGCTCTGCTTCCAAGCACCCGACCGCCCTTGGCGAAAGAACTTCTTCTGGTCGCGTACACGTTCTCTGAATCCCTGTTGGGCTTCAGCAGCACGCAGACTTTGAAAGGATGTGGCGGTGACAGCGTCTTCCACCAGGGCGGCATTAACAGGAAGCCCAGTGAAGCGGGCCAGAGCGGTCAAGGAGGCAGCTGGTTCCGCCAACATATCTTCATACCGCAAGAGCAACTTTGCACCGGGGGCGTCCAGCCAGGATTGGACATTGGCGGACCAGCTTTCCAGACGCTGAAGGCTGTGGCTGCTTTGATGCATGCCAGCCAGGCCCATGGCGAAATGGGCGCCGCCCATTGCCTTGATCGCGTCATCGAGTTCGACGCCCATATGGTCGGCCCAGGAGGGGGCCACGTCGCGTGGGTCACGGACGATCAGGACCGTTCCCGCGCACGACACAGGGGCGAACAAGGAGGCGGAATAGGCGTCATGGACCTTGAGGAAAGCTGGGCCTGGAGTAGTCTCGGCATATAGTCTGCAGGCCTCCGTACGCATCAGCGACTGTTCCGTCGGCGTCATGTGGCCGAGCGGGAGGTCCAGCATATCTTCCATCCAGCCCAGGGCGGCGGAATTCGGGCACAGTCCGGCGGCCCGGGAAAGATCGGGCAGGCGACCTCCGTTTACCAGGCAGGCAAGCGCGATGCGCACCCATGTGTTCCCGGACTTGGGATAGGAAGCCAGCCAGTGAACGCCGCGCGCCTCCATCAGCCGGCTACGCTTTCCACGAGCGAGACGACCTCTTGCAATGCTTCGAAGCGCTTGGGGTGCAGCAGACGGTAAATGGGCGCCTTTGACACGATCCGCGCCGTCGTTGCGAAAAGCCGCTTATGTTGGCCGAGGGCGGCGGCGACCTTCTGTTGGGGGATGTACGCCTGGATTGCGGGGAAGGCGAAGGCTGGCGTCAGCTTCGTCAAGCTGGCCTGCGTGGCTTCCCCCAATATGACGATGGTGTCGGGTGGCAGCGGTCTCAGGTCGAAGCCTCCCTGCGGCTCGACGGCGTATTTCTCGATCTGGCCGCGTAGCTGCGGCAACCCTGATATGCTGATCGTGGCAGCGTCCAGCGCGCTTCGCCACAGATTGAGACGAGGGAACGCCGGCACGATTTCCAGATGGCGATGCCGGTCACGGATGGCTGTTATCTCGTCGGACAGCACGGGATGCCCGCGTTGATTGAGAGCATGGGCGAGGGTCGACTTTCCGGCCCCCGATGCTCCAGCGATGACGATGGCCTGACCGCCAACGCGTAAAGTTGCGGCGCGCAGCGGGAACACGCCTCGCTGATGACACAGATACCCCAGGACGATGCCGAGGAAGAACAGGTGCCAGCTGCCCGGCTCTTCACGCTTCATAAGGTCAACCGTTACACGAGATCCATCCTCGATGAGGAAGCGCTGGCGATCGGCAATGTTCAGAAGAATGGTGCCCGCAGGATCGACCATGACGTAGCGGCTAAGTCGCTGCGCTCCGCCGAGCCATTCCGGCACGACCCCTTCCTCAACGAATATGTCCGGCGGACGGTCGTCGCCAGCGGGCCAGCGGACCAGTTCCGGGATGGGCAGTGCGCTGTGAACGCGCCAGCCGCACAGGAAATAATCATCATGCATCTTGGTTGCGGCCGGTGTCACGCATTGCTTCTCCGCGCAATCCCAGACGCGCAGCACAACACGTCCTCCGCCCCGCCCTGAAAGGGCAAATGGCCCGCTGGCGCCTTCGGACCGGGGTGCAGGGCGAGGCTGTTGACGTTCGCCCTATTGGCCGTAGCGCGGCCAGCCGGCCGGCGGCCATGAACTCAGGGCGGGGCTGTGGCGTGAGATGTCCGGCTTCTCTTCCCCGGAGCCCTAAATTCTCTGGTCGACGGGGGTGGGGCCGCTCATCGCGCTGGCTGCCTGGTTGCCGCTTGCCCTGAAGCGGCTTCCGCTGTCATTGCCGATCATCTGCATCGCCATCGGCGCAACGATCGTCCTGCACGGACTGACCGTCACGCCCGTCATGCGCTCGCTCGACCGCCTGAACGGTCGCGACCCCTATGACGCGGGTGTAGGCGCGGCTGGTTCCGGACCTCAGGCCGCCCGATCCAGCAGCGGCCCCATCGCCACGATATCCCCCGCGCTGAAGACCATCTGGCCGGGGGTGTCGCCTTCGACGCCGTGGAAGAAGAAGGGGGTACCGAAGCTGCCGCCTTCGACCAGCGCTGCGGCCATGTCGGCGGCTACGGCCATGACGAGATCGACCTGCGCGCTGCCATCGGAGGGGGAGGTCGCGGTCAGCTTCTTCGCCATATAGGTCTCGTACTCGGCCAGGGTCGTTTCCGGGCGGTACAGATAGTTGAGCTCGCGATATGGTTCGCCCGGCCAGGGATAGACGATGTAGCGCATCTCCAGCGAGCGGAAGCCTTTGGGGAATTGCTGGTGCACCACCTGGCACACCGCGCAGTCCTTGTTGGTGAACATGTAGCAAACCCCGTCGCTGGGCGCCTTCGTCGCGGGCTGTCGGATGCTGGGGAGCATCGCCAGCTGGTCCCAGAAGGGGGCCAGTTCTTTCTGAAAATCCGCCTGTCCCGCGATCCCGGCCTTGCCGGCCCGGGCGGCGCCAGCGCGCGTCGCGAGGTAGAGGGCGGGCAGGGCCGCAAGCAGGCCACGTCTGTTCAGCTTCGTCATGTCGCAGGCCTGTCGATCAGTGTGTGCCGAGAGCAGACTAACGTGGATAGGTGAAGCTGAACAGCGGGTGACGAATGTGTCGGGCTGCAGATGTGGTCGGGTCCTCCCCGCTATGGGGAGGCGGACTATCCGGAGATTGGTGGAGGTGGGTGCTGGTCGCGGGTGCGGTGATGTGGGGTGGGTGGATTCCCCTCCACCGGCTGCGCCGGTCCCCCTCCCCGTTCCGGGGAGGAACTTGGCGGGTGGTTGGGGCTGCATGTTGGTTCCTCCCCGGCACGGGGAGGGGGACCATCCGCAGGATGGTGGAGGGGAAGGCGTCGGGTCCCGACGGCCGAAGGGCGGCTTACCGCCCGCCGACGACAGGCAGCAGGTCGACCGGCACGCCCCGGTGTCGCAGCTCGACGGTCACGCGCGGGGCGGCGCCGCCGACGGTGCCGAGCGGGCTGCCTTCGATCAGCTCGGCACCTGTGCGGACATGCAGGCGACCGAGGCCGGTGACCAGCGTCGCCCAGCCATCCTCATGGTCGATGATCACGATCCCGCCATAGCTGCGGAAGGGACCGGCATAGGAGACCCGCCCCGCCGCTGGCGCCACGACCTGGGCGTTGCGCGCTGTGGCAAGGGTGATGCCGCGCGCGCGGACGCCGGACTCGGACACTTCGCCCATGCCGCTGACGATCCGGCCCAGCACCGGCAGCCGATAGCGCGGCGGCTTCGGCACAGCCTGGAGCATGTCGCTGAGCGCCGATGGCGCGGGCAGGCCGGCGCGGCCGGGCAGGGCCGGGCGCAGGCGCGGCCCGTCGAGACTGGCGAGCCGGCTGCGAACGTCGGACTGTTCGCCGAGCTCCTCGATCAGCCCGGCGATGTCACGGGCTTTCTCGCCCATCGCGATCATCCGGTCCTGCTGGCTCATCGCGTCGTCCACCAGCCCCTGCGACTGGCGGCGCTGGTCGGCTTCGAGCCGCGCCAGCGCGCGCTGTTCGATGCGCAACTGTTCCTGCTCATGGCGGAGATCGGCCACCGCCGCATCGGCCTGCCGGCGAAGCGCGTCGGCGCGCTCGACCTCGGCGCGCAGGCCGGCGGTACGGCGACGTATCTCGGGCAGCGCGGTGCCGAGCAGCGAACGGACGTGAATCATGTCGTCGATCGAGCCGGGCTGAACCAGAGCCAGTGCCGCCGGTCGGCGCGCCATCGTCTGCAGCGCGGCGGTGAGCCGCACGATCGGTCCCTGCCGCTCGGCGAGCCTGGCGCGTTGCTGCGTGCGGAGCCGGTCGATGAGCAGGATGCGCGCCTGCGCGGCGGCGATCCGCGCCTCGGCGGCCTGGATGGCGGCCGCGGCGGCGGCCTGTTCGGCGCGAGACCGGTCCGCGGCGCGGCGCATGGCACGGGCCTCGCGTTCGAGTTGCGCGGCGCGGCGTTCGGCCGCTCGCGCCTCGCCCCGCGCGATGCCCATGGCGCGCCGTTGTTCGACGATGGCGGGGTCCGGCTGCGCAGCCGGGGTTGCGCCGGGCGTGGCGATCCCCAGCAGGGCCGCAGCACAGAGGGTCAGGCGAATGCCGCGCGCCCGGTCAGGCGCCACGGCTGCCCTCGCGATGATAAGGGTGCCCCGCCAATATGCTGGTGGCGCGCCACAGTTGCTCGGCCAGCATCGCGCGGGCGAGGAGGTGGGGCCAGGTCGCCTTGCCGAAGGCGATCAACAGGTCGGCGTCCTGGCGCTCGGCCTCCTCGAAGCCGTCCGCCGCGCCGATCATGAAGCGCGCCTCGCGCCGGCCATCGTCGCGCCAGCGACCGAGTGTCTCGGCAAAGGCCATCGAGCCCATTTGCTGGCCCTTCTCGTCGAGCAGGACCAGCATGGTGCCGGGTTCGCGCAGCGGCACGCGGCCGCCGGTATCTGGCAATTCGGTGATCTTCGTCGGCCAGGCGACGCGCTTCATGTAGCGATCGACGAGGTCGGCTTCGGAGCCGCGACCGATGCGTCCGCGCGCGACGATGTGCAGCAGCACCTTCGTTCCCCGCCCGGCCGCGTTACGCCGCGATCAGCCCTGGACCGCGACGGGCGCGGGCGCGTCTCCGAAATTCCACATCCGCTCGAGATTGTAGAAGCTGCGGACTTCGGGGCGGAACAGGTGGACGATCACGTCGCCGGCGTCGATCAGCACCCAGTCCGCCGTCGGCAGGCCTTCGATGCGGACCGCCTTGCCGGTCTCGCTCTTGACCTTGTCGGCCAGCTTCATGGCCATCGAGGCCACCTGGCGGGTCGAGCGACCGGAGGCGATCACCATGTAATCGGCGATCGACGATTTGCCGGCGAGCGGGATCGAGACGGTCTCGATCGCCTGATCGTCGTCGAGGGACTTCAGGATCAGCTGATGCAGCCGGTCCGAAGGGTCTGCATCCTTGGCGCCAGCCGTTCCGGCGGGCCCGATGCTATCTGGGGCGGTCAATGTACCTCCTTGGGAAGCGGCCGGCGGGTCACGCGGTCTCGCAAGCCTTTTTTGTCATGTGAAAGGTGCCAGCCTGGGTCCTTGGCCCGGAGCCGCGTAGCGGAACCGCGATCAGGATAATAGTGCAGCAGCACGAGGGCCGGCGTTCTCCATCTCGTCCAGTCTTTCGCCTTGGCCGCGGGCCGGACGAAGCGCCGTAGCCAGCCCATCGCCTTGGAGGTGCGGGCAGCGGCATCATAACCCGGACGGGCGATCACGGCAATGGTGACGCTGCGGGCTATGCCGCGCCAGTCGCGCCAGCGGTCGAACTGCTCCAGATTATCCGCGCCCATGACCCAGACGAAGCGCCGCCTGGGGTAGCGGCGCACCAGCGCACGGATCGTGTCGGCGGTGTAGCGGGTGCCGAGCCGTGCCTCGATCGCGGTGGGCCGGATCGGCGCCCGCCGGGCCAGTCGTTCCGCCGACGACAGCCGTGCCGATAGCGGCGCCATGTCGCGCGCGCCGGACTTCAGCGGGTTGCCCGGCGAGACCAGCCACCACATCTCGCGCAGCCCCAGCGCGCGCAAGGCGAACAGGCTGATATGGCGGTGGCTGTAATGCGCGGGATTGAAGCTGCCGCCGAGCAGGCCGGTGGGAATCATCGGGAGCGTTTAGCGCCGAGTCCCGAATCACGCCAGCGGAGTCGGGATATTGGATATTCCGTGCAGTACGGGGAGGGCGCTTCTGCATCTCCACCGTCGCTCGCGCGGAGATCGCCGCTTCCCCTCCACCGGCTTCGCCGGTCCCCCTCCCCGTTCCGGGGCGGATCTGTCCTGCGCGACCCAAGGTCCTCCCCGGCACGGGGAGGGGGACCATCCGGAGGATGGTGGAGGGGAAGGCCGGACTTTAACGCCTAGCGCCCACCGCCTGCCGCCATATCAGAGAAAAATGCGGGCGGCAGCACCGCCCGATAGGCGTCGAACGGCGGCTTGCCGGGTCGCGCGACGCCGCGCGAGAGGAGAAAGGCGTCGGCGACGATCTCAGCCTGTTGTTCGATGCCATAGCGGGCGAAGGGCTTTCCCGGCTTCAATGTATAGACATATCGGCAAAAGGGATGCCGCATCAGCGGCAGATACCAGCGGCCGCCGCGTTGGGCTTGCCAGACATGCGTCATCTCATGGACGAACAGCGCCTGCATGGCGATCGTTGCGGATGCATAACAGTCGCGATGGAGCGTGCCTTCGGGGTGGCACCAGAGATGGCCGTCGGGGGCCATCAGAACATTGCGCGGCTGCAGGCGCCACCAGCGCGCCCGGTGGATGCGCACCGGTTCGGGATCGAGAGCGGAGCCGAACACCTCTCCGACGAGTCGGCGTTCTTCCGGGGTCAGGGCACGGGCGGTCATGGATCGCATATAGGAAACCCGAGCGCGTTTCGGGACGTTGCCCCGCTTCATTCCCAATTCAGCGCGGCTCCTCCATAAGCGGCGGCGAAATGACGAGAAGGATAATCATGCGTTCGCTTTCCCGATTCTCGGCCCTGTCCCTGATGCCGGTGGCGCTGGTCGCAGCCGCCCCCGCTGTGGCGGCGCCGTCCGGTGCGCTCGCGGAGGTGTCGTCGCATCTGCGCGGAATCACGACGATGACCGCCGATTTCGTGCAGACCGACCGCAACGGCAAGGCGCTGTCTGGCACGCTCAGTCTGCGCCAGCCGGGCCGGGTGCGCTTCGCCTATCAGAAGGGCGTGCCGCTGCTGATCGTCGGCGACGGCAAGGCGCTGACGATGATCGACTATTCGGTGCGGCAGGTGTCGCGCTGGCCGGTCGGCAATTCGCCCCTGTCAGTGCTGATCGATCCGAGCAAGGATATCAGCCGCTTTGCCAAGGTCATCGATGGTGCCGCGCCCGGCACGACCCTGGTCGAGGCGCGCGATCCGAAACATCCGGAATTCGGCACGATCACCATCGCCTTCGCGCGCGGCAATGGGCCCGGCGGGCTCAAGCTGATGGGCTGGACGGTGGTCGATGCGCAGAACGGACGCTCGACCGTGCGCCTGTCGAATCAGGCCTATGGGGTGCCGATTTCCGACAAGACGTTCAAATGGGACGACCCACGGCCGAAGGGGCCACGCAATTAATGGGTTCGTTCATTTGGGCGACAGCTAAGCTGTCCTAGAACGCCTTTCAGCGGACGCGACCTTCTCGAGATTCCCCCCTGTTGCTCGAGACAGACCATCGCGCCCCGCCTGCGTGACGAACGCCAGGTTGGCCCTCGCTCCCCGCCCCCGGAGCGGGGGCCTTTCCTTTTGCAGCCCGTGGTTCAGCAGGCGGCCAGCCGGTCGAAGAAGGCGCGCGAGGTTTCCAGGAGCCGCGCCGCGCGCTGGTTGAGATCGGGCCAGCCATCGCGCAGCGCCTTGGACCGCTCCTCGATCGCGATCGGCAGTCCTTCGGGCAGCAGCGCCACGATCTCGCGCAGGGGCAGCCCCCCCGTGCCCATCGCCATCCGCCCGTCGAGCGCTTCGACCAATATGCCCTCTGCATCGTCGCGGGCCGGGCCCACCGCAGGCGCGTCGCACAGCTGGATATAGCTGGTCCAGGCGGCGGGCAGCGCCGCGATTTCGTCCAGCGTGCCGCCCGAGCGAGACCAGTGGAGGCTGTCGACCAGCAGCGCACAGGCCGGGTCGTCGATCTCGCGCAGGATAGCGCTCGCTTCGTGGATGGTCTTCACTTCGGTGAACAGGCCGAATTCCAGATTGATGCGGATGCCGTGCCGCCCCCCTGCTTCGGCGAGCAGCGCCAGCTTGTCGCGGGTCGCCCCCCGATCGGGATCGCTGCTCACGCACAGAACATTTTGCGCGCCCAGCGCGGCCCCCACCTCGACGATGCGCAGATGGTCGGGATCGGGCGGGCCAGGCTTGATCCAGACCACCTCGATATCGAGCAGACGCAGCCCGCTATCACCGAGCGCGCGCTTGACCTCGGCGGTGGTCCGATCGGTCCAGTCAGCCGGCTCCATCCACATGCCGCCATAATCGAAGCCAGCCCGCGCCGCCGCCTCGACCAGCTGGAGCGGGGTTGCCTCGGGCATGATGCCCGACGCCATGCAGAGCGGGAAATTGGTGGCCATGGCTGTTCCTCTCGGTCGCCGGTCGCATGCCGGCAGGACGAGACTGTGACCGAGTGGCCGGGACCGCGAAATCGTCACAAAGGACAGGTCCGGCGGTGCTTCATGCCCGCCCGCATTGCGCTGCAGCAAATGCGTTTCGCATCTGCAACCATAGCGTCATCGCACCAGCACGAAGCTGTCGCACGCGGCTCCTAATTGGCCGGCGAACGGGACGCGCACCGCGCGCCGATCGCCAAAGGGGATTCTGATGACCATTCGTACCCAGCTGCTGCTTGCCAGCGCCAGCTTCGCGCTTCTCTCGGGCACCGCTTATGCGGCAGACGCCGCGCCTGCCTCCGCCGACGTCGTTCCCGCCGAAGCCGGTGCGGATGCCGATGCCGAGCCGGGCGAGATCGTCGTGTTCGGCCGCGGCCAGGCGCGCCAGGTTCAGGAGATCAGCCAGGCAGATCTGCGCGTCCAGGCGCCGGGTTCGAGCCCGCTCAAGGCGATCGCCAAGCTGCCCAGCGTCAATTTCCAGTCGGCCGATCCGTTCGGCAATTATGAATGGTCGCAGCGCATCTCGATCCGCGGCTTCAACCAGAACCAGCTCGGCTACACCCTCGACGGCATCCCGCTGGGCGACTTCAGCTATGGCAATGTCAACGGCCTGCACATCAGCCGCGCGATCAGCCCCGAGAATATCGGCACGACTCGCGTGACGCAGGGCGCCGGTTCGCTCGGCACCAACGCGACCAACAATCTCGGCGGCACGATCGAGTTCGTCTCGCGTGCCCCGTCCGAGAACACCGCCGTCGACGTCGAGGCCACCTATGGCAGCGACGAGACCAAGCGCGGCTTCGTCCGCTTCGACACCGGCGGCGACAAGGTGCGCGGCTATCTGAGCTATGGCTATCTCGGCCTGAACAAGTGGAAGGGCGTCGGCGAGCAGAACCAGCATATGGTCAACGCCAAGATCGTCGCCGACATGGGCGGCCCGATCATCAGCGGCACCTTCAGCTTCTCCGACCGCCGCGAGACCGACTATCAGGATCTGTCGCTCGCCATGATCCGCCGTCTGGGCCTGCGCAACGACAATATCGGCAACAACTTCCCGCTGGCGCTGCAGATCGCACAGGTCGCCGCCAATCGCGGCGATACTCCCGTTACGCCGACCAACCCCGCCGCCGGCACCGTCTATCCGGCCCCCTATTTGACCCAGGATGACGTCTATTATGACGCGGCGGGCCTGCGGCAGGACTATCTTGCGGGTCTGACGATCGACGCGCCGTTCAGCGAATCGGTGAACGGCAGCCTGTCGACCTATTTCCACAGCAACCATGGCATGGGCCTGTGGTGGACGCCCTATGTGGCAAGCCCGAGCGGCAGCCCGATCTCGCAGCGCACGACCGAATATGACATTCGTCGCGGCGGCCTCTTCGGCAAGCTCAGCTGGACCCGCGGGCCCAACACGCTGACCGTCGGCGGCTGGTGGGAGAACAACCATTTCCATCAGGCGCGGCGCTTTTATGCGGTGAACCCGGCCACGGCCGACGTGACCGATCATCTGAAGTTCCCGAGCAGCCCGTTCCGGACCGACTGGGACTTCCGCTTCGTCACCCACACCTATCAATATTTCGTCGAGGACCGGGTCGAACTGGGCGATCTGACGCTGACCGCCGGCGCCAAGGGCTTCCGCGTCTCGATCGACGCCAACCCGATCAAGGCGGGCATATTGGCGCAGGGCCGGATCGTGTCGCGCGACTGGCTGCAGCCGTCGGCGGGTGCGGTCTACAAGATCGGCGAGGCCGAACTCTATGCCGGGTTCAGCCAGGTGACCCGCGCCTTCACCGGCGCCTCGACCTCGGGTCCGTTCGCGACGACCCAGGACGGCTTCGACTCGCTCGACGTGAAGCCGGAGACGTCCGACACCTATGAAGCGGGCGTCCGCTTCCGTCATGGCGCGCTGTCGGGAACGGCCGGTGGCTATTATGCCAAGTTCCGCAACCGCCTGCTGTCCTTCTCGAACGGTGCGGGCATCATCGGCAATCCGCCGACGCTGCAGAATGTCGGCGGGGTCGAGTCCTATGGCTTCGAAAGCGCGCTGCAATATCGCCTGATGGGTGCGGTCAGCCTGCTCGCGACCTACAGCTACAATCACTCGACCTATGAGGATAATGTCCTCAACGCCAACGGCTCCATCCGCTCGACGATCAAGGGCAAGACCCTGGTCGACACGCCCGAACATCTGGCGAAGGGCGAGATCGTCTATGACGACGGCGCCATCTCGGCCCGCATCGGTGCCGATTATATGAGCCGCCGCTACTTCACCTACACCAACGATCAGTCGGTCGGCGGCCGGGTGCTGTTCGACGCCTCGGTCGGCTACACCTTCCGCGACGGTTTCCTCGACGGGCTCGAGCTGCGCGCGAGCGCGACCAACCTGCTCGACAAGAAGTACATCGCCACGATCGGCTCGAACGGCTTCGGCGATGCCGGCGACAATCAGACGCTGCTGGCCGGTGCGCCGCAGAGCTTCTTCTTCACCGTGAAGAAGCTGTTCTGATCATGCGGCGGTTCCTGCCCTGGCTGGGCCTGATCGCGGCGGCCGTCCTGCCCGCCGGGGCAGGGGCCGCCCCGCTTCTCCTGATCTCGGTCGACGGGCTGCGGCCCGGCGACGTCGCCCAGGCCGATGCGCGGGGACTGAAGATCCCGGCGCTCCGCAAGCTCGCCGCCGAAGGCGCGCGGGCGAGCGGGGTTGTCGGGGTCCTGCCGAGCCTGACCTATCCCAGCCATACCACGCTGATCACCGGGGCGAGCCCCGCGCGGCACGGCATCTCCAACAACCTGACCTTCGACCCCAGGGGCATCAACCAGACCGGCTGGTACTGGTATGCCGAGGACATCCATGTGCCGACGCTGTGGGAGGCGGCGCACAAGGCTGGTCTCAAGACGCTGAACGTCCACTGGCCGGTCAGCGTCGGGGCGCCGGTCGACGCCAATATCCCGCAGATCTGGCGGACTGGCCATGACGACGACCGCAAGCTGCTGCGGGCGCTCGCCACACCCGGCCTGATCGATGGGTCGCCCGGCGCGATTGCGGCTTTCCCCCAGGGAATCGACGAAAGCGTCGATGCCGATGCTGCCCGTAGCGAAGCGGCGGCGAGCCTGATCGAACGGATCAAGCCGGGTTTCACCACAGTCTATCTCGCCGGCCTCGACCATGTCGAACATGAACATGGCCCCGACAGCCCCGAGGCGCGCGCCGCGCTCGAACGGATCGACTCGATGATCGCGCGGCTGACGGCGGCGGCGGTCGCGGCCAACCCCGATACGATCGTCGCGCTCGTCTCCGACCATGGCTTCCTGCCGGTCTCGACCGACGTCAACCTGTTCGCGCCCTTCCTGCAGGCCGGGCTGGTCACGCTCGAAGGCGGCAAGGTTAAGGACTGGCAGGCAATGCCCTGGCTTGCCGGTGGCGGCGCGGGCGTGGTGCTCGCCGACCGCGACGATGCGGCGTTGCGTGACAAGGTGGCGAAGCTGCTGGCCGGACTAAAGGCGGACGCCCGCCTCGGCATCGCCGCTATCCTCGACCGCGCGGAAATCGTCCGGCGCGGCGGGGCGCAGGAGGCCGATTTCTGGATCAGCTTCCGTCCCGGCTTCGAAACCGGGCGCGATCCCGCCGCCCCGCTGACCGCGCCATCGGTGACCAAGGGGATGCACGGCTATGATCCGGCCTATCCCGAGATGCGTTCGACCCTGATCCTGTGGGGCAAGGCGTTGCCGTGGAAGGGCGATCTTGGCGAGGTCGACATGCGTGCGATCGCGCCGACGCTGGCGAAGCTGATGGGTGGCGCATTGCCCAGCGCCGACCTCCCCCCGATCCGCTGACCTAGCGCAAAGCCGGGTTGCGGCGCGTCCGCTTCGCGCCATCATCGCCCGATCCAAAAAGGACGGGAGAGGTGGCCAATGGCCTATAAGATGGTGACCCTGCTGCGAAAGCGCGATGACCTCAGTCTGGAGCAGTTCCGGCGCGACTATGAGGGGCGCCATGCGCTGCTCGGGCGGCGCGTGCTGCAGGGGCGGGCGATCCGCTATGAGCGGCGCTATATCGAGCCTTTCCTCCCCGACGAGGCGGGGGCCGCAGACCATCATGTCCTGCTCGAAGTCTGGTATGCCGACAAGGCGGCTTGCGAGGCGGCGATGGCCTGGCTGACCAGCGACGCGGTAGCCCGGGAGATCGCCGAGGACGAGGAACGGATCTTCGACCGCTCGGCGACACGTTTTTATGTTGTGGCCGACGAGATCGAGACGCCGGGGATCGCCGATCCGGCTTGAGCGGGGGCCGGCACGGTCTGCATGTATATAGCTTAGAGGCTATGGACATAATATAGCTTTTGGGATATATCGGATCGATGTCGTGGTCGGTGATCACCCATGATGCGTTCGATCCGGAATATGACGCACTGCCGGAGATCGTTCAGGATGAACTTCTGGCGATCCTGCGGCTGCTCTCGCTCTATGGTCCTCGCCTTGGGCGACCTCATGTCGATACGCTCGCTGGCTCACGATATGCCAATATGAAGGAACTGCGGTTTCGGGCCTATGGTGGGGTCTGGCGCGTAGCATTTGCATTTGATCCAGAGCGCAGGGCCATCGTCCTGGTTGCAGGCGACAAGTCTGGGGTGGCGCAGCAACGCTTCTACAAGCGCCTGATTGCTACTGCTGACCTGCGATTTGGACACCATCTGGCGGCTCTGGCTGCAAAGGAGAAATAGATATGGCGCGCACGCTCGACGACATGATCGCTGCCTTGCCGGAAGCGCGTCGTGACAAGGTGGATGCCCGCTCCGCGGAATTGGTTGCCGAGGTGGAAGGGCTCAAGGCTTTGCGGCAGCTGGCTGCGCTCAGTCAGGAAGAAATGGCTGCCACGCTCAACATCAAGCAGCCTTCGGTGCACAAGATCGAAAAGCAGACGGATCTCTATCTCTCGACCTTGCGGCGATATGTCGAGGCAGCTGGCGGTACGCTGGAACTTCGAGTGGAACTGCCCGGCAAAGGCGTTCTGCATTTGACCGGAGTTGGCGACATTCACTCCTGAACCGCTTTCGACCGCAATCGCGCTTGCGCTGCCGATGCTTCGTCGGCGCTCTTCCTCTTGACGCTCCCCGAGCCCGTCCTATGTTGGTCATGCGGGCCGGGCCCCTCTGGCGCTTCCTCGGAAGCGTGATGTCGGACCGCATCGGGTTGTCTCGATGCAGGCCTGGTTTCGACCTCCTACCGTCGCTGCAGCCCGATCTTTCAATCTTCGATTGGAGAGAGGCAATGACGATGTCCGACCGTCTTCATCACCACCACCGGCTGCTGGACGAGCATATCCGCCGCGAGACGAAGCGACGCTTCCCTGATGATGACCGAATTGCGCGACTCAAGCGCGCGCGGTTGCGGGTGAAAGACCGGCTCCATTTTGGAGCGCCCCGCTAGAGGCGGGCCACCCCCACACACCCGGTACCCCTACAACAGAGCCGAAACCGGCGCACCGCGCAGATGATCGCGGGCGCCGGACCGGACGTTCACACATCGAGGAACAGACCATGCTTTCCCTTTTCGCTCTTTCACTCGCCGTCGCCACCGCCACCCCGGCCCATGCCGCGACCCGGACGGTCGACCACGCAGCCGGACCCGTCACCGCCGATTATCGCGGGCACATCCAGGTCCGGCACAAGGAGATCGGCATGGCCGGCCCCGGCGGGCGCCCCTCAACCCAGCGCTGCACCTGGACCGCCAGCCTGTCGGTCGATCGCCAGGCCCAGCACGGGTCCGGCCTGATGGCCTCGCGCAGCTTTTCGACCGAGCCGGTAGCGTCGGGCAGCCGTGCGGGTTCGTGCCAGACCGGCAAACGCGCCATCGCCAAGGAGGTCGCGATGCTGGCCGAGCGGCATGAGCAGCATCTTGCGGCTGCGATGGAGGCCGATCGTCCGGTCCTGCTGGCCGAAATCGACCGGATGACGGCGCTGACCAACTGAGGCCACAGCGTCTCCGAACCGCCGCCGGAATGTTCCTCCGGCGGCGGCGAGCCGTCCGGCGTCATCCCCGCGCTGGCCGATCGTGCGGCTGGTGCGCCCTGCGTATCGGGCTATTCTCTGCCTGTTCCCCTGGAGGAGACATGCCATGTCGATCGATCGCAGGACTCTGATGGCCGCCGGTCTGGTTGCCGGTGCCGCTGCAACGATGCCGCTGGCCGCCGAGGCCCCGGCTCCCGGCTTTGCCCCGCGCCCCTTACCCTTCGATCCGGGCACCATCGCCGGGCTCTCGGCCAAGCTGCTGACCAGCCATCGCGACAATAATTATGTCGGCGCCGTGAAGCGGCTCGGTGCGATCCGACAGGATCTTGCCGCGCTCGACATGGCGACCGCACCGGGCTTCCTGCTCAACGGGTTGAAGCGCGAGGAACTGATCGCGTGGAACTCGATGATCCTCCACGAACTCTATTTCGCAGGGCTCGGTCGGGGCAACCGCCCCGGCGCCGCGCTGTCCGCCGCGATCGAGCGCGACTTCGGCAGTTATGCGCGCTGGTCGGCCGAGTTCGCGGCCATGGGCAAGGCCCTGGGTGGCGGATCGGGCTGGGTGCTGCTGACATGGAGCAGCCGCGACGGACGCCTCGTCAACCAATGGGCCGCCGACCACAGCATGACGCTGGCGGGCGGCACGCCGCTGCTGGCGCTCGACATGTACGAACATGCCTATGCGATCGACTATGGCGCCAAGGCCGGCGCCTATGTCGACGCCTTCATGGCCGCCACCGACTGGACCAACGCCGACCGGTTGTTTGCGCAGGCGGCGCGGGGGTGAGGGGGCTCGGATCGTCGACGAGAAGCATGGCGCCGTTGCTTCGGCCTATCCGCCAATCCCCAACGCCTGAGTAACGTCGGCGGCGGTCACGATACGGCTGCTGCCGTGGCATCGGAGCGCGAGCAGGTCATTTTTGTCACCCGTCACCAGCAGGTCGACCGCTCCCGCCTCGCACAATGCGAGCAAAAAATCGTCCTTGGGATCGCGAGATCGCTCTACGGGCGGCAGCGATTCGGGCAATTCGGCAAGCAACCGGATCTGGTTGATCATCCGGCCTACTTCGGACGGCTTCACAAGCGCGCGGATCTTCTCCCGGCGGCTCACCTCACGCAATTCAGAAAGCTGAGCCTCATGGCTGACCAGCGTGAAGCGTCGCTCCAGCCAGGCGTCAATGATCAGCGCTGGGCGGCCGGCGGGAGATATCAACCCGCTCAGCAAGATGTTGGTGTCGAGAACGACCCGCATCCTTAGCGGCGATGCTCCATCCGGAAGGCGTCACCAAGCTCGGCGAGTTCAGCCTCTACCAGCCGCTCAATATCGTCGATGCTGCAGTCCGCATTTCGGGCGCGCACGTCGCGCACAGTCTCGCGCAGCACAGCGTTGTTGACCGCCTCCTCGACGAATTTTGACAGGTCGCCCTTCTTGCCGCCCCGTGTGGCAAGCAATGTCCTGAGCGCGAGATCGGTCTCGCGCGAGACTTTCAGGCTCCAGCGAGCAAGTTCACCCATATCCCACCCACGCATTGGAATGTTTGTGTGTCTATGCGCTTATAGCGCACATGAAGCGAATCACGCCAGCGCGGGACGATGTTCCTGCGATCGCCAATGCCAGAAGCGGTGATCCTTAAGTTTGGACATTGTTGCGAGCGGCATGATGTGCGCGCCCGCCTGTGAAAGGCGGAAAGCCGAGCGGTTGGCGATAGGGCTGCTTGCCGATTGGCGAGCGCAATCGATAGGGCCATGTTGCCGGGATCGACGGCTAGAACGCCTGTTCACCCCAGCCTCGTCGAACTTGAATCGGTCGCCTTGGAAATTGGGCATTGGGCGGGGAAGCGTGTACCGAGCACTTGAAAAGTTTGGGTAACTTTAAGTCGATAGCGGTCAAGGTTCTAACTCGCTAAGTGAGTCGGAAAATGGCCCTCTCGCAGTTGCTACTTATTTTTAGCCACGGCTTGGGATTGATCGCTCCAGCCATGTGTGGTGGCGAAGTCGCGCTGGACGTGCAACCCTGTCCCTCGAAGGGAGTATGGCTTGCTCACGATCTATCTGGACGACAGCGATGCCGACACGGGGGCCGTGTCCACCATCGCGGGCTACATTGCCGATGAAGATGGCTGGGCACGTTTTGAAGTTGCGGCTGCACAGCTCTGCCAAAATTACGGCGTCAATGTTCTCCACTGCCGCGAGTTCGACGCCAACAAAGGCGACTTTAAAGGGTGGAGCGTTCCGCGCAAGGCAGGTTTCGTTATTGGTATCCGGCAAGCGATGTTTGGAAACATCCACTTCGGTATCAGTCGATCAGTGCCTAAGGACCGCTACAAGGCTCAAAAAGCCCAGTTGCAGCTAGACCACCAATCTGGCGTCTATGGCTACACTTTCAGCACGATTGTGGATGAGCTTTGCAACGGCAATGAAACTCCGTTAGCCGCGCGAGTTAAAGGCGAAGGCGTGGCCTATAAGGTCGAGTCTGGCCATAAAAATAACCCGGAATTGGAATCTATTATCAATTCAAGGTTGCAGGCGGGCACTATAAGCGCCGCATCCTCCATAGAATTTGTAGAGAAAGATGCGTGTCGTGCTATTCAGATAGCCGACCTTTACGCGTTCTATTCGCGCCGAAAGGCCAATAAATGGTACAAATCCAAGGGCAAGTTGCAGTATTTTCCTGATCTGCACGGGCTACATATCCAGCCGTATCTCAACCATCATACCGGGCTGATCGAAGAGCCTTATCGGGAAGCTACCGTCGAGAAATCGGGCATGAAGTTTCAAATCAAGGGCTTGGCTACTCCGATTTAGGCAATCCCCGATCGGCTGCAACGGTTCGAGATGAAGCGAAGGCTGCCAGTGTCTTGGCCAAAAATGTAGTTATCAGCCTCCATCACCGACCTGTGGCTCAGCTGTTCCACGATCCGGCGCGGCGGCGTTACGGCAGGCCCAAATTGCTCATTCTGAATTGGGGCGCAAAGACAAGCCGCTTCCGAATCGATCCTGATCGGATCAATCTTCGGGCGAGAGGACAAGGGCGACTGCTACGTTTTGCTACGTTGCAAATCGCACAAGCATTTGGTTTCAAGAGATTTTACGAACGTGGTCGGGGAGACAGGATTCGAACCTGCGACCCTCTGCTCCCAAAGCAGATGCGCTACCAGACTGCGCTACTCCCCGACGGGCCCCGCCTTAGTCGGTGGACCCGCCGGTCGCAAGCGGCGATCGGCTCAGGCGAGCGTCGCGGCGGTGCGGCCGCAGGCGAGGCCGAGGGCGATCGCGCTGCTCAGGCCGGCGCCGGGCAGATAGCCTGACGGGCCCCGGCCGCTGATTCCGCGCGCCGCCCCGCCGCCCGCGAGCAGGTTGGGGAAGGGATTGCCCTCGGCGTCCAGGACGCGGCCGTCGGTGTCGATGGCGAGGCCGCCCTGGGTGTGGAACAGCGCGCCCGAGACGCGGACCGCGTGGAAGGGCGGCGCGAGCGGCGGCGTGTCGAAGCGGCGGCCCCAGGCATCGGCCCCGCCGTGCGGAATAGCAGCGAGCGTCTCGGCCAGCCCGGCTGGGTCGATGCCGGCGCGTGCAGCAAGGGCATCGAGCGTGTCGGCGCTCTGCACCCCGCCCACTTCGCGCAGCGCGACATATTGGGGCAGGTCGAAGCAGGAGCGGTGGATGCGCTCGTCATAGATCACCCAGGCGGTGCCACCCGGCTGGGCGATCACGCGTGCCCCCTGACCCGACACGTCGTCCAGTTCGTTCGAGAAACGCTGGCCGAGCCGGTTCACCTGCACCCCGCCCTCGATCAGGAAGCGCGGGTTGAGGTCGATCCCGGCGGGTTCGGCGAGCAGGCCCAGTCCCTGATAGGCGTCCATGTCGGCAAGCGCCGCGCCCATCGCTTCGCCCAGCAGGATGCCGTCGCCCTGATTGCCTTCCCAGCCGAAATAGCGCGCCTCGCGCATCGCCGGGATGTGCTTTGTGATCATCGCATGGTTGCCGCCGAAACCGCAGGTGGCGAGGATCAGGGCCCCGCAGCCGATATCCTCGCGGCTGCCATCGGGCCGCGCATAGCGCACGCCGGTCACGCGCTTGCCGTCGACGAACAGCGATTCGAGCGTCGCGCTGGTGACGATCGGGATGCCGGCGCGATCACAGGCGGCGAGCAGCCGGTCCATCAGGTCGGTGCCGCTGCGGCCCGGCGAGACATGCATCCGCATCCGGCTGTGCCCGAAGGCCGGGGGCCAGTTGGGATCGAGCGACAGTTCGACGCCATGCGCCTCGCGCAGCCAGTCGATCGCCTCGCCCGACAACTGGCCGACCGTGCGGGCGAGCGCGGGATCGGCGGTGCCGCGCGTCTTCTCCATGACGTCGGCGGCAAAGCGGTCGGCATCGTCCTCGACCCCCAGCCGCCGCTGGTCGGCGGTCCCCGACGCGCAGACAGCGCCCAGCGACATGCTGGTGCTGCCGCGGGGGACCGGGTCGCGCTCGATCACGACAACCTCGGCACCTCCATCATGCGCGGCCAGCGCAGCGACCAGCCCGCAGGCACCGCCACCCGCGACGATCACGGGCATATGGAGCGGGAAATCGGCCTGGGCGGCGGCGAGCAACGTCATGCGGTCAGGTCCTTTGCAATTTTTATCTGTTGGGCGCGGCGGGGGTGAAACGGATAGTCCCGGTTCGACCCAGGAGGCTTTTCATGGATGCATCGTCGCTTATCGCCCATCACGCAACGAAGCTCCGCTGGTCGGGGATCGATAGCGCCGCGCAGGCCGCAGCGGCAACCTTTCTCCACGATACGCTGTGCGTCGGGCTGGCGGGCGTGCGGGCCCCCTATGCCGATGCGGTCTTGCGGGCGGCGCGCGCCGGCAATGGCAGTGCGCTGGGCCCCTGCGGCATATTGGGGCGAAGCGAGGCGCTCCCCCCGGCCGACGCGGCCTTCGTCAACGCCTTCCAGATCCACGCCCAGGAATATGACTGCGTCCACGAGCCGGCGGTGGTCCATCCGCTGGCGACGATGGTCGCCGCGCTTCTCGCCGAACTCGACCGGGGGCCGGCCCGCAGCGGCGAGCAATTGCTGACCGCACTGGTCGCGGGCGTCGACGTGGCGGCAGGGCTCGGCCTTGCCGCCACGACCCCGCTGCGCTTCTTCCGTCCCGCGACGGCGGGCATCTTCGGATCGGTCGCAGCGCTCGCCCGCCTGCGAGGCGAGGATGAGACGGTTACTCGCAACGCCATCGGCTATGCGCTGGCCTTCGCCGCCGGCACGATGCAGGCGCATGTCGAGGGCAAGCCTACCCTGCCGCTGCAGATTGCGCAGGCCGCCCGTTCGGCGATCATGGCAATCGATCTCGCCGTCGCGGGGCTGCCCGGCCCGATGGACTCGATCGAGGGGCCGTTCGGCTATCTGACGCTGTTCGAAGCGGGGCATGACGTCTCGCGCCTGCATCGCGCGCTTGCCGAGGGGCATCGCATCGTCGAGGTCAGCTGGAAGCCTTTTCCCACCGGCCGTGCCGCGCATGGCGCGATCGTCGCCACGCAGGCGCTGATGCGCGAGCAGGGCCTCACCGCCGACCTGCTCGACCGCCTCGTCTATCGCGCGCCGCCGCTGATCGGCCGGCTGGTCGGCCGGCCGCCGGTCGAGGGCATGAGCCCGGCCTATGCACGGCTCTGCTTCGCCTGGCTGGGTGCCGTGGTGCTCGAACGCGGCACGGTGGAGCTCGAGGATTTCGGCGCCGATCGTCTCGGCGATCCGGAGCTGCTGGCATTGGCGAGGCGAATCTCGGTCGAGACCGACGACAATCCCGATCCCGCCGCCTTCGCCCCCGCGACGGCGACCGCCTGGCTGCGCGATGGTCGCGTCCTGACGGTCGGCGTAGAGCAGCAGTTCGGCTCGCCCGGATGGCCGCTCAGCCGCGATCAGCATCTCGCCAAGGCGCGCGGCTGCCTCGCCTTTGCCGGGATGGAGGCTGTGCACGAGGATCTCGCGGCGCTGTTCGACCGGCTGGCCGGTGAGGCCGATGCCGGGGCGGCGATCAATGCGGTTCTTCGCCGCCCGAGACATTGAGGCTTTCGGCCGTGATATATTGCGCCTGGTTCGAGGCTAGGAAGGCGACCGCATTGGCCGTATCTTCAGCCAGACCGGGGCGTCCCATCGGGATGCGGGCGGCCATCTGCGCCAGATAGTCCTCGACCGACAGGCCCGACTTTTCGGCGAAATAGCTGTTCTGCCAGGCGCCGAGACCGGTCGTCACATGATTGGGGCAGACATTGTTGACGGTGATGCCGTGCTTGCCCAGCTCGATCGCTGCGGACCGGACGAGGCCGACCAGCCCGTGCTTGGACGAGCAATAGGCCTGGGCAAAGGGAAAGCCCGATTTGGCGGCCTGGCTGGCGATGTTGACGATTCGCCCGCCCCTGCCGGCTGCGACCATCTTCTGCGCGGCGGCCTTGATGCCCTAGAAACTGCCGGTCAGGTTGACGTCGATCACCGCCTGCCAGTCGTCGGGTTCGACCTCCAGCAGCGGCTTCATGATATAGCCGATTCCCGCATTGTTGACCCAGATGTCGAGCGACCCATGGCTCGCCACCGCATGGTCGGCGAGCGCGGCGACATCGGCCCAGCGGCGGACGTCGCAGACGCAGGTCGAGGCCGTGCCGCCATCGGCGCGGATTGCTTCCGCAACCGCTTCCATCTCGTCACTGGCGCCGATCATCGATCCGGGCGTCGCCGCATCCACCGGCCGACCGAGGTCGGAGATCACCACGGCAGCGCCGTCTGCCGCGAGCCGGCGGGCGATCGCCGCACCGAGACCGCCAAGCCGACCCGCGCCGGTGACGACGGCGGTGCGGCCCTGCAGCGGACCGCTCATGCGACCGGCTCGGTGGTGATGAAGACGGTATCGGCGAAGGCCGCGAACTGGGCGGCGATCGCCTGCATCTCGGGCCGGGCGACATCGCTGCCGAACGCCTCCATGTCGCCTATGTCGATGATCTCGATATAGTCGCAGGGCGCCGTGCCGCCGCCGAGCAGGCCGGTGGCGCGGAACAGGTCGAAGCCGGCGATCGAGGGCAGCGCGCGCACGGTGGGCAGGTCGGTGCTCTTAGCCCAGGCCTGATAATCGTCGTGGCTGACGCCGTCCTTCAGCGTGACGAGCACGATCAGGCGCATGATGCTTCCTTTCCGGGGATCAGGCCGCGACGCCGGGGGCTTCGCGCAAGGGCATGAAGATGCGGTCGATGAAGGCGCGCAGCGCCGCCTCGCGATCGGCATCGGAAGCGCTCGCCTCGGCGATGGCGTCGATCTGCTCGGTCGTCGCGATGCCTTTCTCCTCCAGCAGGGCGCGGAGATTGGCGATCGTTTCGGCCTGGACCCACAGCTCGGAAGCGAGGTTCAGGACGACGGGCACGAAGCGGTCCATCGCCGGGTCGGCGAAAAATTGCGGGCGGCCGTCGGGGCCGTAGATCGACGGCGGGGCGTCTTCGGGGCGCAGGGCTTCGCTCATTATCGCTTCCATGCTCCGAAGCCGAACCAGTTGACGCCCTCGGCCAGACGGCCGGTGGTCTCGCTGTTCACCGCCAGCGGATCGCTGGCCGCCGCCGTCGCGATCGCGTCGGCGCCGTAGATCCCCAGGCTGGGGGTGACGAACTGGACATAATCCTCGTCAGCGAAGCCGCCGTCGCGACACAGCGCGCGCGGGTCCTCGTCGCGGAAGCCTTTGTAGAAGGGTTCCTCATTATAATAGCAGTCCCAGTCGAGATAGAATCCCTCGAAGGCGCCCATCTGGCTGTTCGGCGGCAGCTCCATGTTGAGCAGCAGCCCGCCGGGGCGCAGCAGGCGGCGGGCCTCGCGGAAGAAGGCGCGACGGGTCTTGGCCGACAGCTCGTGGAGGAACATCGACGAGAAGACAAGGTCGAAACTCTCGTCGGGGAAGTCGAGCGCCTCGGCATTCATCTGGTGGAAGGCGACATCGAGGCCCTGCAGCTTCGCCCGCGTGGCGCCATAGAGAAGGCCCGGTGCGGCGACGTCGACGGCATGAACCTCGGCTTCGGGATAGGCTTGCTTCCAGGGCAGGCTGTTGTGGCCGATGGTGCAGCCGACGTCGAGGATGCGGGCCGGCGCGAAATCGGGGAAGGCGTTGCGGACATAGGTCGCCATCGACAGGCCGATATCGTCGAGATTCTGCCCCATCAGGCCCATGGAGAAGATGGCCAGCCCCTGATCATAGACGGCGCCGGCCGCCATGCGGAAATCGGCATCGCCCGCATAGCCGCCGGGCATCAGGTGGACGTCGAGCCCTGTGACGTTGCGCGGCAATTCCATGTCGGGCGCGATGGTCACCGCTGCGGCCGCCCCGCTTTCGCTGGCCGCGGCCTCAAGCTTCGCGCGCTCGCGCTGCACCACCGGCGTCACCGCGTCCCAAACCATGGACTGGGCGCGCACGCGGCAGGCGCTGTACACCTTGAAGGCCGGGTCGGTACGCATCGCTTTGTGGACTTCGGCGCTGCTCTCGGGCGGGCGGCCATGCGCCTTCTCGAACGCCGGGGCGACGCGCTCGTCATAGGCCTGGCGCATGTCCTGGGCGAGGTCGTTGAGAATGAAGGAGCGCAGGCCCGAGACGAAACGCCCACGAGCGACGTCCTCGGCCGACTGCTGCGGGCGCATCGCATGCTTGAGTTGCAATACCATCGATCTCTCCCCTGAGCGGTTCGAAGGTGGGCGGCGATGGGCCCAGCGTGCTGGGCTTGACGGACCGACCGGAAACATCAAAAACAGACTAACAATGGCTAATTAGCCGAAATAACAAATATGTTGGATATCTAATGCACGACATCGAGCTCATCCAGCTGCGGCGTTTCGTCACGCTGGTCGAGGAAGGGACGTTCATTGACGCTGCGCAGAAGCTGAACGTCACGCAGCAGGCGTTGAGCAGTTCGATCGCGCGGATGGAGGAATCGGCCGGGGTCCGCTTCCTCGACCGGAAGCGTGGCGGTCGCCCGACCCTGACGGTGTTCGGGCGGCTGTTGCTGGCCCGCGCCCGGACGCAGCTGGCGCTGGCCGAGCGCATGGCGAGCGAGATCGAGCTGCTGCGCGATGCGCGCGGCGGATCGGTGACCATCGGCATCGGCGAGACGATGACGGGTCGTCACGTCGCCACCGCGATTCGCCGCTATCACCGTCAACAGCCGGACGTACAAATCCGGCTTGTTGAAGGTTACACCGAGATGATGATCGAGAAGCTCATGCTGGGCGAGGTCGATTTCGTCTGTGGTGGTCCCAGCCACGATCCCGCCCATGCCGACCTGCTGGACTTCCGGCACCTCTTCGAGATTCGCGACGTGCTCGCCGTGCGCAAGAACCACCCGCTGGCCGGCGCGCGCGAACTGGCGCTGCGCGACCTGCAGGATTTCACCTGGATGATGCCGGCCTTTCGCGGCGACATCTACGAAGCGATCCAGGTGGCGCATATGCGCGCCAAGCTGCCGTCGCCGAAGCGCATCATCCGCAGCGATGCGGTGACGATCGGCTCCTGGCTGTGCATCGACGACGACTATATCATCACCGTGTCGCCCGACATGGTCGGCACGCTGATCGAGTTCGGCGCGCTGGTGACGCTCGACCTCACCGAAACCACCATATTGCGCCATGCCTGCCTGATCACGCGGCGCGACGTGAAGCTCAGCCCGGCTGCCGCGCGGCTGACCGAGGAAATCACCTTCGAGGCGGAGCGCGCCTATGGCAGTCCCGCCGAACTCGGCACCCCCGCCTTTCCCTGATCGCCCCGGCCGGGTCCGGCCGCTCCATGAGGTTCTGCAATGATCAAGTCGCTTGCCGGTGCCACCATCGTCGTGCCCGATCTCGACGCCGCCATCGCCGCCTATCGCGACTGGTTGGGCTACCGGCCCTCGCCGGTAGCGTCCTTCGATGCCGCCGAGGCGCAGGCGTGGAATGCGCCGAAGGCGGCGGGCGCCCGGACGTCGACGCTGACGCCCGAAAGCGGCGAAGCCCGCTTTCTCCGGCTGGTCGAAGCGGCACCCGATCCCGCCTATCGGCCGATGGCGGCGCTCGGCTGGGCGGCGGTCGAGATCATCGTCCAGGACGTCGAGGCGCTCGCCGTCCGGCTGGCGGGGCCCGGCTCGCCGTTCGCGATCATCGGCGCGCCCGCCGTCCTGGACTTCGATTTCACCGACAAGATCAAGGCGATGCAGGTCTCGGGCCCAGGCGGCGAGGTGCTCTATCTGACCGAGGTGGCGGAACCGGTGCCGGGGTTCGACCTGCCCGAAGCAAAGAGCTTCGTCGGCCAGCCCTTCATCCTGGTGATGGGCTCGCGCGGGATCGAGGCCGCCGCGCAGTCCTATGTCGAGCGCGGGCGGGCGCTCAGCCCGATCTTCGAGGCGCGAATCGAGGTGTTGTCCGAAGCGCATGGGATCGACCGCGCACATCGCCACCGGCTGGCGACGGTCGCGTTCGACGAGGCGAGCCTGATCGAGATCGACGAATTTCCGGCCGCCGCGATCGATCGTCCGGCCTCTTCGATCGGCCTGCCGAGCGGGATCGCCATCGCGCATTTCCACGGCGCAGATACAGGTCAGACCGAACGCCTTGTCGGTGGCGCGGGCGAGTGGATCGAGATCAGGCCCTGACCACATGGCGTTGATCGGTATCAAAACAACAAAAAAGTGTAGGACGGCCGTAAAAGACTTTGACAGCTTGTAATCCACAAAAGCGGCATGAGCCGCCTGCCAAGGGGAAACGCACATGCGTCGTTTGGGAATGTGGTTGCATGCTTCTGTCGCGGTCGCTTCGCTGGCCCTGACGGTCTCGCCCTCGATAGCCCAGCAGGCGGGCGCCGCCGAGGATATGGCCGACAGTGGCACGCTCGGCGAGATCGTCGTCACCGCGCAGCGCCGCCAGCAGAGCCTTCAGGACGTGCCGATCGCGGTTTCGGCCTTCTCGGGCCAGGAACTCGCCGCCAAGCAGATCCGCACCACGATCGACATTCCGCGCCTGGTGCCCAACATGGTCGGCGCAACCAATGTCGGAATCGGTTCGGCCAACAGCTATTTCATCCGCGGCCTCGGCAACACCGAATCGATCGCGACCTTCGATCCGCCGGTCGGCACCTATGTCGACGACATCTATGTCAGCCGGCAGAACGCCAACAACTTCGCCTTCTTCGACGTCGACCGGATCGAAGTGTTGCGCGGCCCGCAGGGCACGCTGTTCGGCCGCAACACCACGGGCGGCGCGATCAACGTCGTCCTGAAGAAGCCCGCGGACAGCTTCGGCGGCTATGTCGAGGCGGGCTATGGCGCCTATGACAAGTGGATCGTCCGGGGGTCGGTCGATGCGCCGATCAGCGACAAGGTGCTGACCAAGATCTCGGGCTTCGCGACCGAGGCCGATGGCTATGTCAAGAATCTGACGACCGGCGAGAAGAACAACGGCACCAAGAGCTTCGGCCTGCGCGGCGCGGTCCGCCTGCTGCCGACCGACACGGTGACGTGGGACCTGTCGGCCGATTATGTCCGCGACAACACGCTCAACCTGCCGTCGGTCAAGGTCGGCGGCGACCTGTTCAGCAATACGGGGCTCAGCACGAAGTCGGCCGGGCTCGCCGGCCTCGTCGCCGGTCGCAAGGCCAATTTCCACCTCAAGAACGTGACCAAGAGCCTTTCGCTCTCCTCCAACGTGCAGATCGACCTGGGCGGGGCGACGCTGGCGCTGATCACCGGCTATCGCGATCTGAAGCAGGATTATCTGTCCGACATCTTCGACGGCAAATATTCGACCGGCGGCTTCGCTCTCGCCAATGCCGGCCGCTTCAAGCAGTTCTCGCAGGAAGTGAAGATCAACGGCAAGATCGCCGAGGGCCTGCAATATACGGCCGGCCTCTTCTACATCCATGAGGACAACAGCACCGACTTCGCCGACGTCTTCACGCTCGACCTCGGAACCATCGGCCTGCCGCTGGTCCTCGCCGACCGGGTGCTCAACAACAAGACCTCGGCGCCGGCCGCCTATCTCCAGTTCGACTGGAAGCCGGTCGACAACCTGACCCTTACGGTGGGCGGGCGCTATACGAGCGAGAAGAAGACGGTCGGTGTCGTCGCCAATGCCAATCCGGCGCTGGCCGGCGTGCCTTATGGCTCGGCCGACATCGCCGCCGCAGGTATTCCGCTGCGCGATCGCACCAAGCAGTTCACCCCGCGCTTCGCGGTCGAATACCGGCCGATGCAGGATGTCATGCTGTTCGCTTCGGCGACGCGCGGCTTCCGCTCGGGCGGCTGGAACGCCCGCTCGCTCTCGGCGGAGAATTTCCTGCAATTCGGTCCGGAAAAGGTCTGGTCCTATGAAGGCGGCTTCCGCACCGAGCTGCTCGACCGCACGCTGCGCTTCAACACCACTGTCTTCTATACCGATGTGAAGGGTTTCCAGGTTCCGCTGGGCTTCGTCGACAGCACCGGGGCGATCAACTTCGTCACGCAGAACGGGTCGGACTTCCGCAACTATGGCCTCGAATCCGAACTGGTCTGGGCGCCGGTCCGCGGCCTGTCGCTGTTCGCCAATATCGGCCTGCAGCGCGCCAAATATCTGAACCCGGACCCGACGATCACCGCCCAGCAGGCCTCGTGCCGTGCCGGCGTCGCCGCCAGCTGCGGCCAGGGCATCGTCGATCCGAACGGCAATCTGGCGCCGCCGCAGCGGACACCGAAGTTCACCACGGCCTTCGGTGGCGCCTATGACATGCCGGTCGGCGACTTCTACCTGACCCCGGCGGCCAATGCCTCCTATCAGTCGCGCAACACGGTCGGCACGGCGGGCGTACCGCTCGACTATGTCGACGGCGAATGGCTGGTCGGCGCGAGCCTGACGCTCAAGCCGCAGGACGGGCCGTGGAAGGCCTCGATCGAATGCGCGAACTGCTTCAACAATCTGTTCGTCGCGAGCAACTTCCCGCCGGGCTTCGCCTTCTACAACATGCCGCGGACCTGGCAGCTGACCGTCGGCTACAAATTCTGATCCCTTGCGGGCGGCGGATCCACCAGCGATCCGCCGCCTCTATCGTTCAGTCGGGCAGCTCGTCGACAAAGGCGCGGACCACGGTCGCGGCATTGGCAGATGCGAGACGGAAGAAGGTGCCGGCCTGATTATGGTCGGGATCGGCCCCGGCCAGATCCGACAATGAGCGGAAGGCGATGAACGGGATGGCGTGGACATAAGCGACATGCGCCACCGCCGCGCTTTCCATGTCGGTCGCCTGCGCGCCGAACACGCGGTGCAGATAGGCGCGGAACTCGGCATTATCCATGAACACAGAGGCGGAGACCCCCTTGCCGCCGACGACGATGCGCGGCTGCGCGGTCAGGCATAGCGCCTCGACGCAGCGCTGCAGCCGCACCTTTTCCGCCGCCCGCCGTGCCAGGGCCAGCAGCGCGGAATCGGCCTTGAACCAGAGTTTTGGGTCTATCGCGCCCGATCCGGCGGTCTGGAGCAGCGCCGCGCGGGGAAAGATCATCGCCCAATTCTCCAGCGGAACCCGGCCCTCCATGTCCTTGGGCAGCGCATAGCCGCCCCGCCCGTCGGCGCGGGCGAACACCGACTCCAGATAATTGGCCCAGGCGTCGGGAACGACGACGTCGCCGACGTCGAGCGCCGGATCGAGCCCGCCCGCGATCCCCGAAAAGACGATCCGCCGGACCGCGAAATGGTCGAGGGCCAGCTGCGTCGTCATCGCTGCATTGACCATGCTCATGCCGGACAGGAACAGCAGCACCGGCTTTCCGTCGAGCCGCCCCTCGACGAAGCGGACCCCGCCGATCCGCCTTTCGCGTGGATCGGCCAGCTGGGCCTCGAGCAGCTCCATTTCCGGCGCAAAGGCCGAGATGATCGCCGTCACCGGCTGGGCGGTAGCCATCGCTGTGGGCTGCTCGGCGGCCGAAGCGGCGGGCGGGGCGAGCATCAGGGCGGCGAGCAGAGGGAGAACATGGCGCATCCCGTCACCAGATCATTTTCGGAGGGGATGTCGCAAGCCCTACCCGAAAGATCCTCCCCGGCACGGGGAGGGGGACCGGCGCAGCCGGTGGAGGGGTGGTGGCGCATTCGCGTGGGCAGCGCTGGAACGGAGGGCGGCGACCCCTCCACCATCCTTCGGACGGTCCCCTTCCCCGCGCCGGGGACGAACGGGGCGCGCCACATCGTCTCGGCCAGCCTCATCCTGTCCCAGCTTGATCCGATTCCGTTACACTACCGGATTGCAAATGTTTCGCATCTTCTTACCACGGGCGTTGAGGGCTTGCGATCCGGCTATGGGGCTGGGATCCGGGACGGAGGCTGTCGGTGAGGCTGTTCGGGTATTTCAGGTCGTCCGCCGCCTATCGGGTGCGGATCGCGCTCAATCTGAAGGAGATTGGGTTCGACCAGTCACCGGTCAATCTGCTCGCCAGCGAGGCGCTGCCAACCTATCGCGCGGAAATCAATCCGCAGGGCTTGCTGCCTGCGCTCGTGACCGACGAAGACGGCATGCTCGTCCAGTCGCTGGCGATCATCGAATATCTGGAGGAGGTGCATCCGGAGCCGCCTCTGTTGCCCTTCGATCCGGCGGCACGTGCCTATGTCCGCGCGGCCGCGCAGCTGATCGCGTGCGACATCCACCCGCTCGCCAATCTCCGCGTCCTGCGCCATCTCAAGAATGAACTGGGACAGAATCAGGAGCAGATCGACGCCTGGTACCGCCATTGGGTGCGCGACGGGCTCGAACGGCTCGAAGAATTCGTCCGCGCCAGCGGTCGCGCCGGGCGCTTCCTGTGCGGCGATACGCCGGGCCTGGCCGATTGCTGCCTCGTGCCCCAGCTGTTCAACGCCCGGCGCTTCAACTGCGATCTCGATGGCCTAGACATGCTGATGACGATCGATGCCCGCTGCGGGGCGATCGACGCCTTCCAACGCGCACACCCCTCCTTGCAGCCCGACGCGGCCTGAGCCCCCAAGGCGCTTTCCCTGGCGTTCCTGGCGGGGCATAGCGGCGACAGGCGGGCGGCAGTCCCGCCGACGGACATGAGAGGAGATGGAGAATGGCGGACGGTTTTGGCGCGGCGACGACCACGGACGAGGTGCTCGATGGCATCGACCTCACCGGCAAGCGCTATCTGGTGACCGGCGTTTCGGCCGGGCTCGGGGTCGAAACCGCCCGCGCGCTTGTCGCGCATGGCGCAGCCGTGGTCGGCGCGGCGCGTGATCTTGCCAAGGCCGAAGCCGCGACCGCCGACGTGCGCGCTGCAGCGGATAGAGGCGCCGGCAGCTTCGACCTGCTCCAACTCGACCTCGCCTCGCTTGCCAGTGTCCGCGCCGCCGCCGATCGGCTGCTGGCCGACGGCCGCCGCTTCGACGCGGTGATCGCCAATGCCGGCATCATGGCGACCCCGGAGGGACGCACCGCCGACGGATTCGAGCTTCAGTTCGGCACCAACCATCTCGGCCATTTCCTGTTCGTGAACCGGATCGCGCCGCTGATCGTCGATGGCGGCCGCTTCGTCAGCCTGTCCTCGGGCGCGCATCATTTCTCGGACATCGACCTCGACGATCCCAATTTCGAGTCCACGCCTTATGATCCGTGGCAGGCTTATGGCGCGGCCAAGACGGCGAACGCGCTGTTCGCGGTCGAGTTCGACCGGCGCCATCGCGATCGCGGCATCCGTGCGGCCTCGGTCCATCCGGGCGGCATCAACACCGAACTCGGCCGCTATATGAGCGAGGAAGCGCAGGCGACGCTGACCGCAGCGATTACGCAGATGCAGGCGAGCGGGCAGGGCTTTGCATTCAAGTCGGTGCCCCAGGGCGCCGCGACCTCGGTCTGGGCCGCGACCGTCGCCGACCCCGCCGAGATCGGCGGCCGCTATCTCGAGGACTGCCACGTCGCCGAGACGGTGGAAGCGCAGAGCGTGGGCTTCGGCGTCCGCCCCTACGCCCTCGACGCCGCGCGCGCGAAGCTGCTCTGGGACAAGAGCGAGGCGCTGGTGGGCGAGAGTTTCTGAGACGAGGACGGGCGGGCCCTTGCGGGCTCGTCCATTCTTAGGGCTTCTTGCTCAGTTCCGGCTAGCTGTTATGGTCCGAGGATTGCCATGCTCCGTCAGGCAGGGTGGCGGAGTTGTCGGCGACGCTGAGGCGATATGAATCCGAACGACATCGACACCAACCCGGCGGCACGCATCGGCTTCTTCTCCACCTACGAGGCTGGCAAGGCGAACTGGACCGAGATCGCGGTCTATTTCCTGACCGATGAACGGTGGCGCCGGCGGCCCTTCCTGTCCGAGCTGATCGGGAAGAGCACGGTCCCGGGGCAGGTCGACAAGGTGCAGCGGATCAGCGGCGGCTCGTTCGAGAAGGTTGTTCGCCTGTTCGCCGACACGTCGCCGGCGCGCGTAGCGATCGAGCAGGCGCGCGACTGGCTGCGGGAGAACGGTCGGGACGAGGTGACCGGACTCCCCCGGTCCTTCGCTCTTCCCAAGCTCGATGCCGACGCACTGGCCTGGCTCTATCCGGATGCGGATCCGAAGACCTGGCCGCGCTTGGTGCAGGAGGATTTCGGGATCGGCGAGTCGACGACGCGCGCCGCGCTCAAGAACGGAACGCCGGTCAAGGTGCCGCTGCTGTCAATCCTGCGATGGTTCGACCGCGATGCCTTCCAGCGCGACCGCGCCAGCCGGGGAGGGGAGCAGTGAACGCGCATCCGGCTCTGGCCCGTGGCGATCGCCTGCAGGGGCTCTGCCAGCTCGTCACCGACTTCAACGGAAAGATCCCGGCTGGTGGCTGCGTCGAAGAGCCGAAGATCGACGGCATCCGAATGCTGTGGATCGATGGCGAGCTCGTCACCCGCGAGGGCGTGCCCATCCTGGGCGCAGAGCACATCGCGGACGATATCCGTCGCATGGAGCGCGCAGCCTGTCGCCCGCTGTTTGTGGACGGAGAATGGCAGGTCGATGCCTCTTATGGCGCTACCAGGCGACATTTCTCGGCGAAGGGCTCCCAGGGCAACGCCGGCATCCTTCACGCATTCGACGTCATGGACATGCGTCAATGGCGGGGCCAGGACGTGGGCCATGCCTTGCTGGCCCGCAAGCGGGCGCTGGAGAAGCTCTGCCAGCCGCTGGGGGAGCGCAGCCCGGTCCGGCCGATTCCGTGGGGTTGGGTGGACACGGTGGAGGACGCGCGCCGCGTCGCTCAGGAGGTGATTGCAGCCGGTGGCGAAGGCGTCATCCTCAAGCATGCCAATTCGACCTACAAGGCGGGCCGCTCGACCAACTGGCAGCGGATCAAGCGAGCGGAGACCTATGACGGCTACATCCGAGAACTGATCAGCCGCCAGGACAATGGCGACGTGCTCGCGACGATGGTCGTAGAGATCGAAGGGCGGCTGGTCAGGGTGTGTGAAGGTTTCACCGATCGGCAGCGCTTCGACTTCATGCTGTCGGGCGATGCCATGATCGGGTCGGTGGTCGAGGTCGAGGCTGTCGATCGGTCGGCTGCTGGTGCGTTGCTGGAAGCACGCTTCATACGTCGGAAGGCGTGAAGATCGCCAACCTGTGAGGGGGTATGCCCTAGGGGCATTGCGGGCGTACCGGCGTGTATCGCCTCAGTTTCGTCAATGACGAAAGTGGTCGGGGAGAGAGGATTCGAACCTCCGGCCCCTGCCTCCCGAAGACAGTGCTCTACCAGGCTGAGCTACTCCCCGACGGAGATCCGGTCGTTTTTAGGCCTCGGGAGCCGACCGGATTGAGCCAAGTGGGGCGCCTATAGGGGGCGGTCCGATTCCATGCAAGCGGGTAATCGCGACTTTTTCAGATTGTCGTTTTCGCGCGCGATCCGGAGGTGCGGGGTCGGCGCGCCTATACCCCTATCCGCTTCGCTCGAAAGGAAAAGGCCGGCCGGGCCGGCGTCGGGAGGGGCGCTGTGCCCGCTTCCTCGACGCCGACCCGACCGGCCCGTCCTATGTTTCGGCGCGGAGCCTGGACCGTCAGGCGGCCTTGGCCTTCTTCGCGGCCTCGATCGCCTCGAGCACGATGCGGCGTGCCTCGTCGGCGTCGCCCCAGGTGCCGATGCGCACCCACTTCTTGGCTTCGAGGTCCTTATAGTGGGTGAAGAAATGCTCGATCTGCTGCATCACGATCTCGGGCAGATCGTCGCGCTCGTCGACCTTCGAATAATAAGGGAAGGTGCCGTCGACCGGGACGGTCAGCAGCTTCTCGTCGCCGCCGGCCTCATCCTCGAGCTTCAGCACGGCGATCGGGCGGACGCGGACGACGCAGCCCGGCACGAAGGGCGAGCGCGCGACGACGAGGGCGTCGAGCGGATCGCCGTCGGGCGACAGCGTGTGCGGCACGAAGCCGTAATTGGCGGGATACCGCATCGGCGTGTGCAGGATGCGGTCCACGAAGAGCGCGCCCGACTTCTTGTCGAACTCGTACTTCACGGGCTCGCCACCCACCGGCACTTCGATGATGACGTTGAGGCTGTTGGGCGGATCGTCGCCCACGGGGATGAGGTCGATGTTCATGGCGCGGCTTTATGCTGCACCGCATCGGATTCCAAGCCGATTCACCGCTGCGGTCGCGGTTTTTGGCGCATCGACGAAGCCCGGACGCCTGTCGGCGGGCGCGCGCGCTCACGCAAAGCGCTTTCACGCCGGGCGATGTGGCGATAAGGGCGCGACATGAGCAGGATCGAAACACCGCGCCCGATCCGGGGCACGCAGGACATGCTGGGCGAACAGGCGCGGCGCTTCGGCCATGTGGTCGAGACGTTCGACCGGGTCCGCCGCCTCTACGGCTTCGGCCGCGTCGAGGTGCCGGTGTTCGAGCCCACCGCCGTCTTCGCCCGCTCGCTCGGCGAAACAACCGACGTCGTCTCCAAGGAAATGTACAGCTTCGAGGATCGTGGCGGCGATTCGGTCACGCTGCGGCCCGAGTTCACCGCCGGTATCTGTCGCGCCTATCTGACCGAGGGCTGGCAGCAATATGCACCGCTCAAGGTCGCCACCCATGGTCCGCTGTTCCGCTATGAGCGGCCGCAAAAGGGACGCTACCGCCAGTTCCACCAGCTCGACGCCGAGATCATCGGCGCGGGCGAGCCCCAGGCCGATGTCGAGCTGCTCTGCCTCGCCGACCAGCTGCTGCGCGAACTCGGGGTCTCGGACGGGGTCACGCTGACGCTCAACACGCTGGGCGATGGCGAGACGCGCGATGCCTGGCGCGCGGCGCTGATCGCCCATTTCGAAAAGCATCGGGGCGAGTTGAGCGAGGACAGCCTCGACCGGCTGGCCAAGAATCCGCTGCGCATCCTCGACAGCAAGGATCCGCGCGACCGCCCGATCGCCGACGCCGCGCCCGAGATCGACGCCTATCTGTCGGCCGAGGCGGGCAGCTTCTTCGAGGCGGTCACGCGCGGTCTCGAGGCGGCGGGTGTCGCCTGGACGCGCAATGCGCGGCTCGTGCGCGGGCTCGATTATTATCGCCACACGGCGTTCGAGTTCGTCACCGATCGGCTCGGCGCGCAGGGCACCGTGCTCGGCGGCGGGCGCTATGACGGGTTGATCGAGGCTCTGGGCGGTTCGCCGACCCCGGCGGTCGGCTGGGCGGCGGGGATCGAGCGGCTGGCGATGCTGATCGACGAGCCGGCGGCGGAACGCATCGACGTCGCGGTCGTGCCGATGGGTGAGGCGGCGCAGGCGCTGGCGGGCCAGGTGCTCGCCGATCTGCGCCGGGCCGGGCTGTCGGCCGACATGGCCTATAAGGGCAATATGAAGCGGCGGATGCAGAAGGCCGATGCCGCCGGCGCGCGCTATGCCGTGATCATCGGCGAGGACGAGGTCGCGCGCGGCGAGGTGTCGCTCAAGGATATGGGCGCGCAGAGCCAGCGGCCGATCGCGGTCGACGCGCTGGTGGCGGCGCTGAAGGGCTGATCGCATATGGCAGGAGCGATCAGTTCGGCGCGGATCGCGCAGATCGAGGCCCGGCGCGACGAGCTCCAGGCGCTCATGTCGCGCGGCGACCTGCCGTCGGACCAGTTCGTCCAGCTGTCGAAGGATTATGCCGAGATCGAACCGGTGGCGGTCGCGGCCGGCGAGGTGCGGCGCTTGCGCGCCGAGCTCGAGGTGCTGCGCGGCATGGCCGAGGACGAGAGCGGCGACGCCGAACTCAAGGCGATGGCGATCGAGGAGGTCGAGGATCTCCGCGCCCGGCTGCCCGAGGCGGAACGTGCGCTCGCGCTCAGGCTGCTCCCGCGCGATGCCGCCGACGAGCGATCGGCGATGCTCGAAATCCGGGCAGGGACCGGCGGCGACGAGGCGGCGCTGTTCGCGGGCGACCTGTTCCGCATGTACCAGCGCTATGCCGAGAATCGCGGGTGGCGGGTCGAGCTGATCTCCGCCAGCGCGGCCGACCTCGGCGGCTATAAGGAAGTCGTGGCCAGCGTGACCGGGGCAGGCGTGTTCGCCCGGCTCAAGTTCGAGAGCGGCGTCCACCGCGTCCAGCGCGTGCCCGTCACCGAGTCCGGTGGGCGCATCCATACGTCGGCGGCAACCGTTGCGGTGCTGCCCGAGGCGGAGGACGTCGACGTGCAGATCGACGACAAGGATCTGCGGATCGACGTCTATCGCTCGTCGGGTCCCGGCGGCCAGTCGGTCAACACCACTGACAGCGCGGTGCGGATCACCCATCTGCCGAGCGGGCTGGTGGTGATTCAGCAGGACGAGAAGTCGCAGCACAAGAACAAGGCCAAGGCGCTGAAGGTGCTGCGGACCCGTCTCTACGAGATGGAGCGCGAGCGCCTCGCCAGCGAGCGTGCGGGCGCGCGCAAGTCGATGGTGGGGTCGGGTGATCGGTCCGAGCGGATCCGCACCTATAATTTCCCGCAGGGGCGCGTGACCGATCACCGCATCAACCTGACGCTCCACCGTCTCGACGAGATATTGGAAGGACCCGGTCTCGAGGAGCTGGTCGGCGCGCTGATCGCCGAGGACGAGGCCGAGCGGCTGGCCCAGCTCGATGGCTGAGACGGTCCGTGCGGCGCTCGTGCGCGCTGCGGCCGAACTGTCCGGCTGGAGCGCCTCGGCGCGGCTCGATGCCGAACTGCTGATGGCGGCGGCGCTGGGCGTGGCGCGCGATGCGATGCTGCTCGGCCGGCTCGACGATCCTTCCCCGGACGCGTTCGAGACCCTGCTCGATCGCCGTCGCGGACAGGAGCCGGTCGCCTATATCCTTGGCGAACGCGATTTCTGGACGATCACGCTGGCGGTCGGCCCCGGCGTCCTGATTCCCCGTCCGGATAGCGAGACGCTGATCGAAGCGGCGGTCGACCATTTCGGATCGGCAGGGCCCGCGACGATCCTCGATCTGGGTACCGGTTCGGGCGCGCTGCTGCTCGCGGCGCTGGCGGAATGGCCCAATGCCAGCGGTGTGGGAGTCGATCGGTCGAACGAGGCGCTCGCGATCGCCGCAAGCAATGCCGAAAGGCTCGGTCTGGCGTCGCGGGCGGTGCTGTGTGTCGGTGACTGGGGGCGGGGGATCGACGGTCCGTTCGACCTGATTCTGTGCAACCCGCCTTATATAGAGTCGGATGCCCCGCTCGCCCCCGAGGTTCGCGAGCATGAACCCGCCGACGCACTGTTCGCGGGTCCTGACGGACTCGATGATTATCGCCGGCTGGCCCCCGATATTGCTCGCCTGCTGGCGCCCGAAGGGCGGGCGGTGGTCGAGATCGGCTGGACGCAGGCGGCAGCGGTGTGCGGACTCTTCGCCGTACAGGGGCTCGGCACGTCGGTACGGCAGGATCTGGGCGGGCGCGACCGGGCTATCCTCGTCCGGCACTGACCTTTTGTCGTAGAGCGCACATTATCCGCTTGGAATCCGCTGCGCCTGCCCCTACATCGAAAGCCACGGTAAGGGCAGGGTCCGTTCGCGTGCACCCGCCCGATGCCACGACCCCCAATGGCAGGGGCGCCCCAACAGGCGACCATGACGTGCGGTGGATGCGGTGCCCAAAAGGCCCGCGCCGTAGGGCGGCGTGCATCATGCAGCTTGGGGACGATGGCCCCTGACGTAATCCGGGATGGTCCCGGTGTGGGAGTGGTGAACCTATACCACCAGTGACGAGGACATCGGTAAGTTGATAAACAATCGGCAGAACGGCCGCCGTCGCGGTCGTGGCGGTGGTTCGGGTGCACCCCGGCCGAACGGTGGCAATGGGGGCCAGGATCGCGGTAATCGCATCGACAATCGGGCGCGGGGCAATGCCGCCCAGCTGCTCGAAAAGTACAAGGCGCTCGCCCGCGACGCGCAGATGCAGGGCGACCGGGTCAACACCGAATATTATCTCCAGTTCGCTGACCATTATTTCCGGGTGCTGAGCGAAAGCCGCTCGCGCTTCGAGGATCAGCAGCCGCGTCCGCGCCGCGACGATTTCTCGATGCAGTCCGACGAGGACTATGGCGACGAGGGCGAGCGCGTCAGCAGCGACGAGGTCCAGGCGCCGCGCGGCGACGAGCAAGGCGATCAGCGCCGCCGGGACGGTGGCCAGCGATACGAGCAGAATCGCTACGACCAGAACCGGTACGACCAGGATGGCGAGCGCCAGCAGCAGCGTTCGGCTGAGGAAGGCGAAGCCGGCGAGGGTGGGGAGCGGCGTCCGCGTCGTGGCCGTCCGCCGCGCGGCGAGCGCCGTTATGACGGCGAGCAGCAGGCCCGCCGCCAGGATGAAGTCGAGGCCGCACCGGTTGCCGAGGCCACGCCTGCGCCGCTTGCCTCCGAGGAAGGCGAGGAGCGCCCCGTGCGCCGTCGCGGCCGTCCGCCCAAGGTGCAGCCGAGCGAGCAGCTGGACGCCGATCGTCTGCCGCCGTCGCTGTCGCAGTCGGTCGCCTCGAGCGACGACGGTGAAGATGCGCCGAAGCCGCGGGTTACCCGTACGCGCAAGCCGCGCGGCGAGGCCGCCGCGGTCTGAGCTTTCGGTTCCGTGTCGAACAGGAAAGGGCGGTCTTCGGGCCGCCCTTTTTCGTTTTGGCTACAGCCGCCGGCTCAGCGGTCCCGGCGATCCCAGCGCGCGCTCGGGTCTTCGGTCGGCCCATCGATCTTGCCGACCTCGGCGTCGTGGCCGCTGCCCGCGCTCAGGAAGATCAGCGCCATCAGCCCGCCGCCGACCAGCACCGACAAGGACACGCCCGCGCAGGTAGCGATGATCACCGCGACGGTCAGGGGCGATCCGTCGGCCCAGAGGTAGAAGAGGGCCGCGCCAACGGCAGCGATCGCCGTCACGCTCACCCAGCGCATGATCCAGCGAAAGCGGGCCCAGGCATGGCGGTTGGAAAGGGGGGCGGTCGGGTCTTTGCGGGGGGCTGACATGGCTTTTCTTTGGTCCTGAAAAATGTGATCATCAAGCCTGCAGGGACCCGGCGGCTTCCGGATAGATGCGCCCGGATCAAGAGACCCGCGCCCCGCACATGCGGCCCCGACCGAATGGGTCGGTCGCGGGCGTAGGGGAAGGAGGCCGATATGACGATTGCGTCCATATTGAAGGGGCACGGCGACCACAGCATCATCCACGCCACGGCAGACATGCAGGTGAAGGACGTTCTCGCCCTGCTGTCGGACCGCCGTATCGGCGCGGTGCCGGTGATAGGCCAGGAGCAGGTCGTCGGCATCATGTCCGAACGGGACATGATCTACGGAATACGCGCCGAGGGTGCGGCCTTCCTGGAGCGGCGAGTGGGCGATGTGATGACCACGCCGGTGATCACGGTCCCCAGCGTGACCGATCCGCTGCACGCGCTGGGGATGATGACCCGGCGGCGGATCCGCCACCTGCCGGTGGTCGACGATGGGGTCCTCGTGGGGTTCGTCTCGATCGGCGACCTGGTGAAGGCCCGGATCGAGAAGATCGAGAGCGAGGCTGCTGCCATGCGCGAATATATCCAGACCGCCTGAATAGAAAAACCGGGCAGTTTCCGTTGCTTGCCGCTGCGGAAGGTGCCCGGCCGACGATCTTTCCCGAATCGCTCGAGGGCCGATTCGGGAGAGTGATTCGATCGTCATGCGCCGAAGAGCGAAGCCGAAACCCCGGAAAATAAGGCTTGATTTGCCCCTGTATAAAAATTGTAATTTTGTTGTTGACCGGAAACCGGGTCGCCCATAGAAGCCGCTCCACCGACGGCGGCGGCGCGGTTCTACCGGCTGCTACCGAGCTTCCTGATCGATAATTCGATCACCCGAAGAGCAATCTTGGGGGAAGGAAGTCTT